>NZ_JAGHQW010000045.1 GCF_017744115.1 Salinisphaera sp. G21_0 | reverse complement strand
TGAAATAGACTGCGCCGCTGGCTGGAAAAGGGTGGCCGGATGTTACCGGAATAGGTGGCCGAATGTTTCCGGAATCAGTGGCCGGATGTTACCGGAATGGGTGGCCGAATGCTTCCGGAATACCCAAAGGGCTTCAAATCATGTCTGGAACAACTACTCTCTATCGCGAATATCAACCAAACTGACAACAGTGGAAAAACACCGCTACATTATGCAATTTTAAACAAGGATGAGAAATTTCTGGAAGAATTATGTAGGAAAGTTCAGCATTTCTCGCCCCCAAATATCACTCATGCCCTGCGATTAGCCATCGATGAAAATTATGACAGCGAAAGTACAGAGAAACTGGTCAATAGGATACGCCTGGAAGATCCGGACGAAACTGACGGTAAAACACTCCTGCACTACGCTGCAGAAAAAGGCAACAAAAATTACCTGGAAAAATTTCTGGAGAAAGCGAAAAGGGAAGGGTACTTGGCAAAATCCATCAATCTTAAAGATCATAAAAAGAGGACACCCCTGCACTATGCAGCCGAGAAAAAGCACAGTAATTGTCTTCAGTTACTACTGAAGAAAGAACTCAAAGAATTAACATGCATCGATGCTAAAGATGAAAATGGTGACACCCCACTGCTCCTGGCTGATACTGATGCATGCGTAAGAGAGCTGATAAAGGCTAAAGCTGATGTGCATGAGAGAAATAACAACGGTATAACGCTACTGCATCGTATAGCCATGTCAGAGAAGAGAATTAATTGGCTGAAAGAAAATTACAAATGTTTTAATTTTAAAAAGGGAAATGATATTAATGAACCTGACATAGACGATAATAATCCGCTGCACTATGCAACTTATAACGGTAATATAATGTTTCTGAAAATGATCTGCGAAAAAGAAGGTAAATCTATAAATAAATATTTCCATGCTAGTAATAAACAAGGGGTTTCACCACTGTTTTTAACTATTCATAATGATAACAAAAACGAAGGCCTGATAAAACTGATCAAAACCAAAAATATAATACAACATATAGACCAGCGTTCGAGGTTATTTCTGTATGCTGCAGCTTATGGCAAAAATTATTGCCTGGAAAGGTTTTTTGAAAAAAGGCTTGACGACATAATAGATATCAATCACAAAGTTCAGAATAGTGGTATGGCTGCTTTGCACTATGTCGTTAAAGATAAATGTTGGAACCACAGTAGTTCTCTGGAGGTTCAAGGATATAAAGATTGTCTTAAGTGGATACTCTGCTTCGATGACGTAGACGTCAATCTCCCAGATAACCAACGCAAGACACCATTACATTTGGCTGCCGAGGCAGACAATATTTATTGCCTGGAAAGGTTGCTAGACCAAAAAAAACACCCAGTTAATATCAATGCTAGGGATCAACAAGGCAGGACACCATTACATTTGGCTGCCGAGGCAGACAATATTCGGTGCCTGATAGAGTTGCTAGACCAAACAAGACACCCCCCAGTTAATATCAATGCTATGGATAAGGAAGACAAAAAACCCCTGGATTTGGCTAAAGAACACTCTCTTTGCCAAGAAGCTCTGCAGGAGGACTGGAGGAATCTCAACGCCTGCGAACGCAAAGATAAACGTAAGTATTATCTCGACAAATATTTTGAAGGACAAGACTATCAGACCAACTACAAAAATGAAAATGCTCACAGTCAAAGTAATCCAGTTGACTTAAAAGATGGTTTTATTCGCTATCAAGAAAAAGTATTTATAGATGATCAAGTAGTTGAGTGCCTAGATGAAATTAAAGAAAAGTATCAAGAATTGAAAGAATTGGATTTTATCCCTTGCCCTGAAGTTAGCTCCTTTGTTGTTTTAGCAAAGGATTATGTTGATAAAATTATTAAAGGCAGCTATGAAGATGCAATTTTCGGCTATTCCGGAATTAGAGAAAACCGCAATACCAAAAATCCTAAAGACCTGAAACAAATCTACGTTCCCGTACACTTTATACCTGACTTTGAACTTAATAATTTATCACTGGATCGCTATCCTTTCCATATTGAAGGCACCAAAGGTAAAATTATTGAATTCTTGGGCAAATATGATAAATGCCATTTTACGGTAAAAAGTATTGACAAAAAGGAGCAATCAAAAGCCAGAGTCAGTGTGAATATAAAGTTATGTCTGGATGATTGTGATCTGCCAAAAATGGTGAGAAATGTTTTTGTGGCTCCAATTAAGGACACTTTTGGTCAAATACCATTAGACTTTATTGGGGGAATTATTGAACATCCGGATTTACAAGGCTTGCTTAAGAAAATTTCTGATGCTGTTAACACTGGTAAGGAAAAACTTCAGGAAAAACTTAAGGAGGAAGTTGTTAAAAACGCAGGAAAAATGCAGGAAAATCTTGGTAGCGAAGCAGCAAAACAACCTGAAGAAATAAAATCCAAGAAATTCGACAGCACCATCAATAAAATTCGCAACGAATTAAAAAGGCTCAACGAAAACGAAACTGATATTGGCACAGCATTGTTAAAAAATAATTTTGAGGTTTGCAGTGGCCCCATCAATTTACTGCATAACATCAAGAACGGTCAGAAAATTCAAATTGAATTTGACCGGTTTGAGTCATCAAACAGCCCCGCCCGTTTACAGATCAACTCAACCGGTAGCCAGGTAAAGTTCAAAGATTTATCTGAAGCATTGAAGGTGCTTTTTAAATAAAATAGATTAGCCAGAATATTTCATAAACACCAGAGTTCCAAAGTAAACGACAGCTCTTCACCGTTGAAATCTGCCCGAATGGTTTTTTCATTTGAAGGGTAAAACTAAGCTTCGTGAAGTTTTCAGGCTCAAATTTGAGCACCACCTCAGTGAGCGAAAGATAGCCCAAAGCTGCAATATCTCCTGCTCAACCGTTAAAGTGCTCAACACAGCTGCTGCTAAAGGCCACAAAAAGGCCATCCAGACATTGCTGTGACGTAAAAGTCCCGGGTCGTGTTTTTTTCTTTAAGGGTAGAAAACGTCACATTGTCGTTGATACCTTAGCCGGGTTCTTTCATTTTGCAACACCGGGAAATTAGCCTCATCAACCGTCCAAAAAGCGAAGCATTCCTCACTGCCTCCACCGCCTCATCCGCTGGCGGTTCCGAATCTAGCCGCTTCGATCAGTTCAATAATCACATTATCGGGAATCACTACGCCATTGTCGCTTTATATGGATCCGGTGCCTGCAGGGCTTTTTCTCGTTCGATAGGGTCTTGTGCCTGCCCGGGAGGAAGTTTGGCCGTTGCTAAGCATGCCGAATTTTTTCCAGAAAGATCGGCCAGAAAACCGGTGTCATATATGGTCCGCCCAGCTTTCATTTCACTCTATTTTTGATCCGTAAAGGGAAAGCGCCCCCAAGACTTCCGGCGGGGACTGCTGGTGGTTGGCAGGAGAATGATTAAGCTGTTGTTGCAGGAACCGAACCACATCCTGATGGCCATTTTGTCTGGCGATGGAAAGTACGTCCGCATTGTGGAACGGGTTTGAGTAGTTAATGTTGGCGCCCTGTTGATACAGGTAGATGACGGTATCCAGACGACCAGACTGTGATGCAGTCCAGAGTGCGCTGCCAAGGCTCTGGCATTCCACATTGACGTCAGCCCCCAGCTCAACAAGATACTTCACCACATCAATATCGCCCCGTTGGGCCGCTAACCAGAGAGGGTAGGAGATGTCAGGTCTGTGGGCAGCACTGAAATGGGTCTCGAATGCGCCGAGCAGGTACTTTATTGCGTCCAGTTGGCCTTGAAGGGACGCTTGAATGAGTGCCATGGAAAAGTATGACGGCTTGATGCGCTGCAGTATTGCCTTCTCTTCAAACAGGTATTCCAATACGGGACAATGACCTCCGCTTGCGGCGGCATTGAGCAAACGGTCTGCTTCAAAGGTTGCGGATTTATGCACCAGACACTTGACCAGCCCAAGGTGTCCCTTCGCTGCGGCCTCAATGATAGGCGTAGTGCGCCCACTACTGTTGGCATTAACATCTGCACCTTTTTCCAGCAGGTATTTCACGATCTCACCGAAACCCCTCCCCGTTGCTATGTAGATAGGGGCCTCATAGCCTGAAGCAGCGGCATTGACATTGACGCCTCTGTCAAGCAGGTATGCCACGGTATCCATACTGCCAGCGCTAACCGCCCAATAGAGTGGCGAACCCCACCCGGTATCGTGAAGTCTTGCGCCCTTGCTGTCCAGGAATTTGGCCAGTTCAAAGTGCCCCCGGTCGCAGGCCTGGCATATTGGGGTTTGTTGGCCTCGGCAGTTGGCGTGAATGTCTGCGCCCCTGTTCAGTAGCCACGCCACCGCTTCGATGGAGCCGCTGCGGGCTGCAGAAGAGATCGGGGAATAATAACCCCTCTCATCAATGTTGATGGTTGCCCTGCTGGCAATGTAATCCATCATCACCACCTTGCCACCCTCAGCAGCGTGGCGGAATAGGGCGGTGCCGAGGCCGGGAGCATCAATTCTCAGCGTCTGACGCTCAAGCAAGTACTCCACCAGTTGGCAATTGCCAGAACAGGCAGCAGCCTCGATGGGGTGTTTCCGGGGGGGGCGTCTACTACCGGTGATGGCGTCGATGTCCGGGCCGCCGGCGTTGATGTCCGCCCCCTGGTCAAGCAGATATTTGACCGTTTGCAGGTTGCCGCTGCGACAGGCAGCCCAGATCAGGGTTTTGCCGCCGGTTTCGCCATGGCTATTGTTTGCGCCTCGCTCAAGCAGTAACTTGACCAGCTCAAAATGACCGCAGATTGCCGCGGCATAAACCGGGGTAAGCTGCCCGGTACTCTGGTTATCAATGTCCTCGCCCCGATTGAGCAGATACTCTACGATTCTGGAAAACCCCATTTTGGCGGCATGGTGAATCGGGGCACCCCTGCCCGGGCAACCGATTTGCAAACGGGCACCGTTCTTTTCCAGAAACGCCACCAGATCCTGATGGCCACCTTTAATGGCCAAGTACAGTGGCGAATTGACGCCTGTGGTGCTGCCAGCCTGTATGTCGGCATGATGTTCCAACAGAACCTTGACTATCTCCCGATGCGCGCCAGCGGTCGCTACTGACAGAGGTGCATGGAGAGGATTACTGGCCTCAAGGTGTGCCCCCGAAGACAGCAGAAGCTTTACCACTTCAAGATTGCCAGCCAATGCAGCCAGCCAGAGTGGGGTGTACCGCGATCCTTTCTCAACAGCCATGGGCAGGTGGGCGGCAATAGAGGGTTCTACCCCGCTAATGTTGACAGGTTGTTGATCCAATGTCGCAATCTGGCTGGAGAGGTTGCAATTAACATCAGCACCTTGTTGAAGCAATGCTGAAAGGGCGTGAATTTCTCCATTCAGGATTCCAGAGACCAATTGCCATTGCCAGTTTTCCGGCAGGGGCTGTGGGTTATGATGCCCTGGTGGTGCAATGGTTCTTTCTATCAGGGCAGTGGCGGGGACAGGGCTGTTGTGGTCAGGGGGAGTCTCTTTTGGCAAGGCAGGAAGAACAGGGGCTGACGACTTATCGGTGGCATCATGGCCAGAAGGCTTTTGGTCGGTGATTACACCGGAGAATGCGCCCTGGCTATCAGGACTGGAAACTGCACCATACATTTTTTGATCCCAACTCAGTTATTGAAAACTGTATTGACATTTATCCCTCCTTTTTTATCCCCCCGGATGATTTTTTATATCTTGAATTCAGGCTGCGAAATTCGGGCTATCGATTGGTTTACCAAGTCTTGGACGACGTTGTTGTAGTATTTGTGGTCAGTGTTGGTAAACGAGAACGAAGCGAAGTCTATAATGCCGCTCAAAAACAACTACGGTAAAGCAGCATAAGAATTATTCTCCGGAATTTAAGCGTAAAGCCATTGCTATTGTGGTTGAGCAGGCCAAGTGCAGGACAAAAGACATTGATCAAAGCACCTGTTTTATCCGGGCAAATTTCGCTAACGTGGCGATCAGTGCATTGTTAAAATCATGCCCCACATGCATACGTTGCAGGGCAAAATGGTGGGCGACAACGGATGAGCCATCCAGGCAATCATCAATATATTCAACCAATGCATCAACTGAGGGGTTAGTTGCCGCCAGTAGTGCCATCCTTTCCAGGGTGCCGAGGCGCTTTCGCACCCCTTTGTTCAGCAGGCTCCGGACGGTGACGGCAGAAACGTCCTGATGCTGTTGGTCATTGATAAATCGTAAATCGGCCAGGGCTGTTTTATGGTCATCCAGATAGTCCATCGCCTCCTGATAATGCCCGTGGCAAATCAGTGAATAGGCCTCTTGCAAAAGCTGCTGTTCCGTTTCGTTCATCCTGAGTTTATAAGAAAGAGCCTCAATTTTCAGCGCCTCAAGGGGATACCCCATATCCTGTGGAATCGGGGTTTCACCATCAGGCAGAGTAGACAAATAGGGGTGGCCCGTTTGCAAAAGAAAGGATGTGGTATTGGCTCCCTCGGTCAATACAGGCAGATCGGAAGCCGTGATCAGATGATGAAACACCGGTTTTGGCAGGTCTGGCAGCAAACAGATGGCAACGGCTTTATGTTTGCTGAACTGTCCCAGCTGTGCCTCAACCTCTTCCGACTCAGAATCAATAATCACCAGTGTTTTGGCCATGCCCAGGTTATCAGGCAGTTTGTTGGGTGTCTGGGATTTACCCATCAAAATCAGCGTGGCTTTGCCCTGTTTCTCTTGGGTGACTTTTTGCAAGGCATCGATCCATCGACCTAACAGCTGTTCTCTTCTGGGTATAACGTCCTGATGCTGCAACCCATAGATGACACTCAAATGGATATGCCCTTGTCGGCACAAAGTACAGATTCTGCCCAGGGTTTTCGCCTGTAAGGGACTGTTTATGGGTGAGGCATTCAAGGCTTCTCTGATCCACTGTCGTTCATCCCGGTCGGAGCTAAAAGTTCTGATGGCACCAGGCTCCGGAAGCAGGCTGTTGGGTGGCAGGTGCAGGGGGATTTTTCGCAGGTTCAAACCATCAAAATCGGTGTACAACACCCGACCATCCGGTGATGTAATGTCAAATCGGTAGGGTTTTACCACCATGTAATGATCGCAATGGACTGTGTGTTGCTGGTGTTTTTCGGGCAGGTCCAGAAATGAAAACACCACAGCAGGTTCTGGTACTCCATCATCGCACTGCACGATAGATAGTGTACTTTGCCCCATACGGAAACATTGCGGTAGGCGTTTGTCAGGATCAAAGCCGGGCAATAACAGCGCCAGCTTATTGAGTTCCACCCGCTTTAATCGTTCTGTTTTCAGCCCTTCAGCAGATTCCGGGTCGGCATCATTGTCTGATTGACCTGTTGCTTCGGACTGCCGGGTAGCGGTGGGTTGATGCCATGGGGGCGATAATCGCAGTTGAATTTTTGGAGCGCCCAATGCAACCAGCTGGTTAACCAGTTGTACACTGACATTTTCATCACCCAGAGCGATAAAACTCTGCTCTTGCTCCCTCTTCATGCAGAAAAAGGTGCCATACACCCCCACCTCTCCAAGCCACTGAAGCACCTGTTTTGCCCTCTGGCGTAATGCCCGGCTACCGGATGAAACCGTCGACGATAAATCCATGGCCTGAATGAATGCACTGCCCGAAGGATTGTCTTTTCGGGAAAATAGGAATTGTCCCTGAGTAACTTCCTCTTTTTGCCACGGAGACACGGAGTCACAGAGGCAAAGATTTTTTCTTTTCTCCGTGTCTCCGTAACTCTGTGGCAAGGTTTTTTCTTTGCTGGCCAACTCTTTACTGGCCAACACCGGAAATATGGAAGTTACTTCAGGACAGTTCCGTAGAGGGGCAAACAGCTCCCCGGGAGGTGAGAACCGGAATGTCCCGGAACCCGTTTTTGAAATGGCTGTTTCTTTATTCGGGCCATAAGCAATAACAGGCCTGAAGGCTGGCAAAACCGATGTTCTTAACTGTTGGATTCTTTTTTCACATTGGGCGTCGGTGCTGTGTAAATTGAGAAAGAACAGTAGGTGATTCAGTCTCTCACGGACACAGGGCTTCTCTATGGCAACTTTGAGAAATGCCAGCTGTGCCCGCTCTGAAGCCTGGGAAAATTCCAGGCAATGCACCGGCGTTTTAAGACTGTTATCCATGGTTACCAACGTTTCAGGTACACAGTTCATCATCTTGATGCTGCTGCTGATGTACCCCCGTAAAACAGCGATATGAAGCGGTAACAATCCTTCTTTATTTTGTTCGAGCAAA
This sequence comes from Salinisphaera sp. G21_0, assembly GCF_017744115.1. Taxonomy (GTDB): domain Bacteria; phylum Pseudomonadota; class Gammaproteobacteria; order Pseudomonadales; family Endozoicomonadaceae; genus Endozoicomonas. The sequence goes on along the minus strand of NZ_JAGHQW010000045.1, from coordinate 41,949 downwards.
GACTGCGCACCGGCACCGGAGGCAATGATCACATCAAGACTTCCGGATGTTTTAGCGCGTGCTGCATGGTGTAATGCCGTGTCGCCATTATGATCTTTTGTACACAATGCATGTTTACCTTGCTCAGTGTTGAGCGCTTTACGGAGCAACAGCGTATAATCCGACGCTCCCATCCGATGAACCAATGTCTTGCCTTCTTCGTCTGCCAACAAAAGACAGGCCGGATACTGCTCAATAAGCGACGGATGCCGGGCAACCAGACGCAGTAACTGTTCCGGATTTTTTTCCTCAATGGCCCGCTCAAGAGCAGCCGTAATGGGATGCTCAACACAGGGTGATTTCCGGACAGTTCGCTCAAGATTGGCGGTTGTGATGAGAGGGCGCTCTGTTACTGTGCAATGGCTGGTACCAACACTAATACGAGGATTTACTGCTACCACGGTATCGGGATTAGCGACATGAGACGGAACAGGAGAATCCGGTTTCCCATGATTCGCAGAGGCAGATGATCTATCTGAATAAACTGGCTGGCATGGTGGAATCATATATCGATTATCCAGGGCATTGTGAGTATTTTATTACTGTTGTTCCTGGTTTGCTTCGTCAGAGAGCAGACCACCCTGAAAGTTCTTGTTCCGATAAAATTTTCAACTAAATGGTTCGAGAAGCTCTTTAAGTTTTTTAAAAACTTCATCCTAATGTGTTTATTACAATGTTAATAGTCGGTTTCTCGATAGCAGCACCGTGATTAGCCCTCAATACACTGTTTAACCACTACCCTTAGAGGCTTTTACAAGCCCCGTCCTTCAGGGCGGGGTTCCCTGACGTTTGATATCGACTGCCGTTGCGTTAGACGCTCTTCATTTTTCCACCATCGACTACCGTATTGGTTCCGGTGATGTAACTGGCAGCGTCGGAAAGCAGGAATGCGGCAGCATTGGCAAACTCTTCAGGCTTGCCGTAGCGCCCCATGGGAATAGCTGACTCAGCAGCTTTTCGAACTTTGCCCGGGCTGGTATCAGACCGTTGCGCGAGAAACATATTCAGGGCTTTGATTCGATCCGTATTGATTGAGCCCGGAATCAGGTTGTTGATGCGGATATTGTATTGCGCCAGGTCGGTTGCCAGCGTTTTTACCAGACTGTTGACGCCTGAACGCATGACATTGCTCATCACCAGAATATCGATGGGTTCCTTTACGGCGGAGGAGGTCAGGGTAAGAATGCTGCCGCCGTTTACTTTAAGCGCAGGCAGCGTTGCCCTGATCAGTCGTATGGCGCTCATCAGCGTTAATTCAAAAGCAGCCTGCCAGGCTTGATCATCAAACTCTTCAAAGAAACCCGGTGCGGGGCCTCCGGCATTGATGACCAGTCCATCAATGTGGCCAAAGTCATTCTGGGTATCGGCCACCCACTGGGTGATTGAATCCGCATCACGGGCATCAAATACATAGCCCCGGATTTCTGCTGCCGTTTCTTCGCTGATCATTGCGGCTGCTGTGGCGATACTTTCCCGGCTGCGACTGGCAATGGAGACTTTTGCGCCTTCTTCAGCCAGCTTCTTTGCAATGGCATAGCCGAGCCCTGAACTGGCACCCGCCACCATGAAAACTTTGTTTTGAATACCAAGATCCATACGATGAAACTCCTGTAGTTATTTTCGACGCACTTATGGCTTGTGAGGCCGGGCAAGGTACTCTGTAGACTGCATCTCCTGCAGACGACTGCGCGTTCTCTTGAACTCAAACGACAGCGTACCACTGGCATAGAGTGCTTCAAGATGTACTTCACTGGATAAAATAAGTTTTACGCCACGGTCATAGAACTCGTCAATCAGATTGATAAAGCGTCGGGCCTGATCATTCCGGTTGGCATCAAACTGAGGGACATCCTGAAGAATGACTGAATGGTACAGGCAAGCAAGCTCGATATAGTCATTCTGGCTGCGGGGGCCATCGCACAGATCAGTAAAGGTAAACCAGGCCACATCTCTGCCTGACTTTACGGTGTTAATAGGGCGTCCTGATATTTCGATGCTCTGGCCCGACTCAATATGTTCCGGGTCAGCCGCCAGCTCTGAAAATATCCGCTCCAGCTTTTCATGGTTGGCCTTATTGAGGGGCCAATAGTAGGTTTCAGCTTTTTCCAGAAGACGCAGGCGATAGTCAATATTGCCATCAACATTCACCACCAGGGTGTGCTTTTTTAACAGGTCGATGGCTGGAAGGAAGCGGGCCCTTTGCAGCCCATCCTTGTAGAGAAGGTCGGGATCTACATTCGATGTGGCGACCAGGGTGACGCCCCGCTGAAAAAGCTGATCCATCAAACCGGCCAGGATCATGGCGTCTGTGATGTCGGAAACAAAGAACTCATCAAAACAGATGACTCTTGCTTCTTTGGAAAGACGTTCAGCGACGCTTGATAGCGGGTTTTTCTGCCCCTCCAGTGTCTTGAGCTCGGCATGTACCCGGCGCATAAAGTGGTGGAAGTGCATGCGCAGCTTATCCTGAAAGGGCAGGCAGTGATAAAAGGTGTCCATCAGCCAGGTTTTACCCCGGCCAACGCCCCCCCAGAAATAGAGGCCACGTAATGGCTCCCGGGGCTTGCCGAGGGCACCTTTGATCTTCTTGAGGAGTGATCCCCCGGGTGGTTGGATCAGCTGTTCATAGAGGTTTTGCAAGTGTTTTACCGCCTCAGCCTGGGCGGGGTCCCTGCTAAAACCTTTTTGGGTGATATCCCTTTGATAACAAGCTTGCGGGGTCATAATCAGATACTGGATAAAGGAGCGCTGCTTATTGTTTTCATATTTGCCAAGGGGCCAGAAGGCTGTCAATGTAACTGGACTACGATCAGGTGGCAAGGCTTGCTTGCTGAACCCTTTCAGGCTCATCGGCGGATACAGTACCGATTTTTACGCTGGGTTCGGTCATTATAGGTTTTGATGTTCTTTTATCACTCTTTGACGAAAGCAGCTATAAAAAGTCTGTGGATTCTGCTCGAATCTGGCTTTTGCCGTTATGGGCTAGCCCGGATATTTCATAAACTGCCCCGAATCTCGCGCGGGACTTTGTCGCTCTAAGGGATTTTGTGAAGGAGCGCCGTACCGGGGAGTACGGTCGACTGAGCAAAACTCCCTCAGAGCGGCAAAGGACAAGCGAGAGCGGGGGCACGTTTATGAAATATCCGGGCTAGGCCAACTTCAATGGAATCTATACAATCTATTTATAGGCAGGCGCTAAAGCACATGGCGTTGTGATTTAAAGACAAGGGCGCGGGCCCCACTAAGTGAGGCGATACTGTGGAAAACATGAATGTACTTTGGTTTATCGGTAGTCTGGCGTTTCTGGCGGGGATTCTGTGTGGTGCGCTCGTTTACCATTTACTGTCCGGTGCAAAATCCCGTAACGGCAGGCTGGAGAGCCAGCTGGATGAACTTCAGCAGGAATTCAAAGAGTACCAGGAGCGTGTGGGAGATCACTTCACCACATCCGCTCACCTGATCAATAAACTGACTGATACCTACCGGGATGTCCATGAACATCTGGCCAATGGTGCAGAAGCGCTCTGTAAGGATGAAGAAGTCCGCAACCGGCTTGGCGACTCCCTGTTAAGCAGTAATGCACTGTTGTCCGGGAAGATTCATAAGCGTCGTAATGAACGCACGCCACCCCTGGAGCAGCCCAAGGACTACGCGCCTAAATCCAGCCCTGATGAACAGGGAGCGTTGGCTGAAGAGTACGGTTACGGTGAGTCTGCGAAAGAAGGAACGACCACCGATAAATAAACGGTGACTTACAGGCTTCCTGGCGAAGAAGCCTGTAAAGACTCTCTATTTAAGCTTCCAGCGCATCCAGATACTTCTCGGCATCCAATGCTGCCATGCAGCCAGTACCTGCAGAGGTAATCGCCTGACGATAGACATGATCCATAACATCCCCGGCGGCAAATACCCCCTCTTTTGACGTCAGTGTGGCATTGCCTGTAAGACCGCTATTCACACGGATATAGCCATCTTTCATGTCCAGCTGACCGGCAAAAATACCGGTATTCGGGGTATGGCCGATGGCGATAAAGCAGCCCATTGCGGATATTTCTTCAGATTCACCACTTAGCACGTTTTTAACCCGGACGCCGGTGACCCCCATATCGTCGCCCAGAACTTCCTCCAGAACAGAGTCAAGAACCAGTTTGATATTTCCGTTCTGCACGCGATCCATCAATTTGTCCTGAAGGATTTTTTCTGAGCGAAATTGCTGGCGACGATGAATCACAGTAACGGTTCTGGCAATGTTAGAGAGATAGAGCGCTTCTTCAACCGCCGTGTTGCCGCCACCAACCACGACCACATCTTTATTTTTGTAAAAGAATCCATCACAGGTTGCGCAGGCAGACACCCCTTTACCCTTGAAGGCTTCTTCGCTGTCCAGGCCCAGATAGCGTGCGCTGGCTCCGGTGGCGATAATCAGGGCGTCGCAGGTATACGTGTGGCTGCCTTTCAGGGTGTAGGGCTTTTGGCTGAAATCCACTTCTTCGATATGGTCAAAAATAATTTCAGTACCAAAGCGTTTGGCGTGGGCTTCCATCTCCATCATCAGGCCGGGGCCCTGAAGCCCTTCCTGTCCACCGGGCCAGTTATCGACATCCGTTGTGGTGGTCAGCTGGCCTCCCTGTTGCATGCCGGTAATCATCACCGGATTGAGATTGGCTCTTGCGGCATAGACTGCGGCGGTATAACCCGCAGGCCCGGAACCAAGAATTAACAGGCGGGAGTGTCTGATTATGCTCATTATGTACTCCATTAAGGAAGGGGTAATGATTAAATGGCCTTATAATAGCTATAGCCTTTGAGCCATGGCAATTGGCAAAACTTATTGGTTTTATTGTCTGTCCCTATTAAGAGAAGAAAACAAGAGAAATAGCTGTTGCTGGTGTAATATTCCGTTTTTTGGCAAGCATTAACAATAAAGTGATGATACATAACACCCCTGCATCAGGCCCCGGTTACTTTATCCGGGGGCTGAAAATGATTTTACTGCCACAATTGCGATGGTTTGTTTTGATTCCGCTGGTCATTAATATTCTGGTGTTTGCCGGGATTATTTATTGGGCATCGGGACACTTCTCTGTGTGGATGGAGCAACTCACTGGCTGGATGCCTGATTGGCTGGCATTTCTGGAGTATCTGCTATGGCCACTGTTCTTTCTGGCCCTGGCGGCCGTGATGTTTTTTACCTTTACCATTATCGGGAATTTTATTGCGGCCCCGTTTAATGCATTGTTGGCGGAAAAAGTGCAGCAAATGGAAGGTGCCGAGCTGCCTGATCTTAAATTGTCTGACTGGCTGACAATTGTACCGAGAAGTATTGGCAGGGAGTTGCGTAAACTTTTGTATTTTCTGCCCCGGGCAATTGTGCTGCTGATACTGTCCTTTGTTCCGGTGCTGGGGTTTGTGTTGTGGTTTTTATTTAATGGCTGGATGATGGCTATCCAGTACTGTGACTATGCAGCGGATAACCGGGGTGTCTCGTTTTCCGACATGTTATCACGATTGAAACCGAAGCTATCAACGTCGTGGCCTTTTGGTGCGGTGGTTAACCTGGCCATGTTGATACCGTTGATCAATTTGCTGATTATTCCTGCTGCAGTCGTTGGTGCAACGCTGTTGTGGGAACGGGAAATAGAGCAGCCTGTGGCCGCAGGGTGATGGGATCTTTCATATAGGCAAGGAGTGGGTTTAATGAGTTGTCTTTTCTGTAAAATTGCTGAGGGCGATATTCCCGCAGATAAAGTATTTGAAGATGATGAGGTGGTGGCCTTCAGGGATATTAACCCGGCGGCTCCAACCCATATTCTGGTCATTCCGAAAAAGCATATTGCGACCATGAATGACGCCGTAGCAGAAGACCAGCCACTGCTTGGCAAGATGATGTTGGTGGCAAAAGACATCGCAGCCAGCGAAGGGGTAAGTGAGGATGGTTTTCGCCTGGCCGTGAATACCAACAGCCATGGTGGGCAGTCGGTCTACCATATACACATGCATTTGCTGGCGGGACGTCAAATGCAGTGGCCGCCGGGCTGATTGTGAGTCTTTGCGAAAGGCCTTAAAAAGAATGAAACCACAAAGGCACAAAGACACAAAGTTTTTTCTGGGCTTGCCTGATTTTCAGGCTCAGCTAACAAAAAAGGCTTCCTTTGTGCCTTCGTGTCTTTGTGGTTTAAATCATCTATTCGGTTTCAATAATCTCGTAACTGTGGGTGATTTCAACACCACCTTTGCCCAGCATATGGGCAACCGAGCAGTATTTTTCGGCGGATAAGTTTACGGCACGTTCCACCTGGGATGCTTTGATCTTGCTGCCTTTCACCACAAAAGACAGGTGTATTCTGGTAAATACGGCGGGAATGGCATCAGCACGTTCGGATTCAATGTTCACATGGCAGCTGGTCACTTTCTGACGCGCTTTTTCCAGGATATTGACCACGTCCACCGAAGAACACCCACCTAAACCCATCAGCACCATCTCCATGGGGCTCGGTGCGCTCTTCTGGTGTTTATCGGCATCCATAACGATGGAGTTGCCACTGTCGGTCAGTCCCAGAAAACGCTGGTTATCAACCCACTTGACTTGAGCCTTCATTTGAAATTCCTGTTTTCGTTTGACTGTTTCTATTTGGGGGCAATTCTAAAGCCTTTGTGTCAAAACAGCCATTCAATCAGAATTCTGTATTCTTCGTAACAGCACCCATTCATCGAATAGTGCCAAGACAGTCAAGAAAAGTTTGCGGTATGATGTGATCAAAACAAGGCAGTTGTGGTGAGAAGATGTTGGCAAAGAATTTACCTGTCAGACCAGCCTCCGGAGTAAAACACTTTTTGTCTGTTTTTTTGGACATGTGCTCCCGGAAAAACTATCCGGCCAGAAGTACCATACTCTGTGCTGGTGATACTTCAGAGACACTATATTACATCATCAAGGGTGCTGTATCCGTGGTTATTGAAGACGATGGTGGTCGTGAGATGATCGTCGCCTATCTGAATCAGGGTGACTTTTTTGGAGAAATGGGTCTTTTCGACGAGGGCCAGCAGGAACGCAGTGCCTGGGTTAAGGCCAAGACCGCCTGTGAGGTAGCGGAAATCAGTTACCGGCAGTTCAGGGATCTGGTGCAGAAAGAACCCGAGATTCTGATGATGCTATCTGGTCAGATGGCTGCCCGATTGAAGGATACCACCCGGAAGATGGGGGATCTGGCATTTCTCGATGTGACCGGCCGGGTGGCCAGAACGTTGCTGGATTTATGCCGTCAACCCGATGCCATGACGCACCCTGATGGGATGCAGATCAAAATAACCCGTCAGGAAATTGGTCGTATTGTCGGTTGCTCCCGTGAAATGGTTGGACGGGTTCTGAAAAGCCTTGAAGCCCAGGGGCTTGTTTCGGTAAAGGGAAAAACCATGGTTGTGTTTGGCACCCGTTAGCAAAGCCGTAATAATCAGCCCTTGTTGAGTGTCATTGGAACCTATACTGAGGCTTATATGTTTTCTCAGGGGTTTCATAACATGGCTAATAAAAGTATCAGGTTTCTGGCTCTGCCGATCGCGCTATCTGCTTTGCTGTCCGGGTGTTCAAATAATACGGATCAGGTTGAAGGCAAGGTAGAGGAAAAGCTGGAAGTTGCGATGTTTCAGGTGACTCCGGCAGGTAATGGGCCAACAATAGGCAACGTGTTTATACATCATGCTGACGATGACGATGTCACCAAAGGGATTAGACTGCAGCCGGCACTGCATGATCTGCCACCCGGGAAGCATGGTTTTCATGTTCATGAAAATCCCTCCTGTGAGCCAGGAGAAAAAGGTGGCCAGAGCGTTGCTGCCCTGGCCGCAGGTGATCACTATGACCCAAACAGCACCGGTCACCACGAGGGGCCTGAAGGTCACGGGCATTCTGGGGATTTACCGGTATTAATGGTTGATGAATATGGGAACGCGGTCAGCCCTGTTATAGCACCTCGACTTTCACTCTCTGAACTGAAGGGGCGTTCACTGGTGATTCATGCCGGTTCCGATAACTATTCTGACAACCCACCCCTGGGTGGCGGTGGTGCCAGAATAGCCTGTGGGATTATTCAATAACTGACGTTATAAAGGCTGGCTGACCCTCTCAGGGCGGCCTTTAATTTTAAAGGGTATCTGTATTTGATGATTGATAGGATGACTTATTTGATAACAGAACTTTCTGCGTAACTGTTGATTTTTAATTTCTCGGTATTTTAGTAGTCGCAGATATTGTCAGCCCAGCGCCCCCCCCTGAAAACCGACAAGACTTTTACACCTGAGTCGAACTCTCTCTAATGACCAGAGATACAGGAACGGTAACGGAAACTTTTTGCTGAAGCTCAGTCTTCCTGTTGGTGGCGTCAGCATTGTTTCCACTAAGCATTTGTAATGTGTTTTCGACAATGACTTCTCCCAGCCTGGTAAAGTCTTGCTGCACTGTTGTCAGTGCTGGCTGATACACAGCGCTGTCCGGAGTGTCGTCAAAGCCGGTCACGGCAACGTCTTGCGGAACAGAAAGACCATGATCGTGCAGAGCTTTCAATACCCCCAGGGCCATTTGGTCATTTGCACATAAGATAGTATCAATGGTGGTATTGCACTTTAACACTTCGGTAACTTGTTGATACGCTTCATGGGCTGACCAGTTCGCCACCACTTCACCAACTGGCTCCAGTTCTCGCTCCTGAAGGGCCTTTATCCAGTTTTGTCGCCGTAGACCAGCTGCCGGTGAGTTGCCGGGGCCGTTGACAAAAAAGAAACGCGTTCTTCGGTTACTGATTAGATGTTCAACAATGAGCCGGGCTCCTGATCCATGGTCAGACATAACCGTAACAATATCCGGTGCCGGATAAGTGTCTGCAAAGACAATAGGCATATCTGGAAAAGAATTGGTCAGGCTAACCGCCTGTTCCCGGGCAATAGGCATATTAATAACGACTGCATCTACCTGTTGGCTTCGCAGTTCCTGAATGGCTTTCATTACGTCACCAGAAGATATGTCATCAACAACAGCAAGAGCCACACTGTAACCATGCTCCTGGGCTGCCCGACGGATACCTCCTGCGACCATCGCGGCCCCGAAAAAAGTCAGGTCCAACGTTACCAGGCCAATCAATCTGGACTGTCTGCGGCCAAGCAGTTGGGCATTTTTGCTGGGAATATAACCCAGCTGCTCGATAGCGGCCCTTACCCGTTGACGGGTACTCTCTGTTACATTGCTGGCATTGTTGGTTACCCGTGACACGGTCTGGGTGGATACCCCAGCAAGTTGTGCCACATCCTTGAAAGTCACTTTTACCATTGGCTTCATTCTGCACGTACACAAAACAGCAGCTCATCAGTTATAAAATTGTATGCAACAGGGAGCAGCTGTTTACCGTTATAGGTTCCGACAGCACTCTAACATTAAAGAGGCCGTAACCGATATTGTTCTGACGGGATTAATGTTTGCGAAAACATTATTTATTGATAAGTATCAATACTTCTCAAATCAGCGTCGTATATTGTTCATTCATGCAAATGTTTTCGCAAACATAAAGAGGTCAGTGTGACGAAAATCGTTCATTTAACGGGGCGAACTACCAGTCTGGTGATTAAAACGGCTCAGATGCCTGAAATTATTCACTGGGGACGAAAATTGTCGTCTATAACTGAAGATTTGATATCAGCAACACAGCGTCCGGTATCTCAGGCACGCCTGGATACTGATATTCCGTTGACGTTGTGCCCGGAGAGCGGTCGGGGGTTGTTCAGCGCACCGGGCATTGAAGGCCATCGCCAGGGTAAGCACTGGGCACCGGTCTTCATATTAAGTGAAGAGAGTGTCACACCACATACGGTTTCTTTTTCAGCAGTGGACTCAATCGCCCAATTGCGGCTGGATATGGAACTGGCAATAGAGGCAGAGAGTGATATCTTGCAAAGCCGGATGACCATTACCAATACCGGTGACTCTGACTATATCCTGAATAAGCTGGCTAATACCCTGCCGCTACCCACTTATGCTACCGAACTGATGCATTTTTACGGTAGCTGGATTCGTGAATTTCACACAGAACGCAAAGACCTGATTCATGGTTCTTTTATTCAGGAGAACCGTCGTGGGCGAACATCCCACGAAAATTTCCCGGGTGCCATGGTTGGTAGCAAGGGTTTCAGTGAGCAGTCCGGTGACGTATGGGGTTTCCATCTTGGCTGGAGTGGTAACCACCAACTACGTGTTGATGCAAAAAGTGACGGTCGTCGTTTTATCCAGGCCGGAGAGTTATTGCTGCCCGGAGAGATCATTCTTGAGCCTGGCGCAAGCTACACTACACCATGGTTGTATGGGACATACAGCAGTGAGGGATTGAATGGCATTTCCTCACGCTTCCACCAGTATGTTCGCTCTCATATTATCAGTTTCCCCGGGGCAAAGCCCCGGCCGGTCCATTTGAATACATGGGAAGGTATCTATTTTGATCATAATCCCGCATACATTATGAAGATGGCGGAAGGTGCTGCAAAAATCGGGGTCGAGCGCTTTATCGTGGATGATGGCTGGTTTATTGGCCGTAACCATGAGCGGGCAGCACTGGGTGACTGGTACCTGGATGAAGTTAAATACCCTGACGGTTTGGAACCGGTCATTGCCCGGGTTAATGAATTGGGTATGGAGTTTGGTCTCTGGGTTGAGCCGGAGATGATTAATGAGGATTCCATTCTTTACCAACAACATCCGGATTGGCTGCTGAAACTGGACGGTTACGAACAACCTTCCGGACGCTGGCAGTACGTTCTTGACCTGCAAAACCGTAACTGCTTCAACTATTTGTATGAGCGCCTTGATGGCTTGTTGAGCCGTTACAATATCAGCTATCTGAAATGGGATATGAACCGGGAGCTGGTTCAGCCCGGTCATCAAGGGCGTCCGGCTGTACATGGTCAGACACAAGCCTTCTACCGGTTGATTGACAGTCTGCGGGCTCAACATCCAATGGTGGAAATAGAGTCGTGCTCGTCCGGTGGCGGTCGTATTGATTATGAAGTGCTGCGTCGCACACACCGCTTTTGGGCCTCTGACTGTAACGATGCGCTGGAGCGCCAAACCATCCAGAGAGGTATGGGGTACTTCTTTCCACCTGAAGTCATGGGTGCCCATATTGGACCAGAAGAGAGTCACAGCACCAAGCGGCGCCACCACATCAATATGCGTGGGTTGACAGCACTTTTTGGACACATGGGTGTCGAGCTTGATCCGGTGCGGGAATCCAAAGAACAGATGCAGGGAATGGCGGATTATATCGCTCTGCACAAACGCTTTCGGCACCTTATACATTCCGGTACGGGTTTCCGACTTGACTGCACCGACACTAATCGCCATGTGTATGGTGTTGCTGGTGATAACGAACAACTGCTGGCCATCTGTCAGCTGGCCATGGGTAGCCACACGCTACCGGAACCCGTGCGTTTCACAGGGCTTGAACCTTGCCGGAAATATCGAATTAATGCCGTGGATGTTGCCAATGGCAGTTTCCAGCTGATGAAGCAGAAGCCTGGTTGGATAGACTCAGGATTGGTACTTTCTGGTGAAGAACTGATGCATATCGGGCTTTCCATGCCACTGCTAGACCCTGAATCCATGATGCTGGTTCACCTGGAATCTTGCTAAACAATCCCTTAAAGCGATGGGCCTTTAAATGATCGAAAGGCCCTCTCTGATAATCGGATTTGATATTCAATAGTTAAAAGCGTGTAAAAAAATTAAATGTCTCAAGCAGACCTATAATGGTGATGGGTAACCCTATGTTAAATAAAACTGCAGAAGAACATACAGGTCGCGTCAGTCTAAAGACCCGGCTTTCCTATGGTATTGGGGGGTTTGGAAAAGACTTTGGTTTGATTGCCATTAATACTTTCCTGTTCTTTTATTACACCGACATTATTGGTGTGTCTGCTGCTTTTGTCGGCACTGTTTTCCTGTTTGCCCGTATCTGGGACACCATTAACGACCCCATTATGGGGTACATCGTCAGCAAAACAAAAACACGCTGGGGTAAATACAAACCCTGGATCCTGGTTGGCAATCTACTTAACGCCATCTTTATTGTTGCACTGTTTTCTGCCCATCTTTTTACCGGTACGGAACAGCTGGTATTTATAGCGGTCACCTATGTGGGTTGGGGTATGACCTACACCCTTCTTGATGCACCGTTCTGGTCAATGATTCCAACCATTACCCTTGATAAGGGAGAACGCGAAAAACTGATGCCTTACCCACGGCTGTTTGCGTCCCTGGGCGGGTATCTGGCCAGTGGCCTCGGTGTAGCCGCCGTCAACTTTCTGGGTAATGGCGATGAAGCCAGGGGGTATCTGCTGTTTGCCGTGGCCTGCGCACTTCTGGCCATTATCAGCGCGCTGGTCACCTGTGCATGGACTGAACAGAATATTGAAGTCAGTGAAGATCCGGACCAGTCGTTCAATATCAGAGACGCCCTGACCCTAGTCTTCGGGAATGATCAGTTTATCACGCTGATGCTGATTGCATTCCTGTTCTGTTTTTCTGCCAATATGACAGCAGGGTTGAATCTTTACTTCTATACCTATGTCTTAAACGACAACAGCTTATTTTCTGCTGCCATGCTCTGGGCGGGTATTTTTGGCACCGGCTCTCTAATTGTATTTCCCAGGCTGGTTGATGCTTTTGGACGCCGAACCATCTTCTCTTTCTCACTGCTTATGCCGGTTGTTTCAGCGATGGTTCTGTTTGTTGTTGCCAACTTTACCCAGGGCTCAGTGTTTCTGATTGCACTGGCTGGTATTGCCTTTGGATTATCCAACGCCCTATACTGGCTGATGGCGATATTAATGGTCGCGGACTGTGTGGATTATGGTGATTACAAGCTGAACATGCGATCCGAAAGTGTCTCTTATTCAACCCATACCCTGATTTTTAAATGCACCAGTGCTCTGACTGGCTTCCTGGTGGGTGTCTGCCTTACTGTTATCAATTATGTGCCAAACCAGGTTCAGTCAGCTGAAACCCTGAATGGCCTCCAGCTTGTCTATCTGGCACCGGCTGCCACTTGCCTGATTGCTTTGGTTGTGTATCGCTACTTTTACCGATTAAATGGTTCTGTGCTGGACAAAGTTCAGCATGCCCTTGAGCAGAGATACGTTAAAACAGACAGAGTGCCTCAAGATAGTTACGATGCGACTATTTCTCCAGTGATGGTCATATAATTGAATCTCCATTTTAATGACATTCAACTTAAAGCCCTGACGCTACTTTGCTCAGGGCTAATCTCTTCGGCCGATTCAGCCTCCTGGAAAACCACGTTCAAAGAATGACCGGGCAGAATTAATCACAAAGACCTGATGTATCAATCAGAAAATACGATTTGCCTGCTGGGATCGGGTTTATGTGATTTTTGATTTGCCAATCACAGAATACGAATAACCATTATAAATAACTGCCAAACAACTGGCTGAGCGCTTCTCCAGGATCCTCCCGGCGCATAAAAGCCTCACCCACCAGAAAGCTTTTCACATTATGCCGGACCATGGATTCCACATCCTGTTTTGTGTGTATACCACTTTCCGTAACCACCAGCCGACCATCAGGAATCCGGTTCAGCAACTCAAACGTGTTGTCCAGACTCACTTCAAACGTATGCAGATTGCGATTGTTGATACCGAGAATAGCGCCCGGCAATGGCAGTGCTCTTTCCAGCTCATTGGCCCCGTGCACCTCGACCAGAACGTCCATTCCAAGGGATTGTGCCAGCGCATTAAATTCACTGAGCTGTTGGTCAGACAGTGCGGAGACGATCAACAGGATACAGTCAGCACCAATCATCCGGGCTTCGTATATCTGATACGGGTCAACCATAAAGTCTTTGCGTAACACCGGCAGAGAGCAGGCATCCCGGGCGGCCTGTAAAAAGCGGTCACTCCCCTGGAAGAAATCCTGGTCCGTCAACACGGACAGGCAGCTGGCTCCGGAGCGTTCGTAGCTTCTGGCGATGTCAGCAGGCTCGAAGTGTTCCCGAATAACCCCTTTACTGGGAGAGGCTTTTTTGATTTCCGCAATGATGGCGGCCTGCTGCTTTTCCACCCGTAACAGCAGGTTGCGGGCAAAGCCCCGTGTTGGGGTGTTTTGTGCGGCCAGCGTTTTTACTTCATCAAACGGCCTGGTATTCTGGCGCTCAGAAACTTCTTCATGCTTGCGTGCTATGATTTTATTCAGAATCGTCGGTAGCGACATGAATTGAATCCTCTCACTTACCAGTTGGCTGCTTCTGCAGAAAAAACGCGGGTGAAGCTGGCAAGCTCTTTCATTTTCTCCAGCGCCAGGCCACTATCGACGGCGTCCCGGGCCATCAGAATACCTTCCTCAAGGCCACCGGCAACCCCCGAAAGATAGATGGCGGCACCGGCATTCAGGGCGATCATGCTGGCGGCTTTTTCAGCGTATTTTCCCTCCTGTTTACCGAGGGCGTCTTTGATCAGCGCCAGTGATTCATCACTGTCTTTCACGTCCAGCCCGATCAGGCTTTGGGAGTTGATATTGAAATCTTCCGGTGTCAGGGTGTATTCGCGGATGTTGCCATCCTTCAGCTCAGCAACGTGAGTTGCACTGGCAATACTGATTTCATCCAGTCCATCGACAGAATGCACCACCATAACATGCTCATTGCCCAGTTCACGCAGTACTTCGGCCATGGGACGGCATAGCTCCCGGTTAAAGACACCAATCAGCAGATTTTTTACGTTAGCCGGGTTAGACATCGGCCCAAGAATATTAAACAGAGTACGAATGCCCAGCGCCCGGCGTACACCGACCACATTTTTCATGGCTGAGTGGTGGGCTGGTGCAAACATAAAGCCAACCCCCACCTCAGTAATGCAGCGGGCCACCTGATCAGGGCTGATATCCAGGTTGACGCCAGCCTGCTCCAGAAGATCGGCGCTGCCACTTGAGCTGGAAACCCCACGGTTACCATGCTTTGCCACTTTGGCACCGGCAGCCGCACAGACAAATGCCGACGCTGTTGAGACGTTGAACAAGTGGGCTCCATCCCCGCCGGTACCGACAATATCCACCAGATGCTCAGCGTTTACCTCAACCCGGGTAGCCAGCTGTCGCATGACCATGGCCGCCCCGGTGATCTCTTCAATGCTCTCGCTTTTCATCCGCATGCCAGTCAGAAAAGCGGCAATCTGGCTGTCACTGCACTGGCCTGTCATGATCTGTTGCATGACCTTGACCATTTCATCCCGGCTCAGGTCAAGATGTTGTACTACCCGGTTGATGGCTTCTTTTATCTGCATGTCTTCATTCCCTTAAATCAATGGTTATATGGACTGTTTGAGAAAATTGGCCAGAAGGTCATGCCCCTGTTCGGTCATAATGGACTCCGGATGAAACTGCACGCCCTCAACGGGCAGCTCTCTGTGGCGAACGCCCATGATCTCGTCATTGCTGCCATCGGCAAATTGCGTCCATGCGGTGACCTCAAGACAATCAGGAAGACTCTCTTTATCAATAACCAGTGAGTGGTAACGGGTTGTGGTGACCGGGTTGGCCAGACCCTGAAACACCCCGAAATCCTGATGGAAGACCGGGGAAACTTTACCGTGCATCACCTGTCGGGCGCGAACAATCCTGCCGCCATACACCTGGCCAATACTCTGATGGCCAAGACAGACACCCAGAATCGGAACCTTACCCTGAAAATGTCGTATAACATCCATGGATATGCCAGCTTCGTTCGGCGTGCAGGGGCCTGGGGAAATAACGATATGGTCTGGCTTTAGCGTTTCGATGTCATCAATGGTGATGTGATCGTTCCTGTGGACATCGACAGTAGCCCCCAGTTCTGAGAAGTATTGAACCAGGTTAAAGGTGAATGAGTCGTAGTTGTCGATCATTAACAGCATCAGTGTTTCATCCCTTTAATGAATCCGGTTTGGGCCATGGCTACCGCACGAAACAGGGCACGCCCTTTATTCATGGTTTCTTTCCATTCCAGGTCAGGGCTGGAGTCAGCAACAATACCGGCACCGGCCTGAATATGGAGCTGCCGGTCTTTGATGACCGCTGTTCTGATGGCAATAGCGGTGTCCATATTGCCGTTCCAGGCCAGGTAGCCCACTGCGCCGCCATAGACGCCCCGTTTTACCGGCTCCATTTCATCGATGATTTCCATGGCCCGTACTTTGGGCGCCCCACTTAACGTCCCTGCGGGTAGCGTAGCTTCTAGTACATCCAGGGCATCCAGTCCACTTTTCAGTTCGCCCGTTACATGGGAGACAATGTGCATAACGTGGGAGTATCGCTCAATGACCATCTTGTCCGTCAGTTTTACTGAGCCTGTGGTTGCTACACGTCCAACGTCGTTTCTTCCCAGATCGATCAGCATCAGGTGTTCTGCCAGCTCTTTGGGGTCATTGAGCAGCTCCTGTTCGAGGGCTTTATCCTTCTCTTCGGTATCACCCCGCTTTCGGGTGCCGGCAATGGGCCTTACGGTCACCTCGCCATCTTCCAGCCGGGCCAGAATTTCAGGAGAAGATCCGACGACATGAAAATCCCCCAGATCCATGTAATACATGTAGGGGGAAGGGTTGGTGCTTCGCAGTGCCCGGTAGAGATTCAGCGGTGAGCTGTCATAGGGGATCGACATTCTCTGGGAAAGAACCACCTGCATTGCGTCACCTGCCAGAATGTAATCCCGAATAGCGCCAACGGAATCTTTGAAGGCTTCTTCGCCAAAGCCTGATTGAAAATCATCTTCACAGGCGGGGTTCAGAGAGGCCTGGACCGGAGGTTGAATATGGCTGGTCTGCAGCTGGCGGACAAGGTTGTCCAGGCGGAATTGTGCTTTTTCCAGTGCGGCTGGTTGATCAGGGTTGGCATGGGTAATCAGGATCAGTTTGCCACTGAGGTTATCGAATACCACCAGTTCGTCAGACACCATTAACAGAATGTCCGGTGTATTCAGCTCGTCCTTCGGGGCGCTTTGTGCCAGTTTGGGTTCAATGTAGCGGATCGTATCGTAACCAAAATAACCCACCAGGCCGCCGGTGAATCTGGGCAGTTCAGGCAACTCCGGCACTTGATAACGTTGCTGGAATGCCTTGATAAACGCCAGCGGGTCGCTGGTGGTGTGTTCTTCGACAATCTGGCCATCGATTTCGATCTGAATACGATCGCCGTTGACCCGGAGCAAGGTGCGGCAGGGCAGGCCAATCATCGAGTAACGGCCCCACTTTTCACCGCCCTCCACGGACTCCAGCAGGTAGGAGTAGCGGCCATTGGCCAGCTTGAGATAGGTGGTTAATGGTGTATCAAGGTCTGCCAGAATCTCACGTACAACAGGGATGCGGTTGTATCCTTCTCTGGTCAGACGCGCAAACGCTTCAGGCGTCATAGCAGCTCTCTCGAATAAGCTAACAGGATTATTGATTTAAATTATCTATGTTTGGCAACAACCATGTTGCCGTTGGGCTAAGTGAAATTTGCAGGCCTATGGCCAGCGCCAGGAGGCAGTAAGGAGGGAAGTTGAAGACAAGGAAGTATCGGAACAGCCGTTATGGTCGTTGTATCTGAGTCGAAAGCTATGTTGGTGATAACGGTCTTGGCTTTGACAGGGCTTCACGGCAAACTCCGTACCAGGGCAGGATCTATCCAGACTCTTTAGTACTGCTTTATGTCATTATGATCTGCAGTACTGCTTTATGTCATTATGATCTGCGCTAAGGGTATATGACTACAGGGGCTATTGCAAATCAGCGAGTATGCTGACCCGATGGGGGTTCCCGAAGATGAGAGTGCATCGGGCGGGGCAATCAGTGTGTCTGGATTTGAGCATTGGCTGCGTACGGTTTTGATATTGATCTTTTCCTGAAATCAGTGGTCAAAGGACTGCTTGATATGAATTTACAGCCGATGATGTTTCCCCCCAAGCTTGATATCTATCCAAAGAGCGCTCCTTCAGTGCTTAAGATAGAAAGAAAACTCTTTTTTGACCTCAGATTATATTTTCCCGGCTTCGATGGGGGAGGGGAGGTGACAGGATTTTCATGAGCATTACACATGATTTTATCCGTTTTTTCACTGATATACTGATTTAGAATCTGCTGATTGAGGGGGTGAACTTCTTTTTTTGCAGCAAAAGAACATAAGTCATTGCAAAAATCATAAACATCAGAAACCAGACAATTATCTCCCAGGTAATTAACGGCGGGGGTCAATTCGAGAATTTTATCCTTGTCCATAAACCTCTGCAGCTGATGAGTCAGTAGCTCCTCTATTCCGGTCTGGTTCAGCCCCTTGACTTCAAACTGAGTACCTAATCGCCCTTTCCTGAGAGCAGCAGGGTCAAGGGCGTTTGGCCGATTAGTGGTTCCCGCCACGATGATGCGATTCTCATTTGCCGCTTCTATATGCCTTAGCAATTCGTTAGTTCGTTTAACATTGAAATGAGAGCTACCGTTCCGTTTCGGAAGCATACTGTCAATTTCATCAATCATAATTATGGCCCCTTTTGCCTCACAGGCTTTTTCAAACATATCAGCAATGTTTTGCTCGCACTCATCCACGAAGCAACTTCCAACCGTTTTAGGATTCATCTCATAGAAAGCCAGATCCAAAAAATTCGCCAGTGCTTTCAGCCCACGAGTCTTACCAGTTCCCGGGATGCCATATAACAAAAATGATTGTGGAAAGTAGAGGTTATAAAGTTCATAAAATTCAGGTTTTAATAGCTGTTGGATGACATGATTCCTGAAAAATTGAGTCAGTTCCGGTTGACCATGCAGGATAAAATCCTCCAGTTTTTTACCAAGTGGTTCAACTTCCTTGTTGAGCCGTTGCGTGATGCATTGATCAATGATTTTCTGATCTATCTCAAACAAGCCAGCCCTGGCGCATGCCTGGCCCACTTTGATGAAGAACTCATTCACGACTTTTCTACACTTGTCTTTTCTGTCAATGTCGCTAACCCCTTCAGGGATTCGGTCAGACAGTTGGTCGGCAACCTGTTTCCAGTCAACATTGTCATTCACGGAATACTTGTGTCCACGAATGTACTGATTGATACTGGCCAATATCTGCAAGGCAACCTTCTCTTGTGGACTCCAATGGTTCTGTTGATTAAACCGGTAACACTTGAACTGTTTATCCAGTAAAAGTTCAGGTATTTGTTCTTCCCGGGAGGCCATGACCATAACAACAGCATTGATATTGTTGTGTTTGAGCTTGGAACGAAGTTGATTCAGTAATGTTTGTATACAACTGTCATTGCAACAGTCCACCTCGATAGCGATGACAGCATAGCTCAAACCGTCTTCTTTTATCTGCAGGATCATCTGGTCTATGGCGGAGCCCTTATTGATTTCAGTCAACTGATAAACCGGGTTCCCGAGGGTATCCTGCAGTTTGTTGATTATCTCCTGGCGGGAGTTGTTATCAGAACCTAATAGTACGAGCCCTTCTGGCTGGTCTGCAGGAGCAAAGTGTGCATATGACTCCTGGTGTTTAAAGGGAGTCACCACATGTTCATTGAGAAAATCTGACAGTGAATCGTTATCTGCAATGGTAACTTTGCCTATTTTACTAAGATTCAATATGAATGGTTCCAAAAGTATTGACTTGAATTGTAACTGTCTTTCACTGAGTTTTAAGTCAACCAACCAGCCCGGACGCTTATCAGACTTGATCTTTTTGACAAGATTAAGGCGCTGTTCACCAGGTAATTGCTCAGCATGCCTTTTTAAGGCGGATACTGAAGAGGATAAAGATTCCTGCGAAGTTCTTATCTTGTTCAAATACCAGAGAGTTCTAGCGCTGAGTGATCCGTCGTATATCGTCGAATTTGAATTCATAGCATGACCGTCATATAGATAATGTGCATCTCGTTCGACTTCCTGCTTCTGAAAAGGTTCCTGACTCTTTAATGATGCAATGCTGCAATTGTTAGCAAATCTGATCAATTTGTCAGTTTATCCGGTTAATCAATAGGGTAGGTTCTTGATATGGCAGAAACTATTCAGGGAGATTCACATGATAGGAAATTCCACCGATACTCAGGGTCTGCAGCAGGCTGAAGTTCAGGGACTGGCGCAGACTCAAGGCTTGTTACCGAGCAATTTCAATAATCCAAAAGCAATATCTGACCAGCGTTCACATAAAGGTTACGGGTCGTTAACGATCAGGAAAAAGATCACCGATTACCTTATTAGCCGACCTTTGGTTTATATCTGCAATAAAGTACTGTCAATCCATTTGAAAATTGCACTATGTATGAAAGGGGCAATTGATCGCTCAGAAACATCACTGAGTTCGGCAGAGAGAGAAAAGGTAAATGGTTTCCTGAGTGACTTGCATACTCGTGCCAGCCAGCTGATACAGAAGCTGGATGTTAACGAAGTGAGGGAAAAGGTTAAGCAGTCTTTCATGGATCTTGAGCTGATGGATTGCAGAGGCGAGTGGACTCAGGAAATATTCGAAATAATCAGTAGTAACTTATCCGATGATACTTCGCAGGAAGCAATAGAAAGCAGCTACTCCCGATGAATACACGTCAGCTGCCATAACCTGAAAACTGACGTATTCGTAATTTCTGAAAACACAAAAAGATCTCAGCTTTCGCTGCTAAGAAAAATAACTATCACAACCCTGAAAAACTCTGGCTACCTTGCCAAATCATGATGTGTCAAAAGCTATCTTTTGTGCTTTAGCACCATGGGCAATGGCTTTAAACAAACTATCCCAGCTATCAATCATTAACGTGAGAAAGAAGCTGGTGATTTTCCTCCATAATCGCTTTCGTGTAGGCTTCTTAGGCTTATTTAAGGCCTGTTGAAATTTTGGACAAGACAGTTCCTGAATCTGATCAACCAGGAATGCCAGAAAAGTAAGGTAGGCGAAATTTGTAGCCAGATGTTTTTCGCCATGACCGTAATTGTGTTCAAGTTGATAGCCTTGATTTTTCAGGCTATTAAACGTTTCATTTTCAATCCGCCATCTACAACGACCTCCTCGCATCACGGATTCAACGGTATCATCGTTTAATTCAAGATCTGTTACCCAGCACCAGACATGCTGGATCCCTTTTTTGTCGATTTCAATGTAATCCAGAACATTAACCCGCTCTGTTTCATTCTGAAGATTGAGGGGAACGTTATTGGCGTAGCGGAATTTATGAGTCGTGTTATTTTTCTCATCAACGATTTTGTGGTGATGAGCCTGGCCTTCGTCATAAAGGGCATTCATGGCCTCAATAAGCGACACATGGTTACCATCTTTGGCCACGATGATATAGTGCCAGCCATACTCTCTGATCAGAGTAATGGTAGGGTTGTCCGCATATAGGCCATCCAGCAGAATCACCAGTTTCAGGCGTGGATGGTCGTGCTTTGTCTGCGCCAGAAAACGTCTTATTGCCGCTTTTTCACAATCATTTTTTTTGCCCTCGTTTTTAATGCAGCAGTCATCACAGCGGCAGGTACCCGAATAGAAGAGACCAGTACCATCAATAGGAAGCAGATAAAGATCTTTCAATTTGCCGCATTGGAATGCATAAGCTTGAAGGGCACCATTGCGCTGAACGACAGAAAACAATTCTTTAAACGGCGTCTTCAACCCAAGTGGATTAACCGGGTCAACAACCTCTCTCATTCTGGTGTCGGAGGGGACTCTGCCATCTTTGACGTGATAGAGCTTTTCAAGATTATGACAGCAAATTTCATCAAGCCGCTCTTCATCGAATCCTAATAGTGAATCGAACTTTTGATGCATCATCGCAAAAGCAGATTTCAGGAAATTAGGAAAGGGGATCACGCATTTGTTTGGACGATGATCTGGAATGCTGTCGAAGCATTCTGATACCTTTTTTATCAAGTAAGAAGCACTGAATTGCCTGACATTTTTCTGAATGGCCGTACCCATGACTGACCCGACGACAATGATTGAATAACATAAGATTTTAGTCGAAGAATTGTGCGGGCATGATTTTTTTACCTCTTCTGTATCTCCCGTGGCTGTAGTGCTTCAGGATTCATCGGGAATTGCTGCCACTCCACCTTTTCCTTTTTAGTCTTGCTGTTGTCCATGGGGAAAACATCCATATCCAGTGGGATATGCTGGAGCTTGTCCAGCTTTAGCATTCAGCCCAGTATTTAGGGTACGAAAAAAGGTTGGGAGCAATATTCTTAAGCATAAGATTGTTGGATGATAAAAGTTGGATGGTATTGTTGCAGAAAAGGTGTGTATACAACAGGCAGGATTTAGGCACATTTTGTGATCGAAACCGCTATGGCCCGGACAGCCTCCTGGCAATCAGTCCGTTAAACGGCTATTGGTGTTGCAGGATTATGGCGTCCACATCCTCTGATCGGGGTATCCCATGACCTGTCATTTCAGTTGCAATGGTATTGAGCAGGGACAGGTTCAATACGCCATTTTCTTGCAGGCCAGGGTGATCGAGGAGTTCTTCCACATGAGCCCTTCGGGGAAAGCCATTGGCGAGCATCATTCTTGCAATGGCGTCCAACAGGGGCAGGTTCAATACCCCATTTTCCTGCAGGCGAGGTTGATCAAGGAATTGTTCCAACTGCTCGATACGGGGAAAACCACGCATGTGCCTCATGCTTGCAATGGCTTGAAACAGGGGCAGGTTCAATGCACCATTTTCGTCCTGCAGGCGGGGGTGATTGAGGAATTTGTCCATCTCTTCTATTTCGGGTAACCCTGACCTGTACATCATGCTTGCAATTGCCTTGACAAGGGGTTGGTTCAATTCGCCATTTTCCTGCAGTTGAGGGTGATTCAGGAATCGCTCCAGCTCCCCATTCCGTGGCAGTCCTGACCTGCACATCATGCCTGCAATGGCTTTGAACAGGGGCAGGTTCAATGCACCATTTTCGTCCTGCAGGCGAGGGTGATTGAGGAGTTGGTCCAGATCCTCCATCCGGGGTAAACCTCGCTGGTACATTATGCCTGCAATGGCTTTGAACAGGGACAGGTTCACTGCGCCATTTTCTTCCTGCAGACGGGGGTGATTGAGGAGTTGGTCCAGATCCTCCATCGAGGGTAAACCTCGCCCATACATTAGGTCGGCAATGGCTTTGAACAGGGGCAGATTCAATACACCATTTTCCTGCAGACGAGGGTGATTGAGGAGTTGGTCTACATGCCCCATCCGGGGAAGCCCACCACCCGTGGGCATCATGTCTGCAATGGCGTTCAACAGGGGCAGGTTCAATGTGCCATTTTCCTGCAGGCGAGGGTGATCAAGGAGTTGCTTCACATGCACATGCACCATCTCGGGAAGCTCACGCCCATAAGTCATGCGTGCAATGGCATTCAAAACGGGATCTTCCCGCAGCCAAGGGTGCGCGTGGAGTTGGTACAACTCCTCCATGTAGGGGATGAGGGGGCTCCAATGGGGTGTTCGAGATCGAAAAAAGGTGTAGCGTTGGGCAACAGGGGCTTGTTGAGTATCCCTTTCATTAAGATTGGTTTTACATATAGGACAGTAATTTTCGTTCAGTCGCCAAAGCTTCAGGCATTCTTCATGAAACATATGGCGACAACTGGTTACCATTACTTCTTTTCCCGCAAAAGGATGAAGACAAATAGGGCAGTCGTCTGACTCAGTTTGATAAGAGACGATTGGCGGGTTATTGTGGTCAGAGCCTGTTATCTTTCTCTCCATATTACCTGTCCTGTAATATTTGATTTTACTTTACCCGATTTGATTTGCGTTATCCTTTTTGGTTCCTTGGTTAGCTACTTATTCCAGTGCTGAAATGCTTTCATGATCTGATCGGTCAAGCGGTTCGTTTGGTCGCTGCTTTGACGGCATCGACCGATTCCTGCAAGACAATCGATAGCGGATACCATAACCACAGGGACAGGCTTCTGGTAACAAACCGGTGGAATTCCGCCAACTGCTGCTGGCCGTTGATGCCGGTCTGGCAACGGGGACGAACCGCCCGGCACTCACCGGTCAGCCTGCATACCCGTCAGCTATCGCTATTGGTGCCAAGCACATGGCGGCTGAGAACGGCCATTTACAATGCCTTAAACTGTAGGTTACCCATGGAGCGAGTGTCAATGCCACCAATAATAAAGGCAAAACGCACCTGTTGATGGCCACCAAAATCAGCAGGATCGAGGCCCGTCAAAAACATGTAGCCTTGGGCAGACTAACCGATGGCAACCGGCTGCTCGAAGTCTGTTCCAGCAAAACAAAGGAAAACGACACCGGATGCCTGAAAGAGCTGCCTGTTACAGTGAAGGAGTACCATTCCCTGTAATAAACACGGTATCTCACCCCTGATGGCCACGGCATTATGGGGCAAATCGGAGTATCTGAAATGGCTGCCTGAGGCAGGAGCAGATATCAATGTCACCTCAACCAGGGGCGCGACGGCTCTCCACCTTTCAGGCAGAGGGGTAATCGGTGCCTTGAAGTTGAGCAATACTTTATGAATGGTTGCAAAAGTATTGACTGAAATTGTAACTGTCTTTCACTGAATTTTAAGTCAACCAACCAGCCGGGACGCTTATCAGGCTTGATCTTTTTGACAAGATTAAGGCGCTGTTCACCAGATAATTGCTCAGCATGCCTTTTAAAGGCGGATACTGAAGAGGATAAAGATTCCTGCGAAGTTCTTATCTTGTTCAAATACCAGAGAGTTCTAGCGCTGAGTGATCCGTCGTATATCGTCGAATTTGAATTCATAGCATGACCGTCATATAGATAATGTGCATCTCGTTCGACTCCCTGCTTCTGAAAAGGTTCCTGACTCTTTAATGATGCAATGCTGCAATTGTTAGCAATTCTGATCAATTTGTCAGTTTATCCGGTTAATCAATAGGTTAGGTTCTTCATATGGCAGAAACTATTCAGGGAGATTCACATGATAGGAAATTCCACCGATACTCAGGGTCTGCAGCAGGCTGACGTTCAGGGACTGGCGCAGACTCAAGGCTTGTTACCGAGCAATTTCAATAATCCAAAAGCAATATCTGGCCAGTGTTCACATACAGGTTACGGGTCGTCAACGATCAGGAAAAAGATCACCGATTACCTTATTAGCCGACCTTTGGTCTATATCTGCAATAAAGTATTGTCAATCTATTTGAAAATTGCACTATGTATGAAAGGGGCAATTGATCGCTCAGAAACATCACTGAGTTCGGCAGAGAGAGAAAAGGTAAATGGTTTCCTGAGTGACTTGCATACTCGTGCCAGCCAGCTGATACAGAAGCTGGATGTTAACGAAGTGAGGGAAAAGGTTAAGCAGTCCTTCATGGATCTTGAGTTGATGGATTGCAGAGGCGAGTGGACTCAGGAAATATTCGAAATAATCAGTAGTAACTTATCCGATGATACTTCGCAGGAAGCAATAGAAAAGGCAGTCAGTGAGGTTTTCAGGAATATCAAGGACAATGATTATTTGATGCGTGCCATTCATAACATTATTAATGTCAGTGAAACGAACGAAGGCATGCTCGAAAAGGGTAAAAATGAAATTATTCATGAACTGGAATCGGTATTGCCATTTGCTCTGGCGCTTAATTTACTGACCAAAGCCCAGATTCAAAATACCGAAGTGCTGGAAGCGTGTGTTCATTTGTGGAAAAAAAAGCGAAATGAAATGGGGGGGGCTATCAGAGGGCTGGGTTTCAAAAAAGCGATTAAGCTCATCTCCGTTGAGCAGCCTATTGTGAAGATGTTGAAAGGTCGAAAGAAACCAAATTACCCCCATTCGCAGGGGCGTTGTATTCTGCCCTTTAATATTATTGAAGCGACTGCCGTGGAGGCAGTCAGTGGCCGTCACGAAAATGCCTGTGCAGGCTTGACCCTGGCCCAGCATTATCCTGGTAAATACACCCAATGTGCTTCTGAGTTGGATGAGCAGGGGCAGGAACCTCTGTTTAATTATCCGCTGCCGAAGCATTGGAGTGATCTCTACACAACCTGGAATATGCAGTTTTGCGCCACCTGCAATGAGCGACCCGAACTGCTGAGTAAGCTGTTGATACCGGCGGTGAGTGGTTATCAGGCTAAGCCCGGGGCTTATATATCGCGTCGGGCATATGCGTTATATACTGCGCTTAACTATCTGTTTTTCAGAGCTGAGAAGCCAAATCCGGTACCCGTTCTGCCAAAGGTTGTGGAGCAGGCATGGGGGCACAGCAATCGGGTTTGTTCACGTCTTTACCAGCGGAAGGTAACTTCGGAGGTGGCTGATTGGAAAATGGCAGTGGCTGCATGACTCCATCCGCGAACCTGGTTAAGACTTCGCTGAGTGTCACTGGAGGAGAGTGGTTAATGATGCAATCACCAAGTCAGGCTTGGCCCACTCAATAGGTTCACCATGATTATATCCATAAGGTAAGCCAACCACCCGGACACCCGCCGCTCTGGCGGCAAGAATATCATTAACGGAGTCGCCAATCATCAGTGATTGCCCGGCAGGACAATTAAACTTCTGCATGGCATACAGTAAGGGTAAGGGGTGAGGTTTTTTTTCAGACAGGCTGTCGCCCCCGATGGTCAGATCAAAGTAGTGATCAATACCCATCAGCTGCAGCAGGCGGTCAGTAAACTGCGCACTTTTGTTGGTAATAACGACCTGCTTGATACCGCGATCTTTCATCGCCTCAAGAAAGTCAGAAACCCCGGGGTACAGGTAGCTGTGATGTCCGAGTTCTTCGCTGTAGTAAGACTTAAAGCATTCATGGGCGGTCTCGAACAGAGAGGAATCTACCCGGCCTGGCTGATCTCCATGCATATCATCAGCCAGCGCGCGTTTCACCAGCGCAGGAATGCCGTTGCCAACCCATAGGCGGGTTTTCGACTCTCCGGCGGCAGGCCTGCCCATATTGAGCAGCATCTTATCCAGCGCGACGGCAAGGTCAGGCGCGCTTTCTATCAGCGTGCCATCCAGGTCGTACATGACCAGGGCAAGGTTGTTCAGAAATGGATGCCCGCTGGATGTTGTCATGGTTTATAAAGCCACGACTTCAGCCAGCTCGGAGCGCATTTGCGTCACGACATCCTGATAGTTGTCCGCGCCAAAAATGGCTGAACCGGCAACAAAGGTATCAGCGCCGGCTTCGGCAATCTGGCGGATATTGCTGGTGGTCACGCCCCCGTCCACCTGAAGGCGGATATTCAGCCCGCTATCATCAATCAGCTTGCGCACCCTGCACAGTTTTTTCAGGGTTGAGGGGATAAACTTCTGACCGCCAAAGCCGGGATTGACCGACATCAACAGGATCATATCCAGTTTGTCCATCACGTACTCAAGCACGTCGGGGGATGTTGCCGGATTGAGTACCAGTCCAGCCTGGCAGCCACCTTCGCGAATCAGTTGTAAGCTGCGATCAATATGTTCAGATGCTTCCGGATGGAAGGTGATCATGCTGGCACCGGCTTCAATAAAATCACCGATGATACGATCCACAGGGCTTACCATCAGGTGAACATCGATGGGCGCAGTGACGCCATACTTTCTCAGTGCCTTGCACACCATCGGGCCCAGGGTGAGGTTCGGGACGTAATGGTTGTCCATAACATCAAAGTGAATCCAGTCCGCTCCGGCGGCCAGAACATGATCGACCTCTTCGCCCAGACGGGCAAAATCTGCGGAAAGGATACTCGGGGCAATAATAAAGTCGCGCATGGTTTTCCTGATCTGCCTGTGTATGATTTCCGGCGATTGTAGCGGGTTGTCAGGGCGCTGTCAGGTGCAACCGGTTCTGACACATCGCAGGGATAGACCGGCCATCTCAGGCTGAGACCGCAGCGGAATGCCTGCACAATTATTCACAATGGTTGACATCGTCTATGCTTTTACTCCACGCACTGTGCTGACTGTGCATCCCGTTATCTTCTGGTCAACGGTCAATCGACTGGAGGAGTGATCGCCTCGAAAAGGTTAAGGTTCATTTGATTGGCAGCATTGTTGGTGAGGCTTGTGGTAAAAATAAAGACGATTTTTTCAAGCGCTTTGGTGTGGGGAATGAGGCGATATTGTTGTATCGCACTGATTATCACCGGCCAGGCAATGGCGACTTATCAGGGCCAGTCTGACGACGTTGTGGCTTCAGACTATATGGGCTCTGTGGAATTGAGGGATATCTTCGGTGTTAAGGGGGATTTGAAATATACCGTGGGGTGCCAGCAGGGGGTTGCTGAGTCCTGTCGAATAATGATTTCAGTCCCATCAGAGGCGGAAGAGATTGATCAAATGGAGGAAGTGGAGGATGGAGCTTTTGGTTATGTCAATTACCTTTCTTACCTTAAACGAACCGGGCAATTGTTGCTGGTGGACTATGAGGCAATATTGACTGAATCCGCATCAGAGGTTTCGGGTTACAAGGTGCGATTTAGCACGGAAAGTAAGGTCAGGCGGTTGGTAAAAAAAATTGATTCAAGGACAATGCCTGCCCCTTTGCAGAAAAATCCGCTGTTACTTTTTTTAATTCTGGCAACCCATCAGTCAGCCCTTGATTTGATGCTGTCCCCGGAAAGAACTCTTTATATTATGAGCCTGGAGTGGATGGATCTTAAGTCACTGTATATCAGTAGCGCAGGGCGGGGGGGGATTTATGGTTATCGATATTACAAATTTCCCAGAGATAATGAGCTTTTTTTCGATCTTGGCGGGCCTTTCAGTATAAACGGCCTCTCAGAAGGTGTCGGGTTCAGCTTTGCCGATAATGACAGAACGCAGCCTCCCGTGAGAATGGTGACCGGGTATCACGGGGATCAGAAAAACGGTTTTGTTAACAGGGTATCTTTTATCGTCACTTACGCTGCCCTTGCCGGTGGTTTTGGTGTGAGTTTATGGAGTCGAAGCATTATTGGCTTCCTGCTGAATTCCCTGTTACTGGCCGTTGAAGTCCGAACCAGTGCCGCTTCCTCAGAGCTTGAGAGGCTTGGCAGAAGATTGCTTCCGGATGGTCTTCAGTTTAATCCGGACTTTCAGGGGCGGCATATTTTAAAAGTCCTCAGGGCTTCTGACAGCGATTTGCAGGTTGCTCGTTAGTCATGTCGCCCGGAGCTATGCAAATTAATGATGTAAAACCATGTGCTGGCAAAATATCCGGTCAGCTATTCCCCGGATGTGCTGTCACAGAAGGCATATAGTGTGGTTCCGGGTTTTTAACAGAGATCCGGTTCGCAGGGGGCTTTATTTCCTCTTGCCAAACGGTATAATACCGCTCCCGTTTCCCGATTGAGCGCCCAATGTTTTGAACAGGCCGGTATTGCTGATCTGGGGCTATTAGCCTGGCTCTTGCCCAGCAGGGAACGGCCATGTAGGAACAGGTATCGCGTCAGCGATATCACAGAGGCGAATTTAATGAAAACTTTTAGTGCTAAGCCAGAAACCGTAAAACGTGACTGGTTCGTAGTTGATGCCGAAGGCAAAACGCTGGGTCGTCTGGCAACAGAAATCGCTCTGCGTCTGCGCGGCAAGCATAAGCCAGAGTTCACTCCTCATGTGGACACTGGCGACTACATCGTTGTAGTAAACGCCGAGAAAGTACGTGTTACCGGACGTAAGTCTACTGACAAGATGTACCACCGCCACACCGGTTACATCGGCGGCCTGAAGTCCATCAGCTTTGACAAGCTGATCGACCACAAGCCTGAGCTGGTAATCGAGACGGCTGTTAAGGGGATGCTGCCCAAGAATTCTCTGGGTCGTGCCATGTACAGCAAGCTGAAGGTTTATGCCGGAAGCGAGCATCCACATGCTGCTCAGCAGCCTCAGCAACTGGAAATTTAATCAGGGGTGGTTATGTCTGTAACTCAATACTACGGAACTGGACGTCGTAAGTCCTCAACCGCACGTGTTTTCCTGAGAGCTGGTTCTGGCAGTATCACTGTCAATGGCCGTTCCCTGGACGAATACTTCGGCCGTGAAACTGCTCGAATGGTAGTTCGTCAGCCTCTGGAACTGACTGAGCTGACTGAAAAGTTCGACATCAAGATCACTGTATCTGGTGGCGGCGGTTCTGGTCAGGCTGGTGCTATCCGTCATGGTATCACCCGCGCGCTGATGCAGTACGATGAGACTCTGCGCTCTCCTCTGCGTAAGGCTGGTTACGTTACCCGTGACGCTCGTGAAGTTGAGCGTAAGAAAGTGGGTCTGCGTAAAGCCCGTAAGCGTCCACAGTTCTCCAAGCGCTGATATTGTGCTCAGACAACCTGCCGGTTTTCCGGCTGGTTGCCTGGATTACTGGAAAACTTCCCTTTGTGCCTCTTTTGGGAGAGCGTATCGGGAAGTTTTTTTATGCCTGAAACTTTTATTAAAAAACCTGTGCCCTGTTTTGGGCATTTTTTTTATGCGTTAAAACCAGTATCATTACGCACTGCCGCTTATGTGGGTAAGTATAATGCGATGCGGCTTTATTGTTGGGGGTTGATTGCAGCAGTCAGGTTGTTATTTGGGGTACGGGTGGTTCTGCGAGAGAGCTTTTGAGTCTTTGTTCTTTTCAGGCTGCAACCCGGATATTTCATAAACTGCCCCGAATCTCGCGCCGGACTTTGTCGCTCTAAGGGATTTTGTGAGGGAGTGCCGTACCGAGTACGGTTGACTGAGCAAAACTCCCTCAGAGCGGCAAAGGACAAGCGAGAGCGGGAGCACGTTTATGAAATATCCGGGTTAACAAAAGCCCTGTTTCAGAAGTAAATCTGTTATCATCTCTGGTGTCCTTTGTTTGAACTTGTGACGAATGGACTGTGATAGGTGGTATCCTGCCAATAATAAAGTTCGGGGTTCAAAAACGGAAAGCCGGTTTACTGATCGATCGTACGTTTTACAGAGTTCCTCGCTGGAGGTTTGCGCAGACTCCAGTTATCACACCCATGAACAAAAAGAAGTCATTGGGCATTCAGCCCGGATGGGGAGAGTAGGTTAATGAGTGACAACGGCATAAACAAAGGCCGGCGCCGCTTTCTCGTGGCAGCGACTTCGGTGGTGGGGGCTGCCGGGGCTGTAGGGGTTGCAACGCCTTTTCTGAAGTCGTGGAACCCGAGTGCAAAAGCTAAGGCTGCCGGTGCACCTGTAAAAGTCAATTTAAGCAAGCTGGAACCCGGGCAACAGGTTGTCTACGAATGGCGGGGTAAACCAGTCTTTGTGCTGCGACGTACCAAAGATATGCTGAATGAACTGCCATCACAGGATGGGCGTTTGCGCGACCCGAAATCAGAAAGCTCAGAGCAGCCTGAGTATGCCACCAATCCGTACCGTTCACGGACGGAAGATGTTCTTGTTCTGGTCGGTTTGTGTACCCACCTCGGGTGTTCTCCAAAATATCTGCCGGAAGTCAAACCCATGGAGTTTGATGCCAACTGGAAGGGGGGGTATTTCTGCCCCTGTCATGGTTCGCGGTTCGATCTGGCCGGTCGGGTGTATAAAGGAGTTCCTGCCCCAACGAATCTGGTCGTGCCACCATACTCCTTTGAAGGCGATGATATTCTGATTATCGGTAAAGATGAGGAGAATGCGTGATGGGAAATAAAATAATGGCTTGGGTTGATGCCCGACTTCCCGTCACCCAGGCGTGGGAGAAGCATCTCAGCAAATATTATGCGCCCAAAAACTTCAACTTCTGGTATTTCTTTGGTTCTCTGGCCCTGCTGGTTCTGGTTAACCAGCTCCTGACGGGCATCTGGCTGACCATGAGTTATGTGCCCAGCGCCGAAGCCGCTTTTGCTTCTGTTGAGTACATCATGCGGGATGTGGAGTATGGCTGGTTGATCCGCTACATGCACTCTACCGGAGCATCCATGTTCTTTGTGGTTATTTACTGCCACATGTTTCGTGGTCTTCTCTATGGGTCCTACAAAGCCCCACGGGAGTTGATCTGGATCTTCGGGATGGCCATCTACCTGGCGCTGATGGGTGAGGCCTTTATGGGGTACCTGTTGCCCTGGGGGCAGATGTCCTACTGGGGAGCGCAGGTAATTATTTCCCTGTTTGGCGCTATTCCGGTGATTGGTCCGGATCTTCAGCAGTGGATTCGTGGAGACTTCCTGATTTCCGGTATTACCCTGAACCGCTTCTTTGCGCTGCATGTCATTGCGTTGCCGATCGTTATTCTTGGCCTGGTGGTTTTGCACATCCTGGCGCTGCATGAAGTGGGCTCAAACAATCCGGACGGTATAGATATCAAGAAGAACAAAGGACCCGATGGTGTGCCCCTGGATGGTATCGCTTTCCACCCCTACTACACCGTTAAGGATATTGTCGGTGTTGTGGTTTTCCTGTTTGTGTTCTGTGGCATTATTTTCTTCTTCCCGGAGATGGGCGGGTTCTTCCTTGAACATGCCAACTTTGAACCGGCCAACGGCCTGAAGACGCCCGAGCATATTGCACCAGTCTGGTATTTTGGCGCGTTCTACTCCATTCTCAGGGCGATTACCTTTGATATCGGACCAATCGACTCCAAGCTGGGTGGGGTTATCGCCATGGGTGGCGCGATTGCCATTCTCTTTGTTCTGCCCTGGCTGGATCGCAGTCCGGTCAGGTCATGGCGTTACAAGGGCATGATCAGCAGAACCAGCATTGTGGTTTTTGCCTTTGTCTTTATTTTGCTGACCTGGCTCGGAACGCAACCGGCCACTGAGACTTATACACTCATTGCCCAGATCTGTACGCTGATTTACTTTGCGTTCTTCCTGTTGATGCCTTTTTACACACGATGGGAGAAGACCAAACCTGTACCTGAGAGGGTGACCGGCTAATGAAAAGAATAATACTGACCATTAAGTTGTTTCTGGTTTCGGTGCTGTTTTCATCGTTGGCAGCAGCAGCCGGTGGGGGATACCCTCTTGATGAGGCCAATGTGGACCCTTCTGACAAAGCTTCGCTGCAGCGGGGGGCGAAGTATTACCAGAACTACTGCGCAGGTTGTCATGCGACCCAGTATCAGCGCTATGAACGGGTAGCGGATGACCTGGGCATACCCCATGACCTGATGATGGAACACCTGGTGTTCGATAAGTCTGCCAAGATCGGTGATCTGATGCATAACAGCATGGATCCGGACGAAGCGAAGGTCTGGTTTGGCGCTGCGCCTCCGGATCTGACACTCGTGTCCCGCGTCAAGGGTGGGCCTGACTGGCTATATACCTACCTCCGGACTTTCTACGAAGACCCAAGCCGTCCTTATGGGGTAAACAACAAGGTCTTCCCGGATGTTGGTATGCCCCATGTGCTTCTGGGGCTTCAGGGAGTACAGATCGACAATTGCGGTGATACCGACCCAACGGCCCGTGACCCGCTGACCGGAGACAAAATCTGTGGCCTGACGGTTGATCCGGAGCGTAAGGGGAGTATGACGCCCACCGAATACGATCAAATGGCCTATGATTTGACCAACTTCCTGGCTTACTCTGCGGAGCCAATGCAAGAACAGCGTAAGCAGCTGGGTATTTATGTATACCTGTTCCTGGCGCTGTTCTTTGTGTTTGCCTATCTGCTCAAACGGGAATTCTGGAAGGATGTCCACTAACCAATAGTCGCCGTTATTGGCTTTCTGAATCAACTAGCCCACAAAGGAAGGTTCTTCTTTGTGGGCTTTGTGCTTTTTATGGTTATCAAAAAGCAGACAATGGCGGGTTTCATCTCTGGCTGTCAGTAGAAGGGCTTGCTAAGATTCCAGTTTTTTGTATCCCCTTGGTATATAACGATGAGTAAATCACTGCGTGACCAGCTGATGAAAGCTGGCCTTGCGACAAAACAACAGGCATTACAGGCCAAGACCAGTAATAAGAAAAAGAAACAGCAGGCTGCCCGCTCTGGTGATATGACCGATCAGGAAAAGCGCCGTATTGAGCTGGAGAAAGAGAGACAGGCTCAGGCTGAGAAAGATCGTGAGCTGAATCGACAGCTTGAAGATGAACGTCAGCGTAAGGCGTTGGAGGCACAGGTTCGTCAACTGATTGAGACTAATGTATTGTCCCGTAATGGAGGCGAAGCAGAATATAAGTTTGTTTATGAAAACAAAATCAAGAAAATTTATGTGACTGATGAACAGTTAACCAGGTTGGAAAGGGGCTTGCTGGCCCTGGCGATACTGGGCGACGATTTTCTGGTCATTCCTGCGCCGGTGGCCAGTAAGATTGCAGAGCGAAAGCCAGAAGCGATTGCCATGCAGAATGATAAGTCTGGTGATTTGACCGAGGAAGAAGAAGACTGGTATGCGGATTATCAGATTCCGGATGACCTGATGTGGTAACGGGGGCTAACCCCCCGTTCAATTAATGTGTTCTCGAAATGTTACTTAATGAATGAGAACCATTGTTGGCTGCTCTGCCAACGGGTTAGTCAACCGTTGCCAGGGCTTCAATTTCTACCTTCACATCTTTTGGCAGACGGGCAACTTCAACCAGGCTGCGGGCAGGGAAAGGTACTTTGAAGTACTGCTTGTAGACTTCGTTAATATTGCTGAACTCATCCATATCGCGAACGAATACGGTGACTTTTTTCACCCGGTCCATGCCGCTGCCAGCCGCTTCCAATACCGCTTTCAGGTTTTTCAGGCACTGATGAGCCTGCTGTTTGGTGTCTTCAGAGACTTCTCCGGTTTCCGGATCGATTGGCAGCTGGCCCGATGTGAATACCAGGTTACCAAAGCGCATACCCTGAGAGTATGGGCCGATAGCCGGAGGAGCGTCAGGGGTTTCGATCACTTTGTCCATGATGATTAAGCTGCTTTGTTTAAGGGAAAGGAGCGAGATTTTAGAGATGTCACGTGTGTTTGTCATCGGTTCAAAATGAATTTTTGGGTTTATTTTTGACTTGTTTCCCAAAGATCATGACTGCTGTGTTTACGCTTCAGATGTCGTCTTTTGGCAGGAATGCTTTGTGTAGAACTTGATGGCGAGGGGGATGCTCAGTCGAAAAGCCTCGTCTTCAAAACTCCTCTCCATATAGTGTTTTTTGAATTCAGAAAGCTTAATCTGTTTATTTTCAAGTTGTCGTACATGCACTAATTCATGGGCAATGGTGATGCGGACTTCACTTGGCTCCAATCCCCTGGCAAGAGCCAGTTGGTAACTCCCGTTCTTCAGTGGGAGTGTATACCCGAGCATATTGGGCTCGGGCATCCTCATTTGCACATACTCAATACTAATGTCAGGATCAATGCCTAACTCTTCCATGTAAAAAGCCTGCATATCCAGAAACGTACAACCTGAAGGATTAAGTTCATCACTGTACATTGCTTTGATTGGCGGTGATGCAATGATCCACAGGAACACAGGAATGATCGGTATCGCCTTCACGTTAACCTTGTCTTATATTGCTAAACTGCCATGGGTAGATAACTCCGTTCATTCCGGATTATGAACACCACGTCAGATTTCAAAACTGGCACATTTTTATCGTAAAGTGGCATCATGAGTACGGATCCTTTGACGATTGACGGATTGTTATCGGCACCTTTGAGTGAGGGTTAAATTATGTGGTTCCAGAAACAGGTTCAGCTGCGTCCCTACCAGAGGGGTTTTCATCTGGTTACGGCCGAAATTATTGGTCAGTTATCGGAGCTGAAGAAGTATAAGACAGGGATTTGTCATATCTTTTTACAGCATACTTCTGCTTCACTGACACTCAATGAGAATGCCGACCCCAATGTCCGTCATGATATGGAAGCCTTCAGCAATCATTATATACCTGAAAATGAAGAGTATTTTCTCCATGTGATAGAAGGCAGTGATGATATGCCGGCCCACATTAAATCCAGCCTGTTTGGTGCCGATGTAATCATTCCAATCACAGACGGTTCGCTGGCTTTGGGTAATTGGCAGGGGATATGGCTGGGGGAACACAGAGACAGCGGCGGAAGTCGTAAGTTAATCATCACTTTACACGGTGAAAGTTATACGTAATGATAAAAAACAAGCATTAATAATGTATTTTTTATACAGGAGGGTGAGACCAAACTGGCATTTTAACAATGCTGGACTATAACTATAAAAATTGGACAAGAAGTCAATCTAAATATTTCGGAATGGACATTCCGAAAACCAGTACCTAGAGGACATAGCTATGGCACGGAAAAAGCCGACTAAAGCTGCTGCTGGTTTTGATGGCGCTGATATAGGGTTTCTGGGGAGCCGCGACGAACCTGCTGAAGAGAGGACCGTCGAGTCTCGTAAAAAACTCAGGGCAAGTCTGGATGCCCAGGTAGAAGAGTTTTTGAAGAAAGGAGGCCAGATTGAGGAGGTTCCATCGAACATTACCGCAGACCCACCGAAAAAGCCCTCCGGTGAATATGGTAACAGACCAATATAGTTTAACCGTTAAAGCCCGGCATTCGCCGGGTTTTTTTGCGCATATATTTTATACCAGAAGCGCACGCCAGCATGGATGCAAGGCTGCCCATGAAAAATGATCAGTAAGCGCTTCCAGAAGATTCAAACGACTTCTACCCAATTACCACCGTCGTAAGGCGATAGTTCTCCAATTGGTTCCAGTGACAATTCAAATCTTGCCACGACGTTATGGAAAGCTTCTTCTGCTGCCGGGTCTACCGCGACCAACAGTCCACCGCTGGTTTGGGGGTCACAGAGAATGTGTTTCTGTTGCTCGGTAATATTGGCGGCTTTGTGGCCATAGCTGGCATGGTTTCTTTCCGTTCCGCCGGGAATGCAGCCCTGCTGACGATAGGTTTCCACATGAGGAAGAAGTGGCAGCTTGTCGGTATACAGCGTGGCTTTTACCTTGCTGCCTTCACAAACCTCCAGAAGATGGCCAAGAAGACCAAAGCCAGTAACATCGGTGATGGCACTGATGCCATTCAGCAGAGACAGGTCGGCCCCCATGGTGTTCATTACGCACATGGAGTCACGGGCAATATGCCGGTGCTCCTCCTGCAACAGCTTTTTCTTTTGCGCGGTTGTGAGAATACCAACGCCAAGCGGCTTGGTCAGATAAAGCTTGTGACCGGCCTGAGCCTGATCATTTCTTTTCAGATGCTCAAGGGATACACGACCAGTGACGGCAAGTCCGAAGATGGGTTCAGGAGCGTCAATACTGTGGCCTCCAGCCAGAGGTATACCAGCATCGGCACAGGCCTGACGACCACCGTCTACTACCTGAGCTGCGACTTCCGGCGGTAGCTTATTAACGGGCCAGCCAAGAATGGCTATGGCCATCAAGGGCGTGCCACCCATGGCGTAAATATCGCTGATGGCATTGGTGGCAGCGATGCGACCAAAGTCAAATGGATCATCAACAATAGGCATAAAGAAATCAGTAGTGCTGATGATCCCTTCACCATTGCCAAGGTCAACAACGGCTGCATCATCCTTGCTGGCATTACCTACAACCAGGTTAGGAAACTCTGGGAGAGTAAGGTTGGTTTGCAAAATACCGTCAAGAATCTGTGGTGAAATTTTACATCCACATCCCGCACCATGACTGTATTCTGTGAGCTTCAGATCCTTCATTAATACTGCCTCTGAGCTAACTCTTAAAATGTGCATACTTTAGCACCGCGACCTCTTTCATTAAATGCCTTAAGGGGGAGAAGGTTGCACACATTTACCAGGCATCCGCAGAAAACAGAGGTTTCTAATGTCATTTCTATGTGATAAAAGGTAATTTTAGACGTTAGTGTTAAGTAGCTAACCGTATAAATCCCTGCATTTTGGATTACATATGGCTACTGCCTTGGACCAGGTTGATCCAAAGCGAAAGAAGAATAGTGATAATTGATGAGTCAGGAGAATCGGATGGGAGCACTAACTTTGCCTTGTTCTTCTATCGATGATTTGCTGCAGCAACAGTCGGCAGCGTTGCAGCAGTGGCTTTCCAGCGGTGGTCGCAAGATCGAAGGTCTGGTTGTTCGTAAATTTCCCGCCTGGCTGGAGCCTGACCAATTTATTAAAGCAGGCTCAGGTGCCCGGTTTGATACTGCGCGTTTTCGCCTGATGATGTGTAATAAATATGACATCTGGCGAGTTAATATAGATATGATCTTTCATACCAGGGCGCGGCTATTGGATGACGGCTCTACCGCCGGTCCCGGAATATTATTTAATGTACTGGATGATGAAGATCAGAGTGTTCTGATTGATTATTTTGAGGCACATGTTCCCGACCTGGCGGATTTAATAACGCCGGAGCATTGGTGTACATACTGGTTTAAGAAGCTGGCCAGGAGTCATCACATCAATCGGATTTTCGCTTATAAAGAGTTCGAAGCTGAGATTGATTGAGATTGACTTGTAGCTGAAAGCAGCTTTTTAATCACTGAAAAAGCTGCTGAGTAACATGGGACGTTATCCGCTTTTTGCTTTATTCAACCATGCCTGCGAAAAGGACTGAAGCATTGGGATAACAACTGCCCAGATAATGGCCAGGATCAACAGCGTCTGCCATAAAGGCTGGGCAAGGGTTACATCACTCATTTTTGACCCAGCCAAATAGCTTAATGGTCCCCCTAAGAAGCCCAGTATGGCTCCGTAGAGTTTGTGGGTTCGGGACCAGTCAAGGCTGTGCCGGAGAGTGGTGCCGAATATCAGCCACAGACAGGCCAGCCAGAGTGGTAAAATACGTCCAGCGTCATCCAGTTGAGAGTTAAACTTCAGGATGTCCAGATTTCCAAGAAAGCTATCGATAGCGCACCCCAGTAGCAAAGTAAGAGCCAGTATTTGTTTTTCCTTATGCCAGTTACCTATCCATAGCAGGTGGATAAAAAGGACTATTACGGCTGCAGCCAGGGCAATTTGATCCCCCCCAAGAACACAGGCAAACCAGCCAAGCTGGAAAAGCAGATAATTAGTAATCAGTTTTATTTTGTCGTTTGTCATCATTATTAGAACACCAGTGGGCGATAGGTGGGTTCCAGTTCTACGGTCAGGATATCCCGAATGGTTTCCAAAGCGAACTGAACTTTATTGTTACTATCACGGCTGCTGATACAAAGGCGTATGGCCTGGGAGACTGAGTAGCTGTCAACGGCGAACAGTTCTGACTCCTGGCAGGTCCGGGGTGGCCTAAGAGTTATTGGCATCACAATAACTGTAGTAACCCAAGAATCTATGGTTGGGTTGGCATCAAAATGATTATTCAGGTGAGCCTCCCAAATATATGAACTGCATTTTGCATAGATAATCCGAGTCTTGGTGCAGAAATGCCGTTGTTTTGGCTGCTGGGGATAGTAATTTCCCAGCCGGTTCGGAGTGCTCCACAAGTAATGCTCTAGAGGATCAAATAGTAATCAGTGTGTCCTTCTGGGACACAACCTTATGGCAATCAGTGCCGTAGACAAGTTCAGTCTACAATTGGTGTCACTTTCGTTCGTTACGATTATTCTTGTCCTTCAGGTTGGACCCTGAAGGTGGATCAATGCGAGAAAAAAACAGTAAATTCTCAACCTGCTACCGGCGTTAATTGATAAACTGTGTGAGGAAAAGAAGGAATCCTGAAGTGATATTTTCGCTTCAGGCTTCAACTATTATTGCGGAAGTAGCGGTAGTGGTTTGACTTTCTTCTTGATATTCGCTTCCGGCTTCCTCTTCAGGTAAGCGCCAATTTAACCTGCGTATGTTGCCATTTTAACCGTAAAATGCTTGTGTCATGACAACTGGTTTATCCTTGCAGGAACTCTTCAAGCCAGTCATGGTTGTTGTTGACCCGTTCTGACCCGGTCGCAAATAAATCAAAATCCGGCGACAATAAATCAGAATCCGATTCCCAAATGTCAATGTCAATTCCGTTCAGCCCAAAAGGGTCTTCTTTTCTGCATTCCAAAGCTGAATGCCAGGCGTTTTGTGTCTGTTGATCCACATCATAATGGTTGATCTTTTGGAGAACACTCATTAACTGCGGAAGTATCATCTCTTTCCGATAGGGTTCCAATAGTTCAAGTTCTCTATTCCCCAATATCGGAAAACGATCCAGCTCTTCCATTGCCGCTTCAAAGGTAAATTTCGGCCCTTGAAGGCTCCTGGTGGAATCCTGATCCCAAGGGAGTGTCGTGCTTGCAGGAGGTTGTTGCAGAGCGATTGCTGTTACTACGGGTGTTTTTGTTGCCTCAATCTGTACCAACTTTTCAGCCACTGCATTTTTAACGAGCTCAGGAACAACACCATCATTATCATTTCGGATAACCGGGCTGAGCGCCTTACATAAACTTGTGGTTAGCTGGCCGTTGCTGGCATAGTGTTCCAGAGATGACCAAACCACTGGCTTTAATGGTTTGTTGTATTTGATGATGTTGATAATCACAGAAGGTGGCAGCAGAAATGTTACTTTTTCACGCTTGGCTTTCCTGGTCTTTTTGGTTCTTGCTTTCATTTGGGCCAGTTTAGCCTCAAGCCTGATCGCATAGGGTTCCCGCTTGTCCTGAGGCTTTTCATACCATTGTTCTGTGAATTCAGTTGCCCTGAAAAATGCGGTCAACTGTTCAAGGGTCCAGTTATTTATAACAAAACCGGTGCCAGTGATGGTAAACTCTGGTTTTGGGAGTACAACCGGTTCACCATCGAGTGGCATGACAGTAAGCTTTTGATTCCTGAATTGATACTCTGTTTGTTTAAGCTCGAACAGTATGGCCGTGATAAAGTGCCACAGGCGTTCCCGGCCCAACATGACGTGATCACCATCAACAACCACGCCTCTTTCATCATCAGTTGACACCCGGTTTGAAAAACAGAGATCCGGTATATTCCCGTGTTCCGGTAGATAATGGTTTATCAGGAGCATTCCTTCCAACAACCGTTGCTGAGTCGCTAACTCCGGAACGGTTTCAGGTTTAGCCTGGTAGTCAAGACAGGCATCCATGAATTGCTGCATTTTCTGTGGCCTGAGTACCCAGTGCAGTCGGTACCACTGTGAGATTGCAGGCACAGTTCTGAATAGCTCGTCCATTCTGTCAGCGTATTTTGCGCGGTTATCTTCGGACTGTCGCCAGAGAATCTCCAGCATCATACGTTTAGATAGCGTGAATTCCCATCGTAGGCCAAGCTGTTGGCGCAGTGGCTGTAATGCATTCCACTGCGCCGGGGTTGGGGCTGGCTTCAGGTTTCTGCACAGTTCAAGGTATTCCTTCCTCTCAGGCTCAGGGAGCTGCGTTAGTGCAAATTTTGTTAAAGCCAGTGGTGCAGGAATGGATAATGCCTTAGTGAGTACTTCATTGCAGCGTGAATCTTCACGATGCTTTTCAATCCAGAACTGGATACCCGTTCCTCCATGGATAGCCAATATCGGCAGCAATGATTTCAGCGCAGCACGAACAGCCACTCTGTCATTTCGTGGACTTTTGTGGGCATTAAGATATTGTTGGAATTCGGCAATTGTCATGTTCCATTTTGCGGACGCAGAAGAGAAGTACAGAGCCAGTGCTTTCATTTGGCTTGATTTTAAAAGTTCATCTTCTTCATCACTGCTGTCGCCTCCAATGTCCGTAGAGTAACCTTGCTGTTTAAGACATTGGCGGAGTTTGTTCTCATTATCAGTCAGTTTTTCTCCTGAGGGTACTCCAAGGCCTGCAAATATGCGGCAGGAAAGTTTCAGAAGACTCTTCTTTTCATCCGAGGGTAGCCATTGAATAAAGGCTTGCACTTTCGTCTTTTCCGGTAAGCCTTTGCGATGACACATGGAGGAAATATTAGTGACCAGTGCCCGGTCGAGCGGTTTGCCCTTAACGTCCTCGTCTTTGCCCTCCTGCCAGCCCTCTTTCAGGCAGGGCAGGGTGAGGAAGGCCTTCACGTCCTGATCTTTCGGTAAGCCTTTGCCATTACACATGGAGGAAATATTGGTGACCAGTGCCCGGTCGAGCGGTTTGCCCTTAACGTCCTCGTCTTTGCCCTCCTGCCAGCCCTCTTTCAAGCAGGGCAGGGTCAGGAAGGCCTTCACGTCCTG
>NZ_JAGHQW010000044.1 GCF_017744115.1 Salinisphaera sp. G21_0 | reverse complement strand
CTGCGTCAGCAGACATGGCCGAGTCAGTCTCCATTGGCTCCGGATTACCCTGAACCGAAGTCGAAGAAGAGCGCTCAATACACGAGTTATTGCCAGTAACACGCCTGAGCTTTATGGGGGGAATGGTACCGGATTCAGGTTGCTGTTGATGCGGTGGAAACGCTCCAGTGCCCGTTGTTGTCTGTTCAATCTGGCGACCTGCCATGCTCCGCTTTCTTTTGCGTTTGCGGCTGATTGACGGCTCGTCTCTTCCAGCTTCAGTGGATGTTAACTGGGATACAGTATCTGCGGTTGCTGAGGAGGAAGGTGACTGCATGGTTTGTTTGGAGGTCCTCCCTGTTTCCAATTGGAGAATCGTTTGGGAATGACAACGATAGAGTACGACCTTGTCAGCCCGGTAAAGTTCCAGCCAACCGGTATCAGGGAAAGCTGAATTCCAGTGCAATTGCTGTCGTTGCCAAACCTCGCTTACCAGCAACACCATCTTTGACTCAACAAAGCTGCCTCTGACTACCTGATTTCTGGGTATCTATCTTTTCACCCAGAATAAAGCGGGGATTTCTGCCCTGACGCTTCATCGACAACTTGGCATTTCCTACAATGGCGCATTGCGCATGAAGCACAAACTCATGCAGGTCATGATGGAAGATAACAGCTGGCAGTTGAGTGGTTTTGTTCAGATTGATGACGCCTATTGGGGTGGTGAGCGCCATGGAGGCCGCCGGGGCAGAGGCTCAGAGAACAAAGCTCCCTTAATCTTTTGCGGTTTATCCATATAACCATTACCATGTCCGTCCAACGGCAAAACTGTACAGACGTAATATGTATATCTACCGCCTGGTTCTGCTTCTGGTGATCGGTATTTACCTTTTTTCTCCAGCCATCATGGGCTGGTGGATTACGTTTGGTGAACAGTGGTATCAACCCTGGATACTCTGGTTCATCCTGATTGTCGCGGGCTTTACCCTTCAGATCAGGGGTAACAGCGATGAGCTTTGAACTGGAGTATATCGTTCTGGCCAGTGTTGCCTATCTGGCGGTTCTTTTTCTCTGCGCCTGGGCGACGGATCGAGGCATCATCCCACGCAAAGTGGTTCATCACCCGGCAACCTATGTTCTGTCCCTGGGCATCTATGCCAGTAGCTGGGCCTACTATGGCAGTATCGGGGTTGCCCACGACGATGGTTATGTTTTTCTCGGTTTTTACTTTGGCCTGAGCGGCGCATTTTTATTAGCGCCTGTTCTGCTGGTACCAATCTTAAGAATTACCTCCACCTATCAACTCAGTTCTCTGGCCGATGTGCTGGCCTTCCGTTTCCGGAGCCCCGTGGCGGGTACGCTAAGTACCCTGCTGCTGCTGTTTATCACCTTTCCCCTGCTGGCCCTGCAGATACAGGCCGTGGCAGACGGCGTTTATCTGCTCAGTGATGACACCTCCCCTGACAAGCTGGCCTTCGGTTTTTGTATTATGGTCACGTTACTGACCATGATGTTTGGCACCCGGCACCTGGCCAGCCGCCGCCAGCATGATGGTCTGGTGGTGGCGATTGCCTTTGAATCGCTGCTGAAACTGCTGATCATGGCGCTGCTTGGCGGCGTCGTCATCGTCGAAGTGTTTGGTGGCTTTTCCGGATTAAACCACTGGCTTGAAGCAAACTCCGAAGTCATTATCGGGATGAACTCTCATCTGGAAGATGGTCCCTGGCGAACAACACTGTTGATGTTTTTTGCCTCTGCTGTGGTTATGCCCCATATGTTTCATATGACCTTTGCCGAAAACCGCGACATAAAAATGTTATTCACAGCCAGCTGGGGCCTGCCTTTCTTTTTATTACTGTTGAGTATTTCCACCCCTCTGATTCTCTGGGCGGGTCTCAAAATCGGGAGTCCTTATCCGCCCGAGTACTTTCCACTGGCTATTGGTTATGCCGTGGATAGTCAATGGTTGACCATCATCGCCTATATAGGCGGACTTTCTGCGGCCAGTGGCCTGTTTATGGTGACCTCACTGTCCCTGTCCTCCATGCTGCTCAACCA
This sequence comes from Salinisphaera sp. G21_0, assembly GCF_017744115.1. Classification (GTDB taxonomy): domain Bacteria; phylum Pseudomonadota; class Gammaproteobacteria; order Pseudomonadales; family Endozoicomonadaceae; genus Endozoicomonas. The sequence continues at coordinate 48,246 of NZ_JAGHQW010000044.1, read as the reverse complement.
CGTCATACTGCCGCTTTATCAGACCTTCTATCAGACCGGCGAGTCAGCCCAGGTCCAGACGAACATCTACCGCTGGCTGACCAACGTAAAACGCCTGATTATCGCTACCCTGATCCTCGCCTGTTATGGATTTTACCGGCTGTTGCATAACGAGGTGGACATGTACAGCCTGAGCATCGTCGCCTATGTGGGAGCCCTGCAACTACTGCCCGGCACCCTGTCTACGCTCTATTGGGGCAGGGCAAACCATAAGGGGCTGATTCTCGGGATTCTGTCCGGAACCACAGTCTGGTTCTTCACCCTGATGCTGCCTTTAACCATGGGACTTGAGATGTTCCCAATCCGTAGCGTCAACTTCGGCACCATCACTAACGATGGCTGGTATATTGCTGCCGTCTCATCACTGGTGGTAAATGTGCTGGTGTTCTACCTGGTCTCCAGCTTTACCAGGATGCCTGATGAAGAGCGCAGCGCGGCGGCCGCCTGCCTGGTTCGTGAGGTGCGTCAGCAGCCCTACAAAATCCCCAAGGCACGCTCTTCCTACGAATTCCAGGAGATGCTCAGCGCCCCTCTGGGGCCGGTAGCGGCGCAGACGGAAATCAATAAAGCCCTGACCGATCTCAATATGAGACCGGACGACAACCGTCCGCACTCCCTGAGACGCCTCAGGGAGCGTATTGAGAATAATCTATCCGGGCTTATGGGACCCACCATTGCCCATGAAATCGTTAACTCCTTTTTACCGCTGAATGTAGACAATGATTACGTTCCCAAAGATATCCATTTTATGGAATCCCGTCTGGAAGCGTATCACTCAAAACTGACCGGTCTGGCAGGTGAGCTTGATAGCCTGAGACGTTATCACCGGGACACATTGAACAGCCTGCCCATGGCCGTCTGCTCCATTGACGCTGCCATGGAGAGCACGTCGGTTGATCACCCGGAATCGCAGCCATCGAACAACACCGGCGAAGTGATGCTCTGGAATCAGGCAATGGCAGAATTGACCGGCATTCCTGCCGATGCTGTTCTGGGGATGCCCCTGAAGACCATTCCTGCTCCCTGGAACCAGATCCTCAATGATTTTATGCAACTCCCCGACAATCACCTGAACAAGCACTGTGTTGAAATGGAGGGCCGCACCCGCTATTTCAGCCTGCACAAAGCCGCTGTTCAGGCACCGGTTTCCGGTACCGGCGGTAATCAGGTCATGTTGCTGGAGGACCAGACAGAAACCCAAATGCTGGAAGAACAGCTTTTTCACAGTGAACGACTGGCGTCTATCGGGCAGCTGGCCGCCGGTGTTGCCCATGAGATTGGCAACCCGATTACCGGTATTGACTGCCTTGCCCAGGAAATGAGCGCACTATCATCGGACCCGGATATACAACAGAGTTCCCGGCAAATACTGGAACAAACCCAAAGGGTCAGTCGCATTGTGCAAACACTGGTGTCTTATGCTCACTCCGGTCAGAAAGGGGGAGAGCAAAACGGGCATAACGGTGATTCTCCATCGGTAGCCGAACCCGTAGAAGTGTTCAGCACCATTCAGGAAGCCATTAGCCTGTTGCAATTAAGCCATAAGAACAGCAATATCGTATTCCGAAATTTATGCATCGATGGCCTCTGCGTTAGCGGTAACAGCCAAAAATTACAACAGGTGTTTATCAATCTGCTGAAAAATGCCGCCGATGCCTCAGAGGAAGGCTCTGACATTGTGGATACTGTGGACACGGAGAGAGTTGTTTCCGTCAGCACCACAGCCAACCAGCACACGGTCACCCTTCGTTTTGAAGACCAGGGGCATGGCATTCCCAAAGCCGTTCAGGAAAGGCTGTTTGAGCCATTTTTCACCACCAAAGAAGCGGGTAAAGGGACTGGCCTGGGCCTTGCTCTAACCTGGAATATTATCGAAGAACATTTTGGCAGTATTCAGGTGGTGAGTCCGCTGGACCCGCTCACAGGGCGGGGATCCTGCTTCATCATTTCGCTTCCACGCTACGAGACTGAGTCAGTGATGACTTCAGACACAGGGGAGCAGCCGTTGGAATTTCATGGGGACATGGCATGAGTCAGGACCAGATACTGATTGTTGAAGATGAAGAAATTATCCGATCGTCACTGCGTCGTCTTCTTGAACGACAAGGATATGGTATTACTGAGGCTGGCTCGGTTCATGAAGCGGAAGACTTTCTGAAACAACAGTCGTTCTCACTGATCATCAGCGATCTGAGGCTTCCCGGTAAGCCCGGTACTGAAATGATTAACCTGGCCAATGGCATTCCGGTACTGATCATGACCAGCTATGCCAGCCTGAACTCGGCAGTCTCAACCATGAAGCAGGGTGCCGTCGATTATATTGCCAAGCCCTTTGATCATGCAGAGATGATTCAGCGCGTGGCTGAAGCTATTGAAAAGCAGGCAGCTCAGAGTACTGACTCCACACCTGACCAGGGTGTTAATGAAGCGACATTCTCCGGCGATGGCTTTAATGGCATTCTGGGACAGTGTGATGCCATGCAGCTATTGTTCCGGCAAATACAGAAGGTGGCTCCAACCGATGCCACGGTATTAATTCAGGGTGAATCAGGCACCGGTAAAGAGCTGGTTGCCCGGGCCATCCATGAAAACAGTAAACGCATTAATGGCCCGATGATTTCTGTTAACTGTGCCGCCATTCCGGAAACACTGATTGAATCAGAGCTTTTTGGTCATGAAAAAGGGTCATTTACCGGGGCTACAGCCGCCAGAACCGGTCTGATCGAAGCGGCCAATGGTGGCACACTGTTTCTTGATGAAATCGGTGAGCTGCCACTGGAAGCCCAGGCCAGGCTACTTCGCGTTCTTCAGGAAGGTGAAATTCGTCGTGTCGGTTCAGTACAGTCACAGTCTGTTGATGTTCGACTGATTGCCGCTACTCACCGGAATCTCCGTCAGCTCTCTGCACAGAATGAGTTTCGTGAAGACCTCTACTATCGGCTGAAAGTGGTGGAACTGCGCATTCCGCCACTCAGGGAGAGAGGCAATGATATCCTGATGCTGGCGGAAAAACTGCTGGCCAAAACCTGTGAAAAAATGGGTCTGGAAGTCTTCTCAATGGCTCCCGAAACCATGGCCGCCATTTCTCAATATCAGTGGCCCGGGAATGTTCGCGAAATGGAGCATGCCATCGAACGGGGTGTCATTCTTTCCGAAGACAATATCATCACTCCGGAAAATCTGGACATTGACGTTCGTGTGAAACAGACCCTGTTCCGTCAGGATGCCGAAGAGCTGCAGGATGGCCTGACACTGGAAGACTACTTCCAGCGTTTTGTGCTTGAGCACCAGGACCAGATGACCGAAACCGATCTTGCGCAGAAGCTGGGTATCAGTAGAAAAACACTCTGGGAGCGGCGCCAGCGCCTGGGTATTCCAAGAAAGAAAACAGTGGCAACATAGGAGGCTGTCCGAGAATAGCGCCCGTCTAGGCCCGTAGCGAGGACGGCAGAAAATTGAGGATAAAAATTCGGTTTTGTGAGATGAATAGCGGGGTTATTTGCCGAACAAAAGCGGATTTTTAGACCAATTTGCTGTCGCCGCATGGATGCAGGAGTTAGAGCAACGCAGGAGCAGTTGCCGTGTAGGGCAGCCTATTCTCGGACAGCCTCCTGGTACATGGTTTCAATGTAATTGATGGGTTCCTTCTATCAATGACTCCCGGGCTCCGTTCGTCCTGAGCGGAGTCGAAGGGCGTAAATACCATACCCTGAATAAAGACTGTGCCAATCACCCTTCGTCCGTGCATCCTGAGCCGAAGGGCGCTCAGGGTGAACGGAGATTGTACACATCAAACTCATCGAAATGATGTACTGGATAAGCATGTGTGACAAACAGATTACTTGTACTTTAGTACCGTTAACAAGGTGCTATTTTTTATCCCTTTTACCCGAAAAAGATAAATGAATACATTTTATTGAATCTTTTCAGAAATAAGAGGTCATATATAAGTACGAATAATAATATCAATCCCTGTTTGACGGGATTCAGGAGGTTTATATGCGCGTTGAGAGTACCGAAACAGGTTTCTTCTCGGGTGTTTGGAAAGCAGCAAGTGATGATATCCAACCTGATCAGTGTGAACTCTGTTTCAGTTTTAGTTATAGATTGGTGAAAGCATGTGTAGTGGCCGCTTGCTGCCCAAAACCATCGGAAGATTACCTGGCAGGCTTGAGAAAGCGACTTCTGCCTGACACAGGTCAAGGCGCTGTGGCCAAACAACCAAGTCTGAACTACATGTCAGAATCGGGTTCAAATTCGAATACATATGATTTTGTGGAGAGGGATGAAGCTGAGGTAGAAGGGTCTGTCCCTTTCCAGTCTTTTCAGGAAGGCGTACCTTTACCCGATCCACAAGTCCTTAAAAAGTTTTTTCAGGAAGGCGTACCTTTACCCGATTCACAAGTCCCTGAAAAGTTTTTGGCGGACTTGTCCAAACCCGATGTAATAGTCTCTAACGAGCAGTTAAGGGTAGAAAAATAAAAACGGTTTTCATATGGTCATTGTCTGGAGCCATTGATTCAGTGTTAGGGCAACAAAAAGCTGATTCTAAATTGAATAAGATGACCGAAGTTTCTTAACTATAGCCAAGACAGCAATAGGAGGTCTTTGGCTTATTAACTTGAAAAGGTACACACACACTCAAGCCAATATCTGTGGCGGACAATTGAGACTGACTGCCATTCTCAGCCAGAAAACTCTGGTTTGTTACCAGACTATATTTTTGCGACAAGCCTGTATTTGTCGAAAAACCCGATAAAGCAACAGGTTGTGTTTCAGGTGAAACCCCAAGTCACTAAGGTAATCAATAAAGGGAATAACTGCTGCTCTAAAGACTTCATCTTTATTGGAGCTGTCTCTAAGCCTGTTTTTCAATGCCGCTTTGGAAAGCAAACTCAGAAGGCTAAAAATAAACTTATCTTCGGATATCATTTGTTCAGCCTTCCCCGAAAATTCATAGTTGGATTGCAACATTCGGTAGATATCACGGCAAACTTCCCTGATAGTCAGCCTATCGGTATATCTGTGAACACTAAACTCAGATGACTGTTGCTGGATATCAAAAATATCACGCCAATTATGAATAAACTCCCTGGAGCTTTGATGGATTTCTCCTGCCAGTTGAACTGTTCCAGAAATCAAGCGGGTTGTCCGCTCAAGTCAGCGTCACTTTCACTGGCTGATTTGATCTTGGATTCATCCCACATCACAAAGTAGATAAGCGCACATATAAACAGTGCCACAGCAGGCAAGAGGAACATTAGTGCATCGATGCCGAGCAATACGGAGGCTGGCTGTGTTTCCAGTTCTGCCTGGTAGCCGATAAAAGATAACCCCGTACCCGCGATGAAACCTGCCAGTGCCTGCCCCATCTTACGGGCAAATGAATAGCTGGAATAGATGACACCTTCCTGACGCTGACCAGATAAGTAAGAGTTGTAGTCAATACTGTCAGATACATTTGCCCAGATCAGCAAATTAGGAAGTAGCATCAGTGGAATGCCCACAAAGAGCCACAGGAACATGACATAAATAGAGTCAGGCAGTAAAAAGCAAACGGTAGCTGTAATACCGGCCAACAAAAATCCGGTAATCATAATTTTCCTGGTACCGAACTTTAAGGCGAGCTTTCCGATAAACGATGAAATGATAAGGATAGCAAGAACACTGACCGCTGAGCTTAAGGATATGAACCACAGTTGGCCATCCAGGTTCTCAGTCAGGTAATAGTAGGTAATGGCACTCTGGGCCATAAATGCTGCCAGCATAAATGCGGAAGATATACTCACACAGAGAAATAAAGAGTTTTTCCGCAGAGAGGTGATGCCCTGAAAAATGTTAATGTTTTCGGTTGAAGGCTCATGTCGTATATATTCAGCAGTATGCCGATAGGATATAAGATAGGCGATCATGGCAAAAGTGCTGACGAAGACAGCAGAGTACAAATAGCCTTTGGCAAAGTCATCAGCGAAAATCGACAGGAAAAGTGGTACGACAATGTTGCCTACGACATTGCCAGCCATGCTACCGACACCTCTGGCGGCAGAAAGAGAGGCTCGCTCACCTTTATCGTTGGTCATTACCGTCGCCAGTGAACCATAGGGAATATTGATAAAAGTATATGTCATGCCCCAGACAATGTAGGTGGCGTAAGCCCAAATCAGTTTTTGTGAGTCACTCAGGCCCTGTGGTGCCCAAAACACAAAAATGGCTGCCACCGCAACAGGCCAGCTGCCTTTCACCAGAAAGCCGCGAAACTTGTCCCCGGTATGCTTGCGGGTGAAGAGTTTATCACAGATAGCACCCATGATCGGGTCATTCACCGCATCCCAGATTCTGGCAACGAGAAACAACGTCCCCGCTGCAGCGGCAGTAATACCCAGTACATCCGTATAATAGGCCAGTAAGAAAGTGGACATCATACCGAAGGTAAGTGTGTTGCCCAGGTCCCCCATGGCATAGCCAACTCGATTGAGTTTGGTAATAGTCTTCATTGTGTCGCCTTTTTTAATTGTTTTTGTTCTATAAATTTTTTTGGCTTGCCTCAAGAGCTCGAGTTCAGAGTTCGTAATGTACGACAGTACATTACAATGAGCAAATAAGGGGCTCTTACTGGAACTGCTCTGGGATACCGGTGTATCCATCTCAGTAGCCTGTTAATCAAAGGCTATTGCCTTCCATGCTGAAAAAGATGAATTGCTGGCCATAGGATCCCGTTATCTGCAGACAGACGACACCGGAGCAAGACTCTGGCTCAATATCTTGATGTTCACTTTCTGAGCCGGGAGTCGAGGGAAGAGTTTATGAAAGATATTGGCCTTGATGGTCCGAGGTTACAGCAAAAAGCCACCGAAAGCGTATTATACGGCAGCCTGATTCATCATGGATTCAATCGTCAGACCGTCGCATTCAGCAATGGTGCTCAGCAATTTGATGTATACGACCATGCCCAGTGCTGGCTGCATGCAGGAAGACCACTTGGGATTATCTGACAGACAGGCTAACTGGTACTCTTAGGGTAGACATTAAACGCCTACTCCCCCGCTTGGGTAAGTTAAAGATCGAACCACGAAGAGCACAAATGCCCATGGTGAGTGAAAATATGTTCATAGTTTTTTCGGGCGGTCGTCATGTTATTTTACTGGTTACTGGGTATATGTGCTTAATGCCCTTAAAAGGCTCCTGAGGAAAAATGGATGGTGTGGCCGATTAGTTAATTTTTTGGGTGTCCTTTATTTTGTTTTAAACTCACACAGGTTTGTCGAGGTCAGCCTTTTTGCCCGTAAGTTGAACGATAAAATCTGGGGTCTTTCTTTTTGAAAAACAAATTAGTCAAATTTTTAGGTGTCCTTTATTTTCTCATAAACAAAAATTTGTCAGGGCTGCGTAGTGTCCGGAAAATACTTGCCATATCAAGCTTTGCTGGACTGTATTTCTCTAAGCTTGGCTTTTGCATTGTCAATATTGATAAGTAGTCCATCAAGTTTTTCTAAACGCCTTTTATCCAACAATGTCTTCAACGTATCTTTTTGCATAAGCACGACAGCTTCCTTCATTACTTTGAAAACATCTTCTACTTTACTTTTGACATCAACTGGAGAAATAACGGCACCATTGTCCAGATCTTCAACGATTCTGTGTAGATTTTTCAGGTCATTAACTTTGTTAACTAACTGTCTGACATTAAAACGTTGTTCAGCGGTTTGATTATCCCGCTCTTGCAAAAATACTGATAATCCGTCGATTTTTTGCTCTGCTGCCATCAGATCAGTTGAGAGAGCCTTAATTTTCGCAATTTTTAATTCGTTCTGCTCTGACGTAGGTGCGGAAGTAGATGTGCTTACAGTTGGTTCTGACACACTGTCAACTGAACGTTCGCTGACACATGTTTCATTAGGCACCTCGCTTTGGTTCTCAGGTTTAGATGACCCAAAAAGATACGTTTTAACGGAAGAAAGTACTGAAACTGTTCGATTAAATGCCCATCGAAAGGGGTAAGTGACACAATCAAACACTGTTTTAAAGGCGCTGCCTATGGATGAAGCGATATCTGATATAGAACTCATTGTTATCTTCCTCTACTTAAATAATTTCAATTTCTACGTTTAGATGCATAATTGATACAAAAGTTCAATTTTGGGTTATCGCCCTATTTATTAAGTACTTACCTCGACCTTGTCCTGAAGCATCTGCCGGAACAGTTGATTCACGTTCCACTTCAGCCCCGGGTCATTGGCAAACAAGGCCAGATAACTCTGGGGCTGCTGCATGTAGAATCAGAGTCACCACTACGGTTCACGGCAATAATGAGTGCATCTTCCAGGCTCGAACTCACGAGCACCGAGTAAACCCCAATAGCCAGAGCCTCTTCCGCAACCCAGCCTTCACCGAGTTGTGAGATTGCCACGGGAATGGTGACTTCAGAATGAGCCAACTGCTCCGGTTGTTCCAACGCCGGCAGTGTTTCCTCATGAAATGAGTAAAGGCCGAGTTCCGCTTTAACTAATTGCAGTGTAGTCTCCAAGAGACTGCATATTTTTCAATCTACTAATGCAGGTATTTCCGGGAGCTCGTCTTGAGAACAAGGCAGGGAAAGTCATTAGCCAGCCATCGCCAACCAGCCGTCGCCAAATTGTGGTTCCATTCGTTCCATTGCAGGGCTGGTTTCTCCCTGAGTTTTTAACCAGCGTTGGTAAGCATGACAAACAACCGCTTCTACAGAACACATTCCTTTACTTTCAGCTCTAACGACAGCTCTAAGCGATCACTCACCAGTAAAAAGCATCATTTGGGTGTCGTCTGTAATCGCCCCAACACGTCCATAAGCAGTTGCATACCGTTGAATGCCATCAACACCAAACTGGGCAATGATGTCTTCACGACGCATAAACTCTATCGGTGCACCTAAAGCATCTCTCACGGAACCTGCCAACAGGCACCCGGAAAATCGGTCAATTTGTTCGATAGTTTGCACACTTTTTTTAATCGTTTTTGTTCTATAAATTTTTCGGCTTGCCTAAAGGGGGCGAGTTCAGAGTTCGTAATGTATGACGGTGCATAACAATGAGCAAATAAGGGGCCCCTACTGTAGAGCCGATAAATGTCAATAAATGAACAAAGCGGCAGCATTTCCAGAAAAATTTCTGGCAAATTTTGAATTTCCTACCATCATAGAGTGTCAATTATCTGCCTTTGATTCATGAATTAAAATATAAGACTGCTCTGTACCGTTTTCTCCCTGGTTCAGATACGGATCAGATATTACGTTGGTGTTTTAGCCAACCGTCAATCGCTGGATTAACGATGCTCTGCTGGACACTTTTTTATGGCAATTTCAGACGGAAAAAGGTTGTCGGGTCAAGAAGAGGGGTAATATTATGGATCTTGCATCATTGTCTAATACATTAAACTCGTTATCCATTACGAATACCACCAATCAAAGTAAAGTGGATACAGAGGAGCCATCGGACACCGGTAATCTAAAAATAATGGATGCCAAGGTAGTTAAGAATGAATTACCACTGAAAGAAGATGTTTATTCTCAGGTATTAAATAATCAAGACATCAGTGAACGATTCATTCAATACCTTGGACTTGATGACCTTCGCCGATTGGGTGCTTCATTAGTAAGCAGTTCAGAATGCAGGCCTTTATTTTTCAGCACTAAAGAGGAGGTGAGAAATATTGTGTTTACTCCGGTGGAAATTGACGGCTCGTTCTGGGAGGGTGATTATGCATGGTCTTCTTATTTATCTGATTTGGGTTCCTGGGAAACCCGGGGGACACCACAGCCCGGTATGGTGGAATACACAACTGAGTGCAGGGAGATTGACAAAGTCTTCTCATATCATGAGGGTGAAAATGAAGGAGAAAACTGGATCATGTTTGGCGAATTAAAGGATGGTAGTGTTTATAAGTTCGAGGGGGGGTGTGATAATACAGGATTTGATTGTATAGGTGGCGGGGAGTTGATATTGGCACCTGGCTGGAGAAATTTATTTGATCATCTTACTGCTTATGAAATTGGCAGTTTTATCGATAATTTGAACCAGGGGGCAGTAGAATTAAAACAAGCCTTGAATGATATTTCTGATTCTAAAGACCTGAATGAAGTATTAGCGCAGTTGTTTTCCGATAAAATTATCCCGGACTGTTTGCAACTAAGGTAGATCAGTCTGGCTTTTGAAAAAATAAAATATCTGGTCTCCCTGCATTGCAAAAAAAGACCTTCCCTATAGAATCACATTTTTATTATTTTCAGGTACACATTCTCCTATGTCCGCGCATGAGGAAAAGCGGCTCCCTCCCGCTGTATTTTTGATGGGTCCTACCGCTTCAGGCAAAACTGACCTTGCGGTAGCGCTCAGCAAAGAGCTGCCTTTTGAGATCATCAGTGTTGACTCGGCACTTATTTATAAAGGGATGGATATTGGCACTGCCAAGCCGGAACCTGAGGTTCTGGTGGAAGCGCCTCATCACCTGATCGACATTCTTGATCCGGCGGAATCTTATTCAGCCGCCGATTTTCGACGGGATGCCCTGGCGTTGATGGCCGATATCACCGCCCGTGGGAGAATACCTCTGCTGGTTGGTGGTACGATGATGTACTTTAAGGTGCTCAGGGACGGTATGGCGACCATGCCCGCTGCCGATGCCGGAGTTCGTCAACGGCTGCTGGATAGCGCACGGGCGCAGGGTTGGGCATTTTTACACCAGCAGCTCTCAGGCGTTGATCCGGAAGCGGCACTGAGAATCAAACCATCGGATACCCAGCGCTTGCAGCGCGCCCTGGAGGTTTATGAGCTGACAGGTAAACCGCTTTCTCAATGGCACAGGGAGCAGAAAGAGCAACGTTTACCCTATGGTATTGTCAGCCTGGCGATGGCTCCAGAAGATCGTTCTGTGCTCCATGAACGCATTGCAATGCGTTTCAGAATGATGCTGGAGAAAGGTTTTCTGGAGGAAGCAGCCCGGCTTTATCAGCGTGGGGACCTGAATGTTGCCATGCCTTCTGTCCGTTCCGTTGGTTATCGTCAGGCCTGGTCGTACCTGGCTGGGGAACTAAGCTACGATGAGATGGTCGAAAGAGGTATTATTGCGACCCGACAACTGGCTAAAAGACAGTTAACCTGGCTCAGAAGCTGGCCTGATATTCACTGGCTTGATACGTTTTCCAACAACCTGCCGGGTGATGCCTTGAAAGTTTTGGAGGGTGCCCTTAAATAGCATCAATGTATTTTATAGTCATGAGGTAAAGTGCATAGCCCTGAGGAATGCCCGGGGTGTAAATGTAACTTTCTTCCATAAACCATTGGCTGTTAAGACTTATTGCTTAATAAAGTAGTACCTTAGAACCTCTAATTGTTCCGGCAGGACTGGTGGGAGTAGCTAGTATTACTTATTGAGTGCGGTGTTGGGTTAGCTTAATGTGAGTCGGCATTTCATAGGCTGTACATATATTGAACAATGAGTACTGGCACAGCCGGTCCAGCGAATAGTCCTCCCCAAAGTGATAAAAGGCTATTCAAAAACCCGAGAATTAAAAGGAGTACAGAAATGTCAAAAGGGCATTCTCTACAAGACCCTTACCTGAATGTGCTGCGTAAAGAACGCGTGCCGGTTTCTATCTACCTGGTTAATGGTATTAAGCTTCAGGGGCAGATTGAGTCTTTCGATCAGTTCGTTATTCTTCTCAAGAATACAGTGAGCCAGATGGTTTACAAGCACGCTGTATCAACTGTCGTTCCCAGCCGTCCGGTTCGTTTGCCGATGCAGGGTACTGATCAGCCTGAGAATGAGTAATTCTGTTGATGCATCTTGAAGGCACCTGAGGTGCCTTTGGGTGTTTATATTTATTTTAAAAATGAGCCATGTGGCGCAGTCTTGTTTTCAGGTTTCTGTTAGCTGGTTCCCAGCTCCTGCGGTTCGTGGCTGTTTAGGAGATCTATTTGTTTTTTGACCGCCATGAGGGTGGTGAAACCGCAGTTCTTGTTCATCTGGAATTGAACGATGAGCGTGAGCGGGAAGACCCCCAGGAATTTATGGAGCTGGTACGCTCCGCTGGCGTTGAGTCTGCCGCATTTATTACCGCAGGCTGCAAACATCCCAATCCCCGTTTCTTTGTCGGTCCCGGCAAGGTTGAAGAAATCCGTCAGCTGGTTGTCCTGCACGATGTCGATGTTGTGCTGTTTAATCATGCCCTCTCTCCAAGCCAGGAACGTAATCTGGAAAAAGAGCTGAAATGCCGGGTTATTGATCGTACGGGACTGATTCTGGATATTTTTGCCCAGCGTGCCAGAACCTTTGAAGGTAAACTTCAGGTTGAGCTGGCTCAGTTGCAACACATGAGTACACGACTGGTTCGCGGCTGGACTCACCTTGAACGACAAAAGGGTGGTATCGGCCTGAGAGGACCGGGTGAAACCCAGCTGGAAACCGACCGTCGTCTTCTCAGGGCGCGTATCAAAAGCATTAGCCGCCGTTTGGAAAAGGTACGCAGGCAGCGGGAGCAGGGGCGACGTTCCAGACAGCGGGCAGAGGTTCCCCAAGTATCACTGGTTGGCTATACGAATGCTGGCAAGTCGACACTGTTTAACCGCGTGACCGAGTCTGTGGTTTATGCGGCTGATCAATTGTTTGCCACCCTTGACCCAACGCTGCGGCGAATTGATTTGCCGGATATCGGGCCTGTCGTACTTGCTGATACGGTGGGTTTCATACGTCACCTGCCTCATAAGCTGGTGGAGGCATTTCGGGCAACGCTTGAGGAAACCCGTCAGGCTGATCTTCTGCTGCATGTTATTGACAGCCATGATCCGGAGCGTCTGGAAAACATGGATCAGGTTCATTCGGTACTGAAAGAGATCAATGCGGATGAAGTGCCACAGTTGGAGGTCTATAACAAAATTGACCTGTTACAGGGGGTAGAGCCGAAAATCCAGCGCAATGATGAAGGGCGTCCTGTGCGAGTCTGGGTTTCCGCAGTGACCGGTGCGGGTGCAGATCTGCTGCAGGACGCCATCAAAGAGTTGCTTTCCGATGATATGCTGCAGGGACAGTTAACCCTGAAACCTGCCCAGGGACGCATTCGTGCCCGTCTCTATAAACTCGGCGCTATCCAATCTGAAGCCTACTCCGATAGTGGTGATGTGGTACTGGATATTCGCCTGCCAAAGTCTGACTTTGAGCGCCTTTCCAAGCAGGAAGGTCTGAGCGAGAGTTGCTTTAATTCCATGCTTTAAGCTCCTGTGTTTTGTACGTGTTGATTCAGGTCGGTACGTACGACGTCTTTTATCTTCATTATTACCCTCTTGCTGCCTCTGCTGGCTGTGTGCCAGTAACAGTATTTTATGTGGTCAAACGTTGTAGCCGCCAATTTATAAAAAGCGTTCCTGGCTGGACAAAATATTTCATCAGGACAGATGGATGAAATTTGGGCGAAACAGCTCTGATTTTGTCTTTGTAAAGAAAATCCGTTGCGGTCTTTACCAATTCGGCTTGCGCTATTCGCTATCCAAACTCTACAATCTGGCTCAGGAACTATCTTTACCGGGTACGTCTTATTGAGTGCCTGTAAAGGCTGGTCAGGATTCCGGACGGTACGGATACATTGCATTTTTTACGCTCCTGTGTTGCAGTGAAGGGCGAAGTGGAAGTTGATGACTGCTCTGGAAATTTATCCTGCGACGTCATGTCATACCTGGGACTCTCAAGGTCTGTAGGTAACTATGGTATGCACATCCTCTGATGGACCGGCAATGGATTTAATCGCCTGTTGTCCCCAGTAACAGGGATGCTCAAACCAAAATTCAATCTGATGCTGACTCTACGGAGACATATATGGCCTGGAACGAGCCGGGTGGAAACAACCAGGATCCATGGGGCGGTGGTAACAAAGGCGATAAGCAAGGACCACCGGACCTGGATGATGCTTTTCGCAAATTTCAGGAAAAACTGAATTCCATGTTTGGGGGAGGCCGCAAAGGCGGTGGTGGCTCCGGTGGTGGTGCTCAGGCAGGCTCCTCTTCCGGTATTTTTATTGGCATCCTGATACTCGCTGTTGCTGCCTACATCTGGAATGCGGTCTATACCGTTGATGAAAAAGAGCAGGCTGTCATCCTGCGCTTTGGTGAGTATGCAGAGACGGTCGGCCCTGGCCTGCATATGTACTTCCCTCCCATTGAAACCAAGTTTCAGGAACGGGTGACTGAACTTCGGACCTATAACCTTCTGCAGCAAATGTTGACCGAAGACGAGAACATCGTCGAGGTGGCCATGTCGGTTCAGTACAACATTGATGATATCAAGCACTATGTTCTCAACGTTGCCAAGCCGCTGGTCAGTCTGGAAGAAGCGACACAGAGTGCATTGCGTCATGTTGTCGGTGGCTCCGAGATGTACCAGGTGTTGACCGAAGGTCGTGAGGTGATGGGTATCGAAGTGCGTGATCGCCTTCAGGCTTATCTGGATAGCTACGGTACCGGTCTTAATGTTGCCAAGGTAAACATTGAGAGCGCTCATCCTCCTAAAGAAGTGCAGGCAGCGTTTGATGACGTTATCCGGGCCCGTGAGGATGAAGAAAGGGCCAAGAACAAGGCCCAGGTGTATGCCAACAAGATCATTCCGGAAGCCCGTGGTCAGGCTCAGCGTATTATTGAGAGTGCCAACGGTTACCGTGATGAGGTAGTAGCCAGGTCAGAGGGTGAAGCGGATCGTTTCGTGAAACTGTTGGGTGAGTACCAGCAGGCACCTGAAGTAACCCGCGAGCGTCTGTATATTGAGGCGATTGAAGACGTGTTCAGTAAATCCAGCAAGGTACTGGTGGATGTTGAAGGTGGCAACAACATGATGTACCTGCCGCTGGATAAACTGACACAGTCCCATGGTAGCAGCAAAGTGCCATCCAGACAGTTATCTGCCCAGGAATTAAACGAGATTACCACCCGGGTGACAGAAGAATTGAATAAACGCGTCAATAGCTCGCGAGTCAGTGGGGGGAGGGTAAGTCGATGAGTCAGAAAGCCTTCACTGGACTGATTATTTCTCTGGTTGTTGTAATACTGGCGTGGGGAAGTTTATTCGTTATCTCCGAGCGGGAGAGGGCGGTGCAACTTCGTTTTGGTCAGGTAGTACGTGACAGTATTCCTCCGGGCCTGCATGTGAAAATCCCGCTGGTTGACAAGGTTAAGGTGTTCGATGGTCGTCTGCAGACTCTGGATGTGCCATCCGAGCGCTTCCTGACCCTTGAGCAGAAGGCCGTGATTGTGGATTCCTACATCAAGTGGCGCATTCACAACGTCTACGACTTCTACCGTGCAACGGCAGGCGATGTATTCCGTGCCAGCAACCTGCTTGCCCAGCGTGCTGAGTCCAGCATGCGGAACCAGTTTGGTAGCCTCACTCTGAACGAAGTGGTGTCCGGCCAGCGTGATGAGATGATGGAAGAGCTGACCACTACGCTGAATGAAGTTGCCCAGGATGAGCTGGGGGTCAGTGTTATGGATGTACGTATCAAGCGGATTGACCTGCCTCCCCAGGTCAGTGACTCGGTATTTGAGCGGATGTCATCCGAGCGTGAGAAAGAGGCTCAGGACTATCGTTCCCGCGGTCAGGAGATGGCAGAAGGTATCATGGCGAATGCCGACCGTGAGAAGCAGGTGGTTCTGGCCGATGCCTACCGTCAGTCTGAAATGATCCGCGGTGACGGGGATGCCAGGTCAGCTGAGATTTATGCCAAAGCGTATCAGCAGGATCGGGAATTCTATGCCTTCTATCGTAGCCTTCAGGCCTACAAAGAGAGTTTCGGAGAGACGGGTAATGTCATGCTGATAGAACCAAAAGGTGATTTCTTCCGCTATTTTAATCACGATAAGCAAGGCAAATAATGAACTCTTGCTGTCAGCGTTAAAAAACCGTGGTAATATTATCAAAACCGGGCTTCGCCCGGTTTTTTCGTGTGTGGGTTCATTGAACGTGTGGCCACGTCGGGATCTAAACAGCGGAGAATGGACAATGGACTTTGCGCAGCAGTTGTTGATTGCTTTCAGCCTGATGCTGGTGCTTGAGGGCGTTGTGCCATTTCTTTACCCTCAGCGTTGGCGACAGTTAGTGCGTCGGCTGGCTGACATTGCTGACCGGCAACTTAGAATGGCCGGTCTGATCAGCATGCTGGTGGGTGTGGCTTTACTGTATCTGATCAATAGTTAGCCACTTCGCTCTGGACACTTGCCAAGCACCGGGTGTGGGCAGGTAGCGAAGAAAAAACTTCCACAGTAACAATAAGAGAGGCTGTTATGACCGTCGCTGATCGCTGGCTGCTGCCCGATGGAATTGAGGAAATTCTGCCCGGCAGGGCCCGTTGTGCTGAAAAGTTAAGGCGCGACATACTCGACCTGTTTGACCTCTGGGGTTACCAACTGGTGATTCCTCCCCATCTGGAATTTATTGAGTCACTGACGGCAGGTGTCGGTCATGACCTGGATCTGCAAACCTTCAAGGTAACCGATCAGCTGACCGGTAGAACCATGGGATTAAGGGCAGATACAACACCGGCGGTAGCCAGAATTGATGCCCATACCCTGAAAGTGGATGGGCCGGTAAGACTTTGTTATTCAGGCAGTGTCTTTCATACCCGCCCCGCTTCCCTCGGGGCTTCAAGGTCACCCATCCAGATCGGTGCAGAGCTGTATGGTCACTCTGGCGTTGCAAGTGACCTGGAAGTGATTTCCCTGATGCTGGAAACCCTGGCTCAGGTGGAGGCCGACTCAGTCAGTCTGGATCTTGGGCATGTGCAGATTTACCGTTTGCTGGCATCTCAGGCCGGACTATCCGGTGATCAGGAGCTGGCGCTTTTTGATGCCTTGCAGCGCAAGGCGATCTCTGAGGTTGAACAGCTGGTCAATCAGTGGGATATCAGTGCAGGGTCTGCCCGAATGCTGAAAAGCCTGCCCAATCTGGCCGGTGGTCCGGAAATACTGGAACGGGCCAGGGGTGAGCTGGCTGATGGTCCTGAGGGCGTCGCCACTGCTCTGGATGAACTCGGGTTGATTGCCAGAGAGATTACCAGTCTCTATCCGGGTGCTGACTTCTATTTCGACCTGGGCGAACTCAGGGGCTACAACTATCATACAGGTGTCGTTTTTGCGGCTTATCTGCCCGGTCAGGGGCAGGCAATCGCCAAAGGCGGGCGCTATGATGGGATCGGTGAAGTCTTCGGCCGATCACGCCCTGCGACCGGTTTCAGCACTGACCTCAAGACGCTTATGGAGCTTAAGGCGTTGCTGGAACTGAAAACAGAAAGTACAGATGACTGTACCGAAGGCAAGACCATTTTTGCGCCTGTTGATGCAGATGCTGCCTTGGTGCAGTCCCTGCGTCGGCAGGGGGAACGGGTAGTTCGCCAGCTGCCCGGGCAAGCGACAGAAGCAGCGGGCATGGGGTGCAACCATCAGCTGATCTGCCGTGACGGCGAATGGTTGGTTGAACCGTTATAAATTGCATTGAAACTAAGAGACCGATTCCATGGGTAAGACTGTTGTCGTACTTGGCACCCAGTGGGGTGATGAAGGTAAAGGCAAGATTGTCGACCTGCTGACCGAGCAGGCGGAAGCTGTTGTTCGCTTCCAGGGCGGCCATAATGCCGGACACACCCTTGTTATTAATGGTGAGAAAACCGTTCTGCACCTGATTCCATCCGGAATCCTGCGGGAAGATGTGGTTTGTTACATCGGTAACGGTGTTGTGCTCTCTCCTGAAGCGTTGCTGAAAGAGATGAAGCAGTTGGAAGAAACCGGTGTTCCTGTGCGTGAGCGCCTGAAGCTCAGTCCCGCCTGTCCTCTGATTCTGCCTTACCATGTGGCGCTGGATCAGGCCCGTGAGCTGGCCCGTGGCGAAGCCAAAATCGGTACGACGGGTCGTGGTATCGGTCCTGCCTATGAAGACAAGGTAGCTCGCCGAGGTTTACGTGTTGCTGATCTGCTGCACCCTGAACGTTTTGCCAGAAAGCTGAAAGAAGTGATGGATTATCACAACTTTGCCCTGCAGAACTACTACAAGACAGAAGCCGTAGATTACCAGACTGTTCTGGATGACACACTGGCCATGGCCAGGGAACTGATTCCGATGATTGATCGTGTATCAGACCGTCTGCATGAGCACCATGGGCGTGGTGACCACATTCTGTTTGAAGGTGCCCAGGGTTCTCTGCTGGATATCGACCACGGCACATACCCGTTTGTCACGTCATCCAACACCACCGCAGGTGGTACCTCTACGGGAACTGGTTTTGGTCCGCTGTACCTGGATTATGTACTGGGTATTACCAAGGCTTACACCACCCGTGTGGGTTCAGGTCCCTTCCCGACAGAGTTGGATGACGAAAATGGCCGCCATCTGGCCAAAGTCGGTAATGAGTTTGGTGCTACGACCGGTCGTCCACGCCGTTGTGGCTGGTTTGATGCCGTAGCTCTGAGACAGTCTATTCAGATCAACTCGGTCAGTGGCCTCTGCCTGACCAAACTGGATGTGCTTGACGGTCTGGAAACAATCCACATTTGCGTGGATTACAAGAACGCTGATGGTGAGTCCATTACCACGCCTGTTGATGTTGAAGAGTACGAGTCGGTTCAGCCTGTCTATGAAGAGATGGCGGGCTGGAGTGAGTCAACGTTTGGTGTGAAGAGCCTTGATGAGCTGCCTGCCAATGCGCTGGCTTATATCAAGCGTCTTGAAGAAGTAACCGGTGCACCGATTGATATTATTTCCACCGGACCGGACCGTGTAGAAACTATCGTTCTGCGTCAGCCGTTTGCCTGATCATCAGGATTGGCCTCTGTGAAAAAATCGCCGGTTTATCATTGGATAAATCGGCTCTTAGGTAAAATATTGGCAGTAGTTGTGGTTTTGACTTGAACTTCTGCACTGCTGGAAGCCCGCTCCAAAACGGTATTTCAGTGAACCTTTCCGGGTTAACCTTGTCTAATTGATCAATGAACTTTGCTTTGGCTGTTAATTCAGCAAAACACAGTAATCATTATCTCAAAGTGGCTTGATTTAATTGGTGAAGCTGAAACACATAAAGTTCTGATCGTTAACTGCAAAAAAAATCCTGGTTTTGGGGCTGGCACCGGGTCTCATTAGAGATGACTCGAAGCGACTGGCAGATCGTCAAAATAGTGCAGCTGTTCAAAAATGAGTGGAGTGTAACTGCTCAAAAAGACTCTCAAACCTTACAAAAATCTACCGGATTTCAGCCATTGCTGAATAAATCAAGCATCAGGCTTAACGTTTTTAAGAGTCATAACCCGGTAGTGGATTTGGATAAAGACGGTGATAATCGGGCGGAGCTTCGTAAGATATGTTCAAAAATAAGTCCAGGATTTTATCGTTTAGTTGATCGCAGTTAAGATGTTGAAAATCAGCAGGTGATAGGTCATACCTGTCCTGGTGCCTGATAGCAAACAGTGTGAGAAATTGTTGTTTGAACAGCTTGTTTTCACTTGCCAAAACTTGGTTGCGAAAGGCATTAGAGTTGGCAATTTTGTCCCTCAGAGCGTTGAGTAAAATATCAAAACGCTGGTTTAATTTGTGAAAACATCCTTTAGAGTATTTGTCCATAAAAATAATCAGCAGGTTTTCAGCGGCTCCAGTGCCGATAGGTAAGCCGGGGTCCAGAGTCTGGTCTGTAAGCAGATGCTCAGCCAGGCCGAAGTTATCAAACATCAGGGTCTGGCCAAGAAAATTTACGTGTACGAAAGTGCTTCGTGGATGTTGATAAAAACTCTGATTTACTTTGCTGGATAGAGCGAACGCACCCGTTTGGTAAAAAGATATCTCCGTGTTCACATCGACCTGATCGTGACTGACAAGCATTTTACAGATTTCTTCCCTGTTCTTATTGCCAGGGTTGCTGTTTATTAATTCCTTTGGAGTAAAATGAAGATAATGGCCCTCGGTATCCCCAAGCCTGATGGTGACTTCAGGGAAAATATGAACATTATTAAGCAATATTCTAACTATTTCTGGTGTCAGTTTTTCTGTAACATGATGCTGGCGATGGCCTCCCCGCTCATCAAACATTCTTTTTGGGGGGATCAGCAAATTTTCACCCGCTAAGGCATTATTCGGAAAGGCCCCAAACTCAAGCAATAATTCCAGTGCTTCTGCCTTGCCGTGTGCCGCCGCTTTGGCTGCCGCATCTTCCAGCTCTACCCCAACCCCAACAGTATTACTGGAAACTATATGGTGGTGGCGAACAAGGCGTCTGATCAGTGGCACATCACCGGTTGCCGCAGCCCTTAACAATATCGCTTCTCGACTCTTGAATTTCAGAGAAATCAAGTTAATGGCTTGATGGCAACGGAGGGTGAGCCTCTGACGAAAAGTCCGCCGGGTTGCTTGATACGGTGGTGCATCAGTGGCATTTGACGATTGATTGCCAGTCCGGATGGGGGAGGGGGCAGGGCTGCTACTGTGTATCATGCTTCTGACTTCGTTGAATTTATGATGTTTCGGGATTGGTGCTTGTAAACCCCGGAGTTCCGGTAATTAACAAATTGGACTTACCTGCCGGTCAATAAGTTCCCGGTCTCAAGCCGTTTTTCTGTTTATCTGTCCGGGGGAAATATGATTTGCCTTCAGGGATCCGGCTTGCATTCACTGTTGCCGCCGGTTGTTTTGGCATAACACTGAGATCGGCTATTCTTTTGTTATGCTCTCTTTTCACTTTCTCCCTTTGCATTAATAGTCTGATGCATGTACTAATACAGAATGGATTCAATGTTGACTTCTCCCCCCTCCATGGCCTTTGAAGAAAGATATCATGATAGTAGATTTTCATTTTCACCAGGCAGCCCCGGGCTGCCATACGCCATAAAAGAGGTGCAATAAGCCCATGTCAAAAGGGTGGAAAAGCCAGGATAGTCAGGCATCTCTCGAAGCAGAGCGCTATGAAAACCCGATCCCCAGTCGTCTGTACATTATGGAATACCTTGAGCAGCGAGGGGCTCCGGTCAGCCATCGGGCGTTATGTCGTGCACTGGGTATAAACGACGAAGAACAGCAGGAAGCGCTGATGTTCCGCCTTAAGGCGATGATCCGCGATGGTCAGCTGCTGCAAAATCGCAAGAATGCCTTTGCCCTGATCAGTAAGCTGAATCTTATTAAAGGGGTTGTTCAGGGCAATAAAGAGGGATTTGGCTTTTTAATGCCGGATGGTGGTGGTGAAGATCTCTACCTTTCCCCCCGTGAGATGCGCCAGCTGTTTGATGGTGACCGTGCGGTTGTGCGTGAATCTGGTGTCGATCATCGTGGCCGCAGGGAAGGTCAGCTGGTTGAGGTGATTGAGAGAAATACGACACAGGTTGTCGGTCGCTACTATACCGAGTCTGGTGCGGCCTTTATGGTGCCTGAAAACCCCCGTATCAGCCGGGAGATTATTGTTCAGCCGGGCCCGCTGATGCCCACGGAGGGACAATACATTCTGCTGGAAATTACCCGGCAGCCCGGCCGTCGCAACATGCCTATGGGCATTGTTAAGGAAATTCTCGGTGGCAGAGCCGATGCCGGTATGGAGGTCGAGGTTGCTGTTCGCACCCATAATATTCCCCATGACTGGCCGGAAGCGGTGGAAAAACAGTGCAAGGGTTTTACCACTGAGGTCGCAGAGTCGGACAAAGATTGCCGGGTCGATTTACGGGCAACGCCGTTTGTCACTATTGACGGTGAAGATGCCCGTGATTTTGATGATGCGGTTTATTGTGAGTCAAAAAAAGGCGGCGGCTGGCGACTGTTTGTTGCGATTGCCGATGTTTCCCACTATGTGAAACCAGGCTCGGCCCTGGATAAGGAAGCGGTTAACCGGGGGACCTCAGTTTACTTCCCGGGGCATGTGATTCCCATGTTGCCAGAGGTGCTGTCCAATGGTTTGTGCTCCCTGAACCCCGAAGTAGATCGACTGGCAATGGTCTGTGAAATGACCATCAGTGGCAAAGGCAAGATTTCCGGCTACAAATTCTATGAGGGTGTTATCCGCTCCCATGCCCGGCTGACGTATACCAAAGTCTGGGATATGTTGTCCCTCAGTGATGAGGGGCGGGAGCTACGGAAGCAGTACCAGCCATTAGTGCCACACCTTGAGCATCTGTACTCGCTCTACAAGACATTGGTATCCGTACGGGCAGAGCGTGGCACGATTGATTTTGATACGGTGGAGACCCAGATTATTTTTGGTCGCCACCGCAAGATTGAGCAGATTGTGCCCAGGGAGCGTAATGACGCCCATAAGTTGATTGAAGAGTGTATGCTGTGTGCCAATGTGTGTGCGGCAAAGTTCCTGGAAAAGCACAACCTCCCGGGGCTTTACCGTGTACACGAAGGGCCGACGCTGGAGAAGAAGCTTAACCTGAACAGTTTTCTTGGCAGTCTGGGTCTGGCACTCCCCTCAGGAAAAATCACCCCCCGTGATATTCAGGCATTGTTGCTTACGGTAAAAGATCGTCCTGATTACCATGTGATTCAGACCGTGGTACTGCGCTCAATGAGTCAGGCGGTCTACAGTGGTGATAATCAGGGGCATTTTGGCCTGGCCTTCAAGGCTTATGCACACTTTACCTCGCCCATCCGGCGTTACCCTGACCTGCTGGTGCACAGGGCGATTCGTCATATTATCCGCTCAGAGAGTCCCTCCCGGCATGTGGTTCGTGTGGGGGCCAGCCCCATACCTGAAAAGCGCATCTACCCCTATAACGCCGGCGATATTCAGGCACTGGGAGAGCACTGTTCCACCACAGAGCGGCGGGCTGATCTGGCAACCCGCGATGCCATGGACTGGCTGAAGTGCGACTATATGCAGCAGCATATTGGTCAGACCTTCAGCGGTATTGTCTCTTCAGTGACCGGATTCGGGTTGTTTGTTGAGTTGAAAGATGTCTATGTCGAGGGATTGGTTCATGTGACCAGCCTGCCGGATGACTATTACATTTACGACAACGTCCATCACTGCATGCGCGGTGAGCGGACAGGCCGCCGGTTTGGCCTGGGCGATGAACTGGAGGTGATGGTCAGTAAGGTGGATCTGGATGATAAGAAGATCGACTTTGAACTGCTGTCAACACTTAGCAAGCCGGGAAGAAGAAAATCCTCCGGTAAATCCGGTTCTGCTAAAAAATCCCGCTCATCCGGAAGCGCCGCGCTTGGCAGTCGATTTAAATCGGCAGCAGCCAAGGCAAAACTGCTCAGAGAAGCCAGGGCTGCGGAAGAGGCGGCAAAAAAAGGAAAAGGCTCTTCATCCGCTAAGGGCTCTTCATCCGCTAAAGGCTCTTCATCCGCTAAGGGCTCTTCATCCGCTAAAGGCTCTTCATCCGCTAAAGGCTCTTCCGAAGACGGCAAGCCATCCGGTCGTAAGTCGAAAGGCAGGAAATCGACCAAAACAACGGCTAAAAAGGGTAAGCCAACCGCTTCCGGTAAAAAAAAGGTTGCTGGTAAGAAGAAAACCAGCAGCGCCCGGAAGTCTGATTCTGCCAAAGCCTCAAAGCCAACGGGTAGACAGCCTCGTAAACGGAAGATCAGTCAATAAGCTTCGCACCACAGGGATTATCAATCATTGCTTCCTGGCTCCATGGGTTACTCCGAGAGCCTTTCACTTTATTCAACGTAAGCGCTTATTTAAGGACGTCTTCAAAACCCATCACCTGCCTGCCACGCTAACCCCTGTTTCAAAAACAGGAGCGAGCCGTGAATCAAAAACAACCTAACCGCCGCACTGCTCAACAGTGGCAAGCCCTCATCGATCAACAGCGGGAAAGCGGCGTCAGCCAGAAAGCTTTTTGCCTTTCCCGCAATATCTGCCTGTCCACCTTCACATTGCGCTGACCAATCTGGAGCAGCGTGCTGGACAGTTGTTACAACCTGTCGCCCATGAAGTACTGAATAGCTGCCTTGAAAGTCACACCCTGGCACTGGATGAAACACCGTCAAAAGCCGGGCTGAAATGCAAGGGTAAAATGGAAAAAGGCTACTTCTGGTGCTTTTATGGCGACCACGAAGAAATAGCCTTTGCTCGAAATACCCAAAGATCACTCATGCCGAGTGCTGGACACACAGCCGACGTTATTTTGTCAAGTAAGAAAAAGCGGAACCCGAAGCGACCAAAGAAGCCCTGAAACAGATCGGCGCACTGTACAAGGTTGAAGATGACATCCGTCGTCAGGGGCTGGAAGGCGATACACTGCGTGATTATCGCCAACAAAAAGCCAAACCCTTGGTTGACCAGTTCTTTGAGTGGAACCGGGAACAGCTGAGACGGCTTGACCTGGTTCCCGACAACCCTCTGAGCAAGGCACTGGGCTATGTTCACAAGCGGGAAAAAGAGCTTCAGGTTTACCTGAACGATCCAACGGTAGCGATAGACACCAATCATCTTGAACGTGGCCTTCGTTGCATCCCGATGGGAAGAAAGAACTGGATGTTCTGCTGGACAGAAGAAGGCGCAGACAATGTTGCCGTGTTCCAGGCGCTGATCACCAGCTGCCTCCTGGCGGGCATTGATCCCTACAAATACCTGGTTGATGTGCTTCAACGCATCAGCCTCCACCCGGCCCGTGATATCAGGGAATTGATACCGCGACTCTGGAAAGAGAAATTCGGGGCCAATCCATTAAAAGCCGATCTCGACAAGTAGGGGGAGTCTGCCCCCTGCTTGGACGCTTACACTGTAACTCTGGAAACTATTGAAAAATAATCGGTTGACCCGGGAGCGCCAGAAACAGCGAAGAGTAACTTCTGTGGCTTATGGCCCGGAACTTTTTATTCTTTACCGGGTCTAACTTATAATGCTTGACGAAAAAAAATTAACAGGGAGGTTAGTATTATGACCCCTTCTTATATTGCCGGGGCAAGCGGATACCCGGCGTCTTCAAGGTCCGAAAATACTGCGCCAAGTCGCGTTAGTGCTATCTGGCGCACCATTACCGGCTCATTCAGATGTCTTAGCAGTTCGAGTGCTGATGCTGTGTTGACTGACAGCCAGAGATACTCAGCAACTCCCTCAACGGATTTGAAGGTCAGAGACGTCAAAAGAACATCTTCAAGCCCCCTGGATTTGCCAGGCACTGATGAACATGCAAAGACCTTTAAAGAAGTTGTTCGTAGAATTGAGACAGACCAGCAATCGTTGATCATGGAAAAGGTTAATACCATTACCGAAGAGCATCTCAAACAAATTGCCCAATGTTGTAGCAAACCAGAACAAATCACTAAAGAACACCTCAGCTTTTTTCAAACTGATACCTTTGCCTATGCAGTGCTCCGTGCATTTCGGGAAAAGAAAATCAGCAGCAATGAATTTGCAACACTGGTTACCCTGCAGGGCGTTTACCTGGAAGGTATCCAGAATATAGATTCATTTGAAATTGTGCATCACAATCTGTTTGACGGAAAAGGACAAGCTAATAAAGTCAACTGGGAGATCATAGCGCTTTCACTAGAAAGCTCAGAATGGTTTTTTTCCGGTTCTTTTTTTGATGTAAGTTCCATCATCGAGAAAATGAAGCGTTTGTTTGAAAATGCACCTCCGGTTGAAGCAAGTTTCTGGAGCTGTAAGCGCCCGGATTTCTCAGATGAAGACAAAAGGCAGCGTACGATGTATAAAGTCCTGTCAAGCAGAAGCTTCAAAGTTTTATTTGATGACGACTGGTGGTCTGGGTGGCTGATATGCCCATCCATCACGTTGCGACAGGCTTTCATTGACAGTTTTTGTCAGGAAGAAGCCCATAAAGTCAATCCAGTGATCGGGACCAGTTCGCTTGAAGATATTAGAACCGGCGGCCTGAAAGGATGCAGAGACATGGCTATTCCGTTTCCTGGTCACCCTTTGCCAAAAACTGCTGATCACATAGCTGCTCGATGGATTCTCGAGTTTATGCAGCATGATTTTTATCATGCAGTGCGAGCCAGCATGTTAAAAAATGCGGATATCCATTTAATCATTGCCATGGCCGATGTTGTGAGAAAGATTAAAGCGTCCTTCCATGATGAGTACATCAGGGTGAAACAGCTGTCTGACCAGCAGCAAGAAAACTTTGAACGTTCTATTTCCAGTTACTCATGGGCAAAACGAAGCCAAATGAGAACAAAATGGCAGAAGGACGAAGAGGTGCTCAGTATAAAAAATACACTCGAATATCTGGAACGTACCACAAAAGCCCTGGGCCAACTTGCATTTAACCTTGATGATCTTGATACCCATAAACCAACGTGGGTTATAAGTTCGTATAATCATGATGAAGATCGATGCAGACATCACTTGTCAAATATTCTGCTTCAATTGAACAGCTCTGCGGGAAAATCGTGGCGTGAGTTACTGAGTGAAACCGATGCTGGCATTGTCGGCCAGTGCGTTATTCCGATGATTTCCGGTAATTTGTCTAATCCCCTGGAGTTGTATAATCATTTCTGCCGCACGATTGATTCGGAAATAAATTCTGGTGCCAGAGATCATCTCTCAAAAGAAGAGAAACAGAAATACGTAGGCAGAAGTAAAAAGTTGATTGAGCCGCTGAATCCATCGATTAAGCTGGATCAATCACAATGGCCGACTTTCCTTCGGGAAACAATGAAAAGTGTAGTGCCCATTTCAGGCAAAGGGGTATTTAATGAATAAATGAAGTTATGCCATTTACTGCTCTTTTTTGATGGATCGCACAATCAATTAAAGCCTCTTTTAAATAGTTATTAACTTGGGGCGTATCCACTGATTTATGGCCCGGAACTTTTTGTTGTCTATCGGGTCAAATATTCTAATAGCAAATAAAAAAATAACATGGAATTTAGAATTATGACCCCTTCCTGTATTGCCAGGGCAAACGGATACCCGGCGTCTTTAAGGTCCGAAAATACTGCGCCAAGTTGCGTTGGTGCTATCTGGCGCACCATTACCGGCTTATTCAGATCTGTCAGCAGCACGAGTGATGATGTTGCGTTACCTGACAATCAGAGATATTCAGCAACTCCCTCAACCGATTTGAAGGACAGAGACGTTAAAGGAACATCATTAAGCCCCTTGGTTTTGCCAGGCACTGATGACCATGCAAAGACGTTTAAAGAAACTGTTCGTAGAATTAAGAAAGACCAACACTCATTGATCATGGAGAAGGTAAACGCAATTACCACACCGCAGCTTGAACAGATTGCCCAGTGCTGCCGCAAACCAGAACAAATCACCACAGAGCAGCTCAGTTTTTTAAAATCTGAGACCTTTGCCTATGCAGCGCTCCGTGCATTTCGGGAAAAGAAAATCAGCAGCAATGAATTTGCAACTCTGGTTACCCTGCAGGGCGTTTACCTGGAGGGTATACAGGATATTGATTCATTTAAGATCGAGCATAACAAGTTGTTTGATGATAATGGAGAAGTTAATGAATACGCATGGAAAGTCATAGAGTATTCACTGAAAAGGTCGCAGATGTTTTTTCCCGTTTCTTCTTATAATGTAAATTCCATCATCCGGAAAATGCAGCTTTTGCTTAAAAACGCACCTGCGGTTGAGGCAGGCTTCTGGAGCTGCGAATTCCCTATTTCTAAAGACGAAGACCAAGGGCAGCGTACGATGAAAAAAGCCTTGTCAGCCGTAGACTTCCACGTTTTATTTCTTAGCTACGGCTACGGTGCGGGTTGGATGTTATGTCCGTCCATCACGTTGCGACAAGCTTTCATTGATAGTTATTGCCAGGAAGAAGCCCATAAAATCAATCCAGTGATCGGGGTCAGTTCACCTGAAGATATTAGAATCGGCAGCCTGAAAGGATACAGAGATATGGCTATTCCGTTTCCTGGCCATCCCTTGCCGAAAACGGCTGACCACTTTTCTGCTCGATGGATTCTCGTGTTTATGCAGCATGATCTTTATCATGCAGTACTAGCCAGCATGTTAAAAAATGCGGATATCCATTTAATTATTGCCATTGCTGATGTTGTGAGAAAGATTAAAGTATCCTTCAATAATGAATACCTTAGGGTAACACAGCTTTTAAAGGATCAGGAAGAAAGTTTTGAACACTCTATTTCCAATTGTTCACTGAAACATCAAAAGCGAATGAGAAAAGATTATCAGAAGAATGAAGCGGTGGTCAGTATAAAAAATACACTCGAATATCTGAAACGTGCCAGAAAAGCCCTGGGCCAACTTGCATTTAACCTTGTTGATCTTGATACTCATAATCGAGATTGGAGGATACATCCGAATGAATATGATAGACGGCGATTCGATTATCACTTGTTAAACATTCTGTATCAATTGAACAGGTCTCCGCATGCCCCGTGGCGTGAGTTTCTGAGTGAAACCGAAGCAGGCATTGTTGGCCAGTATATTATTCCAATGATTGTCGGTAATTTGTCTAATCCCCAGGAATTTTATAGTTATTACTGCCGGGAGATTGAGAAGGAAGTAAATTCTTATTCCGATGAAGTTCTCCCAAAAAAACAGAAAAATGAATACATCGCCAGGAGTCTGAAGTTGATTGAACCGCTGAAGCCATCGGTTAAGCTGGACCAATCACAATGGCCGACTTTTCTCCGGGAAACCATGATAGATGATAAATGAAGTGCGCATTCCACACTTCGAAATTGATTAATGAATAAATGAAATCATGCAATTTGCTGATCTTTAATGGTTAACTCCGCAGGGAAGAAAGTTCGCTGGGCCCGGAAGTGCCCGGACCGATTCAAGTACAGGATACTCAAGTTGACCAGTCGTCGCTGGGGTGTCTCAATGCAATATCGGTTACACAAACTGGCGCAATATACCCGGGGTTGGGGGGGGATTTCCGATTATCGGAATATTACCGACCAATTCCCCTGCTGGATCAATGGATATGTCGGCGAATCCGTTGCTGTTTTCTCAAGCAATGGCGCAAGCCGAAAGCCCGTTTCAAGAATCTGGTCAGGTTAGGCGTTGATAAAATTAACGCCGCCAAGATCGCAGCCAGCAGCAAAGGGTATTACCGCCTGAGTAAAACCTATGCGAACAGGCACTGAGTAACAGTTACTTCGCGAAAATTGGGCTTGTTTCATTGAAAGACTTATGGATCAGGTTTCACCATCTTCGCTGAACCGCCCGGTGCGAACCCGCATGCCGGGTGCTGGTTTGCCACGCGAGCAGAGTCAGTCTGCTCGCAACTGCAATTGACATGGAGGTGGGCCCTCCGGTGACGGCTTCTGGAAGCAGCTATCAAACCACTGTGAGCTGCACTGATTAAGAGTCAGGGTGGTGGGCGTTACAGAAAAGGCGCAACAAGATTGCGTCAGGTGTGAAATCCAGAGATGAGCGAGAGCAAACCAATCAAGCCTGGCTGAAAGTGAAGGCCAATAAGGGAGTCGCTGGAGTTGATGATCAGTCTATTGCTGATTTTGAGGTCAATTTAAGCGGCAACTATTCAACTATATTCAACTATCACCTTCCAGGAGAGGAAAAACATCCTGGGAACCTGCCGGACTCAAGCGTCCGTCCAGGAGGCTGACCGAGAATAGACTGCCCTGCTGCGGTGGCAGAATTAGTTAAAAATCTAAGTATTCATAGGGAACTAAAACCAAAAATAAATATCTTAATAAGAATATTAATGAAGTGTTTTGATATGAACAAAGTTGACGGTTTTAAATGCCCAATATGTTTTGACTCAGCAGAATGCGATAACATCAATCTAAAATGCGGTCATGCCTTTGGTAGATCATGCATTAGGGAATGGTTGGAAAGTTCTAACCAAATTAACTGTCCTGTTTGTCAAAAGCAATTTACTGATGATGATATAAAACAGATAACAAAAATCTCATTGCAGGAACGTATGTCTATCATTTCGAAAAAAACTATTAAAATGTTTAACCCAGCTATTTTGACGCACAATTCCCCAGTTGCTCCCTCGTTTGCTGCCGGGGGTGCCGTCGGGGTTTTTGGGGCTGCTGCTGCCGGGGTTGCTGGTGCCGGGCTTGCTGGGCCTGCCACGACTGCCTTGGCTGGTCTTACTGTCGGGACTTTCTGGGCGTCTGCCGGGACCGAGTTTGGAAGGGCTACCGGTGTTGCTAACGGTATTGCTACCGGTGTTGCTACCGGTGTTATTTTCGGGACTGTCGGTTCTTTCAATTTAGCTGTATGGTCTGCTGTGGGGGCTGCTGTTGGGGCTGCTAATGAGTACTTCGAAAAAAACTATTAGCAAATGAATTCAGTAGCGCATAGATTATGCTTATTCCGGCAGCCGTCGTTTAAATATCAGCAATAATCCCTGCCCTCCCGTTTTTGCTATAATCCCCGTTTTGCCGCCTGTTAAACATTTACGACAATGTACATCATTGCATGTGCGGTGAGCGGACAAGTCGCCGTTTTGGTCTGGGAGATGAGTTGGAGGCTATGGCCAGTAAGGTGGATCTGCTGGATGATAAGAAGATCGACTTTGAACTGCTGTCAGCGCTTAGCAAGCAGGGAAGAAGAAAATCATCCGCTAAGGGCTCTGCCGAAGACGGTAAGCCATCCGGTCGTAAGCCGAAAGGCAGAACATCGGCCAAAACAACGGGTAAAAAGGGCAAGCCAACCGCTTCCGGCAAAAAGAAGGTTGCCGGTAAGAAGAAAAGCAGCGCCCGGAAGTCTGATTCAGCCAAAGCCTCAAAGCCAACGGGTAGACAGCCCCGTAAACGGAAGATCAGTCAATAAGCTTCGCACCACAGGGATTATCGGTCATTGCTTCTTGCCTCCATGGGTTACTCCGGGAGCCTGACTACTTTATCGATATGTCTTTTGAAATCAGGCCAGTTCGCAGCGGCTTTTTTGTTCCGGGTTGATAAGAGTTTTTATTCAACTATCACCTTCTGGGAAAGGAAAACATCATAGTGGCAGAATTAGTTAAAAATCTAAGTATTCATAGGGAACTAAAACCAAATATAAATATCTACTAGCTGTAATAAACATAAATTAAATTAAACCGGAGGGTTTTGATATGGATAGTGTTGACACTGTTAATCCCAAAATAGACTATGGTCCAACAAAATTTAGAAACACCGATCCAAAATGTGGACGTTTTTTTGGTAGTTCATGCATGCGGGAATGCGTGAAAAGTCCTAACCAAAATAACTGCCTCTCCTGTGAAAAACAATTAACTGACAATGAGACAAAAAGCATCACATTTCAGGATCGTATAGTAACTATTTCGAAAAAAACTACTAAATTTCTTTGCCAGGCTACTTTGACACTTGCTCCCCCGGTTGCTCTCCCGGCTGTTGCCGGGTTTGTTATCGGAGCTACCGGGTCTGCTGCTGTTGGGGTTGCTGGTGCCGGGCTTGTTGCCGGGCCTGCCTTTACTGCCTTTGCTGGAATGGGTATCGGGATGTTCTGGGCTTCTGTAGGGGGTGAAAGGGCTACCAGCGGTGTTGATACCGGTGTTGCTAAAGGTGTTGCAGCAGGTGTTGCTACCAGTGTTTGTATGGGGGCTGCCGGGGCTGTCGGTCTTGCTACCATGTCTGCTATCGGGTCTACTGTCGAGGCTGTTGGTAATTATTTTATAAAAAACGACGATTAAAATGTTTGGCCGAGCTATTTCGATTTTGACTCATGCTCGCTCGGCTGCTCAGGCTGACCGAGAATAGGCTGCCCTACTGCGGTGGCAGCAAATTGGTCTAAAAAGTCGGAGATTTTTAGCAAATAGAACCACTATTCACTAAAAATTTCCGACTTTTTATCCTCAATTTTCTGCCATCCTCGCTACGGGGTCGCCTGGACGGGCGCTATTCTCGGTCAGCCTCCTAGGCGACCCCGTAGCGAGGACGACAGGAAATGAGTCCAGTAGCCCATAGGCCATGCTTATTCTGGCCGATTTCGTTAACATATCAGTGTTAAAACATCAGCAATAACTCCTGCCCTTCCAGTTTTGCTAAAATCCCCCTTTTTATGGCCTGTTAAGGCTTTCAAATGAGAAATCAATGAGCAATGACGTAGTATTTGGCCTGCATGCGGTGCAGAGCCTGTTTGAACGGTCGCCCGAAAGAATACTGGAGCTTCAGATCCAGAAAGGTCGTACGGATAAGCGAATCAATGCCTTGGTTGACCAGGCCAGAGATCAGGGCGTTTCCGTCCGATTTGTTGAGCGCAACCGTCTTGATGCCAAAGCGGAGGGTGTGCATCAGGGTATTATGGCCAGAGTCTCTGCCGCCCGGGTTTACCGGGAAGAAGACCTGGAGGATATTCTTGATGGGCTGAATGAACCACCATTTCTCCTGATTCTGGATGGGGTTACTGACCCTCACAATCTGGGTGCCTGCCTGCGGACTGCCGATGCAGCGGGAGTACATGCGGTTATTGTGCCCAAGGATAAGTCTGCCAGTCTCAATGCCACAGCAACCAAAGTGGCCTGTGGTGCAGCAGACAATATACCTCTGATTCAGGTGACCAACCTGGCACGGAGTATGGAGTGGCTCAAGGAGCGAGGTATCTGGATGATTGGTACCGCAGGCGAGAGTTCCGGCAATATTTATCAGTCAGATTTAACCGGTGCTCTGGCTCTGGTCATGGGCGCAGAAGGTAAAGGGATGCGCCGCCTCACCAGAGATCTGTGTGACTCGCTGATTTTTATTCCAATGGCCGGTTCTGTCAGTAGCCTCAATGTGTCGGTTGCTACCGGGGTGTGTTTATTTGAGGCGGTTCGACAGCGACGATAATTGTCACCACTCTGATTTCACTGAAACTCTCCTTTGGATAAATCACCGATTCAACAAGCCAGTTCAAAAAGACTGGCTTTGGCTCAGTGAATTATTCAATTGCCTCTCTTGATGTTCCAGTTGATGTGCCAGGTAATGACGATACGCAGCTAATTGCGCCTTAACCCGAATTAACAAAGGATCGCACTGATTCACCCGAAAACCCATCCCTTGACAGAAGTTATCAAAAGCAGCGGCAACTTTAAACAACTTGAATTCAGTATTTGTTGTCATATCCTGCTCCTTATATTCCTCGGCAAGTCGGATGAAGAATCGTGGCAATATGTTGACAAACACGGCTTCTGATGGAACTGAAGCCCCTCGATCAGAATGTTGCCCTTTGTCTTTTAACCAATGATAAAGCTGCCTGCAAATTTCCCCAATGGTCGCTTGTCCCTGAGAGGGTTGTAAATCCTCAATGGGGGGGATGATCTCTTGTCCAAAATTTATACGGTAAGATGTAATTACTTCTGTTAAGCGTTCCTGTTGTTGCAAAGATAATGGCGTGTAAACCAGATCATGAACATCAACATCAATGGCTGTATCCGTTGAGCAAGGGATATTTTGCTCTTCTACCTGACCATTCCCGGTAGCACGGTTATGAAAGAACAGGAACATTCCAGTAACAAGTTCACAATGAATATGTTGATTTATTAAGCTCAGAAAATCTACATTGGCGATACTGTTAGCGTGATCGATGCTATAAATACTGATGCAATCACTCTCCAGTTTCATCATAAAATTACCTACTTGGAAGTCGGTATTTAAAAAACGGGATTTCCAGGCTGATTCCAAATAAACGGATAGCACAAGTTTATAAATACCGATGATAATGTTACTTAACTCTGCTTCGTTTAACCTCTCACCATTCTTCCATTCCGGCTGCCATGCAGTGAGTCGGTCTCTTAACGCTTTTTGACGATCAATAGAGCAGCCATCAATATATTCCATTACAAGGGCATCAGGGCTGGATAGTTCTTCAGCTACCTCAGGCACCCTGAATTGAACAGGCACCTGATGACCTGAGCCGGTATCTACATGAAACTGTTTGACTTCTGTCAGATTATTTAATGCCTCTGACGCCTTTTTGGTGTATTCAAGTTCTTTTGATAAGTCGCACTCCAAACTAAAACTCTTTGCTGCTCTGAAAAGAACGTTAAATTCCGACTGTGAAATAATGCCTATGTTATGAATAGTGGAAAGCAGGCCAGTAATTATCGAAACATCCCTGTTAATGCTTTTTAACGATTTTCCTGAGAACGATTTAACAGCATAATCCCGTTCATCAATAGTAAAACGATCTATCTGGCAAATAGTCCCGCGCCCAAGCGTTTCAATATGCCGAACAGGTACTGCTGAAACTGCTTTGTTGGCAATGAACTCACTGCCGCTGTCGATATCGGCTGTGCCTGATCGATCCAACATGGCACCTTCAGAGTGCATCCGGGCAGTAGCCACATTGCGTTCGACAATCTTCTTTATTTCCTCCGGATCAACCTTACCTGCCGAATACTCACTGGCGGTTTTTACCATGGCAGCTACATAGTTGGAATAATCGCTACTGAATTTACTCTCAAGTGACTCAAGTGGTGGGTGGAATAAAGCCAGGTATTGACCTATTTTTCCGCACAATCCACCATTGTCATGAAAAAATTGAGCGAGAGGCTCAGGAGAGCGTGAACTAACGACCTTCAGAACAGAAGTGGTGCCACTGAAAACCAACCCAAGCACTCGTGCTGTCATGTTTAAAGTGTTGGTGAATGAGTCAACTGTCACTGATATCGCCCTGGAAGCTAAGGACTCACCCGCGTTACAGGAATCTGATGCAGGGCGTTCATGCGCTGATTGCAATTGCTTAACAGGGCTACTGATAATGGTGCATCCTGATGGTGAAGTGACAGGAGCAGCCTTAAAATCCATACTGCCAGCACCGGAAATGGCCGCCGCCCTTATGTTAAAAGTAGAATCCATGATCATTCACTTTGATTTATTTTAATATGCATGAATTTTAGACTTGGATAACATAAAGAAGTTCACCGGTACCAATTATTTTGGTCTGTTTCAATTTCAAATTGATGAAATTTGCTTACAGCCTGATCGTAAATACTGATCGCCTGACTGTAGAAGCTAATATCCCTTCTTAGGGTGGAGATTAGGCTTACCCCTCCATTTTCAATGGCTTTCGGCGGATGGAACCACGAAGGCCAAGAAGAACACAAATAAGAAATAGTTATTCCCATTTGGCATTATTGAGTAATGCTTCATCAAGATAATTCAACTTCCAACTATCATAGCTTCCCCAAGACATCCGATCTTTATAACTACGAAGAATCTCCGGAAGATCGTTGATTGTCGCTTTTGAGTTCAGTATATTCTCATAAGGAGTAGAGAGTTGTTTCTTCATCTCTTTGATAGATGCATCGAAACTTTTTTCCAAAATAAATCTTGCTTCCTCAGGGGAGATATCTTTCAGGAAATCTTTATGAGTAACAATACGTAGAAGTGAATTATTTTCTAAATCATATTTTGGTTGTAATTTATTAAAGACTGACCGTTCAATCAAATTCATTGTTTCATGATCGTTCTCGTTCTTTTTTTCAAGATTTATGCAGAAGTTATCAACAATCCAACAAATTTGATTAAGGGAGATACCAAACAAATCAGAACTGTAAGGTGTTTCTTTTAATGATGGTATAGATTGAAAAACGCAAGTATGGAATTTTCCCTTCAGATCGTCTAATTGGAATTTTGGTTTCCCGATGGCCAATATGTTGACAGCTCCATCACCATGACGATCATCCGTTACTACTGCATAGAGATCCATATATTTGGATAGTATATCCCTGAAGTCTCCGTGTGTCATAAGGTGTTTTTCCGGAAAAATAAGAGGTTCTTTATCCTTGGGATGGTAAAATGTTTTAGTCAAGTGGACTGTAGGCGCATCGGATAAGGGGCTGGCAGCCTGTGCAGAACTCGATACAGCTACACCCTCTGCCGAAATACATGTTCTGTGAGCAATGGGATTAGTGGTTCCACTTTCCCCTTGCGACACTTTAGTATCCATTTTTTGACTTTTGTTTTCCTGCTGGGGATTATAAGTGTTTCTTGAAACATCACCGCTATTTACACCGTGCATGACTGCTAACCTCAATTTTGGAAAAAAACAAAGACCATCGTCATATAGTTCTTGATATTTACCCCATATCTGACCATTTTTCTAAAATTAAGTTTCTTCCCTTCAAGTAGCCAATGCATTTTTTTTACCAATTAAAAATGAATGCTTACTAAAGCTGTTAATAACGATGCAAAATTTTCGAAAGTCAGTACCTTACATTGAATTCATTAAATCTGAATAGATCTATTTTTTTTCAGTCGCAATTGTAAACTGGTAGAAAAGATCGATAGCCTGGGCAATGCCGCTAACGGCCTGAAGGTAAAGTCGCGGCATTAGTTCGTAGCGCACCTTAACTTCAGCGATAGAGTCAAAAACACCTGCGCCATATTGCACCCGCAGGCCCGGCGCAATCGTCCCGCCAATGGTGACCCGGGTGTCATCACCACTGCCCTGGGTGTCGAGCGTGACATCCGAGAGGCCGATTTTTTCGCCAATGGAAGTCACTACGCCGCCAAACTGGCTGACACCGAAACCGATCAGCATGGATTGCACGGCCGAACTGTCACCATCTTCGAGTCCCCGCCCTCTGAGCAGATAAGACCATTGTTCCTGCTGTGGCATGGATGGGTCCGAATAGATAGAAAACTCCGGTCGGGATGGTGCTCCGCTCACCTGCATGCCTACTGATACATCGTCTTCTATGCTGTCAGGGTTGCGAATAGCGTTCACCGACAGGTATGGGCTGGATAGCGGGCCGGAGAAAATAATATGGCCCTCTTTAATCAGCAGATCCTGACCGAATTGATGATAGCGGCCGTTGGTCAGTTGAATAGAGCCATCGGCTGTCATTGGTTTTCCGGGCTGCAGATCCAACAGCAGTTGGCCGCCAAGGTCTGATTTCAGCCCATAGGCGTCGATCTTGATGTCTTTGCCTAAAATCACATTCACATCCATGGAGAAGGGCGGACCGGCATGCAACAGTGCTTTTCTGGTTCCCGGAGTGATAATCAGCACATCGTCAGAGGGGGTGACGGCCTGTCTGGGCAGTTGTTTGATGTTCGCTCTTGCCCAGGGAATGGTGATGTTCCCGGTCAGGGTTTGCGCGGCTCCAATGGTCAGCCTTAAATCGGGTGAGGCTTTCAGCTGGAGGATACCCGGCACTCTGGCTCCCAGGTTTTGCCCTGTTATATCGATAACACCGGAAGGGGGCATCTGTTGCCAGTCAAGATGACCTGACAGCTTCATTTCACCGTCGTCTATCTTCATGCTGCCACTGACTTCACCTTTATTGCCATCCACATTCAGCTCAGTGATCAGATGGCTGACTTTGACCATTTCCTGTTTAGCGGCCAGCTGTCCTGCACGGAGTTTCAGGTTGCCAAACAGCAAGGGATATTTCAGGGTTCCACCCATGCGTGTGTCAGCGGATAAAATACCATCAACATGACGGATATCCGGAATCAGTGGTTGCAGAAAGTACAGGCGCATATCCTGTAGTCTGGCTTGTCCACTCAGGGTCTGGTCACTGTGCATGTTGTCGATGGCCAGATGGATGTGGGCGTCCCCCAGCTGTTTTGAGTCAAAGTCAAACTCTGCCTGCAGATCATCCTCGTTCAGATTAATCACGGTGGAGAGTGTTTGATAGTTCACTGATAAAGGATTATCTGAGTTGCTGGTGATTTCACCTGGCGTCGTCTGGATTTGGATATGGGCTATGGGCTGACCGCTATCCCATTGGATATCGCCACTGCCCGACAGTATGGCCTGCCAGTTAAGGTTGCCTGGCAGGAGTGGTTTCAGGGTTGACAGGTTAAAGTCTGATAGCCGGAAGCGTGTTGTTCCACGGTTGGCTGAAAATTGTGATGCATCAATACAGAGCCTTGCCGGTTTGGCAAACCAGCATTGATTCGTCAGTTTTACTTCTTTGTTGGTGGCATTCAGCCCGATGGTAACAGGCTGCTCCAGAGACCAGGTATCCACCGGTGTGATTACCCTGGCACTGGCTAACTGCCCCTGCCATTTGCCACGGCTGTTATCATGATGCCAAGCTCCGTTAATCTGTAACTCACCGGATACCGGCTCACCCTGAGTTTTCAGGGATATTTGATGATTTCGTTCACTGCCATTGGCATTTAGCAGCACGTTTTTCAGCTGAATATTGCCACTGCTGAGAGAGTCCGCCTTAACTGTGGTTTTACCTTCCAGTAAGGTGGCTCTGGTCAATTCGCCGTTCACTTGTAACCGGTTGATACTGGTCTGTTGAACCTCTATGGATGGGCTATCAAAGCTGAATAAAAGCTTTGGATGTTTATCGCTCCCTGATAGCTGAACGCTGCCTTGTAACGAGCCTTTCAGCTCCGGGGTAATCCTGTCCAGAGAGCTGGCATCAAGTTTGGCGCTCAGGGATAACTGTTCTGCGATTTGTCCATTGATGTTCAGGCGGTTCTCGCCAAACGCTGCATAAAAGCTGTGAATATTCACGTTGAAGGGTAAAGCGGCCATGGGCCTGACCTGGTTGTCGGATGCCAGTTTTCCGGTCAACTCAAGGGGATTGTTCAGTAATGAGCCATTGATTGTCAGTTCCGGAATGTTTAGCTGCCATGAACCATCTGTCATCATAAATTGAGTGGTTACTTTGCCGCTCAGCGTGCCGGGAAGTTCCCTTAGCCATAATTCTGGCTTTAGTTTTGACAGCAGAGTGTGTCCTTGCCAATGAATTCCATCTTGCCAGCTAACTGTCCCGGTCAGTTCCAAGGGTTTTTCGGAAAGATTGCTTTCATCAACAGGGCTAAGCGACAGTGTTTCAATAGTTAGCTGCTGCAAACTACCAGAGGCATCCAACTGCAGTTGGGTGGCTGGCTGCTCAGCCACTTTAATGGATGTGTTCAGTGAGAGCTGGTACTGATTCAGATTTCCCGTGATCCTGGCTAAGCCATTGTTGGATGAAACCACGGGTGCATTTTCTTGCAGCGGCCATTGGAATTCATGCCATTTCAGGGCAACGTTTAGCGGGAAGTTGGGGGCAAGAGGGCCAATATTTCCTTCCAGTGATGTATTGATGGAATCCTGTGATGCAAGCCGCAATTGCAGTTGACCAAGATCGCCCGAGGCTTCCAGTGATAGCTTATCCCCTTTTATGGCTGCCAGCTCAGGCATATTGAAATTATCCAGAATGGTGACATCCAGGTTCAGGCTTAATGGATAGTTTTCAGCTAGCTGTATCTCACCGTTTAAAAGAATATTGGCCCTGCTTTGTTCTGCCTTAAGTGTCAGGTCGGTGATATAAGTCGCTTGCCAGTTGAAACTCAGCTCCAGCGCTTTAAGGGTTTCATCAATATCACCCTGCTGGTAGCGGGCATTGGTCAGTGTGAAATTTTCCAGGCTGACAGGGATTGGGAGTTTTACTTCCGGCAGTGTGATGGTTGAGAGATCAATGCCTGCCGACGCTTGTTGGTTGGGCGTTAAAGCCTTTAACACAATCTGAAGGTTGTCTGCCCGAACCTCAGGGATAAACAGCTTGCTATTCTGTATACGGGCATTTGCTGTAAAGGTTTCCAGGGAAACCGTGGTTCCTGAAAAGGTGACTTCAAAATCCTGGATATGGATCTGACTGATCAGAATATCCAGAGGAATATTGATTGCTGTATCGGTAGAGGGCGGTGCTGACGGTCTGGTTTCTTCCACCGTTGGCTGAATCTCAAGGTTGCCGCCTTTGACGGCTACCAGTTGGACCGGCAGCTGCCTTGTTAACACTTTTCCAGGCTGCCACTTCAGCGTTATATCATCAGCCTGAAACTTGATCCGGCTATCTTGCCAGTGCAGATTCTTAATATGCCAGCCCGTCATCAACTGGCCTTCAGTCAGCTCCCCATCAAGCGCCGGAAGCGCATTGCTCAGTTGTTGCCAGAGCAGGGTGTTGCCGGTGTGAGTAAACAGCAGCAGTGAGATCAGGGTAAGCAGGAAGACGGCTGTGACTGATAGACACCGCTTTATCAGAGAAACTTTTTTCACTGGGCGTTGATCTGGCATTCCCGGGGCAGACCCGGCCTGTTCAGAGTTATGGTTTGGGGCGCTGCTCATAAATCCGGCCCCATGGAAAAGTGGATTCGCCAGGGAGAGCCGGGCTCACTGATCGCAAAGGCAAAATCCAGTTTTAACGGACCTAAGGGGGTCACCCAACGGATGCCCGGCCCAGCCCCTGTTTGCCATTCAACCTGACCTTTTTTGTAGGAGTTGGTTGCGGTTCCGCTGTCAACAAATAAGGCAACCCGCCAGTTTTCAACAATTTCATAGTCATATTCAATACTGGCGACCGAAAGGTACTGGCCGCCAACCAGCTGGCCGTTGCTGTCCTCTGGGGATA
The DNA here is from genome assembly GCF_017744115.1 of Salinisphaera sp. G21_0. GTDB lineage: Bacteria > Pseudomonadota > Gammaproteobacteria > Pseudomonadales > Endozoicomonadaceae > Endozoicomonas. Next base: position 8,002 of record NZ_JAGHQW010000044.1, on the reverse strand, counting down.
AGCTGTCATAGCTGTAGCCACGGACCGTCTGGTCACCACCGGTAAAGAAACGAATGGACGGTGGGATATTCTGAATGTCATCCACCCAGATGGCACCTTGCTCAATTCGGCTGATCACCCGGTGATGCTTGAAGAACGTGGTCAACCATTTGGCCCGGCCCCACACTTTGATAAAGTCAGCATCAGATTGCCAGGCTTTGGCAGAGGTTTCGATTTTCAGGTTGTAGAGGTGTCCGGAGCGGGGATCCGTTGGATTGCCAACCAATTTCCGGCGGTCAAATGACATACCGGGTATTAGCAACAGATTACTGCTGTTCTGCTGCCCCTGGGTGTAGTTCTCATAATCTACCCGGATAAAAAAGTCCTGGTCCCAGTTACCTGGTCGCTTTTTCCACTTATTAACAGAAGCGGAAATAAGCTGACTGTCGGTATCCTGGACCGAAGTTCTCTGGTAACCGCTGTCCAGGCTGTAGTATTCCAACAGAGGGTTGCCATAGGGGATTTTATAGCGCCCACTCAGCTCCTGTCCTGTTTTGGACACTCTGATATCGCTGGTAAAACTGTGTCCTTTTTCATCCAGCCATGGGTTATCAACACTCAGGGATACCCTCGGACCTTCATCCGTAGAGAAACCGATACCGGTCTCCAGCTCCCAGGCTGTTTTGGGTATCACACTGATGAAAATCGGAACTTCACCATCAACGGCTTTATCCTTGAGAGGGCGGACCTCAATGGATTTAAAGTATCCGGTGGCAGAAAAGTCCATGTTCAACTGACTGAGCTGTTCAGAGCGATAGGGTTGCCCCGGCTCAAAATTGATCATGGTGTTCAGCAACGCACGGGTAGCTTCGCTCACCGGGGCGTCATAAATAACCGGTCCGAACCGGTATCGTCTGCCGGATTCCATGGTCAGGGTAATGTCAGCCCGATGTTGGGCCGGGTAGACTTTGATCTGGTGTTCACTCAGGTCTGCATCAAAATAACCACGGGTCAGGGCCAGTTTACTGAGCCCTGTTTTCAGCGACTCATATTCACCATCATTCAGGATCTCGCCTGTTTTCAACCGGCTCTGACTGATTAACCGGGTAAATGCCCGGTCTTGTCTGGCATCACCTTCCAGATTGATGTGCAGGGACTGGACAATCACTGGCTGACCCGGACTGATAGTAATGATGAGCTGACTGGCAGCCTTTTTGCTGCTGTGAAAGTCAATGGTGGGCTGGTAATAGCCCAGGGCCATCAGTGATTTTTGCAGGGCCTCCCGGATGTCATGCCGGTATTCATCCAGTTGTTCGGGTTTGATGGCAGGCAGGTTATCAAGGTAGAGCGTCGCATTTTGCAGTAATGCTTTGTCGAGCCCATTGATTTTATAGGTCAGAGGTTTTGTCGCCCAGGCAGATGCAGATAAAAACAGGATGATCAGCAACCACAGGCCGATTCGCCGTTTCGGTGTATAGATAAGTGCTGTGCTTTCGTGATCGGCCATAATTCAATGATAGTGGGTACGCATTCCCGGCAATAAAAACGGTAAATTGGAGCGGTCTCTGGCTATATCGACCTTTAGAACATGACGCTCATCGTTGAATGGATTTGCCACACGGTCATTTGAGCAGCCATCCTTTGCATAACTTATTGTTTCATATTGCACGTTTAATGCGTTAAAGCATTGTTAGCCAAATGGGGTGGGTATGTTACCAGCTTTTGCTGATCACAGAGGACTTCCTGTTTATTTTCACCACATCTGCCCAATACCTGGCGGATTGATGGTTTGATGACAGACCTGAAGTGGTAAATCACCATATCGACACCGGATATTACCAGTGCGGCAGACCTTGTCTCCCCTTGCAACCAACGCAACAAATCTCTAAAATTCCCGCTCTTTGTATGCTCCGGCTAATTTGTCCGGCGTATATTTCATTCTCAGTGGGGCTATTTTGGTCAAAAGTCGATCAAGAGGGTTGTCCATTGTGAATGTAGTAACCGGTGAGCGCCTGCGCTCACACTCTCCTTGCCTTACTGCTTTACAGAATCTTTTCGACGGATGTCGGAGGTAAAAATTGCAGGAGGCTATTTAACCCGTAAGGAGCAAATAATGCGTCATTACGAAATCGTTTTCCTGGTCCACCCTGACCAGAGCGAGCAAGTACCTGCCATGGTTGAGCGCTACACTCGCGCTATCACCGAAAATGGTGGCAAGGTACACCGTCTTGAAGATTGGGGCCGTCGCCAGCTGGCTTACCCAATCAACAAGATCCACAAGGCTCACTACGTTTTGATGAACATTGAGTGTGGTAACGAAACTCTGGATGAGCTGACGGAAAACTTCCGCTACAACGACGCGGTTATCCGTAACATGGTCATTCGTCGTGATGAAGCCATCACTGAAGCTTCTATCATGCTGCAGTCTGAAGAAAAGCGTGATCGTCGTGACGACCGCCGTGAAGACCGCCGTGAAGAACGTGCCTCTGAAGAAGCCGTTGAAGACGAAGTAGAAGAGTCTGAAGAGTAAGACCTGATGCTCAGTCGTTACGACTGCTAAGGTTCCTGCTTTAACCTGCTCTTTACCATACAAGCATAAATCCAAGGAGGCGTTGCCATGGCACGTTTTTTCCGTCGCAGAAAGTTCTGCCGTTTTACCGCTGAAGGCGTGAAAGAGATCGATTACAAAGATCTGAACACTCTGAAAGCTTATGTTTCTGAAACCGGCAAGATCGTTCCTAGCCGTATCACCGGTACCAAGGCTCGTTACCAGCGTCAGCTGGCAACAGCGATCAAGCGCGCTCGTTACGTGGCCCTGCTGCCATACACCGATCGTCACTGATTTATTCATAGGGTATAGCTGATGCGTGGACTGGCGGAACTGGTAATGCGTGGCCCGAAACAGGCAATGATTCTGGCCACTGTGTTTGCCTGTATTCCCATGCTGTTCTGGGTGAGTGCAGCCATTATTTCACTGGTGGTACTGCGTCGTGGTACCAGTGAAGGGCTGAAAATACTCACCTGGGCTGTGCTGCCGGGTATTGCCTGGGCAGCCATGGGACAGTTCTCCACGATCATCGGTTTGACAACTACCGTGGCTCTGGCCCTGGTATTACGCCAAACGGTTTCCTGGCAGAAAACACTACTGGCGCTGCTGCCAGCCGGAGCTTTCATCGCTCTGGTTATGGCGCAGCTGGCTCCACAGCAAATCGCCCTGATCAGCGAACTGGTCATGACACTGGTTCGTGACTACGTTCAGCAGGCAGGGCAGAGTACGGACGACTTAGTAGCGGGCATCGGGCCGTTGGTAGAATACGGGGTTATTGGTGTGATCACCTGGTTTAACCTGGTGATCTGCATCCTTGGGTTGGTGCTGGCCAGATCCTGGCAGGCGCAGCTTTATAACCCGGGTGGATTCCGTGAAGAGTTTCACCAGATCCGCCTGCCGTTATCGGTAGCCATGGGGCTCCTGGCATTTACCCTGGTGGGAGCAACCTTTGTTCCTTTCCTGCTGGTGCTGGTTCCTGCAGCGACGCTGCCATTGCTGGTGGCGGGGCTTGCCATGATCCACGGGCTGGTGGGGATGCGACAACTGGGAAGCTTCTGGTTGGTAGGGTTTTACATCCTGTTGATTTTTGTCACGCAACTGGCGTACCCGGTCATTGTTTTAACTGCATGTCTGGACAGTCTTTTTGATTTTCGCGCCCGCGCGAATAACCGACTGCATCAGGGATGACAGGTACTAGATAGAGGCTAGCGAAATGGAAGTAATCCTGCTCGAAAAAATTGCCAAGCTTGGTAAGCTGGGCGACAAGGTCACCGTTAAGAACGGTTATGGCCGTAACTTTCTGATTCCTTTTGGTAAGGCTCTGCCTGCCACTGAAGCGAATCTGGCGACTTTCGAAGCTCGTCGTACCGAGCTTGAGAGCGCAGCTAACGAACAACTGAGCAACGCTCAGAAGCGCGCTGCAGAAATGGCTGAAATCGAACTGACCCTGACCGCCAAAGCAGGCGACGAAGGCAAACTGTTCGGTTCTATCGGTCCTCGTGACCTGGCGGAAGCCATCACTTCTGCCGGTGTTGCTGTTGCCAAGAGCGAAATCCGTCTGCCAGAAGGCCCGATCCGTGCCGTTGGTGAGTACGACGTTGGCATCCAGCTGCATTCTGACGTTGCTGCAACTATCAAGGTGTTTATCGAAGCTGAATAATCAGTTCGGTTAACGGATGGACTAAAAACCGGAACTCTAACGGGTCTCCGGTTTTTTTAACCCGGTTTTATGGCAATTCATCAGTTGTTTTCCCTTCTAATGGGGAGAAAGACTGATCGTCGAGCGTTGCAATAAGTTGCTCAAAAAACTCTGGACAGCGAGTCCTTATCTCTTTCACGTCAATCGCTGCTGATGTTAACGGATGGATAGGGTGTTTATGAACCCATTCAAACAGCAGATCATGCTCAAAATACACGGTCTGTGGCCCACCCTGGTTTTGCTTTTTGTCTATTGCTGCCGGCCATGAAATTAAATTTCCGCCAATGGGGCAACGATAGGCTGATGACTCGTTATCTCCCGACTCACTCAGAAGGTCTTTTGCCCGCTTCAATTGCCCGGACCACTCAACAAGCTCTTTAACCCTTTGTGGTGATGGGGATTCTCCGGCTGCCAGAAGGTAACGGATGAGGTTCCAGCCAGGATCACAGGAGATAGGAATATGATCAAATTTCCTCCTGGGCAAGCCGATTTTGCAGGCAATTGGCAAGATCCATTCAGTTCCATCGGCTGTGGCGGGGATCTGGCGGAATGCTGAAATATAAGCCATTCCCTGTTGGATGTTATTAATGGTCTGCTCAGGCAGACAACTCAGGAACTCATCGGTTTGTTGTTGCGGGAAATAGGCCAGCGCATCCTTGTCATCCAGCCATTGCAACGCCTGATAAAGATGACCCGTTTCAAGGCCCCGTTCGGTTTCAGTCAGTTTCTTTGACAGGCGATAAGCCAGGAGCTGCGGTTCGTCTTCGGTACAAGTTTGTAACGCATCTAACTCATCAAATCCAAGTCCCGTACACATACCAATTCTGTGCACGTTATGGCTGAGCAGTAGATTACCCAGGAAATCCATGGTTAAGGGTATGGAGCCTGGTTTTCGGGGGATTTCATCTTGCTGGCCAAGGACTACCGGCGGTAATGGTGTGCCGGTGATGGATTGTAATTGCGGAAAAGTACTCATATTGCACACGCTGTTCACAAATGAGGCCGGACAAGTCTGATTCAAAGCGTACACGACATTTTCGGGCGTGAGCCTTCCCAACTTATTGGCCGCAGAGAGAATGTTATAAGTAATTTGGCGTAAATTTTTTGCATACTCCCCGGAAATAATCAACTTTCTTTTATGGTCGGGTAGACCCAGCATTTTTGCCAGAGGTTCTGCCTCAAAATCCGGAATCTGAATCAACATGTCGGCCAGCTTGAACCATAGTGATGGCTCAAATACCGGGCTTGCCTGTTCAGAACCACCGGCGGTCATGTTACTCAATAACCGGTTGGCTACTCTGAGCTCCATCACCTCCGGTTTATTAAGGATGCGGACAACGTCAGTAATGGATAAACCGCCTTTGCTATTTCCACGGTTTTGCTGGTAAATCAGTTCCAGCAAAATCATTCTTTTAACAATATCAGGAAAAAACTTGAATTTTTTCTGCATCGTCATCAACAGGGGGTGTTTAAGAAGCTCGGAATAACCACAGACCTGTGCCAGATATTCTGGGAGGATGTGCATTTGATTACTAAAAACGGAAACCAAATCCCGTATACTTAACAACCGGTCGGGCTCGCTGTTATTTTCTGATAACATCCTTTTGGATTGGTATTCTGGGAGCTGATGATAATCCAGGCCCAATCTGGGACAAACTTTCGTCTCGACTGCCCAGCGATTGCCACTTTCACAAATAACAGCACACAAATTGGCGAAGGTTAGCAGTTGCTGTTCGTCTGCCCGCCATAACAGCTCTGCGAAATAGACATTCCATTCTCCGTCCAATAGTGGCAATAAGGCTTCCCGGTCAGCGTCAGGCAGATCTAATCTGGCGGCAAGAGAATAACGTTCTGCTTCAACCACGTGCTGATTAACGATCAGGTAAGCATCTCTGGGTGAAATCCTGTCGTACCAAGACCGATTGTCATTGTTATAGCAGTCAGGCTCCGCCGGGGAGAGACATCCGCAGTCAAAAAAGCTTTTTGCGCTGGTAACAATTTCCTGTTTTTTATTCAAAACGTATTCATCCAGGAAGATGTATTTAAGAATGTTGCGTAAGTCATTTCTGAATTCTTTACGCAGCGCCATATCCATGAGTTCGCTGACCCCTTGAACCAACCTTTCTGGTATCAAAAGGTTTGATGTTTCGGCGCAAGTGAGTAATTCGCACAACTTGCTCTTGGGGTTGCTCAATGCAAGGTTTGTATCGATGCTTTTTATCATGTCATAGGGAACCTCCAGTACTAACCCGAGCCCCTGCCACTGTTGTGCGTCTATACCTGCATCTTTCAGACATTTCAGGGCATTTTTGACAGCGTCTGTCATCGGTACCCGGCTACCGTATGTGGGTGCTTGTGAAATATTTCTTGATGTAACTGACGATGTAGTGGTGTGTGGATGCAGAGCTGAAGTACCTTGCGGGATCTGTGGTACTGTTATCTCAGAGAGCGGCCTGACAGGGCATGCTTGATTAGATGGTATGGTACTGTCAGATTCGGGCGAACGGTCCTCTCGGGGGGGCAGGATTGGAGCATGTGATTGAGTTGGAAAATTATTCATGGGAACATTGCTTTCGCTAGCCTGTTTTTTTTGGACTCGTTAATTGAATAAAAATTCCAGATAATCCCTTTGTTAATAGAAAATCACTGATTTTTACGATGTTTCCAGTTCGTGGCTGAACGCTGTGCCATAGCACTGATGAATGAAAATCGTTATTCCTTCTGAACGTCGGAATCAGGTATCCTGACCTGCCACTAGTCTTTTCCGCAGAACGTTAATATGCTGGATCTAAGTCCTCGCGAACTGTCGCTTCCCCTTAATGAAGCGACGGTTGCCATTAAAACACCTCCCCACTCCATCGAAGCGGAGCAGTCCGTTCTGGGTGGTCTGATGCTGGGTAACCAGGTCTGGACCGGGTGGCTGATAAGCTGACGTCGGATGGTTTAGGATCGCGGTTCATCCCTGCGGGCGCAGGGAACACTCACCAAAAACTTTGCCATTCAGTACCGTGACCGGTTTATCCCTGCAGGCGCAGGGAACACTACTTTTGTTCGTGGTTGTACTGCTGCTTGAACGGTTCATCCCTGCAGGCGCAGGGAACACATATATGGCTCTGATGATGTACGAGAGTGTCGGTTCATCCCCACAGGCGCAGGGAACACTACCTACTCCGCTGCTTTTGAGTCCGCTGTCGCGGTTCATCCCTGCTGGCGCAGGGAACACATCACCCGGGTACGGCCCACACCGGTCAAAAACGGTTCATCCCTGCAGGCGCAGGGAACACTCTTACACTCATTTGTCACACCTTTATCAGTTCGGTTCATCCCTGCAGGCGCAGGGAACACACGGGAAATGGTTGATCTGGACACACCTACCTCGGTTCATCCCTGCAGGCGCAGGGAACACCGGCCATATCTGCAAACTGCTGATGATTGATGCCGGTTCATCCCTGCAGGCGCAGGGAACACTTTTGGTACGCCCGGCATGGGCATGAACTGATGGGGTGAAAGTCCCCTGTGGGAGAACCTACATCTGACTGGCGGTAAAGACGCCTGCTGATGACAACCACTAGCTTAAGGCAAGTGCAGTCCCGCGAGGGGCTGTGCGGAGGCAGTCTGAGTGCAAAGGTGCGAGCCGACGTACAGAAATCGCATACAAGGCTGAGTCTCTGGGCGAGTGAGCCAAAGATTACGAAGCCCCCAGGTTCGTGAGACACGGTAAATGCGGCGGTTGTGCACTGAAAGTTCATGTCCTTATCCGGGGAGATCTGTCCAAC
>NZ_JAGHQW010000043.1 GCF_017744115.1 Salinisphaera sp. G21_0 | reverse complement strand
CACAGCGTGCCATGCAGTGGTAGTAGGGCGTACTGGCTGGATCTATGAGGTTTTTTCGGGCGGTCGTCATGTCATTTTTTTTGGTTGCTGGGTAGATTTCCTTAATGCCCTTAAGAGGCTCCAGAAGAAAAATAGACAGTGTGGCCGATTAGTCAAATTTTTGGGTGTCCTTTATTTCCTTAGAGAAGTATAACTGTCAGTAACGCCATTCACCCTGCCACCCAGCAATTAATAGCCGCCAGCATAACAACCCCCCCTAAATTCGAAGTAAGTGCTACGCATTCTTCCTGGACTTCTTCATCAACTATAGTGTCAACATCCAATGCTTATCTGGGTGGGAGCACCAAACCTACAACCAAACCTAAGTGATGGTGGTAACTGCTCCTGTCTATATTCTGCGACTCAATGGTGGCAGGATGAAAGGAAGAAAAGCACAGCGCGTGTAGTACGCGATGATTTTTGGGCACTGTGCTGTTCATCCGACAATAGGGACAGGGTTTTGTTCCCGTTTTCTAACCGATCAGGTTTAATATTTACCGCTCGTAGTAAGCCACAACCCTGTCAGCAAGTGTTGACCGTTCACAGCCGGCTCCATTGGACGCCTCCAGAACAAAATTGTAAGCCTTTGCTACCATGTAGGGACTAAGGTAGGCAGCAACGCTGAATCCTGTGAAATACCCGATAGCGCCACCAACCGCTACACCAATATACTGACCTTCTGTTATCCGACCTCCTGTTAACTGACCTTCTGGTCCTTCTATCATCTCTCCTAACATCGCACCTGCGGCACCCAGGGTGAAACACCCGACGTGGGCGGCAGCTTGCATGATAATCACTGAAGCGCTACCCATTGCGATCGCTGACAATGTGGCCAGAACACGCTCGGTTTTTCGGGTTTTCAGTAACGGCCCATCGTATCTGTTGTTTTGTTCCGATATCTGGGACCCTTTATTAGGGTACATATCAATAGACACTTCTTTGCCAGAATGCCTGGCTTTAGTTTCAGCCGGAAAACTGATTACAGTTGACGGATTGTATTGTTTGGTGAAATAAGATTCGGTGGTTTCGTTAGCATTCATATAACAGCTCAATTTAAATCGATTGATGAACTAAGGATTTGTCTCAGAATAAATCATTTTACTCAGTCTTGGAAAAGGTCGCCATCCACTGCGTGCAAATCAAAAACGGTTTTAGCTTTTCGGGTAGCACCTGCAGAAATATGGATGTGATTTTAGAGCAGTTTCTAAAAGCAATAAGCTATTGAGATAAATTACTTTTCAATAACATGACGGTTAGAATTGATAACGTCCAACGGATATAATAAGGGATCAGGTTGAACGCAACAGATTCAATTAATAAAGAGTGCCAATAAAAAGAAAATTGCAAAAACAGAGCATAAAAAACGCTGCGGCGGTTACAGCGATTTATTATTAACAATTCAGATTGCGTTGGGCTTATGCCTTTCTTGATGTTGGCACCTCCCCCTCATAATGAGCGACAATTCTATCAGCAAGACTGGACCTTTCAAAGCCATGGCCATTTGTCGCCTCCAGGACCTCATTGTAAACCTTTGCTACCCAACAAGGGATAAAGTAGGCTGTCACGGTTAAACCTATAAAAGCCCCAATAGAGCAACCGATCACGCTACCAAGAAACATACCCTTAGGCCCTGCTATCAGCCCACCCGTGGCACAAATGCCACCCAAAATGCCAGCCCCACAGGTAGCGACAATTGGCATGATGAATAATACTGAGGCAACACCCGTCGCGATTGCTGACAATGTGGCCAGGACACGCTTGGTTTTTCGGGCTTGCAGTGGCCGACCCTCATAGCCATTGTCCCCTTCAGGTATATGGCGGCCTTCATCGGGTTGCGCCACACTTGTTACTGTTTTTCCGGAAAGTTTGCCAGAAAGAGTTGCTTCATCTGGTCCCGGAAAAGGGGGCTGGGAGGGCAGAGCATATTGACCCGTTGTATCAGGCAGATCGTAACCGTCAGGAATCATATTACACCTCCATTTGTATAGATTGATTCGCAATGTTTCATTAGATGTAAATTGTTAAAGTCACATCCTTAGTTGTTGCATTTGATGGTATTAAGATATTAACAAGTACTTCAATAACATGAATGTCAGAATTACTATCATCCAGCGGGTGCAATGAGGAATCGGGCTGAAACAAGACTGACCAAATGAATAATACGTACCAACAAAAAGAAAATAAAAAAATGGTGCATAAAAAAATGGCTGCAGTGATTGCAGCCATTTTTATATTAACAATGTTCTGGTTTACAAAGCCTTGATTGCCTCCAGCTGTTCTTCCAGCTTGGCTCTGGCGGCTTGAGCTTCAGCCAGTTTGGCCTGCTCTTTGGCAACCACGTCGGCGGGTGCCTTGCTGATGAATTTCTCGTTGTTTAACTTGCCTTCAAAGCGGGCCACTTCTTTGGCAAACCGCTCAATCTCCTTATTGAGTCGGGCAGACTCTTTGTCCTTGTCGATCAGGCCAGCCATTGGTACCAGGACTTCCATGGAGCCTACCAGCTGAGTGGTTGCCATGGGGGCTTCTTCACCGGCGGCCAGAACCCTGATGTCTTCCAGTTTGGCCAGGGACTTCAGGAAGGTCTGGTTGTCATTCAGGCGGGCAACGTCGTCTGCAGAGGTGTTACGCAGCAATACATTCAGCGGCTTGCTTGGGCCAATATTCAACTCGGCACGAATATTACGGATACCGGTGATAAACGATTTGAGCCACTCAATATCACGCTCAGCCGTTTCATCAATACGGGCCGGGTCAGACACCGGGTAGCTCTGCAGCATCAGGGTGTCACCGGCAACGCCAGCACTGTGCTTGATGTTCTGCCAGATCGCTTCAGTGATATAAGGCATAAACGGATGGGCCAGGCGCATAATGGCCTCCAGAACCCGAACCAGTGTACGACGGGTGCCACGCTTGCGTTCTGCCGGTGCATGCTCATCCCACAATACCGGTTTGGACAGCTCCAGGTACCAGGCACAGTACTCATTCCAGACAAAGTCGTAGAGGTTCTGGGACGCGTGATCGAGACGGAACTCGGACAGGTTCTTTTCGATCTGGGCTTCAACCCGCTGCAGTCGGGAAACAATCCAGCGATCAGCCAGGGTCAGTTCAACAGGTTCATCACCATTACCACAGTCTTGATCATCAGTGTGCATTTTGACGTAGTTGGCAGCGTTCCAGATCTTGTTGCAGAAGTTCCGGTAGCCTTCCAGACGGTTCATATCCCAGTTGATATCACGGCCGGTGGAGGCCAGTGAGTACAGGGTGTATCTCAGGGCATCGGTACCGTGGGCAGAAATACCGTCGGGGAAAGTGCTGCGGGTACGCTTCTCAATCTTCTCCGCCAGCTGCGGCTGCATCATATTGCCGCAGCGTTTCTCCACCAGAGCTTCCAGGTCGATACCGTCAATCATATCCAGAGGGTCAAGGACGTTACCCTTGGACTTGGACATTTTGTCGCCATGCTCATCCCGGATCAGACCCGTCACGTAAACGTACTTGAACGGCACCTGTGGCTTGCCGTCTTCATCTTTCATAAAGTGCATGGTCATCATGATCATTCTGGCGACCCAGAAGAAGATAATGTCAAAACCGGTGACCAGCACATCGGTGGGGTGGAAGGTGTTCAGACGATCGGTCGGCTCTGGCCAGCCCAGGGTGCCAAAAGTCCAGAGTGCCGAAGAGAACCAGGTATCCAGAACATCGTCATCCTGTGTCAGGACAACAGGCGTCGGGATGTTGTGCTTTTCCCGTACTTCGGCTTCATTGCGACCAACGTAAACATTGCCGGCATCGTCATACCAGGCAGGAATCCTGTGTCCCCACCAGAGCTGACGGGAGATACACCAGTCCTGAATATCACGCATCCAGGAGAAGTACATGTTCTCGTACTGTTTGGGCACGAACTGAATACGGCCGTCTTCTACCGCTTCAATAGCCGGTTTGGCCAGCGGCGCAGCGCGGACAAACCACTGGTCAGTCAGCAGCGGCTCAATCACCACGCCGGAACGGTCACCGTAAGGCACCATCAGGGTATGGTCATCGATTTTTTCCAGCAGGCCAAGAGCATCCAGGTCTGCGACGATCTGCTTACGGGCAGCAAAGCGCTCCATGCCCCGGTAGGCTTCAGGAATAGCGGTATCAATGGATTGATTAACCGTACCGTCAATATTGTAGGCTTCTCCCTGCTGACGGATGTCGCCATTGAGCGTCATAACATTGATCATTGGCAGGTTGCAGCGTTTGCCAACTTCATGGTCATTAAAGTCGTGGGCCGGGGTGATTTTTACGCAGCCGGTGCCTTTTTCCATATCGGCGTGTTCATCAGCGACAATCGGGATGCGACGGTTGACCAGGGGCAGAATAACCGCTTTTCCGATCAGGGCCTGGTAACGTTCATCTTCCGGGTTAACCGCCACACCGGTATCCCCCAGCATGGTTTCCGGACGGGTGGTGGCAACCACGATATAGTCTTTGCCCTCTGCGGTTTTCTCACCATCCGCCAGTGGATAGCGCAGATGCCACATGTTGCCTTTGACTTCTTTGTTTTCCACTTCCAGATCGGAGATGGCAGTGTGCAGTTTTGGATCCCAGTTCACCAGACGCTTGCCCCGGTAGATCAGGTCGTCTTCATAGAGGCGGACAAAGACCTCCTGGACAGCGGCATAGAAGCCCTTGTCCATGGTGAAGCGCTCGGTATCCCAATCAACAGATGCCCCCAGGCGACGAAGCTGACGGGTGATGGTGCCGCCGGACGCTTCCTTCCACTCCCAGATTTTATCGGTAAAGGCTTCACGTCCGTAGTCGTGACGGGTTTTGCCTTCTTCGGCCAGGATCTTGCGTTCAACCACCATCTGGGTTGCGATACCCGCATGATCAGTACCCACCTGCCAGAGCGTGTTGCAGCCTTTCATCCGGTGGTAGCGGATCAGGGCATCCATAATGGAGTCCTGGAAGGCATGGCCCATGTGCAGACTGCCGGTGACATTGGGAGGGGGGATCATGATGGAGTAGGGCGTGCGGTCACCGCGCTGGTCAGAAGCCGGCGCAAAATAGCCTTTCTCTTCCCAGTTTTGATACAGCGTGCGTTCGATGGCTTGGGGGTTGAACGTCTTTTCCATAACTGCTTTTCCAGTAGAGGTTCCAACTGTTCCCGGAACTCCTGAAGAGCAGGGGGGCTCCGGGTTTGGATAAACCGGTGATTATACACCGTGGGGCTGGATCAGGAAGAACCTTCATCGCGGCAGCCGGGTTTTTTGGCCATTATTGGCCCATGGAAAGTACCGAATCAGCTGTTATTTTAAGTATTCATAAAATGTGATTGGTCTCCACAGATACTCATGACGATTGTTCGTCACCCTCTGGTATGAAAGATTTGCCACGGAGGCACGGAGACACAGAGGTAAAACTTTATCTTGTCTCCGTGCCTCTGTGTCTCCGTGGCAATTTTTCTTTCACGGCAAAGTACATTTCACTATGAGCAGCATCACGCCTTTGTGGCTTATATCAATATCAGGCAATCGCTTCACGAATGTCCACGGTGTTGTTTTCAGCAGGTTTGCTCTCCAGTTTGATCTCCTGCAGGATTTCAGGCTTGCCTTTAAAGGCTTTGGCGAGAATCTCCTTGTTCCGTGACAGCAGCAGACCGATCTCTTCCGCCAGTTGTTCATCGATCTTGAAATTGGCTTCCAGCATACCCGTGATGCCATCGGCCAGCTCAAGCATACGATCGTGTTCTTCCGCGGCTTTCTTATCAGTAAACATGCTTCCGTCCCGGTCAACTCGCCACATGGGGGTAATGGACATGGGCTTCCTCCTGTAATGGGTTCTTTGTACTGTATATAAATACAGTTATTTTGTCCAGAAGGCTGTCCGGGAATCAGCTAGTCAATTTCCAGCTCAAGTCAGGTCTAAAACTCTGGAAGCCAGCCCTGCCAGGTATACTGTGACCTTGGGTTCAGAGGATTTGACACGAAAAGCCTTGGTCTGTGGGCTTTTCAGGCTGATTTTCTGGTTGTGAACGCGCGGATTCAGGTATCTGCTTCGGCACGAACATTACGGCCTCTAGCTGGCGGTCATCGTCGGTACAGTAGGGACGCTTCTCACAAACCACGGTAATACCCCGCTCTTTCAGCACTGCCTGCGCTTTCGACGAAGTCAGTGTTTCCTGCGTCAAGGTCCCTGGGTTCATTCGTATTCCCTGGCTCTTCAGCCGTTGCACCTCTTGCTCCAATGCCTGTTGTGTTGCCGGGCTTAGCAGCGATGGGTTATGCCTGTACTGCATCTTTTCCAGCAGCGTCATTCCGGCCGGAATCTCTACCTGGTGGAGATCATACCAGCTGTTATGAATACCATAAGTGATGCCTTTGCTCTGATCAGCCCTGCAAGCCTGGTGGTAGGGGTCTGAACAGACAATAATTCCAGCGGCCTGAGCAATTGTGCGCCGAACATTGTCATCAATAAACCGGTTCATTCTTTCCACTGGCTCAGTTGTCCATTCAAAGTGCTCAGAAATCTCTGAGCCATTGTCAATCAGACCGTAGACCTCGGTATATTTTTTTTCGCGGTGATCGTTGGGTTGCCCGGTTACTTGCGCCAGATCAGCCGCACCGTGCATGGCGGCTTCCAGATGCCGTTGAAATTCAGTCCTGTTGCCAGGCCCGGAGGTAAAATCCCAGGGCAACTGCGGCGGCAGGTCAAGACGTGTAGCGTCAAACCCCCCGGGTTCAGCCACCGCTAATCCGGGAAAATCAGCCCCAACCCCGCAACAACGGATAATGTCCATACGATCTGCAAAGCGTAATATGCGCAGATACCAGCGCACGGAGTCAGACAGGTTCTGCTCATCTGCGCCATTGACATCATTTTCCTTGCTGACCATCGCCTTTGCCATATCTTTCAGTAGCGGTTCAGGATAGTGCCCGATCAGGTCTCGTTTGAAGTAGTCAGCTGACTTTCTTTCTTCCACTGATTTGTCGACATCTTCGGCAGCAGCAGCATGGTAGATAATCGCCAGTGCCAGGAGTTTTTTTTCTTCCGGGCGCAGGTAATGCTGCTGAAATTTTTCCAGCAATTCCATATACCAGAGCCCATTATTCCTGGCCCGCAGGACATGACTGCAACTGTGCAGCGGTTTCCACACGGTTGGCAAGGTATGTCTGCCAAGGCTCTGGATCACCCGTTCCGGTCCCGGACGGCGGTAATAATGCTGCAATACCTTCAGGATGGTGCTTTCATTATCGCCGACATTATCAGGCAGGAGGGGCGGTTTGCTGAACGCGTCCACCATAAACTGTAATGCCGCTGGTACCTCGGTTTCCACAGGTGCCGCCAATGGGCAAGCATCGTCCGGCAGACCGAGCGATTGTTTCAGATCCGCGATTTCCAGATTGGCCTGCCGGACATGTTCTGACCAATTCAGGTAGAAAGGATGCTTGTTTCGTTGCTCCCACAGTTCATCAAGCCATCGGATGAACTCAGCCACGGATAAATTACCAATAACCTTCCTACCGCCACGGCACGAACAGTCCAGATTACGTTTAACCCTGGCCAGAATATCTTTGTTCAGGGAAGCTCCGTAATGAAACAGGGCTAGCAGGTGGGACTGGAAGATATCAAGGTTTGAAGGGTAATCAAAGTCGTCATACAGTATCTCTTTAAGACAGCTCTGCCGTTGCTGTTGGCTGAGTTCCCGACAGATTCGGTCAAATTCAACGACGCTTCCCGTATAACCGATCAACGGCAACCACTTGAGATCTTCCCGGCTCAGGAACTCAAATGGAGCAAAGGCGGCCACCATATAATTCATTGTGCTCGCTCGCATTACCGCCGATTCTCGCCTGCTTAGCGTACAGTAAAAAACCGAAGTAACCTTCTGATCCATCCTTGACCCGCTCTGCAGAAGCAACTGAAGTAAACGGCAAGCTTCTTCCTCTTGTTCCCGGATTTGCTCCTGTTCAGACTGATCATTTCTGAGCATTTCAGTAATCAGCAACTTTTCAAGCAACGATGTAACATACCCTTGTTTTTTATGAAAAAAACGGTGGTGAATTGGCAAGCCACTCTGTTTTAATTCCAGAAGCCTCCCGGAACTGTAACAACAGGGATCACTCACCAGCTTGATGGCCTGTTGCAATTTGTGAAAAACATCCGGTGAGGCGGTTAATTCCGAACTCAGTGCCTCTGTACGCAAAGGCACTGGCAGAAGATTCAACATGGCTCTGAAATTTTCCTGGTCTGTGCCCTGTGAGAATGCAAAATCATCCAGAGAATGCTCATTCAGGGCCAAGTGTTTACTGTCCAGCTCATCATCAAAACAAACCTGTACAGAACCTGTGCGGTGACAATAAATAACCAGAGGCAACGGTCCAAGCTGCAATACCTCTTCACAATGACGTTTATCCTGCAGGATATCGGCAATATTCATCTGAGTATCGAGGTAAACAAAAAAGCATCTGATATCTTTTTTGCTGTAGTTGGTAAGCACCAGTTCCGGATAATCAAGATAATTATAGGCGTGGGAATTATTGCGGATTACCAATCCAGGCAAACTGAAAGTCCCATCTGCTCGCAGATGTCCCGAGGTGAAACGAGGATAAACTCTCCAAATGGCTTGATTGGCATGCTCAAGACATTTCTCGTGTAATGATTGCAGATCAGGCAGTAATTTTATTGACAGTTTATCCGGATCCATGTCGGGCTCCGTATATGCATTATGTTTATAAACATACAGGCATTGTGGATTAACAATGCCTACCATCCATTTACCAAACCCATCTGGTACGCGTGCTACGGGCATCATCCTCCCCGGCAGGAGGAGGGTGAATGGCCTTGGTGCACCCTTACCCGAAAAGTAATCATTTTCTTTAGTCAATTTAATTCGCCGAAACGCCAGGTACCCGCTCTCTGCTGCCCGAAGTAGCACTTGTCGCTCATCTTCCCTGGGATGCCGGGGTATCAGCTTGCTGGTCGGTGCGCAGGTTGCCCATTGGCCAGAGACCGTTACCGGCTGGGTGTCAGGCTTTGGTTGGGGATGAGGGTGCAGGTTGGCGGAGGTATCCATGCCGCTGACAACATTCATGGTAGTTCTCAAGCAAGACTTATTTAGTTACTTTAGCTACCCACTTCTATCATTAAGAGTGGATTCTATCATCATCAGAGAGTAACTGGCTGGTAAAAGTTCCAGTATGGCTCCACTGTCCGTAGCTGCATTTTCGTAGCGAGATCACAGTATTTTACATGCCCAGCCTCCCAGGAGGCTGTCCGAGAATAGTCTGCCCTACGATGGCTGCAATAAATTGGTCTAAAAATTCCTGCTTAAATTGCAAGTCTTCAGGAATGCTGTGGCCAGTCTCCTGCTGATCAGCATCGTCCTCTTCACTGTCACTGGTTTCGGCTTTTTAATCAGAGCCTCAACTTCAGCCATTTGAAACTGCTTGTAAAAGAAACTGCTTGTAAAAAAGGTGGCCTGGTTTCAACTTTCGCATTTATTTTGCATTGATAATGATACGAATTCAGGATTAACAGTAAATACAAACAGCTTGAACTAAAGCTATGAAATACTAAAAACGACAATAATCAACAACCCTTATTTGCCACCCCTAGACTGTATACTTTTCTCTCTCGAATATTTGCAAATTTTGTAAAGTTGGATATTTTTTCATCAATCTGAAATGAATAAAAGTCAACTGACGGGTTAATCAAGCGATGCATCTTCGATTTCCAGTTAAACCAACTAATCTAGGTTTTCTGCCTGATCAAAAATTTCCTCATGATGATAAAAAATTTCCTGATGATCCTGATAAAAAACTTCCTCATGATGATGATAAAAAATTTCCTGATGATCCTGATAAAAAACTTCCTCATGATCGTGCTAAACCAACCAGCGTGTTTCACTCACGTCAAGTGGCTAATAATAAAAAGACAGGGAAGACGACACCTGCACCGGGTAGCCAGGATCAAACCAGCCATTTGGTTCAGTCTGCCAGTTCTTCAGTCTCGCTCAGGCAGACAAAGTCAATTCATTCAAGCGCAGCTGTTTCAATAGATAGCGCCAACTCAATCACCGCTTCGGCCAGCAGTTCAAATCCAGCAAACGCTTCAACATCATCTGCAAGTACAGCGGGTTCAATAAATAGCGCCACTTCAATCACCGCTTCGGCCAGTAATTTAAACACAGGAAAAGCTTCAACATCATTTGAAAGCACAGCGGGTTCAATAAATAGCGAAACCTCAACAACCACTTCAGCCAGCAGTTCAAATCCGGAAAAAGCTTCAACATCTGGAAGCGCATCTGGTTCAATAAATAGCACCACCTCAAAAACAGATTCGGCGAGCAGTTCAAATCCAGTAAAAGCTTCAACATCATCTGCCAGCGCTGCTGGTTCACTAAATAGCGCCACCTCAACAACCACTTCGGCCAGCCATTCAAATCTAACAAACGCTTCAACCTCTGCCAACGCAGACAGCATACACACGGCAACGGCCACTATGCCGGAGGCAATGAAGTGAGGTATGTTGGTCAGACATCATCTTCAGGGTGTTTCTTGCAAAAATGTTATCTATTGAGTGGGGTAGGGGTGTCCACATTTACGATGACATAGTATCTGACCTGCAAAGAAATGGCTTTTTGATAGATTGTTGGCATGTATACTGTCAGGATGCCAAAGCCACAGAATTTCAATCTGCGAATCCACCAGTAAGAGTTCAGCCTGAACCGGAAAAGGCTGGATTCCTGGGCTCTTTCTGTAAAATCCTCTGATCAGAAAAAAACCTGCAAATCCTGATAGATACTCAAAGTAAAGCTGCTGTACTATGCGTTTTTTGTAATTTGGTGATACGACAATTCACCGTCTTACTCAGCAATCATTGAATGAAAGGTTTTGCATGTACTTTCGACGTTCCCCTGTTTCCATGGCTGTCTTTGCAGCCCTGGTTTCTGTCAGTGGTCTGACCTCCGCTGCTACGATTGACCTCCGGGTTGTTGAAACAACCGACCTTCACGCCAATGTGATGGATTTTGATTATTACAAGGGAAAGCCCACCGAACAGTTTGGACTTGCCCGTGTCGCAACACTGGTCAAACAGGCCCGTGCCGAAGTTGAAAACAGTGTTCTGGTGGACAATGGCGATTTGTTGCAGGGCTCGCCAATGGGCGATTACATGGCCGACAAAGGTCTTGAGCAAGGGGATATGCACCCGGTCTACAAAGCCATGAACCTGCTCGACTATGACGTAGGTAACATTGGCAACCACGAGTTCAATTACGGTCTGGACTTTCTGAATGAAGCCATTAATGATGCCCGCTTCCCATATATAAGCGCTAACGTGGTGGATGCCAAAACCGGCAAAAACCTTTACAAACCTTATCTCATCAAGAGCCAGCAGTTTAAGGATTCGGATGGCAAGTTGCAGACCGTCAAGGTTGGCTACATCGGTTTCGTACCACCACAGATCATGCAGTGGGACCGTAAACATCTCGAAGGAAAAGTGGTCGCTTTCGACATCGTTGAGTCGGCAAAAAAGTTCGTGCCACAAATGAAAGCCGAAGGAGCTGATATTATCATTGCCATTCCACACTCCGGCATGAGCAGCGAGCCTTACAAAGCCATGGCGGAAAACTCCACCTACTATCTGTCTTTGGTGGAAGGCATTGATGCCCTCATGTTTGGCCACTCCCACGGCGTTTTTCCGGCGGAAGCATTTGCTGATATCCCCGGCGTAGATGTGGAAAAAGGGACCATCAACGGCGTACCCGCAGTTATGCCGGGTCGCTGGGGCAGCCATCTGGGGCTGGTTGATTTGAAACTGGACAACCGCAGTGGCAAATGGGAAGTGGTTGATGCCCGGGCAACCACACGCGCTATTTTTAATACCAGGACCAATACCTCCAAAGCCAAGTCATACAGGGATATAGTCAACATCATCAAAGAAGAGCACCAGGGCACTCTGGACTTTGTTAACCAGCCTATTGGCAAGGCTTCTGACCAGATGTACAGCTATCTGTCACTGGTTCAGGACGACCCTACCGTGCAGATCGTGAACAATGCGCAGATAGATTACGTTGAACGCTTTATCCAGGGCGACCCTGATCTGGAAGGTATTCCTGTTATCTCCGCTGCTGCCCCTTTCAAAGCCGGTGGTCGTAAAAATGATCCGGCTGGCTACACCGAGGTGGAGGCAGGCACTCTGACCTTCCGTAATGCTGCCGACCTGTACCTCTATCCCAATACACTGGTTGCCCTGAAAGTGACCGGAAAAGAGGTGAAAAACTGGTTGGAACGCTCCGCAGGTCAGTTCAATCAGATCAATCCTGAAAGCACCGAACCACAACCTCTGCTGAACTGGGATGGTTTCCAGACCTATAACTTTGACGTGATGGATGGGGTTGAGTATCAGATTGATGTGACCCAGCCCGCCCGTTTTGATGCGAACGGTATGCAGGTAAACGACTCTCACCGTATCATCAACCTGACTTATCAGGGTAAGCCGGTGAAAGCGGACCAGGCATTTATTATCGCTACCAACAACTATCGCGCTTATGGTGGTGGAAACTTTGCCGGGACGGGGGATAAGTTTGTTGCGTTTGCTTCTCCTGATGAGAACCGTTCGGTTCTTTCTGCGTATATTACGGCTCAGACCAAAAAGAACGGTCAGGTAATACCAAGTGCTGACAACAACTGGCGTCTGGCACCCATCAAGTCAGACAAAAAACTGAACATTATCTTTGAAACCGGTAACTCCAAAAGCGCGGAACGTTTCATTGCAAAACGGGCCGCTTATCCCTTGAAAAAGCAGGGGCAGGACGAAACAGGTTTTGCGCTATACCAGATTGATCTGAGCAACTGACACTCCCCGCCCTGCCGGGCGAGTTCTTCGCCCGAGAACGTTTTTGTTTTGCGCCTCGTTCCCACGGTACCCCTGTGGGAATGAACCCCGAACCTCTTCGCAAAGTCAGAGCCTGTCCGGGCTCTATTTTATTGGCCAACTACTTAATAGCAATTCCACCTTCTAAACATAAACTGCCCAGCCATTTTGAACAGCTGGATCTTTGTCATGCTTACTTCTGTACTCAGCCCTGCGTTTCCTTTCGCGCTCGGCGAAATCAGGGTCATTCAGGTAGCGTTGCTTTTGGCGCTCCCTTTGGCGCTGGGCGTAATCAGGATCATTATGGTAGCGCTCTCTTTGGCGCTGGGCGTAAACAGGATCATTACGGTAGCGCTGCCTTTGGCGCTCCCTGTTGCGCGCCCTTTCGCGCTCGACGTAAGCGGGATCACTGCGAAGCTTATGTAGGCGCTTCCTTTTGCGCGCCCTTTCGCGCTCGGCGAAATCAGGATCATTATGGTAGCGCTCCCTTTGGCGCTCCCTTTGGCGCTCCCTTTCGCGCTGGACGTAAGCGGGATCTTTGCGAAGCTTTCTCATGCTCTCCCTTTGGCGCTTCCTTTTGCGCTCAATTTTTGAAGAGTGATAATCAACAATTTCTGTTGTCTGGGCCGTTTGGTTATCACTTGTAGTTTGGTTCAGGTTTAGCGGGTTAATTACAGTACAGGGTTGTAAATATTGTGGTTTAGAGAGTAAGTCAGGAAGATCAGTTAATGGATAATCTGGCTTCAAATGGCTCGCTGGTGTTGGCTCCCTGATCTCAGGCTCACTCCCTGAAAAGTATATTTGCTGAATAAGAGCAATTTTTGGTCTTGATGACAGTTCATCGGGTTCATCAGGTTTCCAGGGGACATATTGATCAAGGACTGATTGTGGTATTTCAGGAATGGCTGTGTAAAAACAGCCTGCTATCTCTAAAAGTGTTAGAGGCCTGATATCATATTTAATCAATGGATCATCGTTATTTTGGGCTATATCTGAATGGTTATGGTAAACAGGAAAAGAAGTATCCAGCGTCTGTACAGACATTCCTTGATATATCGAGGATTGTTCCCTGGCATCAAATCGATATGTTGGTTCTATTAAATCCAATGAGTCGGAACAGAGTTCGCCAAAAGCAGGATCGGATGAAGGTAAGCTACTGAAGAAATCCATTGAATTATTGAATTGTTGAATTACAGCTTTAGATCACTCTTTCTTATAAAAGTTCCTCCCTGATACAAACCATTCAATACTTATGGTTATTAATATTAGCGACGTTAAGCTGTTCGAAAGTCAGCGCCCTGCGGATGAGGAAGACGATGGTGGTCGGGTGACAGGAAACGAGGTCATTGATGGCAACGTCAATAATCTCTTTCAGGATATTTCAGTGAAACCTGTTATCAAAGGCTGATCAGATATTCAGGAACGTGGTTCTAACTGCCATCTCGTGGTTTCTCCGTCAGCCGGTAGACAATTGACCAGTCCAGCGGCTTTTTGAAAAATGGATCCTTGCTGTTTTCCAGGAAAGCCCGGCGCAGGCTGTGGTAATCATAGTGATCGTCATCAAAGACAACCATTTGGTCTGTTTTGTCCAGGCAGAACGGACATTCCCTGATCCGCGCAACCATTCTGGGCTGGAGCTGCTCAAAAGCTGGAATGGCCAGGTTGCGCAGGTATTTTTGCCAGGGTCCCCATGTTCTCAGGAAGTCCTCCAGGGCATCTTCACTACAGTGCCGTTTGATATCCATGGCGGCCTGGTTTATATGCCACTGGGAAACCCGGCTGCAGGCTCTGAACAGCATGTCCCGGGTTGCGCCCGGCAGGTTAAAGCGCTTGCGCAAACCAATCTGATAAGCCAGCTCTACTTCAATCGGACTGACGAAATTCATGGTGTTTATATGACGTCTGGCAATCTCTTTCACCGCATCCAGAATCATCATTTGCCGACCCAGGGCGCGCAATTCTCCGGGGTCGCTGTGCTGCTGCATAGCCATGGTTTCTGCTGATCTGGACAACTCCAGTGTTTCCAGGTCATCCAGAGCCAGAATAACCCGGTCGTCACAAGTACTGGTGGCATGGTGTATGCGCATCAGGGCGTTTTCCTGAATCTCTTGATTACTGCCGAGCAGCGACATGACCCCTAACACTCGCTGGGCCAGTATCCGCTGTGTTACGCGGTTCTGGTAATCTGCAGTACCGGTCAGGCGTTGCAGATAATAAGTCAGGCTTTGCTCCTGGTCAGGCCGCAGATCGAGAATTGGGATGGGTGAGTGAGATTTTGCAAGATTCGCCCAAAATGTAAAAGCCTCTTCAAACGTGTTAAATGTGCGCTCTGGTACCCCCTGCGGTTCAGCTACATAAAATTGCATGCCTTCTGGTTGTTCATGTTCAAGCTGGGCGAGTAGCGCCGCTGGCAACCCGGTATTTTCCAGATATACCTTGCGCAAACGCAATTCCTGACCCTCCGTCGTCCAGCCCAGTTCTGTAATCCAGTAAGGCAGGGCGGTCAGGCTAACGCAGCCAGAGAGATCAAGATCGCCACCGAGCTTGATCCTGGCAGGCAGTTCTCCCAAGTTGGTGCAATCTTTCAGGATAAGGTTGCCACCTATTTCCAGTAGAGTATCTGACGCTATTCTCAGCTCAGTGCAACCTTCAAGGGTAAGGTTTCGGCCCACCTTGAGGGTTTGCGGCAGCCACTCCAGATTGGTACAACCCTTGAGGTATAGATTTTCCGGTATGTTCATACCATTGGGCAGTTCCCTGAGAGTGGTGCAGTTAATAAGGCTAAGGGTCGCCAGTACCGAGAGATTTTCCGGCAGTTTTTGCAGATTGTAACAATCGTTAAGAAACAGGCTGCGCCTGACAATCAGGTCATCGGGCAAATATTTAAGTCCGGTGCAACCGTTGAGCAGAAGGTTTTCCCCCACAAAGAAATTTGTCGGTAAAGTCTCCAGGCTATGGCATTCGTTAAGCTCAGCACTCAGTCCTACGGTAAGGTTTTCAGGCAAAGACCTGAGGCGGGGGCAAGCCTTAAGGAAGAGGGTCCGCCCCACGAAGAAGTTTTGCGGTAACTCTGGCAGTTGGCTGAAATCCTCAAAATCAACACTGAAGAGCACGTACAGGCGTTTGGGAACAGCCTGAATCTCGCTGCGCTGGGACCGGCTGAGAGTGGGAAACAGGTCACCATTAATTTTATAGCAGAGGTTTTCGGAAACATTACCCTCCCTCATCAACCGGATCATTTCGGTTGGGTCGGTCTCCCGGACTTTAATGACTGAGAATTCCGATAAAAGTTTAACGTTATGTGGGAACAGTGCATCAATGGACAATGAATCGCGGCGTATAAGATTTTCTGGCACTGGGCCGTTAGCGTCAGTATCCGGACATTGCGTTGTTCTACTTACACTCGTACCAATATTGTGTGAAGGGAGATTGCCCGGTGATGTTACGTTCATATCATCATTTTTCGGCTGTGAGTAATGTATAAGGATCACAACTGATTGATGAAGTTCACTTTTTCTGGTGGTTACTGCAAAAATGATACGGACAGGCTCCTGGTTTCGGTTCATTACACGTCTATGCTTGTGTTCGTCAATCCACCAAGTCAATCCACCAAAAAGACGGAGGAAATAGAAATGTCACCGGGTGATGAGTGCTCATTGTCTTCTGATGCCGGGCAAGACAGTGAGACGAGTACTGACTTACTCCATAAACTGGTATCGGCAATCCAGAATCATGAACTGGAAACAGTGTGCACCATGCTCGATCAAGGGGCTGATGCAAATGCCAGGGACCAGAAAAGTTCACTACTGCATTATGCGGTACGGGCGGGCCAGAGTGATATTGTCGAAGTTCTGTTGGGTCATGGTGCTGACCCCAATGGCCTGGACGGTAAAGACCACCGTCCGCTATTTACCGCAGTAAGTGATGGGCATGATAAGATTGTCGAGCTGCTGCTGGATGGTGGTGCCACTCTGTATCATCTCGGACACTTTGACCATGCGCGGCTGATGTCCTGGGCGGTTCGTCATGGTCCCCAAATGACTGCCACCCTTCTGGCCAATGGCGTGGAACCGAATGATCCCGACTGCATCATCTCTCCATTGACTGAGGCGGTACGCACAGGTTGCCCGGAGGTGATCAAGCTTCTGCTGGCCAATGGTGCCAAGCCAAATGCTCGTAACTGTACGGGCTTGGCAGTTCTTCATTCAGAACTGATAGGCTATATACGTTGTTCAAATTTTGTAGAAGTCTTTAACATTTTGCTGGCCAACCACTTTGATCCATTTGCCCAGCGATATTATCGCCCGCATGAAATTGATTATATCAACGAGCCTGATTTGAGCTTTATCCGTCAGGCTGAGCGGTTCCGGCATATCGAACTTGTTAACATCTTGAAGAATTATACGCCTGTACCTTACCAACCGGCATCGTTACAGTGTTGGGCCCGTGCCTCTATCCGCTCCCGGCTGGTGCAGAACCGGGCTAATCTGGCGCAAACCCTGTCCGCCGATTCTCATTGCCTGCCGCTGCCCAAGGACTTGAAAATTTTTGTCTACCGGCCGTTGTCCTTTTAGCAAAATATTATTCCAGGCTCTCAGTTAGTGAAGTTATCACCATCGACGTAGTTGTTTGTACAAGGGCTCCCAAGAGTAGAGTCTTCAATGGAGAAGCAGACTATGTGTTACTGCGCTGCCAGGAAAAAGCACTTGTATGGCTTTCAGGGGCATTTGCTGGTTGAAGCACGGGCATACCAGTAGGATTCACCCTTACTGCAAAAATGATACGGACAGGCTGTGCCAGGTGGATATGAGAAGCCAGCCGCCAGCCCCCTCATCAAGCGCAGGGATAGGGCCGGGTGGATGTTGCCATTATGAAGAATTCCTAGCGGGAACGCTTTTTCGGATGAGGGCTGAAACGTCTGGTGCTGCCTTTGACTTTCCTGGCCTGCACTTCATTCTTTTTCAGCCGATCCTGCGGCTTTTTGTGGAAGGCGGGTGCGGGTGACAGGTCCACCAGTGCGGCAAGCGCGTCGATATCCTGTTTTTCCAGCTCCTGGAACTGCCCCTGACGCAGGTGATCAGGAATAATCATGCTGCCAAAACGGACCCGCTTCAAACGGCTGACTTTCAGATCCTGGGATTCCCAGAGACGACGGACTTCACGGTTACGCCCTTCAAGAATACAGACGTGAAACCAATGGTTAATGCCAGTACCGCCAGAGTCCACAATATCGGTAAAACGAGCCATGCCATCTTCCAGCTCGACACCTTCAAACAGGTTTTTCACTTTCTGCTGGGTAATATCACCCATGACCCGCACGGCGTACTCCCGCTCGATGGAATGAGAGGGGTGCATCAGGCGGCTGGCCAGTTCGCCATCGTTGGTAAACAGCAGCAGACCGGAGGTATTGAGGTCCAGGCGGCCGATGGAGATCCAGCGCTCGCCCTTCAGTTTAGGGAGTTTATCGAATACCGTTGGACGGCCTTCTTTATCAGAACGGCTGCAGATTTCGCCTTCAGGTTTGTTATAAGCGATGACACGGCGAATACCAGAGGCGTAAGCGTCCAGCTTAATAACCCGGCCGTCCACGGCAATAACGTCGGCCAGGCCTGCACGGTCGCCCAGGCTGGCTTTGACACCGTTGACACTGATGCGTCCTTCAGTGATCCAGCGCTCCATCTCACGGCGTGAGCCAAGGCCTGCGCCCGCCAGGATCTTTTGCAATTTTTCGCCCTGCGGAGGGAGTGTAGTTTCTGTGGTCATGGGATATCGGCGGGGTCTCCGCCCGGAATTTAACAAGAGGGCACGCAGTATAACGGGAGGTTCGGGTACAAACAATCCGGTTGAGCCGCAGTGAAATAGAGTAAACAGGTGAAAAAAGAAAAGGAATGGAACCTGATGATCATTTTATGGTCAAACGGCGGTGTTTATAGCCTCAGCCAGCAGGGGTTTATTCTGAAAACAATATTACCAACCTACTACCATGCACAGTCTGCTGTCCGGGTTGACCAGAGAGCCGGTTTCAGCGGGATTCCAGAGCACCCCGGAAATACATTTAACGGTAAAAGGGTCGCAAACTATCACTCTCATCGAATGGCCACTGCCACCCCGGATTACGGCAAGTGTACTGAGGATGACTTCTGGGGGAGAAAAACATTATATGGACATCGAATCACTCCGGCTGGTGTGCTTGCAGCCTACGGAAATGATAGATCGTCTCTTAGAAGTGGCTTCTTCCTGCTCAAACTTTGTCTGCAGAACATTCTGTATGACAATAAAAAAGTGACTCCGGATCAGGTTATTCAGGAATTCAACCGGAAACCGGATCAAAACAACAAGTGCCAAATAGCGATAGCGCGCTTTAAGTCGGAATGCTGCCTGAATGGACTGGCGTTAAATGGTCGGCAGGTCACACCGGATGAGGTAGTTAAGGGTTATCAGGACATTAAAGCAACACTGGAGCTGGCACGTTTTAAGTCGGAATGCTGCCTGAAGGGGCTGCCGTTGGCTGGCCAGGCGGTCACACCGGATATGGTGGTTAACGATTTTCCGGATAGTCAGCAAGGCAAACTGGGGATAGCGCGCTTTAAGGCGGAATGCTGCCTGAAGGGCCTGATGTTAAATGGTCAGCCGGTCACACCGGATGCGGTAGTGAAGGATTTCCCGGATAGCCCGGAAGGCAAACTGGGGATAGCGCGCTTCAAAGAGGAGTGTTGCATGAGAGGGCTGGCGTTGAATGGCCAGCCGGTCTCACCGGATGCGGTGGTGAAGGATTTCCCGGATAATCCGAAAGGTCGGCTGGGGATCGCGCGTTTCAAAGCGGAATGTTGCCTGAAACGCCTGCCATTGAATGGCCGACAGATCACAACGGAGGAAGTGGTTAAGGGCTATCAGGCAGTCGGGGCAAGATTGGAACTGGCGCGCTTCAAAACGGAATGTTGCCTCAGGGACCTGCTGTTGTATGGCCGGCGGGTCACGCCGGAAGAGGTGGTGGAGGATTACCCGGGTAGTCCGGAAGGCAAACGGGGAATTGCGCACTTCAAAGAGGAATGTTGCCTGATAGGGCTGCCGTTGAATGGCCAGCAGGTTTCACCGGATACGGTGGTTCACGGTTACCGGGCCACTAAATCAGCACTGGGGCTGGCGCACTTTATGGAGCAGTGTTGGCTGAGGGGGGTGGCGTTAAATGGCCAGCCGGTCAGGCCGGATGCTGTGTTTAAGAGTTTCCCGGATAATGATACAGGTGGCAAGCTCGGAAGAGCGCGCTTTAAGGAACTGTGTTGCCTGAAGGGCACGGTGTTGAATGGCCGACTTGTTACCCCTGATGAGGTGATTGAGGATTATCAGTCAGCCAATGCAATGCTTGAGCTGGCACGTTTCAAAGCGGAATGTTGCCTGAGGAACCTGATAGTTAAGGGTCAGCAGGTCACACCGGACATCGTGGTCAGGGATTATAAGGCAGCCAGGGCAACTCTGGAGCTAGGGCGCTTCAAAGCAGAATGTTGCCTGAGGGGGCTGCGATTGAATGGTCGGCAGGTCACACCGGATGCCGTGGTTAAGGATTATGAACGGGGAGGGTGGTTGCTCGAAAGAGCGATTTTTTATTCCCGGTTGGCATTGAATGCCAGAGAATTGAATGGCCGCTATCTGGATAACCTGAAAGTACTGGAAGCGTTTAATGAAGCCCCCGGAAATCATGCCTCAAGGCAGGTTGAATACCTGATGCACAGGTTGCAACAACCTCAGCGATACGATGAAAGCAATGATGCTCAGGATGTCATCCAAAAGGCCTGGCAACTTCTGGACAGCATATTGATCAAAGATAAGCAACAACGATTGCGGTGTATATTGATATTCATGGCTATGCAGAATGGATTGACCATTAATCATCAGAGATTGTCCGCAGAACAGGTATTGCAATCCATCCAGACACTGAGGCCCTCATTTCAGAATTCGCGCATCTATTTCTTTTTCCTGAAACACTGCTATATCACTGGACAGCCTGTTTATGGACGAAGAATCCAAAGACATCAGGTGTTGGAATGCCTTAAGGGTTTTCCTGAAGGAAGTAAACTGCGCCATGCTTTAGGGCGCGGCCTTGAACAGTGCCTTCGCGAAACAGGTACAGTGGATAAGTTTCTGTTTAATCGGGAAAATGCTGTTGCCTGTGATAGTCGGTACAGATACGCAGCCTCTGCCAGTCAGCATGCGGCTTCTGTTGCCGTTCGTAGAGAGTGCCCGGTATCGTACAGACCTGAGTCGTATAGACAGACCACAGATAACTTCCGGTCTGGCTTTGGTCATGAAAACAGATATTCAGCTAACTGTGTCAATAATGCCGGATATGGCTATAGAGGCCAACTGCCCGACGCGATCCCGATTTTAGAATACCCTGGTCGAAGAGAAAAAACGGTAGAAGCATCCGTGGCCAATTCCGGCAGGGAACATCCATTCCCTTACCCGCCCCGTGAATACTGGTGTGAAACAGAAAAAGCAGAAAATACGTTCACTACAGGCAGAGCGGGTTTTCCGGATCATCAGGTTCCGCAGTTAAATGCGCTAACGCTGAGAACACTGGAGATTATTCAGGTAATCAATGACGCTTATCCCTATCCCCCCATCCTGATTACCGGTTCCTATGCGCGTTACTTACAAAACCGCTGCTCATCATTCAACGACATAGACCTTATCTGCACGGCAGAAGAGCCTGCCAGAGCCCTGTTTGGACAGCTGCGGGCATTGAATGTCGACAGGGATTCAGAAATCCCCAAAAGTGTCATCATCGGGCCAGTCCCGGGATGTCCGGCGATTAAACTGCCAAAAGCTTTCAATATTCATCTGACAGACGGTGATCTGGGTGCCAAGGCAATGGGGCTGCAGGTCAGCGTGGACGACAGAGTAGGCCATCAAAACGCGGCTCGACTGGCCGTTCATGTTCCCGGCGTAGAGAAGTTGGTGTGGTGTTTGTCGTTTGCTGAAGAAACCAGATTGTTGAACGATACGCTGAAATTTTTCACCGATAACCTCGATTCGCTGACTGAGCAGTTGCAAAAAGGAGCGGCATTAGCCCTGCCTCGAACCATTCTTTTTAACACCCCCCAAAACACCGGTGAGCGTATTTATGGTTTGCTGATACGCTCTTTGCTTACCCTGAATAAAGCCAGGCAGTTTATTGCACTGTACTCGCAAGGAAACCCCGAAAAAACTGACGACCGGACCTACCAGCTGCAGGAAGAGCAGCAACGCCTATATGCATTGACTCAGAATCTTTACATGAAATTGCTCAGCCATGTTTGGCGTAAGGGTTTTGAACGCAGAGTAAATGGCTGGCTATCGGCCTTTCAGCCAGTTAATGATTACCAAATCAAGAAGAAGGAATTTGTCAAATCACTGCTTGCGATGATACACCCTGATTCGTCTGGACTTCGACAATATTACTCTGACCTTCCCGTACCGCATAATGCAGTAGTGAACCGTTCTGGTCCTGGGCATTGGCATAATCCCCTTGATCGGGCAAGGCGTACACCGTTTCCAGATTATTCCAGTGACTGGTGAACCTATTGAGAAAGCAAGTGGTCTATGGGGAGTAAATATCTATCATTAGAAGGTTTATTTATGACTCCGCTAAATGCAAATACCGGATTGGCATACTCTGTTAACGGACCACAAAGCAACAGCTATGACCAGAATGATTCTGCCTTGCCAGCGAATGCTCAACATGCGGGCGGTATTTTTCGGAGTCGTGCCACTGAAGACCTTCAACACAGTCTGGCCGTTGGTGCTCGAGCTGCAAGTCCTGTTTTGCCCGCCCATAATTATATGAATCCACCATTGGGTGGAAGTGGAACTGATAATCCATCGGCTGTGAGATTTACGATTGGCTCAGATGATGAGAGTTCTGATGACGATGCTTCACCCTTATCCTCCCTCAGTTCAGGTCCTGGTTCAGAACCTGGCGGCCTCATGGGGTTGGAGCAAACTTTAGAGAGCCTGCTTCTGGTAAAGGAGGCGGATTCCGCTGAAGGTGCTGTAGGGGGCTGCGTTTATGGTGGAGGTGAGCTGATTCTGGAGGAGTCTCTGACATCAAGCTTGAATGAACTGGCGTCATTGTTTTCTGCGGGGAAGGGCGGTAAAGATAAGGCCGTTGAAAGTGTCAGGAAAGAACTTGGTCAAACGATAGCTGACTCTTTCACAACAGCCAGACTGGAAGAATTGCATACAATTGCCTGTAGACTCGAGTCGTGGCAGAAAACGAATTGCAGATTACTTGAAAAATGTAAAGTTAACCCCTTCGACACTTACATACCCGATCTCAATACCCGTGGAATGGTTCCAATAAAGTTCGATGATCTTATCAACGGTATGGTTAATACAGGTGTTATGTCTGGTCTTGGCGAAGGGCTTGATAAAATTGATAGTTATCTGGGGGGGTGTGATGTAACGATGCTACGCCACCGCCACCGCCTTTGCACAGATATGAGCAAAGAAGTCCATAAGCCAATACTTTCCTTCTCATTTTACCAGGAAAATCTATTAGACTCACAATCTCCGGATTTGCTTTTTGATGGCGAAGAATTACCCGATTTCACTTACCTTCTTGATGGCGATAAAAATAAAGACTGGAACCACCTTGCTCGTGAATTGGATGCTTATTTTCAACCGGTATTTCAGGCGCTGGTTGAGGTTGGTGGGGCTATTCCAGAAGACACTCTGGAGGAATACTTCAAGAGTGTCGTTGATTAATGAAAGGTTTTATCGGAATCTTCAGACTGAGAAGAAATGGCTTCTTCAGAGGATTGCTCACCAGACGTCTGGTTTTCTGAAGGTGTGGTTAAATTATCTTCAGTGAGTTCAGAACTCTGTTGTTCGGTATCTTCTTCCAGTTGCAGGGCCGGTATTTTCTGCTTCTTGATCAAGTCATTAAAGCCAGTGGGCAATTCGGCTTCCATGGCATCCAGTTCATCGAACAGCTCCTGGGCCGAACGCTCTTTGATGACCTCCTGTTCTGCCAGCTCCGGCTGTTCTAATGTACCGCCTGCTGCTGCCAGTGCTTCGGCAATCTCTTCCGGGATTTCCAGAGCCTTGGCGATTTCTTCCAGGTCCCGGATTTCCGACAATGGCGGCAGTTCATTCAGGTTCTGCAGGTTGAAGTAATCCAGGAATTGCCGGGTGGTGGCAAACATGGCGGGTCTGCCGGGAACATCCCGGTGGCCAACAACGCGAACCCACTCCCGCTCCTGCAGGGTGCGTATGATATTACTGCTGACACTGACGCCACGAATCTCTTCAATTTCTCCCCGGGTAATGGGCTGACGATAGGCGATCAGGGCCAGGGTTTCCAAAAGGGCACGGGTATAGCGCTGAGGTTTTTCGTCCCACAGGCCGCCAATCCAGGGAGCCATGGCCTGACGAACCTGGAAGCGGAAGCCGGACGCTACCTGCTTCAGTTCAAAGGCCCGGCCCTCGCAGGCGTCAGATACTTTGACCAGGGCTTCACGGATTTCATTGCCATCAGGGCGACTGTCTTCCGGAAAGAGGGCCGCCAGCTGTTCAATCGTCAGTGGACGACTGCTGGCCATGATCGCTGCTTCCAGAATCAGTGAGAGATCAGGCTTTTCGCTCATTGATATGTTCCATGTTATTCAACCCGGGCCTTCACATGAATTGGTCCAAAGGGTTCGCTTTGTACCAGCTCGATCAGGGATTCCTTGATCAGTTCCATAATGGCCATAAAGGTGACCACCACGCCCAGCCGGCCTTCACTGACCCGATAGAGTGCCACAAAGGGGGTGAAGCGTTCAGGGGAGAGCATGGCAAGCACCTCGCTCATCCGTTCTCGAACGGACAGAGCTTCTTCCGCCACATGGTGGTGCTCAAACATATCAGCCCGGCGCATGACTTCGCTCAGGGCTAACAGAATATCCTGAAGATCAACATCCGGATGTATCTGAACCCGTTCAAAATCAGGAGGCTGAACTTTGGCTGGCCAGTTATCCCGGCCCATTCTGGGCAGGTCATCCAGGTCTTCGGCTGCTTTCTTAAAGCGCTCATACTCCTGCAGTCGCCTGACCAGCTCAGCACGGGGGTCGTCTTCTTCCTCTTCAGCCTCTGCGGTTCGTGGCAACAGCATTCGGGATTTGATTTCCGCCAGCGTTGCGGCCATCACCAGATATTCTGCCGCCAGCTCAAACTGGGAACTTTCCATCAGCTTGACGTATTCCATGTACTGATGGGTGATCTGGGCCACCTGGATATCGAGGATATCCATGTTATTGCGCTTGATCAGGTAGAGCAGAAGATCCAGCGGGCCTTCAAAGGCTTCCAGAAAGACTTCCAGAGCATCCGGTGGAATGTAGAGATCGTCAGGCAGTTTAGTGAATGGTTGACCCTTTACCAGTGCCAGCGATTTTTCCGCTCTTATATGAGGAGCTTCAGGTGCAACGGATTCTGCTTCCGATGGGGCTGACGTCTGTGCTGGTTGTTCGGCCACGGCTTCCGTCGTGGTCATGGGCAGTTCACCTCTTGCTGGGCCGGTACCTCCTGGGAGGTTAGATGGCTTATTTGCTGATCAGTTCCATCATGCCTGCCAGAGGTGGTGTCTGTCCAGAGAGGAACTGTACCAATTCTCGGTCAGCCTCCTAGCGATAATGCAGTCCCATGGCATCCCGGACTTCCTTCAGGGTGTCCTGGGCTTCATCGCGGGCTTTCTCACACCCTTCGGTAATAATGCTCTTGACCACATCCTGATTATTTTCCAGTTCCAGGGCTTCAATCCGTATCGGTTCCAGCTCGGCCTGGATCGCTTCTATAACCGGTTTTTTGCAGTCCAGGCAACCGATGCTGGCACTGGTACAGCCACTGTGTACCCAGTCCTGACGTTGCTGGTCAGAATAGAGCCGGTGAAATTGCCATACCGGGCATTTTATGGGATCACCCGGATCATTCCGGCGAATACGGGCCGGATCTGTGGGCATTTTCCGGATCTTGGTGTCCACCTCGTCAGTACTCTCTCTGAGACTGATGGTGTTGTTGCAGGACTTGGACATTTTCTGTCCGTCCAGCCCGGGCGTTCTGGCTTGCGGTGTCAGCAATGCCTGTGGCTCTGGCAGAATAACCTTGCCGGTGCCTTCCAGATAACCGAAGAGGCGTTCCTGGTCACCCAGGGTAATATTGTTCTGTTCTTTCAGCAGAGCCCTGGCTGTTTCCAGGGCTTGTTCATCGCCTTTTTCCAGATAGGTTTTGCGCAGCTTCCGGTATATTTCACCCTGCTTTCTGCCCATTTTCCGGATGGCCATTTCGGCATTTTGTTCAAAACCGGGTTCACGGCCATAGAGATGGTTAAAACGGCGGGCAATTTCCCGGGTAATCTCCACATGGGCTTCCTGATCCGCGCCCACGGGCACACTGCCTGCCCGATAGGCCAGAATGTCAGCACTTTGCAGGAGGGGATATCCCAGAAAACCATAGGTAGAGAGGTCTTTCTCCCTGAGTTTTTCCTGCTGGTCTTTGTACGTTGGAACCCGTTCCAGCCATGACAGCGGTGTCATCATGGAAAGCAGCAGGTGAAGTTCGGCATGCTCCGGTACCCGGGACTGAATAAAAATGGTGGAAGAGCCAGGGTTTACACCAACGGCGAGCCAGTCAGTGACCATATCCAGCATGTGTTGCTGAAGGTGCTGGGTATCTTCATAGTGAGTGGTCAATGCATGCCAGTCTGCCACAAAGAAAAAACAGTCGTATTCGTGTTGCAGTGCCAGCCAGTTTTTTAAAACACCGTGATAATGGCCAAGATGCAATCGGCCAGTGGGTCGCATGCCAGATAAAACACGCGACTGAGGGTCTACAGCGCTCAAAGGGCTCTCCCAAATTAGTCCTGAGAGGACAGGGTACGATAGTTTTAATCCAGGGGAAAGAGGGGCAAGACAGTATTACCTGCCGCGCATTACTGGCTTTAGTGGCCAATAATATGATTGATCTTTTTGCCAGTTTCAAAAGACGGGATGCTCCCCTGAACAAGACATTGATAAAGCGTTTGGTTAGTGCCTCCGGTTCTGAAGAGGGTATCGTTCCGGATATTTGATGATGTCAGTGGCGATATCAAGAAATTCTGATTGAATGCCCTCATCTTCAAGAATCTTGATGGCAATATGCTGTTCAGAAAAACCGGACTTTAAAAGGTAGTCATAAACCAGTCTGCCGTCGCTGGTGATGTCTGCGTGAACATGCATGTTCTGGAATATTCCGGGGTATTCATCAGCCAGCAATGTGGGTCTGGGGTAGTGGGTTGTGCAGATATTAATGCAGTTCCGGTTGTTGGAAATGATTTTCAGATAGCCATAAGTGCCAGCCTCACCTTCTATCGGATTGGTACTGCTGAAAATCTCATCCATCAGTGTCAGGCTGAACTGATACTCTGCCATGTTTTCAATATGCTCCATCAGTTCGATAGCTCTCACCGATTCTGCCTTGAATGTTGACAGCCCGGCAGCAACCTCTGAGCTGATATCCATATGGGTATGGATCAGTGAAAACGGGGTTATTTCAATATGGTGCGCTGGTGCAATTCCAAAGGTCTGTGCCAGCAGGACGGCAATGGCAATGCCTTCCATATTGGTTGATTTTCCGGCGGCATTAGGGCCTGTAATGATGGTGTTCAACGGTAATTGCGCGCCTATTTCAATACTGTTTGGCACGGCTACTGCTGGTGATAAATGTGGATTCCAGAATCGGTCGAGTCTCAAGTAGGGTGAAGCGTGTTCCGGAATGTATTTTGCCAAGGTAATTGGGTTGCTTTCTCTTTGCTGACCCTGGCTTACCAGTTTGGCAATGGTCAGCCAGGCATCCACTTCACCCACTGCCTTGAGGATGTATAACATAGAACTTTTGTGCTTCTGCATAAGTTCTAATGCCATGTGGTAGCACCCCATATGAGAGGTGTAGTATTGCCAGGTGGAACGGACAGGGCTTTCAGGGGGCTCTTTCAATAGCGCGAGTATTTCACGGAATTCTTTCGAGTAATCCAGCCTTGAAAGCTCCGGGTAGGATAACAACACTTCATGAAGCGGTGGATGGTTCTCAAGTGTCATCCAGAGTTTTCTGGCTTCAAATAAGGCAAGACCCGGGCGTCTGCTACGTTCCATTACGTAGGTGTAATAATTTTTCTCTCTTTTGGCACTTCGTTGTGTCAGATAAAGTGTCAGGCCATAAAGTGTCAGGCCGCTGACCAGATGCAATGGATGTGATGAATTGTAATAAAGGTAGGTAGGCATAAACCCGAGACCCAGTAAATTCAGGCTTTCAATAAAACGACGGGAGGCTTCTTTTTCATTGCTGGTTTTCGGGTTCATACCAAACTGAGTGGTAGCATCCAGGCTCTGGAAAAGTCCTTTATAGACAGTATCGGAGGGGTCAAGCAGAGAAATGATGCCATCCTCATTGGTGGAGAACCGTTGTAAATGATTCTCCAGCCTGGCCATGATTATTGGATGATCGATCAGGTATTGTATGGTGGATTGTCTTTTTTTCAGTACGTTGATATCGGTTGTTGGAGTAATCAGCATATTGGCTAACATGATTTCTCCGGATACGGTAATCGGGGTTCCAAGGCTTTTCAGAATGCTGTGGTCGGGTGACTGCGTTGATCCATTTAATAAATCCAGGTCTTTAACGGCGTAATGTGTCAGAATTTTGTTTGTTGAACTGGCCTGATCGACGGTGTGTTGGGTGAGTGATTTTAATACGATTTTTCTTTTTTCTCCGGGTGTGAGAATAATATCAGGAAGTTCACCTTTAACTTCTTTTGATTCAATTTTTTCATTAGAGTCCGGGTAGGCTTGAGAAAAGTGTTGCTGTGATGTTTGATAGGTGTTTTTTATACCAAGACCAGCCTGAATATCTAAAGGGTGTATAAGAAATCCAAAGATTATTATGAATAATTTATTTTGGTATCTTTTGGTTTCCGGTTTTTTGACTGCTGATATTGGCATGGTTTGATAAATGCTTTGTTAATTGATTGATTTCGGCTATTCACTGATTAATTCTTGATTGTTGGATGCAGTATGGGATTCAGGCTTTTGAATCAGACTAACAATCCTAGACGATTTTTCTGAATAGTAGAAACATAGTTTTTGCTGTCAATTCCATATCATGGCATGTCATGGATAGTTGTGTGAACTAACAGCTGATACTTACTTTACCGCAAGAAAAACTAATCAATCATAAAAGGCTCAGGATTACCTTTGCCGACCCTGAGAAGTTCCGGGACATCTTCCATCAGGCTGACCACCGTCGTCGGCTCCATGCCACAGAATCCGCCATCAATAATCAGGTCCAGCTGGGGTTCCAGAGTCATGCGGATATCGTAAGGATCCATCATGGGGAACTCGTCACCAGGCAAGTGGAGTGTTGAACTCATAATGGGGCATCCCAGCTCGCTGAGCAGTGACTGCACAATGGCACCCTCAGGCACACGTATGCCGATGGTCTTCCTCTTAGGGTGCATCAACCGTCGGGGTACTTCCCTGGACCCTTTCAGAATAAAGGTATAGGGGCCCGGTGTGTGATTTTTCAGCATTCGATATTGCGTATTATTCACCTGGGCATAGGTCGCCAGTTCGGAGAGGTCTCTGCAGACCAGGGTAAAATTATGCTTTTCATCCAGCCTGCGTATTTTCCGGATGCGCTCCACGGCCTTTTTATCGCCAATGTGACAACCCAGGGCATAGGCTGAGTCGGTAGGGTAGGCGATCACACCACCATCGCGAATAATATCGACAGCCTGACGGACCAGGCGCAGTTGCGGGTTGTCGGGGTGAATCTGAAAGAACTGGCTCATGGCAATCGTCAGCATCAGGGTTATTCACTCTGCCTATGGCCCGGGGTGTTGGGGTGACAAACACAAAAGTTTGTCGGCCATAACTCAGAGTGATGAAGGAATGAAGCCTTTAGCTAAGGAAATAGCCTTTAGCTAAGGAAATAGCCTTTAGCAAAGGAAATAGCCTTTAGTTAAGCAAATAGCCTTCAGCCTAAAGAGTAATGCTTCAGCGAAAGAGCACTGTGGTGGTTGCGCAAAAGCGGTGGCGCATCATAACACTCAGGTCAATAGGAAAGAAGTGCCCGACAGGTTGTCCGAAAATAGACTGCTGTTCTCGTAGCATGTCGTACTTGGGAATTGCCCCGTAATAATGTCAGGCACAGAGGAAAAGATTTTTTTCTCCATGACATAGTTTTTTATTTACTGGGAAACATCAGAAATCCGCTCATGGGCGCTTAAACTTATGTATTCACCCCCAACCATTGTTTGCGGCTGCTGCTTCAAAAAAAGTTTTTATATGTTGTAATACTTCGGGATCCTTTTCATGGGGGTAGAGTTTTATTTTTTCGGCCACTACCAGCAGTTCAAGGAGTTTATCCAGCACCTGCTGAATGTCCCGCTGGCTGCTTGCGGATGATTCGTGAGCGGGCCGACGTGCAACATTACATTTTTCGCCAATTTCAGGTGCTTCAGGTCTTGCTGAATTACGGGCGGCATTGAAAACCTGACGTTGACAATAGTCCATCAATGTCAAAATACACCTCGAATTTCGATCCCGGAAGAGTTCTGACTGGTCTGCGAAGAAGCTTTTTGGATGAAAACTTTTGTTAAGCGTTTCACGAGCAACCTGTTTCATGGATTCACCCAAAATGTCCTTGCTCGCGGAGCATGCTGGCCGTGTTTGACCTATTACCTCCACTAAACGGGCAAGATCGATCTTATATGCTCGACTAAACTCCTCAAGCTTGGGCGTATATTTTTTCGATAGGGTCGTACCAGGAATATCTTCGTACCGTAGTCCGGAAAACTTCAGGTTGACGGTAACCGGTTGCTGATGGTCCAGATCCTTTTTTAACCCTGACGGGTTTGTTGCCACAAACTCGTCTAAATAGTCCAGGGCATCAGCCCTGTTGCACTTGTGCATGGCTGAATACAACTTGCAGAAAAACTCTCTTCTGACCATGGCAGGCAACAAGCTTTCATCGTCGCTTGAAGCACCTGCCACGCTCTCCGGTTTCACCTTATCATCCCTGGTGATTGGCATCGGATACTGGCTCTTGAAATGTTCTTCGAGGAAGTACATGCTGGCTACGACGGTCAACTGACTGAGTTTTCGATATGAGTGTCCTGACAGCGTATTATAGGCATCCAGGACAAATGTCCATAACCTTTCAGCCAATAGCTTCAGGTTTTTATTATTGTTATTTGGCGGCAGAGTTTTGTTAATAACTTCATTCAGGATACACCAGAATGGATTGATAACACTTGCACTACTGTAGTCCCTGCAAAGGCTCAGGGTATTTGCCAGATATTCAAAATTAGTGTTGTAGGCTTGCTCAAGGGCAAAGAGGCACTCCTCCAGGGACGCAGGAGGAGCGTCGTTGATTGAGGTTGCGCACAGGCGCTCAGTAATGTCAACGCAAACCGGAGTATAAGCAGGCGGTGGTTCCGGGTCGACCACTGAATAAGGGGGTGGAGCGGACCGATTCGTAATATTGACGTCATGGCCTGCAAATGCAGCCCCAGCCTCTCCGGTTGGCTGTTCCGGGGGAGGGTAAACAGCTTTTTCTGCAACAGCGGCATTGTTGATTTTATCCATAATTACCATATTTCATTGTGCTTAAAATACCGTAGACCACAGCACAACCTGTTGGTTCCAATGAACAATGATTTGGCGCAGCAGGCCCTATTGCCAGATGGCCCAGACCGGTGTCAGACTTTCAGGGAGAGAAGGAGGCAATCGACCAATATCAACCCATGGATAGTCCGGGTTATGAAAATCACTGCCCTGTGATGCCATCAGGTTAAACTCCCGGCAATAGCGTGCCATTTGCTCTACCTGACTATGTGGGTGGTTAGAGCCCTGAACCTCCATGGCGTGCCCGCCTGCCAGGGTAAAGTCTTTGATCAGAGCCCGGAGTTTGGTGGCGGTCATCCGGTATTTTCCGGGGTGGGCAAGAACGGCCGTTCCTCCCAGTGCCCGAATCCAGGCAACGCCCTGACTCATCTTAGGCCAGAAGGCTTTAAGGTTGCCAATTTTGCTGTTGTCGAGGTACTTGCGAAACGCAGTATCCATATCATGGCATCGTGCTTCACTGATCAGCCAGCGGGCAAAGTGTGGCCGCCCAATCTGCACGTCGTCCGGTTTCAGCATAAAGCCATAATGGCTGTTTTGCTGTTGTTCAACCGCAACCTCAAGGACGTTTCGGAAAATCTGATCGGCATTCCATTCTGGCAAACGACGGGCCAGCCGTTCGGCTATATGATGTGAGCGTTTTCTGCGGGATTCGCCCTGGGTTTTTATGATCAGCTCCAGATCCTGGTGATCGAGGGAGAAATTCAAACCGACAATATGAATTTCTGCGCCGGACCAGGTAGTGGAGAGTTCAATGCCGGTGATTAATCGAACATCCCCTTCAGGTTGGTGGTCTCTGAGGAAGTAGTGGGCAGCAACAGTGTCATGATCGGTAATGGCCAGAGTATGGACCTGTCGTTCCTGAGCCCGCAGGTAGAGTTCAACTGGGTCAAGAGTTCCATCGGAAGCGGTGGTGTGGCTGTGTAAATCAATGGAAATCAAAATTGCCTCTTACCCTGAAATTCAATTAGTTTATTATGTAGTTAACTACTTATTGCCAGCAGGCTCAAACTCCCTGACCGTTATTCACTAACGTGGTGATAAGTTGGTGCCTCCTATTCTACTCTGATTGGCCAAATATGAAGCAAATAATTGACTTTATTCCTCTGATTCTTTTCTTTGTCGTCTATAAAATGGACCCGAGAACGGTCAGTCTGGGGGCAAATGACTTTGAACTGGGTGGACCGTTCAGCGCAACTCTGGTGTTGATGGTTGCTTCCATTCTGGTGTACGGCAGCCTGTATCTGAAAAACCGTGCGCTGGAGAAAAGCCATGTGGTTACTCTCGCGGCGGTTATGCTGTTTGG
This sequence comes from Salinisphaera sp. G21_0, assembly GCF_017744115.1. Lineage (GTDB taxonomy): Bacteria > Pseudomonadota > Gammaproteobacteria > Pseudomonadales > Endozoicomonadaceae > Endozoicomonas. The sequence continues at coordinate 20,303 of NZ_JAGHQW010000043.1, read as the reverse complement.
GGGCATGACACTGACGTTTCACGATGAAGCTTTTTTGAAGTGGAAAACCCCAATCGTCAACTGGATCTTTGCGGTTGCTTTTCTGGGCAGTCAGTTTATTGGTGAAAAGACCCTGCTGGAACGGATGATGGGACACGCCCTGACACTGCCGGACAACATCTGGCTCAAGATGAACATCAGCTGGGTGATATTTTTTATTCTTCTGGGGGCGGCCAACCTCTTTGTGGCATTTACCTTCCACGATATCTGGGTGGACTTTAAAGTGTTCGGCAGCCTTATTTTAACATTCCTGTTTGTGATTGGTCAGTTTCTGGTGATTTCAAAACATATTCAGACTGAGGAGAAATAAATGCTCTACGCTATTTTCAGTGAAGATGTCGATAATAGCCTGCCATTGCGAATGAAGGCGCGCCCCGCACACCTTGAGCGGCTTCAGCAATTAAAGGACAAAGGGCAGCTGGTGCTGGCTGGTCCCTGTCCTGCAATAGACAGCAATGATCCGGGAGAGGCTGGTTTTACCGGCAGTCTGGTGGTTGCCGAATTTGCCAGTTTAACCGAAGCCCAGGCCTGGGCAGATGCAGATCCCTATATTGAGGCTGGCGTTTATCGACAGGTTATCGTTAAGCCATTTAAAAAAGTTCTGCCGTGATTTGAGATGCTGATACCTGTGAAAATGCAAAAACATTGGCTGGCTGTTCTGTTCGGGTTGTTATGGATCGGACAGGTCTGTGCAGAGACACGATATATCACTGATATTACCTATGTGCCCATGCGCACCGGGCCCGGTAATGAATACCGGATTCTGCACCGTGGACTGAAGACCGGTACTTCACTGGTATTGCTGGAAGAAAATTCCGGCAAGGGCTTCAGTAAAGTGAAACACGGTGATCAGGAAGGTTATGTACCGACACAATATCTGATGACCAACCCACCGGCTTTTCGCCAGTTACCCGCGGCCCTGGATCGGGCCAGTAAAATGGCTGCTGACAATAAAGCGCTGGAAATACGCCTGATGGAACGGGATGGTCAGCTGCAAGAGGTCACCTCCGAACTCAGCAAGGCGGAGAATAAACTGGATCGCCAGCAGGTGGAGCTGAAACGACTTCAGGATATTTCTGCTGAGCCCCTGGCGATAGATCGTCGTAACCAGCAGCTGGTTGAGGAAAACGAACGGCTGAAAAACCAGTTGCAGGTGCTGCAGGCGGAAAATCGTCAGCTGCTAAGAGACACCAGCCTGCGCTGGTATCTCTTTGGTGGTGGCACAATATTGCTGGGTATTCTGCTTGGTTTGTTCCTGCCGATGTTGAAAATCCGCAAGAAAGAGAGCGCCTGGGTTTAGGGTTTATAGAGGTGAGGTTAGATGAATCTGACCTCCCTCAACGGTCGTTGTGGCCAAGATCTCTTTCAGGGGCAATCACGTCCCTGACTTTCTGTTTAATTTCCTTGGGTTGAGGAAAACCGCCATTCTTTTTCCGTTCCCAGATCTCTTCGCCATTCAGCTTTATAATAAAGATGCCCCCTGTTCCCGGCTTTAACCGAACTTCCCCTATATCAGTACTAAAGGTACTTAGCAGCTCCTGTGCCAGCCAGGCAGAACGTAACAGCCATTGGCATTGACTGCAGTACTCTATCTCAATAACGGGCTTTTCTGTCATGGCTCCCTCGCTTAAAATTCGCCGCTGATTTTTCAACGCTTTATAAGTTGTGGCCTCATCTTCATGGAGAGTGCCCTTTTTATCAAGATTCTTTTATCAAGGTTCTTTTATCAAGAAAGGTACAGTGCATGGATTGGATGGTTGATCCAGCAATTGAAAACTATTGCCAGACGATGACGTCCGGTGAGTCTCCGCTTCTGGCCGAGCTGGCTCAGGCCACGGTGGACAGAACCCGTTACCCCGTTAACCTCTCCGGTCGGCTGGTAGGGCAGACCCTGAAAATGCTGGTTAAGATCAGCCGCAGTAAAACTGTGCTGGAAATTGGTATGTTTACCGGCTACGCAGCGCTATCCATGGCAGAAGGTTTGCCCGATGATGGCGTGGTGTATGCCTGTGAAACCAACCCACGGTCCATCGCCATTGGACAGGAGTTTTTTGACCGCTCTCCCCATGGACATAAAGTCAAAGTGCTCTTTGGCAGGGCGCTGGATACCATCCCGGAATTAACAGCGGAAAAACTGGACCTGGTCTTTCTTGATGCAGACAAGAAGAAGTACCGCGATTATCTGGAACTGGTACTGCCCATGCTGAACCCTCACGGGCTTGTGGTTATTGATGATGCCCTCTGGAAAGGGAAGGTGCTTGACCCTCAGGAGGAGCGTGATCAGGTGATTGCCGATCTGAATCGTTACATTTATCAGCACCCAAACCTTGAGAGTGTGCTGCTGCCCATCCGGCATGGTTTAAATATTGTGCGAAAAGTCTGACCTTCTGCCTTTCTGCCATTTATCCACTATTATCCATTACTGGCCAATGGGTATTTAAAAAGGGGGCGTTCATGATTATCTATGAAGTCAATTGTCTGGTGGATAATGATATTGTGGATGAATTCAGGGCCTGGCTAACGCCACATGTTGATGCCGTGCTGAAGGCCGAAGGGTTTCACAGTGCGGAAATACTGAAGCTGACGGTAGATGATCAGCTGACAGCAAGACCTTATTCAACGGGTTTTTCCATTCGCTATCGAGTGTCTGGGCAGGGTGCGCTGGATCACTACCTGGCACACCTTGCTCCTGCACTTCGCCAGGAAGGCATTGACACGTTTGGTCATCAGTTCACAGCATATCGTCGTGTATTAAAGGAGAACGCCTGATCATCACAACCGGGGATCATTCTTCAAAGCAAGCCAGTTACCTGAGAGCCTGAAAAAGCCTGGCATCAGAACTCATCTCACAGCTGCCAATCACTGTCGAGGGCTATGGTATTTTCCCGAAGCAACAGTAACTCATCCATGACATTGGCTTCGGGGCCAGACTGAAACCAGCAGCCTAAAGCATGGGACATCTTGCTGCCTTCAGAAAAACTCTGCAGACACTCCAGAACCTGTTCCTCATGGATTTCCTGTCCATCTACAGGTTGTTTCGTGATGCAGCAGTGTGCCATGAAGAAGAAATGCAGACGTAAAGTCTGAACTGAACTTCTCAGGGTTTTGATGGATTGCAATACCTGCTCTGCTGACACTCTCTGGTAATTGATTGGCAGCTCATAATACATAGCCATGAATGTCAATACACATTCCAGTCGTAGTTCCTCTTCACCTTTGACCGATACGCTGTTCAGGATTTGCCAGGCCTCTTGCAGCAAACCCCGGGCTTCACCGGTTTCATGGTTCCGCTGAGATTGTTGCAGCCTTAGCATCAGATACCTGGTTTGCCTTGAAGAATGATTACCGGGTACTTCATTAAACGCTGTTAATACTTCCTGGTCATCCGGACAGGCGCTGTCCAATTCTCTGCCATTCAATGCCAGCTGAGCATAAAAAATGGCTTTTTGAAGTAACCAGCCGCCGCATTCACAAGCCTTAACCACCGCATCTGGTATGACCGGCTGGCCATTCAACAGCACGCCCTTCAGGCAGCATTGCGCTTTGAAGCGCGCCAGCTCCAGCACAGCCCCGGTTGCCTGATAATCCTTAACTACCGCATCCGGTGAGACCTGCTGACCATTCAAGGTCAGGCCCCTCAGGCAACATTCTTCCTTAAAGCGCACTAATCTCAGTTTGCCCTCGGGGCTGTCCGGGAACCCCCTGGCCACTTCGTCCGTTGTAACCAGCTTGCCATTTAATGTCAGGCCCCTCAGACAACATTCCTCTTTGAAGCGCGCCAGCTCCAGTACTGCTGAAACTGCCTGATAAGCAGAGACCACCGCTTTCGTTGAGACCTGTTGGCCGCCCAATGGCAGGCCTCTCAGGCAACATTCCGCTTTAAAGCGCGCCAGCTCCAGTGTCGCTCTGGCTGCCTGAAACCCCTTAACCACCTCTTTCGGGGTAACCTGCTGGCCATTTAATAGCAGCCCCTTCAGGCAGCATTGTTCCTTAAAGCGTGCCAGCTCCAGTGTTGCCCTGACTGCCAGATAACCCCTGACCACCTCATTCGATGTAACCTGCTGACCATTCAATGCCATGCCCCTCAGGTAACAGTATTGCTTAAAGCGCGCTATTCCCAGTTTGCCTTCCGGACTATCCGGGAAATCCCTGACCACCTCATCCGGGGTGACCGGCTGGCCATTTAACGCCAGGCCCTTCAGGCAACATTGTTGCTTAAAGCGCGCCAGCTCCAGTGTAGCCCTGGCTGCCTGATAATTCTTAACCACTGCATCCGGTGCGACGGGCTGGCCATTCAATGTCAGGCCCCTCACGCAACATTCCGCTGTAAAGCGTGCCAGCTCCAGTGTTGCCCTGGCTGCCTGATAATCCCTGACCACAGCATCCGGTGAGACCTGCTGGCCGTTCAACCTCAGGCCCTTCAGGCAACATTCCGCTTTGAAGCGTCCCTGCTCCAGTGTTGCATTGACTGCCTGAAACCCCCTTAACACCTCATCCGGGTTGACGAACTGGCCATTCAACACCAGGCGCTTCAGGCAACATTCTGCTTTAAAGCGCGCCTTGCCAAGTTGGCCTTCCCGGCTGTCCGGGAAAGCCTTAACCACCGCATCCGGTATGACCAGCTGACCATTCAACGGCAGCCGCATCAGGCAACAGTGTTGCTTAAAGTGAGCAAGCTCCAGTGTTGCATTGGCTGCATGATAATTCCTGGCCACCATATCTGTTGTGACTTCCCAACCATTCAGTGGCAGGTTCTGCAGGCAACACTCCGCTATGAAGCGCGCTATCCCCAGCCTGCCTTCCGGACTATCCGGGTAACTCTGAACGACCTCGTCCGGTGTGACCGGCTGTCCATTCAGCGCCAGGCCCTTCAGGCAACATTTTTGCTTGAAGCGTGCCAGATCCAGTGTTGCGTTGGTGGTCTGATAATCCTTAACCACGGCATCCGGTGTGACTTGCTTGCCATTCAACAGCAGACCCCTCAGGCAACATTGTTCCTTAAAGCGCGCCAGCTCCAGTGTTGCCATGGCAGCCTGACAACCTCTAACCACTGCCTCCGGGGTGATCCGCCGACCATGCAACGACAACTCCCTCAGGCAACATTCCGATTTGAAGCGTACCAGCTCCAGTGTTGACCCGGCGGCCTGATAATTCCTGAACACCGCTTCCGTCGTGATCTGCTGGCCATTTAACGGCAGGCGATTCAGGCAACATTCTTCTTTGAACCTTGCTAACCCCAGTTTGCCTTCCGGACTATCCGGGAAATACTTAACCACCATATCCGGCGTGACGTTCTGGCCCTTCACCGGCATGCCCCTGTGGAGACAGTGCTGCATAAAGCGCGCCAAGGCTAATTTGCACTTATTATTTCGATCCGGCTTACGGTTGAATTCTTGAATAACCTGATCCGGGGTAACTTTTCTATTGCCATGGAGAATATTCTGCAAGCACAGTTTTTGCAGGAAGAAGCCAGGTCGAAGGGACGTTGCATCATTCCCATAGGCGTTAAGCACAACAGCCGTGGTGACTTGACGTCCCTGTAATGGTTGTTTATCCCAAAAGGCATCTTCAACGCATTTACTATCGACATGGAGAGGTGCCGTACTTCTCTGAGACTGATGGTTTGATACTCGTTTACCGTTAAATGCACTTCGGGAGCGGTGAGGAGTCCCGCTTGAACCAGCTCGTCGATCAACTGATCCCGAAGGGTAGAAAGGTGGTGCTGTTGCTCTCAGAATGAAACCTTTCACGCATGGAATGGAAATTCCAGAATTTGACCTCAAAATAATTATTAGGTTCCATGATGGTTTCCTTCTATCAATGAAGTCCAGACTCCGCTCAGGGTGAACGGAGATAGTATTCATCAAACTCATTGGAATGTCATGTATCAGCCGAATGAGACAACAGGAAGGCAGGAATGCGCCTTCCTATCGGTTCTCTGCATAAAGTTTGTGCCCTGAAGCTCAATCACCGGGGGGCGCTCCTACAGGCTCAAAATAACGGTAAAATGTCAGTGATCTGCCATCGCGGATAAAGCTGCTCAGATAGCCCGATTTAAAGACGGGATAGACCGCCGCCTTGCCAGTGATATACCAGACGGCCATTGACGTTTTTACCGCCAGATACAGCGGCAGCGTTTCACCGGTTGCCTGGAATTCCATAGAGCCTGCCGGTTTATTGATCATAACATCCTCTATGGTTGTCAGTCCGACGGTACTGAGTGCCAGCAGTGGAATACGGTCCTGATCTGTCATCCCTCCGGTAGTTACCGCATCTGCATAGGCTTGATCACTGAGCTGTCCCAGCTGATCCAGGGTAATACTGCCCAGACAGGCCATATTACTGCCGCGCCCCACCGAGACAAAATGACCCACCTGACAGTGATTGAGCATGGCCTGATAGTTTTCCTCCGGGGATGCATTTTGAGTGGTCTTGATCAGACGGTTTTTGATGCCTTCTTCAACCTGGTGAACGGAATACCTGGGAAGCCATTTACCAAAGGGCTGAATGAGCTTCAGGACGAAAGTGGAAGCGTCCATGCCCCTTTCGCCGTCAGGGCCAATGGTTCCTTCGCCAAAGGCAAAGTAACGGTTCTCGTTGTGTTCCGGCGCAACATATTCTGACGGGTATTTTAACAGGGTATTACTTAGCTGGTTCAGATAGTTCTGGTAACTCAGGGGAAGTGGTACTTTTAAAACCTGGTTATCCAGTTTTCCCGCAGGATCAACCGATAATTCCACAGGGGACAGTTGGGCAGAATAAAGCCGTAACTCTGACGATTCTATCTGCCGGGATGCTGGAGGTTGATGGTTTCGCGCAGCGAAAAAGTACCTGCCACTCAGGCTGTATACCGGGGTGCCTAAAGGCAACCGCTGGTTCAGGTCCTGACTTCTGACCCGGCTGGTGACGGTCAGTTTCAGTTGGTGATCAGGATCCCGGGATGAAACGGGAAGTTCACCCGCCAGAGAGTCATCGACAAAGGCGATATGCCTTGCCTTGGTGAATTTAAGGCCAAACTCCGGACGCCACAGGGCTACCCAGCTATCTTCGGCTGACTCCAGGCCGACTGAGTCAATAGTCGTTAACTGACCAAGCACAAAGACCGGGGTGTTTCTCAGAATAAGCGTACTGGATGATTTCTGGTTAGCGGCAACATTGGAAGCCTGAGCCAGATTATTGGTAAAAAATACATCACTGGGGAAAAACTGTGCATCAGCATCAGCGATGGTTATGGCCCGGGCGCTGGGATGAAACCTCTGAAGGTATTGAGTCTGCTGAACCCGGTCAAACAGCTGCTGGCGTTCAGCTTCGGTAATCAGATGGCCAGAGGCATCAAAATTATTGCTGATAGCGCCAATGACCACTTTGGCAGCCGTCTGGGTGATGGAGCCGTACTGCTGTTGGTAAGTGGCAAGGGCTTCGTCCACTTTCTGTTTGTTCCAGGGAGCGAGCAGCCACTCCTGCAGATTATTGTCGCCGATTTCCCATCGCACTGTTGTATCCCGGGGGTTGATTCCCTGCATCTCTGCGATGGTATGGACATCCTGCAGCCCTTTATATACAGCGCCCTGTTGGTCAGCTTCAGGATAAGCGGCGGCGAGTCCGGTTATCCCGCAAAGGAGAGTGAAAATCAGCCATCTTGTTATTGCCATCTGTACTTCCTCAGTGAATCCAGCGTTTCATGAAGCCTCAGACAATATAGACAGATAAATGGGGAAAGGGTTGCAAATGGCGCGGAGAAAGTGACTGCTCCCCGAAATATGGTGAGCAGGGGACCGGTTAAATCGACCAGCTCAGGTCAATATCCCTGGACTGGCCAGAGTGATAGAGCCTGGTTCGGGCTGGCTCGGTGCTGGCAATCAACTTACCCCGGCGGATAGAGTGGGTGACCGAAGTCTGGCGGCGTACCGCATCAAATACGCTCTCGGAGTCCAGCATAATAAGGTTTGCCGGTTTACCAACCGCAATACCGTACTGGTCGTGAATATTCAGGCAGCGGGCGCTGTTGTGGGTAATCAGGTCGATGCCCCGGTTAATCTGGTCAAAGCCGGTAAGCTGGCAGCCGACCAGACCGGTGAACAGCACCAGCAGCATATTGCCGCCCTGCATGGGGAACCACTGATCGACAATGTCGTCCTGACCAAAACAGGCGTTAACCCCGGCTTCCAGCAACTCAGGGATGCGCGTAATCCCCCGGCGCTTTGGATAGGTGTCCATGCGCCCCTGTAAATTCAGGTTGGTGACCGGGTTGGCAACAAAGTGAATGCCGGAGTTCTTCAGCAGGCGCATCAATTTAACAACATAGGCATTATTGTACGAGTGCATGGCCGTGGTATGGCTGGCGGTGACCCGTTGCCCCATGGCACGTTCCAGGGCCAGGGTGGCGACTGTTTCTACAAAGCGTGACTGGTCATCATCAATCTCATCACAGTGGATGTCGATCAGGCGATCGTATTTCTCAGCCAGATCAAACACCGTTTTCAGGGACTCAATGCCGTATTCACGGGTGTATTCAAAGTGAGGGATGCCGCCAACGGCTTCTGCCCCGAGCTTCAGGGCCTCTTCCAGCAATTCAGCCCCTTTGGGGAAGGAGGGGATGCCTTCCTGGGGAAAGGCGACCAGCTGAATATCAATCAGCTCCCGCATCTCTTCTCTCAGTTCCAGCAGAGCCTGCAAAGCGGTGAGCGATGGGTCAGTGGTATCCACATGGCTGCGAACGTGCTGAACCCCTTGGGCGATATACCACTCCAGGGCTTTTGCGGCCCGGTTTTTAACATCGTCCCGGGTCAGCGTTTTTTTCCGCTCAGACCAGTTGTGAATGCCTTCGAACAAGGTGCCGCTGCGGTTCCACACCGGCTCTCCGGCGGTCAGAGCGGTGTCCAGATGTACATGTGGGTCGATAAATGGCGGCAGGACCAGCCGTCCATGACCGTCGATGACCTCGACTCCTTCGTTCCGGGCAGTATTTCGGACCGTGGCAGCAGGTGTGATGGCAGTGAACGTGCCATGATCCATGTCAATATCAAACAGGCCTTCTTGCTGGTGCAGGCGGACGTTTTCAAGTCTCATATCGAAGTCTCAGTGTGAGCCATGCGGCCCTGAAAAATGGGCGCTTTCTGGAGCAGGACATGGCTGATGGACGCCACCACAACACCATTGATGGGGGCAATACCCGGCAACAGGCTTGCGGCGGCAATGCCGGCAACCCAGGCGATCAGTGCTGACGGGTTGATAGTCGCAAAAGATGCTTGTTGATAGTCCGGGTAATGGCCTTTTCTTACCAGAAAGTAATCAGCCAGCAGAATGGCACCGACGGGTGGCAGTGCAGAACTCAACAGGCCCAGCCATCCGACAAAGTGGTTGTAGAGCCACAGGGCAAACAAGGTTCCCAGGGCACCGTTGATCATCACGATCAGGTTTTTGCTCTTGCCGGTAATACTGGCAAAGCCCAGGCCGGAAACGTACAGGGCATTATCGTTGGTGGTCCAGATATTCAGGCCCAGTGTGATCACAGCTGGCAAAATCAAACCCTGCAGAAACATTACCTCGGCGATATCCGCCTGACCGGTCACCATGGAACCGATGGCACCAAAGGTGAACATCAGGCTGTTGCCAAGGAAGAAGGCAATCAGTGTCGCACTGACCGCAATTTTCGGTGTGCGGGCAAAACGGGTAAAATCCGCGGTTAGGGAACCACCACTGATAAACGATCCGATACAGATACTGATGGCGCTGGCAAAGGTAATAGTGGAGGCCGGTTCAATCGCCATCAATGCCGACAGGCCACCGGCGCTCGCCACGGCTTCCCTGACCGAGAAACCACCCAGCAGGGCAATGGCGGGAACTGCGATAAAACTGAGAATGGTCAGAGCCTTGAAACCGAAAAAAGCGGTTACGGTCATCAGGAATCCTGAGATTAAGACCAGAATCTCCGTGTTAATTCCGGTGGCCTTGTTCACCGGCAGGGCAAACATGGCCACGCCCACACCGAACCAGCCCACCTGGGTAGCGGCCAGCACCAGGGAGGTCAGCTTACCGCCGATTTTACCAAAAGCGTATTCAGAGAGAAGGTGAGTAGAAAGGCCGGTTTTACTGCCCATCCAGGCGAGACCTGACGTGTAGGCACCGAGCAGAAGGTTGCCGATCATCACTGTGATCAGAAAGCTGGAAAAGTCCAGACCTTGTCCCAGGGTTCCGCCGGACCACATGCTGGCTGAGAAGAAGGTAAAACCAACCATGACCACCAAAATGGGGAAGAAGCCTTTACGGGCTGCAGCTGAAACGGGAGCGTGAGCGTAATCCTGGGAATATTCCGACATTGGTCCTCCAATAAAGAAACAGGTTGAGGGCCTGATAGCCGGATATTCATGCTAACAGAACGGTTATTCGAAGTCAGTCAATGATAAACCGAAGCTGATTGCGGAAATTACCTTAGGATGGAACCTGTTGTTAATTGCCTGAATTCCCTTTATGGTTGCACGCGCATTTCTGTTAAATGCACACAATAATAGAAAAAAAAGGAGTCATTACTGTGGAGCACCTGCTGGAAGACTATCCCGTCATCACTGAGATACCCGTAGCCTGGGGGGATATGGATGCCCTTCAGCATGTCAATAATGTCGTGTATTTCCGTTATTTTGAATCAGCCCGGATCGATTATTTCGGCAAAATGCAGATGATGGAAAAAGCGAAAGGCAGTGGCATTGGCCCGGTGATCAGTCATACCCAATGCTTTTATAAGGTTCCGGTTACCTATCCAGACACCTTGCTGGTGGGCTCAAGAGTTCGTGATGTGCAGGAAGACCGTTTTACCATGGAGTATGCGATTTTCAGTAAAAGCCTGAACAGAGTGACCACAACCGGTACCGCAACGGGCGTTATGTTTAACTTCTTGACCAATCGCAAGACCAGTATTCCAGAGGAAGTGAAAGCCCATATTCAGAAAATTGAAGCAGGCGGGATAGCAAGTAGCTAACTTCATCGAACAGGGGCTTTTTTGCTGAAAAGAGCCACTGCTCAGCCTGTTTGGAATCAGGTCATAGAGATGGCCCGGGTGACGAATATTTTTATCTTCGCAGGGCCTAGCAGGTTATGGTTCTGGTGTCTTTTTCTGCCATGAGCTGATACCCCGGACCCGACTTTGATCTGCTTTGATGCCCGTTAATGGAAAAGCAATTTTCTGCTTCCAGCTGTCCCGTGGGTTATAGCTGAGGCTTAGTTGCTGAGCAGGGTCAATATTACCGGCAATCTTTTCCCGGTCTTTCAAACGACATAACATCTTCAGGGAATTGATCTCACCATCCCCCTTTATGGTGAATTGTTTGACATCATAGTCTGGAGAGTGGAGTGACTGACTGAATGATTGATTGATAGCACCAGAGAATTGACAGAATATACTTGCAGGGTAAGGGCAAACTGACTCAGCCATGATGGGGTGCTGTGGTCTGGTTACTGCTACCAGGCTGTTCTCCGATCGCAGAGTATGTATTAACTCATTATTTCCGGCGTCATCTGTCCTTTGAATCCTGTCCATAACAAAAGTACTAATACCATCCGGGCATTTAACAGTACCAATGGGCGCTATTAACTCCATATCCCAGTCGATTTTTATGCATCCCCGACTGTTGGTTTTAATTCCTGCTAATTCACAGACCTTATCACAATGGTACATTGCTACGAATTGGAGAATGTCCATGATGTCATGAAAGCTCGAGTAAGTTCTTATGCGGCCATCGGTAAAATAATGTTGTTTCAGTGTGCAAACCCGGGCATCCAGTTCCAGATAAAATTGGTCTTCCATGTTCTGGGTGACTTTTATACCGGCCACGTCGCCCTCAGGAAGCAACTTTGCCACATCAACGACACGTACATTTTTAACTGTCTGTTCCAACTGCCTGACCTGAGCGGCCACTGTTTTATTGATCAGATCGTTATTGATGAGAATGATGGCAGCACGGGACTGTTCAATAAGGCAATTATTCTGGAAAATGCGAATGGACTCATCATCAATGCTTGCCTTTTGATCCCGGCAATAAAACTGGTAAAACAGCGGTGTATCATCGGGCAGTGTTTCCAGCTTATAGCGTTTACCATTAATCGTGATGTCCGTTTGCAGGCTGATATGCCGTTGCATCTCATCAAGCTCGGCTATTGACAACAGCCTCTGTTCTGACGTGTACAGCAGATTTTCCGGTAATAGGGATACCTCTGTTTGCGGTGTTGTCACTGCAATCAGATTTCGTAATGAGTGACAATGTTGCGCAATATACTCACTCAGTGACTTGTTTTGCTTTATTAATGCATTGTCGCTTGCCGCTACCATCGGAGTTACTGGTACAGCCTGGCAGACAGGAGTACCTTTTTTCTGATTATCCCGCTGTTCACCCGAATACGAAAGATTTGCATCCGATTGGCCTGCAAGCGTTACTGTACTGTTATGGTGGTAGCCACTTTGCCCGATGGGGATATCCATTGTATGTACCCGAATGAAAATCAGCAGTGGTTAAAAGGTGTAATTGCTTAATATAAAAATCATATGAAGACAAAAGTGGTTAGTTAGCTGGTACTTGTTTTTAAATAGTCGTATGACGATAAGTTTGATAAAGCCCGCGCTTGGACAATGATGTTTTTTCAAAGTTCACAGGGCAAATTCAGGGGGATATTGTCAATGAACTAATGTTACTGTTTACTGTCTAAACTCACTGTTCAAGCCTTTGCGAGAAAATTCGACTGGCACACACATAAACATACAGAGCAAGGGGCAAAGGGTCAAAATGGATGCGTCAACTGCACTATCAGCGTCAAAATTATCAGCTCTTGAATGTGAGTTCTGTTCACAATCAAAGGATAATGACTCCGGGTTCTTCTGCCACCGCACAATAAAACAATACCCTCAATGCCGGGCTGAGAATCTGGTTCCTTCGGGCCACAGAAACAAAGGCCCTTTTCTGAAATATGTTCTTGAACCGCTGTCTCGTCTTGAATTCGCTACACCGGGTATGCGGTTTATTTCCGGATTATCGAATTCAATGCCCGAAAGAGTGACTTTCAATGATCAGGGGATAAACCAGGTGAGTTCGGATAATGCTGTTACGTCTCGGGCCGCTGGTGATGAAGAGACAATAACCGACACTGAATATCTGCAATTTTTATCGGAAATCAAGCCTGACCGGGAGCCTGATAGCCATCTGGATAAGCCATTGTCTGACTGGTGTGGCGTTAATGTTGAGAATATCTCAGATGCTATTAAAAAAGCCTGCCAATCAGATCAACTATCAGAGTCACAGAGAGGGTGTATCAGCGAACAGGGTATTTTTGAGCAGCCGTTGCAAGCCAGTGATTTCCAACATAATAAAATACCCGTTTCGGTCAAGGCTGAATTTCACTTAAAGTGGGTGACAGCAACCCATGGAATGAAAGGGGAGGGCGTTAAGCAAGCGGTAACCACAAGGTTTCTCGATATCCTTGGTGCTTCTGATGAATTCTGCCTGCTGCAAACCAACACCCAGCATGCACTGGGTGCCGGTGCCAGTGGTATCAATCCCAAAGATGGTCCTTTGGCGAATACCTATCTGGGAAAAAATGGCCGACCTAAAATTCCCGGTGGTTCCACTTCTGGCGGTGCCGTCGCGGTCAGCAGTGGTCTGGTGCCCATAGCCATCGGTAGTGATGGTGGTGGTTCTGTCCGTATTCCCGCGGGAGCAACGGGCATTGGCGGGGGGATGTGTGGCAAGGCAAAGGTTCGTGCTGAATCGTTTCTTGATCAGACAGGGGGAGCCTATAAAGATAACCCGGAGTCAATGGTTAAGTCAGGAATTTTAGGACTCAAGGTGGTCGATATTGCCAAGGCGTTTCTGGCGGCCAGCAGTGTCAGGCCGGATAAACGCTGTCTGGATTACCAGAAGCTGGGTGTGGCGATTGATCTGGATGCCATGGGCATTGCCAATCCGGCCGTTGCAGAAAAATGTCTACAGGCCATTGGCTGCTGGCAGAGTAAATATGGCAAGGCCAGAAATGTGCAGGAAGTCCATCTTATGGATCTTGAGAATTCTCCAGGGAATGCCAGGTCACTGGCTCTGTCCCATGTGGTACTGTTTGGCTCTGAAGAACTGCAAGCCTTTAATTCATCTGCGTTATCCGATGATCAACGGAGCCAGGCCGATCCGGAACTCAAGCTGAATATGAATTTGGCCAAATCGTTTACTGATCGGATGAAGCGCGTTGCCAGAGAAAACCGTGGGCAATTCAAACAGCACCTTAAATCACTCAAAGATCGGGGCGTTGATGTGATTCTGATGCCCACGATTCCTGAAGTGAGCAGAGATATTATCAGGGGCGAAAAACAATACGGTATGGCTGACTTACGGAGTTCATTGCAGTTGAGTCAGCTCACCAGTCTGGCTAACTTGCTTGATGTGCCCGCCATTACTCTGCCTGTAGGCCATGATAAAGTTCATGGTATGCCCGTCGGGCTGACCCTGATGAGTACTTCGGAAGATGACTGCAACCTTTACCATTTTATGCCGTTGGCAAAAGAGTTTGAAAATGTAACCCGGGAACGTAATGAGCTTAGAATGAAAAAACCGGACATCTATTTTGGTGACTATCTGCACCGGGAAAGTTAGCGGCTGCTGGTATACTGGCTCGTCTTTCTGGCGAGCCAGTAATAGTCGGGTTCAGATTGACAGTTTAAGAAAAACAATGGCAACCAATGTTACCGCTATACCCAGCACTTTGACCGGGTGGAGACTTTCCCCAAACATCATTCTGCCAATAATTGAAGTGGCAATGATACCCAGGGCTCCCCACAGTGCATAGGCAACACTAAGGTCAATGCTTTCCAGTGCAAAGGACAGGAAAACAAAGGCCGCAATCTGAACGACCATCACCATCACGGCAAACCGCTTCCTTGTGAAGCCGTTGGAGAGCTTGGTCAGTACATTGCCAATAATATCGCAGCTGGAAGCGGCAACGACCCAGAAAATAGCAATCAGTTGCAGATGGTCTGACATGGCTGCAGCTCCTTCTGGTTAATCAGTGGCTCTTTATTTTCCCGTCTTTCCGCCAGTTTCTCTCCCAGGTTCATCAGCACCATGCCGGTCAGCAGAGAGGCCATGGCAATGAGTTTATTGGCTGAGAACGTTTCGTTAAAGAAATACCAGGACATCATGCTGATCAGAAGGAGACCGAGTCCTTCCCACATGGTATAGGCAATGGCCAGGGGGATTTTTCGAACTGCCTGTGACAGGAAAAAATAGGAAATGGAAATCAGGATAGCCATCAATGTATAGCCCATAACAGGGTTGCTTCCTGAAGCGATTTTCATAAAGGAGGTACTGGCCACCTCGGTAATAATGGCCAGAAACAGCATAAACCAGTAATACATAGGGATGCCCCCGATCAAGAGATCAAATTAAATAACACTCAGAATGGTGGTTTATTTTTCAGCAAAAAAGACAGGGGGGGACTAGGAGGCTGTCCGAGAATAGCGCCCGTAGCGAGGATGGCAGAAAATTGAGGATAAAAAGTCGGAAATTTTTAGTGAATAGTGGTTCTATTTGCTAAAAATTTCCGACTTTTTAGACCAATTTTCTGCCACCGCAGTAGGGCAGACTATTCTCGGTCAGCCTCCTAGAGACCAGTGCGCCAGTAACGCTCGGTCGAATAGTGGCAGGTTGCTGTGTAAAGACCAGGTGAAATACAACGCATTTTGGACGAAGATTTTTGACCTGATGACAACCATAATATCACGCCTGTGATCGGACGGTATACTGCATTTTTGCCGATTCTCTGCTGTGGCCAGGTAGGGTTTATTTCCTCTTCAGCAGGACCAGAACAGAACCGGTGCCACCTTCGGAAGGCGGGGCAGAACAAAATGCCAGAACATCCGGTATCTGTTTTAACCAGTGATTGGTATGGCTCTTTAACGTCGATTGTCGTTCTTTGCTGCGGTGAGACTTACCATGAATGATGCGCACACAGGTGAGCCCACGGTAGCGGGAAACCTGAATGAACTCATGGATAAGATCTCTGGCTTCATCAATCTTATAGCCATGCAGGTCCACTTGAAACTGAACCGGGATCATCCCCTGACGCAGTTGCCTGAGCCTTGTGGTCTGGATTCCGGGCTGAGAGTATTCAATAAACTGTTCAGGATCGACAGGCTCAATCCAGGCGTCAGAGAGTGCAGCACCAGAGGATGGCTTGTCCAGCTCGGCAGCTTTGCGGCGAGCCCTTAGAGTGCTTTCCGGAATATCTGAATTCGTTTTGCGATGGATGCCAGAATGCGTCTTGTTGCCTTTTCTGCCAACCAATGGTCGTACATCCCTCATGGCTTCCTGAAAGCTTTGCTCGTCATCTCGCTCTGGCATAAAAATGGCTACTTATCACTGAGTAAGGTGGTTAACAGTTAACCGGAAAGGTATTGTACTAATTGTGCATGTATCATCAAACCACTTGAGAGTAGTTTCTGATTGAGATGATTTGATTTGTTAAAGTGATTCATTGAGTCATCGAATTATTGAAGTTGGTACAAATGACAATGATTCTTATCTTGACCGCCATTTGATTGGATGGCGTGCCGCCCAAAAAACGAAAACCGGCACGGAGGGATACCGTCGCACAGGAACTCTGGAACCTGAAATACCCAAGAGGCCGCTTTATCATTTGGATGATGGCATCCATTTTAATGGCTTTTTCACCGATGGTGCGGATTACCGGCATCATGGCCACCAGAACAATGGTGGCGATCGCGGCAATAGAGATAGACCGAGTGACGCGCCGATGGGGGTAGAATTTCGTCCAGGCTGGTGGCTGTGGTTTCTTCAATTTGCCTGCGAGTAATCGGATCAGCCATACGACGCTTGAATTCAGGGTCGTCTTCCAGCTCGACACCCCGGCGCATAACTGTAGAGGGAGAGAATAATGGTTCCCAGACGGAATAGAAACACCAAGAATCGATGCCAGGGTGATATAGGCATCAATCCCACTCAGTTGTGTCAGATAGTAAACAACAGCAGCGGAGAGCGGGCTGGCGGTAATGGCCAGCTGAGAAGCAATAGATGCAGCAGCCATTGGTCGTTCAGGTCGGATTTTGTTCTTCAGGGCGATATCGCCAATGATCGGCATCACCGAGTAAACCGAATGGCCAGTACCCAGCATACAGGACCCATCTCTCAGGGAGGTGGATCAGCCTCCTAACCCTGCCACATGGGTACCGTACAGTCCCTGTACGGAATGACAACGGATTAAAGCAACCGGCACTTTTGCCATGCGGCTTCCCTTAGCACTGTGTCCTGTGAGGAGGGAAAACCAAGTCAAAAAAACTAAGGTTAACAGTGATAGGTAGTATTCTTACTGCTTGAAAGTCCGATTGTGTTTAGAGAATGGCTTTTCACCCCTGTTTCTTGCAGATGTCCTAAAACCAGCAGGAGTCGTTTCCATGCCCTTACAGCGTTCCGCTTCTCTCCAAAACCTCGTACAATCCGGGTACGTTCATGAGTTGGCCAGCAGAGCAGCTCCCAAACAACCAAGCATTGCGCAAGCCGCTTTGCGTTTTGCCAATGTCCATACATCTTTAGGCTCTGGTAATATTGGGGTTGGTCATTTAAGTGCTATAAAACCCTGGACACCCAGCCTACCTGATGCAGATGAGGTCAATGACATCATCCATGCATCACGACAGAAAAGAAAAAAATACAACTTCGAAGAATATATCTCAGAAGTTAAAAAAGTTAAGGCGGGTAACTGTGGCGAAAAAAGCAATCTTGTTTGTTATTTTCTTTCACAACAACCCGGGCCACTGATTTACTACCGTGTTTCCCTCTGGCCGAATAGTCATTGCTTTGTGGTAATGGACCAGAAGCCCAGTGTAGAGGGGGTGTTCCCCGATAATTTTAACGATTGGAATGACCAAGCCGTAATTATTGATCCATGGGCCGGTATCTGTGCACCCGCAAGACACTACCCCGAACTCTGGCACATGAAGCTTGATACGATGGCCGCAGTGGGCATTGAGCTAAGAGCCCCTTCCCATGAAGAAGGCAATTGGCTGAAGGCTGATGTACCATATTGGAAAAACCTGCTGGGAAAAAATAAAAAATATGTGACCGCCAAACGCCCTCCGCTTCCATCCTGGTGTCGGTTGGTGTAGAGCCAGTCTATACCCGTCGCCTTTCAAATGGTTACTTTGTTGGCGGCATTCATTCACCTTTAACGACCACCTTCAAATCGAAAGTTATGAGAAACTGTATTTGATTGAGCAGACAAAGTAGCAGTAGGTCTATGTACTGAATTGTTCAATTATTGAGTCCTGGGTTAGCCTGAGCTTTAAGCTGACACTCCTGCCGCCAATAATCGCTATGTACACATCTTCCCGGTTATCGATGAAAAACTATGAGCGATGCCACGTGATCCGTATGGTTCGTGATGTGGGAGGAGCAGAGTTGTGAGGCTCTGCCCTATCACGATTAGGTGCTCATTATGCAAATCATAAAAATGCAAAAAAGTAAGTAAGAGATTTCTAAATGGACTTGAATTCAAGTTGAAACCAAATTTTATTTTTTTGCTTTATTTGATTCTATTATAAAGGTTGCAGCTTGCTTACCAGCGACTTTTGCTTGTTCTCCATCACTGGAACTTTTGAAAGCCTTTTGGTAAGCATTCTGGTAAGCCTTTCCTATCTCGGACTGTGCCCAAGCTCGTTTGGCAGCCTTCCCCTTCTTGGACTGTCCGTAAGCCTTCCGGGAAGCCTTCCCTTTCTCGGACTGTTCGTAAGCTCGTCTGCGAGCTTTCCCTTTCCCGGACTGTTCGTAAGCTCGACTGGAAGCTTTCCCTTTCTCGGACTTACGGTAAGCTTTCTGGTAAATCTTCTGGTAAGCCTTCCGTTGCTCTGACTGTTCTGAAGCCTTCCCTTTCTTGGACTGATCGTGGGCTGCTACGGGCGTGGGGTGTAGGGGTTCACCAGAACCGGACAATTCAGGTGCTTTAAACTCAATAATTTTTGTTATAGCTTTCTTTTGTGTGTCTTTATTCAACGGACCAACAACAGCCATTGGACGTGATGATCGCTGAGAAAAATCAGCTAACGAATTTTCCTGGGGTAATTGCTGAGCTATTTGTTGAGAGTTTGTTGAGGTTAAATCTGTGGATGCAAAATCATTATCAACAGATTCACTGGCTGAATCACAACGTAAAATTTCATCAAGGTCTTCTGATGATAATTCAGGAGGCACTAATTCGTTTTCAGTGGATGGTAATTGAGAAATTGAAAAATCATTAATCGAACGTGGAGAAGATGGTGTGTTCTGACTTATTACTAACTCATTTAAATATCCGTGATTGAATGGACCCAGTATCTGCGTAGAATAGCCGACCATCCTTGGCTGTAAACTGGTAGCGCAACAAGGTGGTATAAAAGGTGTCTCTGCAGAATCCTGTAGACAGGAATCAACAGAAATGAACTTTGATTCTAAGTTAAGTCTATTCATTGAGCTATTGAACTATTGAAATATTGAATTATAGCTTAAGACCACTCTTTTTTATTAAAGTTTCTCCGTTACTCGACTTTAGAGTTCCCAAAGCCCCCTGTGTCAGCATAGTTGTCGCCTCGCCCGAATTTAGAAACCTGAACAAGGGGGCGGCCAATGAATGATCAATGGCCCGCTATTCAGAAGAGTTCAAAGAGTCCATCATTCAGAAGATGATGCCACCCAATAATGTGCCTGTTTCACAGCTGGTACTTGAGACTGGTATCTCTGATGTGACTCTGTACACTTGGCGAAAAAATGCTGTATCAAAAGGAGTGCCTGTGCCAGGCGATGGAAAAAATTCAGACCTGTGGAACGCGGAATGGAATAAAAAAAAAATAAAAAGGACACCCACTTTCGGGAATTGGAATAAAAAGGATGGAATAAAAAGGACACCCACTTTTTAAAAAGTGAAGAGAGTACGTCATTTATTCATTTTTTAAATGATAGTATTGATCATTGTAAGAATTTCTCATTCATACCAAACAGGAAGCGTATAAAAAGCACTCAGCAACAGCTAGATAGAAGACATTGTCAAGGCAATATAAGAAAGAGAATTCAGAAAATTCTGGCCACATTAAAGTAAATGAAAATACGTTGATCAGGCAGGGTAGAGAACACCGCTCACAGACATCCCATGAACCCAGCATTTTCCGGTGCTTTCTGCATAAGCCTTCAGTGAAGCCAGCTTGCCGACTGCGCGGCGAAAACGATTCTTCCAGCGCATAGTCTCCAGCC
>NZ_JAGHQW010000042.1 GCF_017744115.1 Salinisphaera sp. G21_0 | reverse complement strand
AAATACGCCGCCGATTTTAAAGAAAAGATGAGCATTCAATTTGACAACTTTCTGTCAAAATGGAATTACATGGCCGTACCAGTAGGAAAATGAAATGTCGATTTTATTTCGGGACAATTACTAAGCGGCTCACAATCGCAATAATTTTCTTTTTTCTGCCTACCTCCGTCATGGTAGAGTTACAGGTCGAATTTGAACACTTGAAGCATCATTGGTGGAGAGATCATGACCTACCCCTTTCGTTCAGTGAGCACGCTGACTTTGCTGCTGTTAACCAGTCTGTTAACAGCCTGTGGCTTCCATCTGAGAGGAGAAATGAGTACGGACAGTGAGATCCACCAACTGTCCATCACCGGCAATGATCCGGTCTATATACGCTCTCTCTCCGGGGCCATGGAACGCAGTGGCATCGATATCAGCGAGACGGCTCCCTGGCGCATCAATATCATCCGCGTTGAACGTGATACTGATCAGCAGACCGTTGCCAGCGCCGGCTATTTTGAACAGAGAATTGCCATGCAGGTGGTCTACCAGTTGCAGACCGCCTCTGGCCTGCCGCTGTTCGCTCCGGTTCAGTTAACCCGTGAACGCTACATCACCCTGAACCAGGATGCGCCGAATGCGGCGGAGTCAGAACAAGGGATTATCCTTTCTGAGCTACAGCAGGAGCTGGTTGCCACAACCCTGCGCCGGATTCACAGTCTGTCTGAGGCTGAGCTGTCAGCAGCCGCTGAACAAGCCAGGGCTGCGGCGCAAGCCCAGATGGAGAACACTGAATCGAACCGGAACCCTCTGCCTTGAAGCTTCGTATTGACCAACTGGGAGCACAGCTGAAGAAACAGCTGGCACCTGTCTACATCGTCAGCGGTGATGAACCGCTTCAGGTTGCCCGGTGCTGTGATCAGATCCGCCAATATGCCAGGGACACCGGGTTTTCCGAGCGCCATGTTTATCATATTGAAAACGGCTTTGACTGGGGGGATTTTCTCAGCACGGCCAACAGCCTGTCGCTGTTTGCCCAGAAGCAGATTCTTGAGCTGCGAATCCCCAATGGCAAGCCCGGAGATGCAGGCAGTAAAGCGCTGCTGGAATACCTCAGCCACCCCTCACCGGACAATCTGCTGCTGATGATCACGGATCGTCTGGATAACACCCTGCAAAAATCAAAATGGTTCAAGGCGCTGGAACAGGCCGGAGTATTTATTCCCATCTGGCCAATCGAATCCGGACAGCTACCAGGCTGGCTCGCTCAACAGCTTAAAGTGGATGGCTACCGGGCAACCCCGGATGCCCTGAGCCTGATAGCCGAGCGTGTGGAAGGGAATCTTCTGGCGGCATCCCAGGAACTGGAAAAGCTCAAGCTTCTGGCCAGGGACAAAACCATTGATGAAGCTAATGTGCGAGAAGCGGTGTCGGACAGTGCCCGATATGATGTGTTCCAACTGCTGGACAGCGCCCTGGAAGGCAATATCAAGCAGTGTGTGCGCATCCTGGGCATTCTGAAAGGTGAAGGCATTGAGCCTCCGATCATTCTCTGGGCACTGGCCAGGGAGATACGCCTGCTTAGCCATCTCAGCCGACAGCTATCCCGGGGAATGGCAAGGGATCTGGCCATTGAACAATCCGCTAAAGCGCTGGGGTTCGTGCCATTTATGCTCAAGCGCAGGACATCATTGCTGGAAAAGGCCATTCGCCGGAGCAGCGAGCGAAACCTGCGTCAGATGCTGCTGTATACAGGAAAGATTGATCGTTGTATCAAAGGGTTAGAGAAAGGTAACGCCTGGGATAAACTGCTGACCCTGACCCTGAGTCTGGCAGGTTTACCCCCCATTCAGGTCATCAACTGACTTCAGAAAGTAGCCGGGAAACGCTGATTTCATCTGCCTGGCTCATTTATCAATAACATGCCCTGAACCCTGTCGATGAACATGACATGGAACCTAATCTGGTACGCACGGTCTAAAAAATTAAATAATGTTTAATGGACTATGCACTATGAACAGATCTTTTCTTGTTAAAAAGCCATCATTGGACGGCAAATTCTGGTGGGATAACAACAATATTCCCGGCTACCTGATGAATTCGGACATCGAAAAGGCACTTGATACCTTTCGCCGGATAAAGGAGTTTCAGTACATTGAGTTCAATCAGGGCAGACCTACTTATGTGTTTTTGATGGAAGACGTGTGTCCGTATACCCCCTACGATAAGGTAATGGTCTCCATTACTGACCGGGGCGATATGAAATATGTCTTTGTGTACAACGATCCCCGGCCAGAAGAGCGGTGGTGGATCGTTTATCAGCCCATCAATGAGTCAGGGGTGCCGATTAGCACTGAACGATGTGTGGGCTGGTTTATTGATGAGTATGCCGCGCTGGAAAAGGCCAGGGATGTCCTTGCCAAACCAGACAGAACCAGCAAAGTTAATTAAAAGACTGCTGGCAAAGCACTATACTTCGCTGCCAATACAACATCACATAAACAACACATAAAAGTAGTAGTGCAATGACAGCATCTTCCTGGTTATCCATTCTGGCCATTTGCGCGCTTGGAGCCATCTCACCGGGCCCAAGTCTGGCGGCCGTCATGAAAAGTACCGTGCAGGGTTCCAGGGCCCATGGGCTGGTTACCTCGATTTCCCATGCCCTGGGGATTGGCATTTATGCGTTTCTGGTGGCGGCGGGTATCGGTGTTGTGATTACTGAAACGCCCTGGCTCTATAAATTGATTACCTATGCAGGTTCCGCCTATCTGGCCTGGATGGGGTACAAGGCCATTACCTCCGCATCCTCGTTAATTAACGACCAGCATCAGTTACAGCAGCAGCTGAGCCTGAAACAGGCGGCAATTGACGGCTTTCTGGTCTCTTTCCTGAACCCCAAGATTGCCGTATTTTTCCTTGCGCTGTTCAGCCAGTTTGTGACGCCTGATTCCTCGGTAATGACTCAGATACTGATGGCATCCATTGTCACACTCTGCGATGGCGTCTGGTATTGCCTGGTTGCCTCAGTAGCAGGCCATGGCAAAGTGCTGCCAGCGCTGCGAAAAAGAGCCACGCTGATCAACCGGCTGTGTGGCATCCTGCTGATTCTGGTGGCTCTTCGTATTTTGTTTATGTAGTTCAGTCAAAAAGGCTCAAATCCCGAACGGCACCCTTATCCGCGCTTGTTACCATACGCGCATAAGCTTTTAGTGCAGTAGAGACCTTTCTTGGCCGGGGTTTAACCGGCTTCCAGGCATCTTTCCCCCGGGCGTCCATGGCTGCCCGTCGCACAGCCAGCTGGTCTTCGGTCAACTGGACATTAATGCTTCGGTTGGGAATATCTATCCGAATGATATCCCCATTCTCCACCAGACCAATGGCACCACCGGATGCGGCCTCAGGAGAAGCATGACCAATGGAGAGTCCGGAAGTACCACCGGAGAATCGTCCATCCGTCAGCAACGCACAGGCCTTACCCAGCCCTTTCGATTTCAGATAACTGGTCGGGTAGAGCATTTCCTGCATACCCGGCCCACCTTTTGGCCCTTCGTAACGAACGATCACCACCTCTCCCGGCTGCACCCGGTCTTCCAGAATAGCGTTGACCGCGTCCTCCTGACTTTCACAGATATGGGCCGGACCTTCGAAGACCAGGTTATCATCATCAACACCCGAGGTTTTGACCACACAGCCATCGACGGCAATATTGCCATAAAGCACAGCAAGCCCACCCTCAGTACTGAAGGCATGTTCCAGTGAGCGAATACAGCCTTCCGCCCGGTCATCATCCAGTGTTTCCCAGCGATAATCCTGACTGAATGCTTCTGTGGTACGAATGCCGGCAGGACCCGCCTTAAAGAAGGTTTTTACCGACTCATCGCTGGTCTGGATAATATCCCAGCGGGACAAGGCTTCACTGACGGTGGCGCTGCGCACCATGGGAATATCATTGTGCAATAACCCGGCACGATCCAGCTCACCAAGGATACCCATCACCCCACCCGCCCGGTGAACATCCTCCATATGGTATTTCGGGGTGTTGGGTGCCACTTTGCATAACTGCGGAATCCGACGGGATAACTCGTCAATATTACGCATATCGAAAGGTATACCACCCTCCTGTGCAGCCGCCAGCAGATGCAGGATGGTATTGGTCGATCCACCCATGGCGATGTCCAGACTCATGGCATTTTCAAACGCCTTGAAACTGGCAATGGTTCTGGGCAGTACACTCTCATCGTCGTGTTCATAATAACGCCGGGTGATATCAACAATTCGGCGAGCTGCCTCCAGAAACAGCTGCTCACGATCAGCGTGAGTAGCCAGCATGGAACCATTGCCCGGCAGGGAAAGACCCAGCGCTTCCGTCAGACAATTCATGGAGTTGGCGGTAAACATCCCTGAGCAGGAACCACAGGTTGGACAGGCTGAACGCTCATATTCGGCAACGGTTTCATCATCGGCATCTGAAGCGGCGATCACCATGGCATCAACCAGATCAAGCCCATGTTGGGACAGTTTGGTTTTACCCGCTTCCATTGGCCCACCTGAAACAAAAACCACCGGAATGTTCAGGCGCATGGCCGCCATCAACATGCCCGGAGTGATTTTGTCACAGTTGGAAATACAGACCAGCGCATCGGCTGTGTGGGCATTGACCATATATTCCACGGAGTCAGCAATGATGTCCCGGCTGGGCAGGGAATAGAGCATGCCATCGTGCCCCATGGCTATGCCGTCATCCACGGCAATGGTGTTGAACTCTTTCGCCACACCACCATGCTGCTCAATTTCACGGCAAACCAGTTGCCCCATGTCCTTCAAATGAACATGACCAGGCACGAACTGGGTAAATGAGTTAGCGACAGCAATAATGGGTTTGTTGAAATCCCCATCGTTCATACCTGTTGCCCGCCATAGCGCACGGGCTCCGGCCATGTTTCGGCCATGGGTGGATGTTCTGGAGCGATAGGCTGGCATGAAACAGTCCCTCTATAACGGTCAATGGCAAATGGTTTTATTCTTGCTTCTGTCTGTACACGGTAACTTTTAAAAAGCCAATGCACTCCATTGCTGACGGGGTTTTCATCGCCATCCAATGGCGGCCGGTTAGAATATCAAAATTCAGGCGATTTGTCTGACTATGTGGAAATACCACTGGAAAAACCGGAATAGAATCCACTCTTCAAAGTCATCACAGAAAATTAAGACGTATCCATTGAAAAGTGGCCATTACCAGAAGGGCCAAAAAAGACGCTCAGCCGGCAAACTGGTGCTGCCGGGCGCTGTGTTTTTTAATCATGATATCAATGGCTTCCTGGTCGTAGGGCCGCAAGCCGGAGAGAATCATGGTTTTCTCCCCCATCCCCACCACATCACCATTTTCACGGTAAACAAAGTTAAGCGTCACCTTACCCCGCTTGCCATTAACGTCCAAAGTCGCGCCTGCTGCTTCCAGATGCGGGTTTACCAGGTCAACACGCGCCATTTTCAAGGTCATGCTGTCGTAGATGACCAGCGGTTTGACGGCATTGATCATAACCCCATGGGACTTCATCAGCGGCACAAAGACATTGGGAAAACTCTCACCGGAAAAGGCCACATAACTGCGCACCAGCTGCTCAATCATCAACGTATCGTGGCTGCAGGCTCCGTGGCGTTCAATATCCAGATACAGCTTGCCGGAAAGATCATAAATGCTCTTATGCCCTTTTTCGTTGGTACAGATTTCCAGCTCAACACCGTCGGTGACCATGCCATTGAAAGTGACACGCATATCGCTATACAGACCTTCGCTCAGCAGGATCTTGGCAAATAGCAGATCACCCGGAACGCAGAAGCGGGAGTTATCCACATCATGCAGAGGGTTAAAATCATTGGCAATGCGCTTCGCAAACTGGCTGGCCTGTTCGCGGGTAAAGGAAAAGCGGTTGTCTGCCAGAGAGGTACAGTATTGATCAATAAACATAGTGTTAAAGCTGAATTCCTGCCGCAGTCATCCCTTCAGTCAGACGGCACTCAATGCCCCTGGCTATCGGATGTTCAGTCATTAGTGACAAATACCCATGGTAAAACAGCGAACATTCTACCTTGCTCTGGCCCACAGAACAGTAGGGACGGGAAAGCGGCTATTACTCAGAGGCATATGAGCAATAGCAAGCACCTTACCATAAGTGGTTGACCAACCACTTATTTTATGAATATCAAGCAAGCATTGCGAAGGCCGTAGTCCGGGAAATACATCTTAAGTGAGTAGCCCCCTGAAGCCTACCAGTAAATCGTAGCTTTTTGTTTAAAGCATCATTACCGAACTTAACGTTATTGCCGTGGTCTAAAAGTTTACAGTTCAACCGCACTTCAACCCCTGACGCTAGACCCAAACCGATGGCAAACTCTTTTAACCTCTCCCCTCATCTACCGTTTGTCCCCCAAACCTCAAACGATCACGGGGCATTTCTGGAAGCATTAGCGCTAACTGAAGCGATAACAACTTTGAAGTCACATCTGCCAAAAGACCTGCAAACACAGGAACCACTGGATCTACGTAACCGATCTGTCAAAGCAACTGAACACCAGGTTGTTCACTACACGAAAGCACAACTGGAAACGAAAAAGAAACTGTGTCATCGAGGTAACCATGTCACTTTAGAAAGAGAAAAACGATATTTTCAAACACCATCAGCAGAAACACTCTCTCATCTTCTGGACCAGTTCCAGACGACTTATGTGAAATTCTGGGAGCTAAAGGAAATCGTGGAATCCATACCAGAAACTGTGCCAAAGAGCTTATTAAACATAGCGGATGATCTTGAACAGTTTGAAAATCACATTATTGATTTTTTACTGAGCTGCATACCTTCCGACCCGGAGCAAATTCAAGACCTTTTCTTAATAAGTGTTTGGTTACAGTGGACAAAAAACTCTAAAGGTGAAGTAAAGTCGGCTAATCATGTTTTAATCAGCAAACGGATTTTATCATTTTTCGAAAAGGAAAAAATGGCCAATATACCACTCACAAAAATCAATCATAGAGTCACTTGCTGTGATCTGAAGAGCCAGAAAATGGAACCTTATGATGAAGACTTACTGCCCACATTCATCATCACAAGTATTACCAACTCATTAAAATACATACTTTTTTTTAGAGACACTGAAACAATAAAAGCTAATATCATTGAATTTATTCATGACTCCGAATTATTTAAAAAAGCGCAAGACACGCAACAATGGCTTGCAAAAAATTTAAACATTGCAGAATTGTGTGGGTCTGCGCTCAATTTGGTTAATAAAGTAAAATGCAGTAATCTTGCTATCATTCCCGGTTCAACAGACACTCCTGATTTAAACCCGAATTCGTTATTATTCTACGTGTTTCGGTTTGGTGAAAATGGTCAGCTGGCATATAACTCACCGGACATTAGCCTGTCAGCATTGGAACAGCTCCTCCGTTTTCTCCAGATTCCCGAATTCAAGAAGAAAGTATTACCTTTAATACAGAAATTTGCATCAACAGAAATCTACCTGCCAGTTTTGAATATTATCTGTAATTTTCTGATCAATCAAGATACCTTCCACCTTATCGATATCCCCAACAAAGACAGCAGGCTCTATTTATCCGCAGTTTTGTACTACCTGAAAAACGAACCTGAAAAAGCAGAAAGTGAGCTGTTAAAATCCCGGGTCCCTGAAGCCCGATGGTTACTCAGCAAGGTGTATGAGCAAAACAACCGGTTAGAAGAAGCCATTCACCATTCCAGACTGGCCATACAACAAGGTATCAGTGCGGCCAACCTGCAACTGGCGTTGCTGCTGATCAAGAACAGCAAGAATGATATCGGTTCAATAGAGGAAGTTATTACCCTTTTGCAGAGGGCTATAGAGCACTATGATTTTATCGATGCCAAAGACGTATCATTCTATATTCAGGGAATTATTGATGAACTGGAACTCTCCGAAACAAAACCACTCACTCTCGAAGCGACATCTGACGAAACAAAGGGATCCAGAAAACAACGACGCCGCCCAGGCTCAACCAGAAAAGAGAAAACCACAAAAATACCGGGTAAAAAAAGAGTTCAGGGAAGCTTAACCAGAGACCTGAAAGATCAAAAACAAAGCCCTGGCGAAGATCAATGTTCTATCAACGCAAGTCCTGTGTACTCCACAAGCATCGAAAAAACACCTATTCAAGGGGAAAGCATTAAATCAATCCCTCGAATCCGGCTGTCCTACATCAGCCTCTGTGTTACACAGTTATTACACAACAGCGACTTTGAACAGGCTCGAGCCGTGTTAGAACAATTCTGTCAGGAAACTCAGCTCACAATACAACAGGCAAGCTTTGCTCACATGGATTTATGGAGCCTCAGAGTGATAGCAAAAGGATCTGAACATCTGGAAGCCTTCAATGCGTCAGCTAAACAAGAACAGAAGTCCGGTGAGTTAAATATACTGGCTCAATCCGGCAAAACACTCACCGATTACGGCCTGGACCGGAAGGCTGGTGACACGGTTTTATTATCTGACGACCTTCCAAAAACCCAACAGGCCATTCGAAAACTGATTATTGATAAAGCGCTGGGATGGCTATGCTGCCTCCATCCTCTTGACCAGAATTTAGCCGACTATAAGGCTCAGTGGATCACTCAGCCATGCGCTATCGCCAGGCATCATTTAGCCGAATTTGAACATAGCCTGTCACTGACATTCGTCACCGGCTCTTTTTTATCCCTTATTGGCCACATACATGGTGATATGGCAACAGATTGTGATGACCAAAAAGAGAAAAACAGGCTCAAACAAAAATCGGGGGAGTTTTATAGCACAGCCAATGAGTTTAATAGTTGGAGAATTCGATTAAAAAACGAACCCTCGTTACGCCATCGCATCGCAAAAAAAACCCCTTTAGGCGATATTCAAAGACTAAGGAAAAAACTGGCCACAGAGCAATAGCGTCAAAGGTGGGGGGATTGCCTCCCACCCCCATTCGTATCAAAGACCAACGTTGTTCTTCTGTAAGACTTGCTCCGCACGATAACTGGATCGCACCAGCGCACCGGAAACGACTTCCAGGAAGCCTTTCTCAAGCCCCCATTGTCGATATTTTTCAAACTCTTCCGGTGTCACATAACGCTCAATGGGAAGATGATTGACGGTTGGCTGCAGGTACTGGCCAAAGGTAACAATATCCACATTAATGGCTCTCAGATCATCCAGGGCTTCCAGAATCTCATCGTCGGTTTCACCGAGCCCCAGCATCAGGCTGGTTTTCGTCAGGACATCAGGGCGGTATTTCTTGGCATGTTCCAGCACAGCCAGTGTCTGCTCATAACTGGCCCTGGGATCACGCACGGGGTGAGTCAGTCGGCGCACGGTTTCGACATTCTGGGCAAAGACCGCTATGGGGCTATCAACAACCTTTTCAACATGGGACATAACACCGAGAAAATCAGGTGTCAGAACCTCTACATCAGTATCCGGGTTTTCTTCTTTAACCCGGCGAACCACCGCAGCGTAATGTCCGGCTCCGCCATCCGACAGGTCATCCCGGTTCACCGAGGTCAGCACCAGATACTTCAGATTCATCAGCTTAACCGAGTTAGCGGTGTGCTCTGGTTCATCATGATCCAGCCACCCTTTGGGATTCCCGGTATTCACAGCGCAGAACCGGCAGGCCCGGGTACAGGTATCACCCATCAACATGATGGTTGCAGTACCGGAGCTCCAGCACTCGTTGATATTCGGGCACATGGCCTCTTCGCAGACCGTGCTGAGCTTATGCTCATGCACGGTACTTTTGACTTCTTTGTACTTTGTGCCGTGACTTGCTTTTATTCTGAGCCAGGATGGTTTCCGCTGAATCGGGGCATGCTGCCCCCCGGCACTGGCTTTAATGCCATTTTTAATGGCTGTGATACCTTTGTCATTGACAAATTTGGTGCCACTTTCTATTTTGACGCTACCGTCTATTTGCACGGTAGGAATAATGTTTTCCGGTTTCATCCGTGGGCTTTCTCCGGTGAGGCCGCTATTCACAAGCTCATGGCTTTCTACTGGCTCATGGCTGCCAAACGTTTCAAGACCGCTGTTTTCGGAATGAGTAGACATGCCTCCCCCTTTTTTTTGGATTACTGCTAACAGGACTGTTAAACGGCTTAACCTTCATCTCCGCTATCTGTTGTCAACAGCTCATCAATTGCCGTTCTTTCATCAATATTGATGTAGCTCAGTGCTTTCTGAAAGCATACCAGTAAACGCCGACTCACTTCCTCCATATCGACATTTCCCAGCAGCGATGCCATATCCACCACATTAAGCCCGGGATAACCACAGGGATTAATTCGGTTAAATGGTTCCAGATCCATATCTACGTTCAGGCTTAAACCATGGTAAGAACACATCTTACGAAAGCGGAGCCCAAGGGATGCAATCTTGGCACCATTGACATAAACACCCGGCGCATCCGGCCTGTTCTGTGCCTCTAAACCATAACTGGCCAGCATTGCAATTACGGCACTTTCCAGTGCAGAAACCACAGCCCTTGGACCACTCTTCTTCCGGCGCACATCCATCAGGAAGTAAAACACCAGCTGCCCCGGGCCATGGTAGGTAACCTGGCCACCACGATCCACCTGAATAACCGGGATATCTCCCGGGAAAAGAACATGTTCCGGCTTGCCAGCCTGCCCCTGGGTGAAAACCGGGGGATGTTCCACCACCCAGAATTCATCCCGGGTCTGATCATCCCTGTTGGCAGTAAAAGCTTTCATAGCCTGCCAAACGGGCTCGTAGTTTCTCCGCCCGAGGTAACGTACGATCAGGTCGTTTTCAATACCGTCAGACTGTTGGGTGTTTTCAGCTATCAAAGCCCTGTCCATTACAAAACCATCTGAATACGGCCACTGGCTTTCAAATCTTCAAAGAGCGCCTGCAGTTGAGGTTCGCCAGTGGCATGAATAACCACGGTCACTGACATGTACTTGCCATTTCGGCTGGTTTTCATCCTGGCATGGCCATCGAAGTCCGGTGCGTGTTTGGTCACCACCCGCAGTACAAAATCTTTATAATCGGGAGCGGAGTGCCCTACGATACGAATAGGGTAATCACAGGGGAATTCAATTTTCGGGGCCTGTGGCTCATTCATAACCATCTACCTACATCATTTTCAGACTGTACGTCGGACTATAAACAGTAAAAGCGCTGCATCCTTGTCGGGAATACAGCGCTTTTCACGCTTATCTTTAACCCGGGTTATGCAAACAGCCCGGTAAAGAACAAGACAATACTATCCCAGATACGCTTGAAGAAACCTCCTGGCTCAACAGCCTGCTGAGCAATCAGCGGCACCTCACGAACCAGTTCATCTTCCAGCATAACGTTGACTGAACCAATGGTCTGACCTTTCTTGATGGGCGCTTCCAGCTTTGGGTCGATCTTCAGAGAGGCGGTCAGGTTCTTACCCGTCCCCCTGGGCACAGTGACAATCAGGTCTTCGGTAATACCCGCAGTAATTTCACTGATGTCCCCTTTCCAGACCTTAACGGTTTGCAGAGGCTCGCCACCTTTTTTCACATCCACATTTTCAAAGAAGCGGAAACCATAGGTCAGCAGTTTCTGGGCATCATCCGCACGCTGCTTCTCACTGGCGGAGCCTAACAGCACAGCAATCAGACGGCGGTCATCACGCTCAGAGGTTACTGCCAGGTGGTAGCCGGTGTCTTCAATATGCCCGGTCTTCAGACCATCCACATAGGGGTTGGTCCAGAGCAGACGGTTACGGTTTGCCTGACGACGCAGGGGTTTGCCGGTTTTTTTATCCACGCCGTACTGAAAATACTTCTCAGCATACCAGCCGTAATATTCCGGATAGTCCTGAACGATATGCTTGCCAAGAATGGCCAGGTCACGGGCGGTCGAGTAATGGTCATCTGCTGGCCAGCCGGAAGCATTCTGGAACAGCGTGTTGTTCATGCCAAGACGCTGGGCGGTACTGGTCATCAACTGGGCAAAGGCTCCCTCGCTGCCAGCGATGTGTTCAGCAACCGCAACGCTGGCATCATTACCGGAAACGATAATGATACCTTTCAGCAAATCTTCAACCGTTACCCGTTCCCCGACTTCAATAAACATAGTGGAACCGCCCAGGCTCCATGCTTTTTCACTGACCAGAACCTGGTCATCACGGTGGATGTTGCCCGCAGCCATTTCCATTTCCGCCAGATACGCGGTCATCATCTTGGTCAGACTGGCCGGATGCATGGGCTCATCGGGATTCTGTGAGGCCAGCACTTCACCACTGGCGGCGTCCATCAGAATGTAACTTTTCAGGGACACTTCCGGTGGCGAAGGAATCTGTCCATAAGCACTGGTCTGGCCGACAAAAACAAGACCAGTCATGGCCAACGCTTTCAGCCAGCGGGGGGCCACCAGCTTATGAAGGGCCTCCAGCTTATGAAGGGCCTCCAGCGTGTGAAGGGAAGATAAAATTCTTTTGCCCATGCAGGTAAATGCTCTGAGTATATGGATTTTCATCATTATAATGTTCAAATCTTTAGAGGTTAACTGCAACTTACAGCGACTGATAACAATTCATCAATTAGCACAGCAGATCTTCCGTCAAGTCAGACGCGAGCAGGCATACTGCTCATAAGGAATATCTTTTTCCCATGATAGATATCATCATGAAAAGTACGCCAACCCAACTGCTCATAAAAGCTGACTTGATCCGGAGTATACAGGAATAGCGGACCCAGGTTCTGCTGCCGTGCATACCCCATTGCCACCTTTACCAGCTGCTGACCATAGCCATGCCCCCGCTTCGATGGTTCCACATAGACATTGGCCAGCCATGGTGAAAACTCCGGATAGTTTGGCAGATCCTCTTTGAGAATGCTGACTGATCCCCAGA
Organism: Salinisphaera sp. G21_0; assembly: GCF_017744115.1. Lineage (GTDB taxonomy): Bacteria > Pseudomonadota > Gammaproteobacteria > Pseudomonadales > Endozoicomonadaceae > Endozoicomonas. The sequence continues at coordinate 41,247 of NZ_JAGHQW010000042.1, read as the reverse complement.
CACTCCCTCCCTCTGCCAGCACCCAGGTTTGCGGGATCAGGTCGGTCAGCAAAGAAGCTTCCATATCCTCCCGAAAGTCACTCAAATCACTTCCGGGGTATAAAGCCCCCCACTCCCTGTAATGCCAACGCGCAACCGTTTCGATGCATGAGGGCAGGTCTTGCAAATTAATAATCTTCATCAGGATTAATAGCAAAGAAATCTATAACCATGATTGTACCTCAAAGCACTGAAAAACCTGACCTTACGGAAAGCAGGATAGATAAAAAAATGCTACATCCCTTACGCCCCAAAGCCTTACGGTGAAAATGAATTATCTGGGCAAGGTTGCCAAACGCCCTCTATTTTTACCTGTGAATACACGACTATGAGCCATCAATGCCTTTCAACCGTAACAGTAATCAATAACTCTATGATTGATAAAACATGGGAAAGCGGGAGTGACACAATGTTAAATGAAGACCTGTACGAGTGTCTGATTGAGCTCGGTATCAATGAACCTAAAGCTCGGGCAGCGGCAAAAGAGAACGCCAAGCTGACGGAAATGAGCGAAGACATTGTTACCATACGACAAACGGTCTTTGAACTCACCCGCCAGAGCAGCGGGATGAATGAGCGCCTGATCAATGTTGAAGAACTGATGAAAGCTCTGATTCAGCGCATCAACAGTATGGAACAGTGGCAGACTCAAACCGATGAACATCTGACGGATTTTGAGGGTCGCCTGACGGGGGTAGAAGGGAAATTGATCGGTGTTTCAGGCAGGTTAACCGGCGTTGAAGATCGCCTGACCCGTGTAGAAGATGAACTGGCCGAAATCAAAGGCATGCTGAAAATACTCGTTGATAGAGAATAGGACAGAGTGACTCCATCCTATCCATACCCCGGATCTTATGGGGCTTTCACCACCTGTTCAGACTGTTCTGCCTCTACTTCAGTCACCATCTTTTCGGAAGTTCCCGCATCACCCATGGACTTTTCATCGACAGGTTTCTCATACACAAGATAGGGCGACGCAAACTCAGCAGAGCTTAACCCCTCCAGCAACTCCTCCAGATGATCAGGACTTTCTACCGGACCAATCCTCACCCGATAAAGCGGTTCTGGCGCATCCCCCTTGACCACTTTCGCCTGGACACCCGCCCGGGAAAAGAGATCACGGCGTAAAAGCTGCGCATTATGGTAGTTTTTAAAGGCGGCCAGTTGCAGGTAGAGCAACTCTCCATCCCGTTCATGGGCGGGAGAACGGGCAAAGGTCTCCGGGTCAATGCCTTCTATTGCCACATTCGCCAGCCCTGAATCAGCGAACCCCAGCTTTTTTGCCGCAACATAAGAAAGATCGATCAGTCGGTCACCATGAAATGGCCCACGGTCATTGACCCGCACCACCACCGACTGACCATTTTCCAGATTAGTGACCTTGACATAGGAGGGCAGCGGCAATGTTTTATGGGCCGCCGTCATCTTGAACATATCATAGATTTCACCGTTAGCCGTCTGCTTCCCGTGAAACTTGGTGCCATACCATGAGGCCTGGCCCTTTTCTGCATAACCATTGGCAGAGGCCATCGGCTGATAGTGAATCCCACCCAGGGTATAGGGTGTATTTTTAACAGGGACCTGTATCGGCGACGGGACTGCGTCAGGAATGGTACTGATATCAACGGAATCAGCCGGTGGGCCATCCCGGACCTGTGGACTACTGCTACAGCCAACCAGGGCTGATAGCATGACGGCCGGAACCAGCCTGAATCCCCGGGTGTTAATTCCCACGATTTTCTTCATTGATACCAGGCCTGAGAGACTGGCTCCAGATCGTCCCATTTGATCAAACATACTTTTCAACGTTAACAAATAATATTCCTGAGGGGGCGTTATCAATCAACCGGGAAGCCGCCAAAGGCTCACCTTACAGTGAGCCTTCAGCAAAGATCAGCAAACCCGGGAAAACCATCACCCCTGCTTACCTTTTGCAACCTGCTTTTGCAATGCCAGAGACCGTTTATAACTGTCCTTCACTTCTCTGGACAACTGATAAACGGCAAGGGCATACATCTGGCTACGGTTATAGCGGGTAATGACATAAAAATTATGCAGTCCGACCCAGTACTCAGCGCCAGCACTGCCTTCATGTTTCATCGCCAGAACTTTTGAGGATTTTGGTAACCTTTCCGGCACAGCCCACCCAGCCTTTTGCACAAGACTCAGTTTTTTGTCCGGTTTCAATCCTGAAGAGACGATCTGCTCATGCTTAACGCCTGAAACCTTTGCCTGAACTGCCACACCACTGCCGTATTTCCAGCCGTGTTTTTGCAGATAGTTGGCAACACTGGCGATGGCGTCTTCATCGCTAAGCCAGATATTTGCCTGCTGATCGCCGGTATAATCAACCGCATAGGCACGGTAGCTGGATGGCATGAATTGTGGAATGCCCATGGCTCCTGCATAGGACCCGGTCAATTCGTCAACGTCCAGATTCTGTTCACGGGCCAGTAACAGGAAATTTTTCAGCTCTTTGCGAAAAAACTCACCTCTTCGGGGAAAGTCAAAGCCCAGCGTCGTGAGCGCATCCAGCACTTTAAAGCCACCGGTCTGCCGACCGTAATAGGTTTCTACGCCAATAATCGCCACAATAATATTGGCTGGCACCCCCAACTCCTGTTCAACACGGGCCAGGGTTTCGGCATTTTCTTCCCAGAAGCTGACACCCTTCGCTATCCTTTCTGGCGTGATAAATATCTTGCGGTAGTCTTTCCACTCCAGAGTCCCTTCTGCAGGGCGGCTGATCAGCTCCAGTGCCCGCTCGGAACGCTCCGCCCCGGCCAGAATATCCTCAAGCTCTGTCCTGGAAAAACGGTGTTCAGTTACCAGCTCATCAATAAAAGCATCAACATCCTGCCTGCCCAGATAGTCACTGTTGTGATTTTCCTGGGCTAATGCCCAGGTGACAGGTGTAGCAACCACGGCAGCCATCAGCAGGCCACCACGAAACATTCGACGGAATACCCCGGGAAAATTTTTCATGTATCCGTACCTATTCAAAAATAACAAACTCAGGGTTCTCACAAACACTAAAACAGCTACATACATAACCCACCCTGCCTCTACATTAATCGACAGTGGTTTTGAATTCTATGGTAGAAAGGTAAAGATCTATTGGGAGGCCCTCAGAAAAGAGCGATGAGTATGTATCGACATCAGAAAACCAAAACCGGCCAGCAGGGTCACTAAAGAAGTCCCCCCCCGGCTAACCATGGGTAATGGAACACCCACTACTGGCAGGAGTCCACTGACCATCCCGATATTGACAAAGATATACACGAAAAACGTCAGAGTAATACTACCTGCCAATAAACGGCCAAAGAGCGTCTCGGCATTCAGGGTGATGAATAGTCCCCGCCCGAGAATCAGGGTATACAGGACAAAGAGCACCAGACATCCCATCAGGCCAAACTCTTCCGCCAGAACGGCAATTATAAAATCCGTATGGCTCTCTGGCAGAAAATCAAGATGCGATTGCGTGCCCTGTAACCAACCCTTGCCATAAAGCCCACCGGAACCAATGGCGATGGTGGATTGGATGATATTCCAACCGGCTCCCCACGGGTCACTTTCAGGGTTCAGAAATGTCAGCACCCTCCGCTTCTGATAGTCATACATAAAGAACTGCCAGAACACATAGATCGCCGGTGCTGCAAGACAGATGGCAGAAAATATCATGCGCTTGCGCAAACCGGCCAGCAGCAGCACAAACAGGCCCGAAGAGCCAATCAAAATAGACGTGCCAAGGTCAGGTTGTTTGGCAATAAGTACCACCGGTACAGCAATAATAATCAGTGAGAAAATCACATCTTTAAACAAGGGAGGCAGTGGACGCCTGGCCAGAAAAGCCGCCATGGTAATCGGCATAATCAGCTTGATCACTTCCGATGGTTGAAACCGGAAACCCGGCAGCTGAATCCAGCGCTGTGCACCTTTGGACTGTACGCCCATAAACAGAACGGCCAGCAATAACAGCACCCCTCCCACATAAAACCACTTGGCCCACTGCATCAGTACCCTTGGCGGAATCTGGGCCACGATTAACATTCCGGTCAGACTGATGCCCAGGTAGGTTGCCTGTCGAATAACAACCGACATATCCCGACCGGTGGCACTGTAAAGAATAAAGAGCCCCGCACCACACAGTAAAAGCAGAAACCCGAGCAGCACAAAATCAATATGCCAGCGCATGGACAGTCCCGGGCTGCGGCCAAACCCGTGGAGATCGATCTGGCGAACAAAATCCTGGTTGGCCATTATTGCTCTCCCTTCACTTGATGGCTGTTGGCCGTTAATCTTGGCAGCAGGTAGGAATCCATAACTTTTCTGGCGACATTGGCAGCACCATTGTTGTTTTCCAGAATAACAGCAACGGCAATCAGGGGATCTTCTGCCGGTGCAAATGCGACAAACAAACTGTGATCCCGCTCAAACTCTTTCAGCTTCTCAGCATCGTACTCCTCTCCCTGGGGAATACTGACCACCTGTGCTGTCCCGGTTTTACCGGCCATACGATACTTGAGTCCCCGACCGATTCGCCAGTGTGCAGTTCCCCCCGGAGAGTGAACAACATCTTCCATGGCTTTGATAATGAGTTCCCAGTTCTTGGCTTCCGCCTCGGGAGTCCGACCAATGGTGATGTCATCCCCCCAGAATTCACCCTGGATTTCAGGAATATCTTCTTTCACCAAACGGGGCTGAACATACTTGCCACGGTTGGCGATAAGCGCCGTTGACTCTGCCAGCTGCAAGGGGGTTGCCAGCATATACCCCTGCCCGATGATCGCAATCACCGTTTCACCCGGATACCAGGGCTGACCATAGGCACCCCGTTTCCACTCCCTGGAGGGCAAAAGGCCCGGACGCTCTTCCCTTATATCAATGCCGGTTTTGTGGCCAAAGCCGAATTGATCAGCAAAATCATGGAGATTATCGATACCCAGCTTCCCGGCCTGAATGTAGAAATAGGTATCATTGGATGCCGATATCGCGCGGGATAAATCAACCCAGCCATGACCGGAACGTTTCCAGTTGCGAAAACGGTGATCACTGCCCGGTAGCTGAAACCAGCCTTTATCAAAAATCCTGTCCTCTGGTTTGACGATATCATTCGCCAGCAGTGCCAGCCCCATCACCGGCTTTACTGTGGAGGCGGGTGGGTACTCACCTAATGATGCCCGGTTGTACAACGGTCGCTCGATATCTCTGTTGAGCGCATTGAATGTTTTACTATCAATCCCCGTCACAAACAGATTGGGGTCAAATGATGGGTTGCTGGCCATTGCCAGCACCCCGCCGGTTTTCGGGTCCATGGCCACCAAAGCCCCTCGGCGGCCATTGATTGCATCAATGGCCACCTTTTGCAGCTCACTGTCCAGATAAAGGTTAAGATCCTGACCGGCGTGCGGGCTAACTTTTTTCAATACGCGCAATACCCGGCCACGGGCATTGGTCTCTACCTCCTGATGACCGGGTTTACCCAGAAGTACCGACTCATAGGCGCGCTCTATGCCAATCTTGCCCGTGGTATGAGTGCCAGAGTATAGAGCCGGGTCCAGGCGTTTCAAATCCCGATCATTGATTCGGCCTACATAGCCGATGCTATGGGCAAAACGCTGTCCTTCGGGGTACTGCCGGATCAGTTCAGCGTTGATATCTACCCCCGGCAAACGGAAAAGATTCACCGAAATCCGGGCAATCTCTTCGGCAGTCAGATCAAACTTCAGAGGCACTGCTTCATAAGGTCGGCGTCGCTTAACCCGTTGATGAAAACGCTGCAGCTCACCGTCGGTCAGAGACAAAATATGACCAATATCATCCAGCAAACCGGCAAGATCTTTGGTCTGCTCCCGAACAATTGACAATATATGGCTGGGCTTGTTAACGGCAAGAAGCTTGCCATTGGTGTCGTATATCAGGCCGCGGGTGGGGGGTATTGGCTGAACCAGTACACGATTCTCATCCGATTGCGTGGACAGCTCATTGTAGCGAACAACCTGAAGATAGAAGAGGCGGGAAACCAGCCCCATAGCAAGGAGCACCATAAAGCCAATGGCAACCCAAATCCGGATATTTACCAGTCTTTTTTCTGCCCCATGGTCCTTTAAGGTATCCTGCGGCATGTTATATCTCAGTCATCAGTCGTATGGTCAAAGGGCTGCTCTTAATGCATCAACTGATACATTAGCCTGTTAATACACAAATATTAAGCGTAAAAAATGCAGTGCTTCTCAAGAAAAAACACCGCATTTCAGATAAAAACTCTCACCCTGGCCTTCACTTTTACTTGAGTGAAAGTACTTCGTCAATCAAGGTTACATCAGTTTTACTTGTGGTAGGGATGATTGTGAAGAATACTCCAGGCTCTGTAAATCTGCTCAGCCACCACAACCCGAACCAGCGGGTGAGGCAATGTTAATGGCGACAATGACCAGCGGAGATCCGCCTTTGCCAGGCATGAGGCATGCAAACCTTCCGGCCCGCCGACCAGCAAACTGACATTGCGGCCACTGTGCAGCCAAGCCCCCATATTGTCCGCCAGCGTCTCTGTGCTCCAGGCCTTGCCCATAATTTCCATGGTGACCACCAGGTCGCCTGAACCCACAGCAGCGAGCATCTGGCCAGCCTCTTTCTCCTGAAGGCGATTAATGTCAGAGCCTTTACTGCGCTTACCGAGAGGAATCTCAACGAGCTCCAGTTTCACGTCCGCACCAAGCCGACGACTGTATTCCCTGTAGCCCTCTTCAACCCAACCCGGCATTTTTGAGCCAACCGATATCAGCCGAATCCGCATCAGGAGGGCTCAGCGACAACCAGGTCAGCGCTGTCCCAAAGTCTTTCCAGGTCATAGAACTGGCGGGTAGCAGGCAGCATCAGGTGGACAACGACATCACCAAGATCCACCAGAACCCACTCGGACTTGTCCTGCCCTTCAACCCCTAACGGCCGAACACCATGTTTCTTACACTGCTCAATGACATTATCCGCCAGAGACTTTACATGACGGTTGGAGGTACCACAGGCAATCACCATAAAATCGGTAACACTGGTTTGACCCGAAACATTCAAACAGGTGATTTCATTACCTTTTACTTCTTCAATAGCTTCGACAACAAGCTGTTTTAACTCATCAGAATGCATAGACTGCAAAATTAACCTCGTATTGACGATTCGGCAGAGCATGGTTTGTTACCCTGTGCCGAATCAGGCCATTTAAACAGGGCAGGCTCTCAGCATTAATCATAGAAGTCAATGCCCGATACGCACCAGAGGCGGAAATCCACTATCAGAGCCGTATCACTGGCGAATATGTCCATCCCCAAAAACCACATACTTTTGTGAAGTCAGCCCTTCCAGGCCGACAGGCCCACGGGCATGGATTTTGTCGGTAGAGATACCAATTTCAGCACCCAGCCCATATTCAAACCCGTCGGCAAAGCGGGTGGATGCATTCACCATAACAGAGCTTGAATCCACCTCCCGCATAAAGCGGCGGGCACGGGTAAAGTCTTCAGTGGCGATGGCATCGGTATGATGGGAACCATAGTGATTGATATGAGTAATTGCTTCATCCATATCCAGGACCACTTTAATGGCCAGAACGGGACCAAGATACTCTTCCGACCAGTCTTCTTCTGTTGCTGGTACCGCACCGGGCAGAATCTCACAGGTAACAGGACATCCCCGGAGTTCAACACCCTTCTGGGAATAAAGTCCTGAAAGCTCCCGCAGCAAAGGTTGAGCCACGTCCTGATGCACCAGCAGCGTTTCCATGGCATTGCACACACCATAGCGATGGGTTTTCGCATTCATGGCAATCCGAACGGCCTTGCTATGATCGGCCCGATCATCGAGATACACATGGCAGACACCATCCAGGTGTTTAATCACCGGTACCCGGGCGTCAGCACTGATGCGCTCAATCAGTCCCTTGCCACCACGAGGTACGATCACATCGACATATTCAGGCATGGTGATCAGCACTCCGACAGCGGCACGGTCAATAGTTTCAACCACCTGAACCGCATCTTCAGGCAACCCTGCCTGGGCCAGCCCCTGCTGAATGCACCGGGCAATAGCCTGATTGGAGTGAATGGACTCACTGCCTCCACGGAGAATAACCGCATTGCCAGATTTCAGACACAGGCTCGCTGCTTCCACGGTAACGTTAGGACGGGACTCATAGATAATGCCTATAACGCCCAGTGGCACCCGCATTTTGCCTACCTGGATACCGCTGGGCACATACTTCATATCATCAATTGTACCGATGGGGTCTGGCAGGGCTGCCACCTGACGGAGACCTTCAATCATGGCATCAATTCGAGCATCGGTCAGTTCAAGGCGATCCAGCATGGCGGCATCAAGCCCACGTTCCCGGCCAGCGTCCAGATCCCGGGTATTGACAAACTTCAGCTGTGAACGATCCGCTTCCAGTGCGTCTGCTATCGCCAGAAGTGCCCTGTTTTTCATCGCAGTATCAGCAACAGCCATCTCCTTACTGGCCTGCCGGGCTCTCTGGCCCAGTCCATGCATGTACTCCGTCACTTGATCAGCCAATGTCTTTTCTCCCGGCAACTTCACCACTATCGTTTATTCTCTGCAATAAAAGGCTGTAAAACAGCCATATTATCAGTCCGCAATCGGCATGGTAAATTCAAATATCGTCCCGCCTTCCGGGTGACGCTGGAATGTCAACCGGCCACCATGGGACTGTATAATGGAGTGACACACCGTCAGTCCAATACCCATACCATCCGCCTTGGTGGTGTAAAACGGCGTAAACAGTTTTTCTTCGGCATCATCTGCCAGACCATGGCCACGGTCAATGACCGACACTTTGACAAAGTTATCATCCAGCTTTTCGGTACGAACATAGACACCGATACTGCGGGTCTCCATATCTCTCATCGCTTCCATGCCATTACGAATCAGGTTCAATGCCACCTGCTGGATCTGCACAGGGTCAACCTTCACATTCGGAAGCCCCTCTTCCTGCTCCAGATGGATTTCCATATGGTTGTTACGGGCGTCAACTTCGGCAAGCTTGTAAGTGTCCTGAATCAACCGGTTTGGATCGACGCTGCCCAGAACATGGTCCGGCTTCTTCACAAAAGAGCGAATACGGGCAATGATTTCCCCGGCCCGCCGGGCCTGGGTATTGACTTTTTCCATGGCCTCGGAAAGACCAAGATCATCCGCCAATTCCAGCCGGGCCAGCATTCTTCTGGCCACCTGGGCGTAATTGGAAATCGCGGTCAATGGCTGATTTACCTCGTGGGCAAAGCCAGCGGCCATCTCACCCATGGTGCTCAACCGGGAGACATGGGTCAGTTGCTCTTTCTGGCTTTCCAATTCATCCAGAGCCTTCTGCAGAGCTTCCTGCTGCCTTTTTTTCTCGGAAATATCCCTGAACACAACCACTGCGCCACTAGGGGAACTGTCTTCCATAATCGGCGTACAGGAAAAATCCACCGGAAATGGCGAACCGTCACTGTGCAGGAAAGTGGCATTTTCAACGGTTTTACTGACACCTTTGCTCAGGGATACCTCAATCGGTGCCAGTGGCCCTGATGGGGCATCTTCACTCCCTTTCATCAACTGAATCAGGTTCTGACCCGTCAGTTGTTCTATGGACCAGCCGGTCATGGCAGAGACTGCCGGGTTGGCAAAGGTAATCAGTCCCAGTCGATCAAGGCCGAATATCCCTTCATTCATACTTTCCAGAATGCGGGCCTTATCAGCCTCCAGCTGTCGATTTCTCGCTGAAAGTGCCTGTTCAAGCTTATGGATTTTCAACTGGGTCTGTACCCGGGCAATGACCTCTTCCGCTTGAAATGGCTTGGAGATAAAGTCCACAGCGCCGGTTTCCAGGCCCCTGACCTTGTCTTTGGTGTCATCCAGAGCGGACAGGAAAATCACCGTTATATTGCGGGTTTCAGGGCTTTCCTTGAGCCGGTGGCAGACCTCATAGCCGTCCATGCCGGGCATCATAATATCCAGCAACACTAAAGCGGGCTTTGCCTTGACAGCGATCCTGAGAGCACTCTCTCCATTCTTGGCAATAAGAAGCTTATAGCCACGGCCACTGAGGGTTTGCAGTAATACCTGCAAATTTGTCGGATTGTCATCCACAAGAAGAATACGCTCTTCTTCATGCTGCTCTACAGGAGCTTCAGCCAGATACATCGTCAGCAGACCCTGATTTCAGAAGGTTCATCAATGTAAAAATAGACGGAAATAAGTGGCTTATCTTACTATAACTTCGGCTTTTATCAGAGACCTTACTGCCATCTATCACTCTTGCCAATGTTTTCAACGTTGAGAATTCTTTTCCTGAGCCCTCTTATTTCATGTTTCAATAGAGCTATTTAGTGTATTGATCCAATGGCGTTGAATCGCCCGTGATCATTAACTCATAACGGCCGAGTGCTTATGAAAATACTATTGATTGGTGGTACCGGGCTGATCGGCCAGGAAGTACAACGGTTGTTCCTTGATAAGCAGATCCATTGTATCGCTCCGAAAAGGGATGAATTAAATCTGGAACAGCCTGAGTCCATTGATGCCTGCCTGAAAAATTATCAGCCAGATATCGTAGTCAACTGTGCAGGTTATAACGATCCGGTTAAGGCCGAAAACGAGCCCTCCAAATGCTTCCGGATAAACCGGGATGCCATGGCAACACTGGCGGATGGTTGCCACCGGCAGCAGGCCATTCTGGTCTATATTTCCACCTACCGGATTTTTGATGGCAGCAAAAAGGAAGCTTATACCGAAAAAGATATACCTAACCCTGCCGGTGTTCTGGCCACCAGCCGATGGCAGGCAGAACAGCAAATCAGTGAGCGCTGCCCAAGGCATATTATTCTCCGTCTATCCTGGGTCATCAGCCACCGGCGCACCAACCTTTTGAAGTACCTTCTGGATCAGATCAGCAAAGAGCAAGAGGTTGCCGTGGTATCCGATCAACAGGGGTGCCCGACACCCTGCGACGATTCGGCAAGAGTTATTGTCGCGATTATCCAGCAACTGGGCTGTGGGGCTGAACCCTGGGGTACTTATCATTACGCTGGTGCAGAATCTATCTCTGAAAACCGTTTTGCAGAGGTGGTGATTTCTGAGGCATCGCAATTTCAGGACCTGAAAATCCGGAAACTGCGAATGGATAAATTGAACGATCGTAATGGTATTCAGGCACCAGCCAATGCAACCCTCTCCTGCCGGAAAATTTTAAGTACCTTTGGCGTTCATAATAAACCCTGGAGAGGAACCCTCGCACGGATGATCAGAAGCTATTATGAAAGCGGTAGCTCTTAAATAACGTCATGAGGATAGCCATTAATGCCCGGTTCTCTTTTCTCTGCAAAACTCTATAAGACTGAACAGCTCAGTGCCAATACACTGCAGCTGAGCTTTGAGTTGGTACAGGACGAAGGAGCGAGTTTCAATTTTATTGCCGGACAGTTTGTGCAGCTGCAGTTTGAGATGGATGGAAAACTTCATAAACGAAGTTATAGCATTGCCAACGCACCAGAGGACTATAAGGCAACCGGCCTGCTGCAAGTAGCGCTCAGCCTGGTCAGTGGTGGGGTTGCTTCCGGGCTTTTCCAGAAAGCCCCTGCCGGAACCGAACTGAGTATTTCTGGCCCGTTCGGGGCCCTCACCCTTCCGGACACCTTTCCCGGACAGCTTCTTCTGGTGGGAACTGGCACGGGGATTGCGCCCTATCGAAGCATGATTCCGCAATTGAAAACGCTTAGTGATAAGGGAACAGCTATCACCGTTGTAAAGGGTTTCAGATATCGAGAGGAAAGCATTTACTCTGAAGATTTTGCCCAACTGCCAAACTTAAAGTACCGCACCTGTTTGAGCCGTGAGTCCACCGTAAATACAGCAAACCATGAGTATACTGGCCACGTGCAAGACCAGTTTGACGCCCTCAACCTGAACCCTGAAAACGATGTGGTTTATCTCTGCGGAAACCCCGGTATGATTGATGATTGCGTGACTCTGCTCAGAGACAGAGGGTTATCCCCCCGGCAAATCAAACGGGAAAAATATGTTTACTCCGGGCACTGACTCCGCTTTTCACCCCAGATTGTCAGCTCAAGAGCAACCAGTCCCCAGAATAAACCAAGGCACAATCCCGTCATAACGTCGCCAAACCAGTTAACCTGCAAAACCAACCGGGCAAAAGCGTCAATCATCACCAGCCCCAAAGCGGCACTGGCCGATAGCCATTGGACTTTAAATGGACGATTGACTGCCACCAGGGTAACCAAAGAAAACAGTACATAGACGATGGCTGTTGTATGCACAGAGGGGAAAGCATAAGGATCAAGCCATGTCACAGAACTGTCATTGTCTGCCAGCCCGTTGATAAGCCAGACAGAGCAAACCATTAACACACCACCAAAGAACAGGCTGAACAGAGTGGCAAGCCGATTAGAACGGTAAAGCCAGAATAAGCCACCTGCAGAAACAATACCCAAAACAGGAATGCTGCCAATCTGAACCACCCAGTACATCATCTTTTGCAACCAGGACAACTGAACGACTTTCAGCCATTGATTGACACTCTCCAGCACCCCTGCCCAGTGAGCAGCAATAAGTAAGGCAAGCAACCCTGATACCAGCACCAGATACCCAATAAACCGGGGCTTGAAGTGACGATGAGCACTGATCAGCAACGGCGGAAGCAGGATGGCAACACCGGTAATGGCTGACAACACAGCCAACAATTGATCGGGCACTTTATCATGCCACTGAAGTGCGGCTCCCGTCAGGTAACCCGGAAGCAGGTAAACCGGAGACCAGGCCAGGGCTGAGAGAATATTAACGGTAAAAAAGTACCTGGGAACCATACCCATCATACCCGCTACTGCCGGTATGATGGGGCGGACAGGACCAACAAAACGCCCGATCACAATGCTTAAAAAACCATACTCCCTGAAGAAATCTTCACCACGCTCCAACCATTGAGGATGACGATTAAATGGCCACCAGCCCCTGACTCGCTCGTGGTAATGATAGCCAAGCAGGTAACTGACCCCATCACCAACAACAGCTCCCAGAAAAGCCCACAGGAGGATTGGATAGATAGAAATGGAAGCCGACCCGGCAATAGCCGCTAATGCAAACAGCAGGGCCACACCCGGCAGAACAATGCCCACCACAACCAGTGATTCCAGACAGGCCACCATTGCTATAGCAGGACCAATCAGGCCAGTATTTTGCTGTAACCATATATGAATGGCATCAAAATAAGCGTTATCCATGAGTTACGTGGCCTTGGTGGGAAATACCTTTCTATCGATCTGGGCTGATGTGTTATCAGAATTAGACTACAGTTTCATCCTAATGGACTACCCGGTAATGACGACAGCGGAATGTTACCAGAAATTTTGTGAGTTTCTTGATCGTAGACAGCCCGACCTTACCGTTCTTAACGACCCAGCTGATAAAACCCACAATTTATCAGCCATGATGGGCAATGGCCTAATACTTCCTGTTGGCACAGCCAGATTTGCAAAGCAGGCCTGAGCGTTTAAACTGCGCCAGTTTTACAGGGTAAATGCGGGCCTGTTGTTATACCCTGTCACCCAAAGCACCAACACAATCTGCTGCCAATCTCAACAACGGTATGCAGCCAGGGAGTTACAGGATGAGTGATGTACTGGAAGAACTGATTAATCAACTGAAACTGGAACCGATTGAAAACAATATATTCCGGGGCCAGAGTCAGGACCTTGGCTGGGGGCGGGTATTTGGTGGCCAAGTATTAGGCCAGGCGCTGTCTGCGGCGAGGCAGACGGTGGAACCTGAACGCCATGTTCACTCCTTCCATAGCTATTTTCTTCGCGAGGGCGACAGCAGCAAGCCGATTGTTTACACCGTTGACTGCATTCGCGATGGCAGAAGTTTCAACACTCGCCGGGTAGTAGCCGTGCAAAATGGTCGCCCTATTTTCAATTTGTCCGCATCCTTTCATTCAAACGAAAGTGGGTTTGAACATCAGGACCCGATGCCAAACGTCATACCCCCGGATGAAGCGCTGAGCGAAAAAGCCCTGATTCAAAGGCACAGTGACCTGATTCCCAAGCCTCTGCAGAAACGACTGCTCAGCGATACTCCCATTGAGATTCGCTTTGCTGACCCGGTTGATCCAATGGCAAAAGACACCAGGGCCCCAAACCATAAAATCTGGATAAGAGCCAACGGAAAATTGCCCGATAACACGGGACTGCATAAATACCTTCTGGCCTATGCCTCAGACTTTCAGTTCTTACCCACCAGCATGTATCCCCATGGGGCTGCCGCTTTCCAGAAACCCGTTCAAATAGCCAGTCTGGACCATGCCATGTGGTTCCACCGCCCATTCAGGATGGATGAGTGGTTACTGCACTCTATTGAAAGCACCCATGCCAGCGGTGCCAGAGCGCTGGTAAGAGGCCAGATATTCAATCAGGCTGGAGTAATGGTAGCGTCTACCATCCAGGAGGGGCTTGTCAGGCCAATCAGGGTTCAGACCAAGGTCTAAAGGAAGAATGAGCTGACCGCTCATAAACTTTTAATTATTCGCTATTGAAACTTGGACCACCAATCAGCCCCTGCCTTTGCTGATCGGTGGTTTTTTTTGTCCGGGGGTTGTTAACCATTGGACATGGAACCAGTCTCTGGATACCTGAGTAGCCAAAATTGGTAATTAGTACGATAGTAAATCCCTCCTGTTGAAGGTTAATATCCAGGCTGAAACCCTGTTAGCCTGAAGCAGAGCATTCAGTTCTGTGGACATAAGACCACTGCAAATATCCCCCTGATGCAGCGAAGGCAACCAATCCAGCTGGGGGGAAACCGTATTAAGGAAAACTGTGAGCTTGTCATTTCTACTGAAGCCCGTTGTCGGTAAATTGAGGCAATACATACCCTGCATTTTTACACTGCTCTCGATAATCCCGGCCTTAAGCCAGGGATCCGGTTCTGCAGTCATATTGCAATATCACCATGTCAGTAATGAAACCCCGAAAATAACCAGCGTCACCCCCGAGACATTCAGGAAACATATCCACTATCTTGCGGAGAATAAGTTCAATGTGATGCCACTGGTTGATGTGGTTGAGGCACTTCGCAATAAAAAGGCATTACCGGAAAAAACAGTCGCCATCACTTTTGACGATGCTTATCTGAGCATTTACACCGAGGCATTTCCAATACTCAGGGAACAGGGGTTGCCATTTACCATTTTTGTCACGCCCACACCGGTGGATAAAAACTATCAGAACTTCCTCAGCTGGGTGCATCTGCGGGAAATGACGGAAGCAGGTGCTACCCTGGCAAACCACACCATGAGCCACGCCCACAGTGTAGAAAGGCTGCCCGGAGAAACCAGGGCAAAGTGGCTTTCCCGGTTCCGTCAGGACCTGTATATGACAGAAGCCAGAATCCGGGAGCAAACCGGTCAAAGTGTTAAGATGTTTGCCTGGACATTTGGCGAAACCACCCCGGAACTCAGAGTTACACTGGATAAGATGGGTTATACAGGATTTGGTCAGCAGTCCGGAGCCGCTGGTGAATATTCTGACTTCACTCGTCTGCCCCGTTTCCCCATGGCTGGTATTTATGGGTTGAATGACTTTGCCACTAAAGTCAACAGCAGGGCTCTGCCAGTGACCAGCCAGAGCCCCGACTCATCACTGATCACACAGGATAACCTTAAGCCCGAACTGGAGCTGGCCCTGGCTGAAGGGGATTACCAGAAAAAACAGCTTAAGTGTTATGCCTCCGGCCAGGGTGAGCTGAAGGTAACCTGGCTAAATAAAGAGATGACTCTGCTCAGGACTCAAGCCAATAAACCATTACCAGTAGGCCGAACTCGTTACAACTGTACTGCGCCATCCAACAGTGGTCAGCACTACTACTGGTACTCCCATGCATGGCTCAGATTGACAGATGAAGGTAAGGCACTGGATTGACAAAGCTGAATGACTGGAACTGTTGTCGTTTCGTTGCGTGCCTGCAACGAAACGTCAATAGGCTCTAACATGTATAGGCAAACGTAAAGTGGTTTATTAACCGCTCCCTCAATTTAAGTGAAGTCGATGGTTTGATGAAAATAGCCTTTAAAATCAAAAAAATAGTACCAGTCGCCGTTTTCTTTCTGGCTGGATGTACTGACCAGCAGTCTGCTACTCAAATTCAGCCTCCCCCCAAACACCTTGAAGCAGCACAGGCAAAAGCGATGCAGCTCTGCGCGGGTTGCCATGGCCCAACCGGTATTGGTACAACGCCACTTAACCCTAATCTGGCCTGTCAGAAAAAAGAGTACATGGTTAAGCAACTGCAATACTACCGAAACGGTGCCAGAACCACTCACCAGCCAATGAGTAATATTGCCAGGCTGATATCTGAAGAAGAAATCGAGAGTATCAGCGAGTGGTACTCAATAACCGGATGTTTATAAGTTTCCTCCAAATTGGGATGCCCCGGTAAATTAACAAATCCTGGATGCCCCTTAAGATCTATTTTTCTACCCATCACGCCAGGATCTATTAAATTTTCAAGTAAAGGTTGGGAACCTTAATTGCTTTAGTTGGTCTTAAGTATCAAATCGACATAATAAGTGTGCTTAAAATGACCGTATCATACCAACCTGCTGGCATTATCCCCAACGCATCAACCCCTTCTACTGATGCTTCACTGAGCCACAGTGATGAAGGTGGCAACAGCTTTGGCAGAAAAGTCGTCAGCATTTTTACCAAAATTCGTATGTCCTCCAGCTCCAGTGAAGAGCATTCCGCATGGAGTAATATCTCAAGCTTTTTCAAAGGCCTCTACAGTCGGGCAGTAAAGCTTGTTAATTATGTGTCCAGACATTTTGGTGAAATGTTACCGCCCTTTTTTACCAAAACCGGAATTGGCAGTGTGGCAGGGTTCGTTATAGGTGTCTTAACCCCTGTCGGACCGCTTTGGGGTACTGTTGGCGGATTGCTGATTGCTACAGGCTGGCAACTGGGCATTGAGTATAACACCGATCGGGATAAACCGGATTTAACCAGCCTTCAGTCGCCTCAACCTTAATTGGGGGAATCTCTTCCCCTGTTTTTATTTGTCAGGCTTGAAACCCCTCCCACAGCAACTAGTTTTATATAGGTAAACGTATTTTATCTATACAGGCATGGAGCCCATCATGGAAGATCAAAACATCGAGAAACTGGCGCTGATCATATCCGCCAACTGCATTCGTCAATCCACCATTGAAGAGTGTCAGAAAAAAGGACAGATAAACGATCAACAACTGAATCAGATCAACAAAGAAATGTCTGATCGAATCTTTACCTTCCTGACTTACCTGCTGAAAAAACCCGCTGATGAATATACCGTCATGATGGAAGCAATGGCCAAACACTACCCGGAGAACTGGGAACAGCCTGAGCTGAGCCAGCTTATTCTCCAGCAACAGGCCCAGACCGCTACTTCTGCGTCAACTCAGCATTAATAACCTGTTAAGAGAACCAGCTATGCTTGTCCCTGCGCCATCATCAGGGACAAAAACAATACCCGGCTGGAAGAGTCGATTCCATTACCGATTCAATTACCAGCGGTTTCTGGTAGGGACACTCATGTATCTTTCCATGCTTTCCCAGGCGGATACCGTCGATCCTGGTCAACACTATAAAACGCTCACGTTAACACTGGATGAACTGTTAACAGAGCTGCGCATTTCCCATGCTCCTACTCTGGAGTCAATGATCGATACCACCCAGGTCTGGCGCAGAAAACCGGGACAGGAACGGTGGGAATTACCAGGGCTGGATATATCAACGGACAAAAGGCACAGAGTCCTTGATCTGCTTGAAAAGCTTGGACTCATATCCCCCATCGGGCCATTAACCAGACAATATGATTATGCACTGCTATTGGGAGCCACTGCCCCCGGCATGAAACGCAGGCTGGACTTGTTAACTGACTGGTGGCGTCAGGGTATCCGATTCAAGCGTTTGATTTTTCTGGTGGGCCAGCGCCCTCTCACCCCGGGGGCTGACTACCTGGACATTTTCACAAAAAAGCCTGACAAGAAGACCCCGGACCCACTCCCTTTTACCGAAACAGAGGCGGCAATCATGCTGCATCAACTGGTGTCCATGCCAGAAGCAATGAGAGCCCTGCCGGTTGAGTTTATTGATACGCCAAGAAACTGGAGGGACGGCTTCTGGCACAGGCCCAATACCCGCGACACCCTCAAGCACTGGGTGAAATCAGGCCCACTACCGGGAACTGCCCTGGTTATCTCAGAACAGCCCCATGGGATTTACCAGAAAGAAGTCGTAAGACAGGAGTTGCCGGGTTTTGACATTGATCTGGCGGCAGGTCCGGCAGACCCGGCAACCAATCTGCCCATCTATCTGGATGCCCTGGCGTTATGGCTTTACAACCTGAAACCTTTTATTCCGGGGGCAGAACAACCAGCCTCTTCAAAGACAATGATCCCCCCAGGACGGCATTAACTTCTGGGAAATTCCCAGCTGATCCAGTATCCGGGCAACAATAAAATCGACCATGTCACCCACAGTTTCCGGCCGATGGTAAAAACCGGGAGACGCAGGAAGAATAACACTGCCCATCCGGCTCAATTTCAACATATTTTCCAGATGTATTTCAGAATAGGGGGCTTCCCGGGGCACGATGATCAGCTTGCGTCGCTCCTTTAATACCACCGTTGCTGCCCGCTGTGTCAGATTATTACTTAAACCACAGGCAATGGCCGACAAGGTTCCGGTACTGCAGGGACAAATCACCATTGAGCTGGGAGCACCACTGCCTGAAGCGACAGGCGACATCCAGTCATCCTCACCAAACACACGAATCTGTCTGGGAGCAGCACGGTATCGGTTGGTAAAAAATTGCTCAATGGCGTCAGGCGTATCACCGATCTCAAGATCCATTTCTGTGGCCAGAACCACTTTTGCCGCCCTGGAAACCAGAACAAAAACCTGCCGTTCTGCCGCAACGAGGCTTTCCAGTAGCCGAAGCCCGTACTGGGCTCCGGAAGCCCCTGTGATGGCTAATGTTACTCTTTCAGGATTTGACCAACTCATCACTTAACCTTAATTTTTCGTGAGTTTCTCTTTCAAGCCACTGGCTATACGGCCATGAATCCCTTCAAACCCACCATTACTCATCACCAGCAAATGGTCGCCAGCCGAG
Source organism: Salinisphaera sp. G21_0 (assembly GCF_017744115.1). Classification (GTDB taxonomy): domain Bacteria; phylum Pseudomonadota; class Gammaproteobacteria; order Pseudomonadales; family Endozoicomonadaceae; genus Endozoicomonas. The sequence continues at coordinate 21,999 of NZ_JAGHQW010000042.1, read as the reverse complement.
GCGGTATCAACCAGATAACGCACAATGGCTTCTGTGGAATCCATAACCGATGACGTTACCGGGCTATCCTGCACTAACTCGGCCAATGGCCAGTCAAGCCCCTGTGGTTTAAACCAGATAACTTCCGATGCCTTGGCGGTAGAGGCGATCAATGTCTCCTGATGCACGCCCATTTTCATGGTGTTTGATCGGGGTTCAATGATCACACGAATATTCGCATTTTCCCCGAGTTTGGCTCGCTGCCCAGCCAGAGTGGTGGCAATCGCCGTTGGGTGATGGGCAAAATCATCATAAATCCGTATACCACCAACCTCCTCCACCATTTCCATCCGTCGCTTTACCCCCTGAAAGACAGAAAGCGCCTCACAGGCTGTATCTGGCAAGACACCGACATGGTGAGCCGCAGCAATGGCTGCTAAAGCATTGGCAACATTGTGATCACCTTCCTGCTGCCAGTTCACGGTTCCGACAACCGTGCCTTTATACAAAACCTGAAAGTGGCTGCCATCGCTACTGACCGGTGCAACCTGCCAAAGGCTGTGACTGCCACCCAATTCTTCCTGCTCAGACCAGCAGCCCATAGCCATAACAGCTTCTATCTCGGGAGTACCGGCAGGATAAATAATTCGACCAGTGCCCGGTATTGTCCTGACCAAATGGTGGAACTGCCGCTGAATAGCCGCAAGATCATCAAAAATATCCGCATGGTCAAACTCAAGATTATTGATAATCAGGGTTCGTGGCTGGTAGTGAATAAATTTTGAGCGCTTATCAAAAAAAGCGGTGTCGTACTCATCCGCTTCAATCACAAAAAAGGGGGTACTGCCAAGTCGCGCGGAAATCCCGAAATCTTTCGGTATGCCCCCGATCAGAAAGCCCGGAGACATACCGGCATATTCCAGGATCCAGGCAAGCATACTGCTGGTGCTGGTTTTACCGTGGGTACCAGCAGCGGCCAATACCCAGCGGTCAGGCGCTATGTACCTGGCAAAAAATTCGGGACCTGAAACGTAGGGAAGCCCCTTCTCCAACACATACTCTATAGCCGGAATCCCACGTTTCATGGCATTACCAACCACCACAAGATCCGGTGACGGGTTGAGCGCTTCAGCACCATATCCCTGAAATAATGAAATACCCTGCTCTTCGAGTTGTGTACTCATCGGGGGATAAACGTTCTCATCAGAGCCTGACACGTCAAACCCAAGCTCTCTGGCCAGCATGGCCAGACTTCCCATAAAAGTTCCACAAATACCCAGAATGTGTATGTGCATTCCCGATCTCTCCAAAAAAAAGCGCTCCAGATTTGGGCACAGATCCTAAAGTCCCTGATACCAGAATTTTGACATTGTTTTTGCCTTATGCGCAAAAGGACGTTGACATTGAAAGACCATCAGCCCATAAAATTGATACATAACAGCGCTACCAATAAACTCTTGATCGGGTATCATCTGCAACCAGTCAAGAACACAAAACAACACACAGCAACACCCGGAATTTAACCGATGACATTGAAGCACGCTTTTTACGCACAGTCTGGCGGTGTTACCGCTGTTATCAATGCCAGCGCCTGCGCGGTTATTGAAACAGCTCGTCGTTACCCGGATAAAATCGGTAAAGTCTACGCAGGGCATAATGGCATACTGGGCGCTTTGCGTGAGGAGCTTATCGACACCTCATGCGAGTCCGATGAAACCATCGGCGCATTACTAAGGACTCCCGGCGGAGCCTTTGGTTCCTGTCGTTACAAGCTGAAGTCATTTGAAGAAAGTGAAGCGGAATATCGTCGGTTAATCCAAGTCTTTCAGGCCCATAACATTGGCTACTTTTTCTACAACGGTGGCAATGACTCCATGGATACTGCCTGGAAAGTGTCCCAGCTCAGTGAAAAAATGGGATACCCGATTACCTGTATCGGAGTTCCCAAAACCATCGATAACGACCTGGCGGTTACCGACAACTGTCCGGGCTTTGGTTCGGCGGCCAAATACCTTGCCGTATCCACCAAAGAGGCCAGCCACGATATTGCTTCCATGTGCGACACCTCAACCAAGGTGTTTGTCATGGAAGTCATGGGACGACATGCCGGCTGGCTGGCAGCAGCTACCGGCCTTGCTGCCCGCCAGGATGGTGATCCACCGCATATTATCCTGTTCCCTGAGTTGCCGCTGGACAAAGAAAAATTTCTCAAAAAAGTCCATGAAACCGTCAATAACGAAGGTTATTGCGTGATCGTTGCTTCAGAGGGTGCCAAATACGACGATGGCAGTTTTATCTCCGCGTCAACAACGGTAATTGACTCCTTTGGGCACCAGCAACTTGGCGGTGTAGCTCCAGCCCTGTGTAATATGATTAAGCAGGAACTGGGTTACAAATACCATTATGCTGTCGCTGATTACCTTCAGCGCTCTGCCCGCCATATCGCTTCACGTGTTGACGTGGAGCAGGCTTACGCTGTGGGTAAAGCAGCGGTTGAACTGGCCGTAACAGGTCACAATGCCGTAATGCCTGCCATCGTTCGGGAGTCTGACATGCCATATCGCTGGGCGATCAAAGAGGTAGCACTGGAAAAAGTCGCCAACTTCGAACGTACAATGCCACTGGACTTTATTAATGAGGATGGTTTCAACATTACCCAAACCTGCCGGGGCTATCTTGAACCGTTGATTGAAGGCGAGGAGTACCCAGCTTACCTGAACGGCTTGCCTCGTTTTGCCAGGTTGAAAAAAGTGTTTGTCGAGAAACAGCTGGATACAGCATTCGACGTGTGATGTTAACTTAGCCGTTCATTGATTAACCCGGATATTTTATAAACTGCCCCGAATCTCACGCGGGACTTTGTCGCTCTAAGGGATTTTGTGAGGGAGCGCCGTACCGGGGAGTACGGTCGACTGAACAAAACTCCCTTAGAGCGGCAAAGGACAAGCGAGAGCGGGAGCACGTTTATGAAATATCCGGGTTAAGGTCGGAATAAAACCGAAAGTCATTCCGACCTTCATTCTTCGCCACATACATGGCTTCATCTGCCGCCTTGATCAAACCGTCAGCATCACTGCCATTCTCAGGGTAAAGTGCAATACCAATGCTGGTACCTACTTTTCTTGCAGTATCGCCCAGCTCATGGGGTTCCGTAAGTGCAGCAAGAATTTTATTGGCAACCGTTCTGGCATCTTCCGGGTTACTGACATCATCCAGAACCACGGCGAACTCATCACCACCCAGCCTGGCAATCAGGTCAACCTTACGGATACAACCCTCCAGACGACTGGCAACACTGGTCAGTAACTGATCCCCTGCATCATGGCCAAGCTGATCATTGATCTGTTTAAAATGATCCAGATCCAGAAACATAACCACTGTCTTATTATGGTAGCGGTCACTGCGGTCCATTGAGGACTGAAGAAACTCCCTGAATAACGTCCGGTTAGCCAGACCCGTCAGGCTATCATACTTAGCCATTTTCACTAGCTGGTCTTCCAGCTGTTTGCGCTCAGTTATATCCTGAAAGACAAACACGGCTCCCTGAACCGCGTTCCTGCTATTAACGATGGCCGCAATATTGAACTCCGCCGGAAATCTTCCCCGGCTCACGTTGATTAATTCAGTGGACTGTTTAAGTGTCCCGCCTTGTTCCAGGCACTCACGATAAATAGCTGACTTCTGCCATTGCTCCTGAGCTGTTTCACCCGTGGTGTCGTCCAAAAGAAACTGGCTGATGTGCTGATCCAGAAAAGCTGCTTCAACGCCGCCTAACAACTCACAGGCTGTCGGATTGATAAAAGTTATCTTGCCCTCTTTATCTACCCCGACAATACCTTCTCCTGCACAGTCCAGCAGCAGCTTGTTCTTCTGACTGATCCATTGCAGCTCCCTGGTTACCTGTTCAAGCTCCAGCCGCTGTTCCTCCAGTTGTAAAAATACTTTCACTTTACCCAGTAGAATTTCCGGCACAATCGGTTTCGGCAAATAGTCAACAGCCCCCGACTGATAACCCTTGGCTACGTAGTTTTGATCTTTATTAATCGCCGTCACAAAAATGATCGGGATATTAGCCGTTTGCTTGTTACTGTGCAGCAATGTAGCTGTCTCAAAGCCATCCATGCCGGGCATCTGCACGTCCAGAAGAATAACCGCAAAGTGATGGGCCAGAACTTCAGACAGTGCCTTCTCGCCAGAATCCACCTTGTGGATCTCAGCCCCCAGCGGCTTCAGTAACTTATCCATCGCCAGCAGGTTTTCCGGGCGGTCATCCACAACCAGAATTTTGACTTTGCTCTTTGTCTCCATACCAGACAATCCCTGTCTTATTCCCAAAAGGTTCCATAGATTCTGTCAGCCGACTGAATTCACGAGCCCAGCTTCCTGTATATCCGCAGCGTATTACTGACATCTTCAAGATGGTTTCTGATCTGGCTGAACTTCAGGTTCTCTCTGCGCCCGATACAGAGAAATCCCCTCGGGCATAAACTGTCGTTAATCAGAGTTAACGCCCTGTCCTGCAACTGTTCATTGAAATAAATAAGTACATTGCGGCACATCACCAAATGCATTTCGCCAAAAACCCCATCCGTCACCAGGTTGTGATTGGCAAAGGTCAGCCGTTCCGATAAACGACTGTTGACCTTGATTGAATCATAGAGGCTGACCCAATAATCACTAAGCTTATGCTTCCCACCGGCAAGGCGGTAATTGTTTTCATAAAGTTCAATATCTTCTGCCGGATAAATCCCCTTTTTGGCCAGATTCAGAGCATCATCATTGAAGTCCGTGGCGTAAATCTGACAACGATCCAGTATCCCTTCCTCTGCCAACAGGATCGCCATAGAGTACACTTCCTGACCGGATGCACACCCTGCATGCCATATCTTGATAAACGGGTAAGTCTTGAGCACAGGAACAACCTCTTCCCTCAAGACTTTAAAGACATCCGGGTCCCGAAACATTTCCGTCACCACAACGGAAATACTTTTCACAAAGCGATAAAATGCACGTTGATCGTGCAGGAACAGTGGAATCAACTCACTGATATGATTGATGCCGGTCTGCTCCATGTATTTTCTTACCCGACGGATCATGGATGCTTTGGCATAGTCATGAAAGTCATAGCCATAGTGCTTCTTGACAGCGACCAGCAGTAAGTCGAGTTCCAGATCAGCTACCGGGCAAGTCTCCATCATCGCAGCAGCCACACCTTCAGCATTGCTGTCAGCTTGTCCATATCCAGCGGTTTGGTCATGTAATCATTGGCTCCTGCCTCAAGGCATTTGGCCTTATCACCTGCCATAGCCTTGGCGGTCAGGGCTATCACCGGAAGTTCTTTGAATTCATTCATTTGCCGAATAGTGGCAGTGGCTTCATAGCCATCCATAACGGGCATCATAATATCCATTAATACCAGTTCAATGCCGTTTTCTTCCTCAAGCTTGCTGATCGCATTTTTGCCATTGTCTGCCAGCACAACTTCCAGCCCCATGCCCTGAAGGGCTTTGGAAAGAGCAAAGGTATTTCTCAAATCATCATCAACCAGCAGAATCTTGTGTCCATCAAGACGCTTCTCTGACCCGGCCACCGGCTCATCGGGCGTATCATCCACCTGATCCTTATTAACGGTATGCAAGAACAGGCTGACTTCATCCGTGATTCTTTCCAGGGCTCTATCACCTTTCATCACCATGGCATTGGTGAATTCCTGCAACCGGGAATGTTCTGTCTTATCTACAGGTTGCGCGGTGTGAATGACCACTGACGGCATATCTGATCCCAACTTGCCTGTCATTTTTTCCAGGAACTCCAGCCCTCGCACTTCTCCGAGTTCCAGATCCATAATCAGGCAATGCCACTGGTGATCAACAAGCCTCTTCTCAGCTTCTTCTGCTGTGCTGGCATACCCTACATGGAGCCCTTTTTGCTCCAGCATGCTGCCTACCTGGGATCTTTGCTCTTCATCCAGATCGAGAATCAGTACATCGTGAATATCCTGGCTAATGGCCTGCCCAAGTGTCAAAAACGCTTGATCAATATCGGTAACCGTCACGGGCTTTCTCAAATAACCAACAGTGCCAAGGCTGGACACCAACTGCGGATCCCGTCCCGAAACAATATGCACCGGAATATGTCTGGTTGACTCATCGCCTTTTAACTGAGCAAGTACCTCCTGCCCATCCATATCCGGTAAGCCTAAATCCAGAATAATGGCTGATGGTTGATGTTGTCGGGCCAGGGCAACTCCCTGCTCTCCTGTTTCTGCATGCAAACAGCCAAAGCGATGTTTACCCGCCAGTTGACCAAGAATGGTGACAAAATGAGGATCATCTTCAATAACCAACAGCTGGTAATCAAACGATGCCGCAGGCTCAGATAGCTCCGCCTCCTCCGGCTTATTATTTTTTTCTGGCTTTTGAGCAGGAGTCTCTGACGCTCCCACAGACTGGTCAAACACATCGGACACATAGTTTTCTGCCAGTACTTTCTCAGGGCCAAGAGAGCACACTGGATTAGTCGGCAGGAACAGGGTAAAGGTGGTTCCTTCACCTTCCTTGCTGTCCAGCTCAATAAAGCCCCCCAGAAGTTCTGCCATCTCTCTGGAGATCGCCAGACCAAGCCCGGTGCCGCCATATTTTCGGCTGGTAGACCCATCGGCCTGCTGGAATGAGCCAAAAATCGATTCCTGCTTCTCTTTGGGAATCCCAATCCCACTATCTTTAACAGCAAAACCAGTCCAGGTATCGTCTGAAAAATGGCCAGAGCGGGTTTCATTAAACATCCTTACCTGAACACTGCCTTCCTCGGTAAATTTGAACGCATTAGAAAGGAAGTTCTTAATAATTTGCATTAGCCGCTGGCTATCAGTGAAAACAGACCGGCTGGTACCGCTCTCTATGCTGATCTGAAATTGCAGACCACGGCTTTCTGCCAGTGGGTTAAACATGGCTTCAATACTGCCTTTGATCTCGTTCAGGGGCGTATCATCAAGATTGACCGACATTTTTCCCGCTTCAACCTTGGACAGATCAAGAATGTCGTTGATCAGCTCGAGTAACTCTTTACCACCGTTGTAGATCACCTGCGCAGACTCTACCTGGTCCTCTGTCAGGTTACCTTCGTCGTTTTCTGCCAGCATCTGGGAAAGGAGCAATAAAGAATTCAGGGGCGTGCGCAGCTCATGGGACATATTGGCAAGAAATTCAGATTTATATTGACTGGCCCGGGCAAGCTCCTCCGCCTTTTCCGTTATCTTTTTACTGGACAGCTCAATATCTTTATTCTTTCTCTCAATCTCTTCTTTCTGGAGCATCAGCTGTTCGCTGAGTTCTTCCAGTTCGACATTGGATTTCTGCAGCTCCTCACTCTGGGCTTTCAGCTCTTCTTCAGACTCCTCCAGAATACCGGCTCGCTTTTCCAGCTCTTCATTAACCGAACGCAGCTCTTCTTTTTGTTCCTTTAGTGCTTCGGATTGCTGGGTGGTGGTATCAAGCAGCTGATTAACCCGGGTTCGATACTGGGCAGAGTTAATGGCAATGGCAATACTTTCAACAGAATGTTGGAGAAACAGGCGCTGCTCATCCGTCATTGGACCAAGCCGTGCAAACTCAACTCCCCCTTTCAGATCATTTTCATAGCACAGCGGGACAATGATCAGATGAGTTGGTCTGGCAGAGCCCAGTCCGGACGCAATTTCAATATAGCCATCAGGTACATCGGCTATCTCCATCGTTTCCCTTTCCAATGCTGCCTGACCAATCAGCCCCTCACCCATGGCAAAAGACTTTGCATGTTGATTGCGTTTACTCCAGGCATAGGTGCCCATCAACTGCAGCCGGTTGTTATCATCTTTTACAAACATGGCACCGGAATGCATATCCAGATAGCGGGCAATATAAGTCACAATGTTACGACACAGCTCAGCCATCGCCTGCTCACCACGCACACTGTTATACAGCCCGGCCATACCTTCCTGAAGCCAGTTTTTCCGGGTATTTTCCGCACTGACGGTACGCAACCTTTCAGTCATCTGGGCAAAACTGCGACTGAGTTCGCTGATCTCATTATTACCGTTCAGGACAGTCCCTTCGGCATAGTCACCTGCGGCGACTCGATTGACCCACCGGGTAATTCGACGGATGGGCTTCACCAGTTGTCGTGTAACAAACAGAGCAATAACCACAACCAGGGCAAAAGTGATGGCGATAAGCACAAAAAGGCGTTGTTGAAAGTCCTGAACTGATGCAAAAGCATGCCGGTGCGTTACTTCTGAAAGGATGACCATAGGGGTTCCGGCAATATTTATTGGTAGATAAATCCCCAGAACTTCTTCACCATGAATGTAGCTTCGAATATGGTTCAAGCTTGCTTTAGCCGCCCGACCGAACACGTCCTGCTCGTCCAGATTTAAAGCGTCAAGACTTTCTGAAATGGATTCCAGATCATGCTCATGCTGGCCAATAGACTCAAAAGCATGACCATTATCTGCTGAGAATTCTCCGAAATGGTCCTCTTCCTCTCTGTAGCTCCCATCATCCTCAAGATGGCTTAACCATAGGTTAATGAGCGGATTATCATCGCCAAATTTAAGCTGCTCCTGATTTTCAAACCGGGTACCAAAGCGAATTTTACGATCCTTACCGACAAGAAACGACGAGAGACCGACGTCACTGGACTCACCTTTATCAAACATCACCTGAATATTCTTCGGGTGAATCTGCACCGCAATAAAACCCACCGCTTTCTGGAAGGAATCCGCCAGCGGTAATATTAAAAAGATGACTTTCTCATTGCCTATGGGCGGGTAGGCAGCAAGGTCGGCATACTTTGGCTGCTGATCATTCAGGCTGGCTTTAACAGCCAAGGAAAACAACGTATTTTCCAGTTCTGAAGAAAACAGGTTTTCTCCTAAATCACTGTATTCATTCACTGTGAAGAGAATATTGCCTGCCGCATCGCCCAGAATCACATCGGAGTAGTCATAGAATCGCAGGAAATCCACATACTCCATGGAGTACTTTTCATAGATATCCCCGTATTCCCTGGAATTAATAAACTCAGAAACCGGCTGGCTTTTAAATCCTGGAGCCATCACCAGTTCGGTAATAAATGCTTCGGAAGATGATGCCATAATGAATAAATTGGTTAACACCGTATCAAAGTATTCATTAATGCGTTGAGTTAACTGAAAATTTACTGATGAAAGCTGATCATAACGATCTTTGACAATGGCTTCTTTTCCGGTCTTGTACTCATTCAGCCCAACAATCACAACAGGCCCAATGGATAAAACAATAAACCAGAGAAAAAGCGTGAGTGCCAGACCACCCGTCTTTCGCTGCCTGTTTTCACTGGGTGATTCTGAACTCATGGCCTGATCTCTGTGCTTTGGCAAAGGATGGAGTCTGGAGCTTTTCCATCTCTTAATCATCGTTAAATAGCACAAAAAAATTAGGGTTCTGTCCCATAAGAACCAAAGAAAAATCCATCACAGAGATGACTGCTGCAGGTGGTTATAAACCAAGATGAGATCAACAGTGGGTATGCTGATGATTTGAAGGGGAGTGTTGTTCTGGACTGGTAAAAACCTTGGCGGGTACCCGCCAGGTCTTTGTAGCCATAGGCTTAACCCTGATATTGCCGGATGACTACTGAATCAGCATTCCAAGGGTAACCAGTGAACCCGCCAAAACGCTCAGTGAGCTGGCTAACATCAATACTTCCGGTGTGGTCAGCTTATCGTATTCAGGTTTCATGATGCACTTCCTTGTACTGCTAGTTCAGTTATAGGGAAAGTATAGTACTGGGAACATGGCCTTATAACCAGAACTACCACGCCACTTACTGGTTGATTTTTAAATGAATAAACAAAAAATAATGACAATTTTAATTACTATTAAAAGTTTAAATTGTTATTTTGATTCCAAAATATGGCTGATACTAAGGTTTTACCCAGTTAACCTATTGAAACCAAAGCGGCTCCTGCCAGAAGTTCTCTCAAAGCCGCGTATGGCAAACCCTTCAGAAATCAAAGGAAAAATACCGCAATCACCCTCCCAGATAGGCCTCCTGGACAGATTTATTCACTAGCAGAGCCTGTCCGGAGTCATGCAGAACAATCTTCCCATTTTCAAGCACATAGCCGCGATCAGCCAGCTTCAGTGCCTGGTTGGCATTTTGCTCAACCAGAAAGATCGTCATCCCTTCATCCCTCAGCCTGGCAATAATGTCAAAAATCTGCTGAATCACGATAGGAGCCAGGCCCAGTGAGGGTTCATCCAGCAGTAATAGCCTGGGCTTACTCATCAGTGCCCTTGCTATGGCCAGCATCTGTTGCTCACCTCCAGACATCGTGCCTGCCCGCTGGGTGAGGCGCTCCTCAAGGCGTGGGAATAGCTCAAGAACATGGCGATACAGCTGACGATAATCCTGCTCATCGGTAAAAAAGCCCCCCATGCTGAGATTTTCTTCCACGGTAAGCCGGGAGAAGACACGCCGACCTTCCGGCACCAGTGCGATACCGGAGCGCATGATATCCGCCGTATCATCCCGGGTAATTTCCCGCCCACCATAAAAGATCTGTCCACTGCTCGCCCGTGGATCACCACAGAGTGTCATCAGCAGAGAGGTTTTTCCCGCACCATTGGCACCAATTAACGTCACAATTTCACCGGCCCGGATCTCTACACTCACGTCATCCAGTGCCTGAATCTGGCCATAAAAGGTAGAAACATGCTCAAGGCTTAGCAGTGGTTTATCGTTATTCATACTCAGGATTCCCCTAAATAAGCCTTGATCACTTCAGGATGACTGCGGACTGCTTCCGGTGTTCCGGATGCCAGGGGCCTCCCCTGATTAATAACATAGATCCGGTCCGAGATTTCCATCACCAGTTTCATATCGTGTTCAATAAGCAGCACTGATACACCATGATTTTTTCTGAGATCGGAAATCAACTTATCCAGCTCCCGGGTTTCATTAGGGTTCAGTCCTGCTGCGGGCTCATCCAGCATCAACAGTTGTGGATCGGTCACCATACAGCGGGCAATTTCCAGTCGTCGCTGCTGACCGTAGGCCAGGTTTCCAGCTTCACGATTGGCAAACTCAGTCAGGCCCACTTTATCCAGCCAGTAAGCAGCCCGCTCCATGGCTTCTGCCTCACTCTTGCGAAACGAAGGCGTCTTAAAGAGCCCGGCCAACAACCCTGTGTTCAAATGACGGTGCTGGGCCACCAGCAGATTTTCCAGAACCGTCATGGCTTTAAACAAACGCACATTCTGGAAAGTTCGCACCACACCTAAACGGGCAATTGTAAAGCCAGGCAGCTTTTCTACCGCCCGGCCCTGAAAAATAATCTTCCCTCCGGTTGGCTTATAGAAGCCGGTCAGACAATTAAACACTGTCGTTTTCCCGGCACCGTTCGGGCCAATCATGGAGACAATTTCGCCTTTACGAACTTTGAGCGCCATCTGATCCACGGCCAGCAGACCGCCAAAGCGCATACTGAGATCCGATGCTTCCAGCAAACACTGACTCATCTTATAACTCCCTGCAGATTAAACGCTTTCAGCAATGGGCTGACGATTAACAGAAGCATCATCTTTTTTATCCGACTGATGATCTTTCAACTTCAGATGCGGACGTTTCATGGGCATCAATCCTTCAGGACGCCACATCATCATCAACACCATCATCAGGCCAAACATCAGCATCCGGTACTCCTGAAACTCCCGGGCAAACTCGGGCAGTACCGTCATAATAACGGCGGCAAGAATAACGCCCATCTGTGACCCCATGCCTCCCAGAACCACGATCGCAAGGATGATGGCTGACTCAATAAAGGTAAAAGACTCCGGACTAATAAAACCCTGCCGGGCTGCAAAGAAAGTACCGGCAAATCCGGCAAACGCTGCACCAATGGTAAAGGCCGACAGTTTGATGGCTGTTGGATTCAAACCCAGTGAGCGACAGGCAATATCATCTTCCCGAAGCGCTTCCCAGGCCCGGCCAATGGGCATTCTCAACAGGCGATTAATAATGTAGAGCGTTAACAGCACCAGAAGCAGCGCCAGGATATAAAGGAAAATCACTTTATAGCCGCTGCTGTAGTCAATCCCGAAGAATTCGTGAAATGGTACATTACCGTCTTCTTTGGCTCGCCGGGAAAATTCCAGACCAAACAACGTTGGTTTTGGAATCTGACTGATCCCGTTCGGCCCTCCGGTAATTGAGGTCAAGTTATTCAGCAAAATACGAATAATCTCGCCAAAGCCCAGGGTAACAATGGCCAGATAGTCTCCACGAAGCCTTAACACCGGAAACCCCAGGATAAAACCAAAGATTGCCGCCATAACCCCGCCGATCAACAGGCAGCTCCAGAAATCAAGACCAAAATATTGGCTCAGCAACGCATAGCTGTATGCTCCAACGGCATAGAAACCCACATAACCAAGATCCAGAAGACCAGCCAGACCAACAACCACGTTAAGGCCCAGACCAAGCATGACATAAATAAGTGCCAGTGTTGCCAGGTCCACCGCACCACGGGAAACAAAGAAAGGCCAGACCATCAGCCCGGCCACCACAAAACTGATCAGCAGCCGCTTCAGAGGTTTATTGTCATCCAGTGATGGCAGCTGAAACGGCGATAGTGGGTTATGTTTTTTGGCCCCCTGCCAGAAAGCAGAGATCGGGTTCCGGAATAACTGAACCAGAAAAACCAGAACAGCACCGGCAAGAATCAGGTGCCACCGTTCACTGGCCGCAAAGTAAACGACCAACTCTGTATTTTCAGTGGATAGCTGCACCCCGAGCATTAACACAGCAAGCAGCAACAGCGCTCCGGTTGCCATAAAAGCGGGAAACCAGCGCAGTGTAGTAGATGACTGACTATTCATACCTTTTCTACCTCCGGCTTGCCGAGAATCCCTGAAGGTCGGAATAACAGAATCAGTACCAGCAGACTAAAGGCGACGACGTCTTTATATTCGCTACTGAAATACCCTGCGGTAAACGCTTCGGTAACACCAAGAATCAGGCCGCCAAGTACAGCTCCCGGAATACTGCCGATGCCACCAAGAACCGCCGCTGTAAACGCTTTCAAACCCGCCAGAAAACCAATATAAGGGTTAATAACGCCGTAATAGAGACCCAGTAAAACACCGGCCACCGCAGCCAGTGCCGCACCGATAATAAAGGTCAGGGAGATAACCTGGTTGGTATTGATGCCAAGAAGCCGGGTCATGCCCAGGTCTTCTGCACATGCCCGGCAAGCACGCCCCATCCTTGATTTGGAAATAAACAGCGTCAGAAGTGTCATGGTGATAAACGTAATAATAAAAATCACCACCTGCATGTACGACAGAGTGACATTAAACTCATCAGCGGGCCCAAACGTCCAGCCACCGGTAATCAGGCTGGGCATTGCGATATCTCTCGAGCCCTGGGCGATACGGACATAATTCTGCAGAAAAATCGACATACCGATCGCCGAGATCAGGGCAATCAGTCGATTACTGTTTCTTAATGGTCGATAGGCCACCCGCTCAACGGCAAAGCCATAAGTACTGGTAATAATAATACTGATGATAAAGGCGGCGGCCAGCATCAGGGCAATACTGTCAACCCCCATCAAGGCAAGACCGGCCAGCACGGCAAAGGCAACGTAGCTGCCGATCATATATATCTCGCCGTGGGCAAAGTTGATCATTCCAATGATGCCATAGACCATCGTGTAACCGATGGCTATCAGGGCATAGGTGCTCCCGACAGTAAGGCCGTTCAGCAATTGCTGGATAAAATAATAGGCTGACTCAGGCATGGTCGAATCCATAAAAAAGGCCCGCATGTTGCAATAACGCTTATGGCGTTCTGCACTCCTTGCAGGCCTTTTACTGCTTTCTCGTTGTTAGACTGGTGCCGTCTGGTTATTCGACTGCACAGTATTTCCTTTATTGATACCCTGCCCATGCAGGCAGGGCACTGTTCCGATCACTTGGTCAGGGCAGTTTTGCTGCCATCAGAATGCCACTGATAAACGACAAAGCTGAAGTCCTTCAGGTCGCCCTTGCCATCAAAGCCAAGCTCACCGGTTGGTGTTTTGAAGTTATTGGCACGCAGGCTGCTGGCAACTTTCTCAGGGTCTTCACTGGCGGTCAGCTTCATGCCATCTGCCATGACCTGCACCGCAGAGTAAGCGGGAAAGACAAATGGGCCGGAAGGATCTTCACTCCTGGCCTTGAATGCCTCCACCAACCGGGCATTGGCCGGATCCTGATCAAAACTCTTGGGCAGAGTCACCAGCAGGCCTTCTGAGGCCTCACCGGCAATGGCAGAGATATCCTTGTTGCCGACACCTTCAGGCCCCATGAACTTAACATCCAGTCCCTTCTCTGCACTCTGGCGCAAAATCAGGCCAAGCTCAGGGTGATAACCACCGTAATAAACGAAATCAACATCCTCTTTCTTGAGCTTGGCAATCAGGGCAGAGAAGTCTTTGTCACCGGCCGTTACACCTTCATAAAGGGCGACTTTAACTCCGGCCTTCTGAACTTCATCACGAACACTGGCGGCCAGACCTTCACCGTACTGCTGCTTGTCGTGAATCACTGCCATTTTCTGTGGTTTTACCGAATCAATGATGTATTTCGCAGCCGTTGGCCCCTGCATGCTGTCCAGACCAATGGTTCTGAAAATCAGCTCATAGCCACGGTTGGTGATGTCCGGGCTGGTTGAGGCAGCGGTGATCATCAAGACACCTTCATCTTCATAAATATCAGAAGCAGGCTGAGTTGAAGAAGAACAGAGATGACCGACAACAAATCGAATATCGTCGTTTACAATCCTGTTGGCAACCGCTACGGCTTGCTTGGGGTCACAGGCATCATCGAAGACAACCCCTTCCAGCTCCTTGCCATTGACGCCACCTGCCTGGTTAATCTGCTCAATGGCCATTTTGGCACCAATAAACTGCATATCGCCGTACTGGGCAACCGGTCCGGTTACCGGGCCTGCCAGGGCAATTTTGATGGTATCTTCTGCGGATGCTATGGATGCACTGCCCAGTGCCGCTGTACCCGCTAACACGGCAGTAAAGACTGCCATTTTTTTATTGAATGATTTCAGCATGTCAGTCACTCTTTATTGTTGTTTTTCATGCCTGAGTTTACAGAGCATTCGCCAGAAAGTGGCCGCCCTCCCCCGAAACCCAGGACTAAACCACAGATTACGCTCAACGCAGGTCGCCAAGCATTTTTATTGTTAGCAATGGCTATATTAAGGATTTTTTCTATTCGATCCAGCCTAATATTGCGGTTTTTTTATGGAAACAGCGGGAGCCAACTATCAACTAAAGATCACAACTGTTCCAGAGAACCCGTTTTAATCATTTGCCGGTAATTGTTCTAACACCGTCGTTTGTACCCAACAGCAGCACATCAGCAGGACGACAGGCGAACAGACCATTGGTCACCACACCAACAATGCCATTGATCTTTTGTTCCAGTGCAACCGGGTCCAGCATCTTCATATTCCAGACATCCAGAATCACGTTACCATTATCGGTCACAACCCCTTCGCGGTAGGCAGGATCCCCTCCCAGCTTCACCAACTCCCGGCCAACATAACTGCGAGCCATGGGAATGACCTCCACCGGCAATGGGAATTCACCCAGCACACCCACCGCCTTGCTCTCATCGGCAATGCAAATGAACTCTCTGGCTACCGCTGCAATGATCTTTTCCCGGGTCAGTGCCGCACCACCCCCTTTAATCAGGTGAAGATGTTCATTGGCTTCATCTGCCCCATCAATATAAAAGCGCAGGTCAGACACCGTATTCAGATCATAGACAGGAATACCATGGGCCTTCAGCTGCTCAGTAGATGCCTCAGAGCTGGAGACACAGCCATCAAAATCATCCTTGTACTCAGCCAGCGCATCAATAAAAAAGCGCGCAGTAGAACCGGTGCCGACACCGATCACCATATCTTTTTCCAGATGGGGCAGGATATATTGCAATGCGGCTTCGGCGGTGGCCTTTTTGAGCTGATCCTGATTCATGGGGTTACCTGATAATACTGAGCGGTTAATAGGGCTGAAAACGCGCCGTATATTACACCATTTTCCGGCAAATTGGACGAGTGCCATCCTGAAGCTTATTCCTATAGAATGAGAGCTTCGCACTACTGCCTGAACTCAATAAAGCTAACAGAAGACACTAGCAGGACAGCATGCCACACCGTTATATACGAAAAATACTGGAAGCCAGGGTCTATGATGTCGCCATCGAAACCCCGATTGATGAGGCCCGCTTCCTCAGTCAGCGCCTGGATAACCGGGTTCTCCTGAAACGGGAAGACTTACAACCGGTATTCTCCTTCAAAATTCGGGGCGCTTATAACAAGCTGGCCCAGCTCACGACGGCAGAAAAAGAACGTGGCGTTATTGCCGCTTCGGCCGGGAATCATGCCCAGGGAGTGGCCCTGGCCTCCCGGGAGATGGGGATCAAGGCCACCATCGTCATGCCGGTCACCACCCCCGAGATCAAAGTAAAGTCGGTACGGGCTTACGGAGCCAGGGTTGTACTGCATGGCGACGCTTTTGACCAGGCTCTGGCACACTCTTTTACCCTGGTTGAAAAGCACGGCTACACCTTTATTCACCCTTATGATGATATCGATACCATCGCCGGTCAGGGCACTATTGGCATGGAGATCCTGCGTCAACAGACCGGTGCCCTGGATGCGGTGTTCATCCCGGTGGGCGGCGGTGGTCTGGCGGCAGGTATCAGCACCTATATCAAGTACCTGCGGCCCGACGTCAAAGTCATCGGTGTTGAGTTTGAAGAGTCGGCCTGCCTGAAGGCGGCGCTTGATGCGGGTGAACGGGTTGTCCTGCCCCATGTGGGCATCTTTGCCGATGGTGTAGCAGTGGCGCAGATTGGTGAAGAGACATTCAGGATCTGCCGGGAGTGTATTGACGAGGTTATCACCGTCACCGCCGACGAAATCTGTGCCGCGATCAAGGATATCTTTGATGATACCCGCTCTGTCTGTGAGCCCGCCGGTGCCCTGGGCATTGCCGGTATGAAGAAGTATGTCAGCCGGGACAAGGTCCGGGGCCAAACCCTGCTGGCCGTTGACAGCGGTGCCAACATCAACTTTGACCGTTTGCGCTATGTCTCGGAACGCACAGAGCTGGGTGAAAAGCGGGAAGCGATCATCGCCGTTACCATTCCGGAGCAAACCGGTAGCTTTAAACAGTTCTGTGAACTGCTGGGCCGCAGAAATATCACTGAGTTTAACTATCGCTACCATAACCCGGACAAAGCCAGAATCTTTGTCGGTGTTCAGGTCCACCCGGATCAGATGCCCATCGACCGGCTGGTTAATGAACTCCAGCAGCAAGGCTATCCCGTGGTTGACCTGACCGACAATGAAATGGCCAAACTCCATGTTCGGCACATGGTGGGCGGGCATAGCGAAGCGGTAAACAACGAACAGGTATACCGGTTTGAATTTCCGGAGCGCCCGGGAGCCTTATTAAACTTCCTGAGTAAACTGGGCCAGCGCTGGAATATCACCATGTTTCACTA
Source organism: Salinisphaera sp. G21_0 (assembly GCF_017744115.1). Lineage (GTDB taxonomy): Bacteria > Pseudomonadota > Gammaproteobacteria > Pseudomonadales > Endozoicomonadaceae > Endozoicomonas. The sequence goes on along the minus strand of NZ_JAGHQW010000042.1, from coordinate 4,426 downwards.
TCGCAACCATGGAGCGGCCTATGGACGGGTTGCGATAGGCCTGGATGTCCCGGAAGAGGAACACCAGCATATCCCGGAATATCTTGATGCCATTGGCTACCGTTACTGGTCTGAAAATGAGAATGAGGCTTATAAGGCGTTCCTGGGAGACTAGTACACCATTTCAATGAGTTTGAGGTGTATAACCTCCGTTCACCCTGAGCGGAGTTTAGACGCCATATAAAAAGAACCCATCAATTACATTGAAAACGTGTACCAGGAGGCTGACCATGCAGGTCGGCACCTGAAGAAGCCGACACCCGAACCAACCGTCATGCACCATGATCTCTAAGTTTTATGGCGTATGCCGGTGGGGCCTCGAGCCCAAAAATCCAATAAATAGATACTCACCAAACGATCCTACCTGCAACAACAAACTTCACTCTTTCCTGAGAAGAGGAACAGCCACGGAACTTATTAGTACTTTTGCACTCTAAAGGTTTTCGAGCAAATGAATCATAAGAATCAAGCAAGGGATATCATGTAATGGATCATATCAAGCTTAGTGTTTTGTCAGCACTATCACATTCATGGTGCAGACATTCAGAATCCTTACTGCTAATCAGGGTCATAAAATCCTTTGTTAATGGCATCAAGGCACTGTTTGGTCGTTATTCTGTCAGCGTTTTAGAGGGTAACACCCAAAAGCTGATGAAAGAACACCCAAATGCATGGTTTACCAAAAGACTCCATAAGCCAATAAGTGCTTATAACATAAGCATCCCGTCAGCCTGCAAGAGTTCAACCAGCTATATTTCCAATAAGATAGACAAACTGCATGATGAAGGGTGCCTACTTAAGGTTAAACTTGCTTTCAAACAGGATGGCAGTATTGCTCCAATTCCCATGTATTACTCCATTAAACTCTGGCACTCCAAGTGCCTTAATGGCTCAGCGCGTCGCTCTGATACTGACACCGTCGCACCTGGAGAAAAAATAAACTGCCGACACTTAGCCTGGGCTTATGCCACAAAAGTGTTTGGTCGAGGAAAAGAGACTTTTAAAAGAATAAACACCCCGAAAAAGATACAGTCAATCTTTGCAAATACACCTGATATTCCTTTAAAGGATGCGCTCCGTAATCCAGATGGATTAAAAAACGGCCCAATTACTAACAGATCCTTTTATGCCGATGGATATTATTTCCACGAGGGAGCGTTACCTGAGGCTCTTTCGGGACTGGTAGAAAAGTATTGGAATATGCCTGCTGGCGATGAAAAGAATTTCTACTTTCGGTCAAAAGTTAGTAAAGGCTTGGGCCACGCAATGGCCCTGAGATTAAAGAAGCAGGATGGATGCATGAAGGTTATTTTTTATGACCCTAACGAAACAATTATGCACAAAACATTCCTGCTCTCGGAACCAGGTTTGGCTGCACACATTACCAGCAAAGATCTACAAGCCAGTTACCGTAACATCTTTGATGGAGCACTAATTAATATTGATGACAGGAAGAAATCTGCTGATGAATGTGATGTCCAGTGCTTTGGTGGATCAACTGACGACTTGCGATGTTTAGCAGCAGGGCATGAACGTCATCCCTTATTCAGAGTTAGACGTAATGGTTGACAGGTCACCCCACAACTTACCTGACATTTTTTTATAAACCGGGATTAGCGGTCCCGGCTGATAAAAAATATACAGTTTCTCAGACATAAAACAACGCAACCGATGCGGCTGTCAGTGAAGCCAGAGACCAGTTAAAAGCCTTTAAACTTTGCTCGTTTTTCAGAAATCGCCTCAGTCCTGAGCCAAAAACCACCCAGACTGAACAACAAGGCAGATTGATTAGAGAAAATATCACCCCAACCAGTAAAACAGAAAGCGTGTAGTTATCACCGGGCAATGTAAAAACAACAGCACTACTGACCGCCATCATCAGGGCTTTTACATTCACAAACTGAAAACTGATGGCCTGAAGAAAAGTTATTGGTCTTTTACTGTCCGCCTGTTCTGAAACACTGGCAGCCGTGGCAATCTTCCATGCCAGCCACAATAGATACATGGACCCAATATATTTCAAACCCGTTTGCAGCTGTGGATAGCTCTCAAAGACACTCCCCAGTCCAAATGCAACCCCAAGAAACAGAATAAAGAACCCGATAGAAACACCTAGCATATGGGGAATACTTCTGGCAAAGCCATAATTTACCCCGCTGGCTGCCAGCATAATATTATTGGGCCCTGGTGTAATACTGGAGCTCAAGGCAAAGGTTACCAATGGTAACCAGAGTATCTCTATCTCATTCATTTTTCCCTCAGTATATTTTAACAATGCCCTTGAAATTGCCCCCATACAATCAAACAAACGACGATATTAAGGCTCCAATAAAGTATGATATACGGACAAAAAAGCGTGCAATTAATAAATTGTCACCATGACAAAGATATCATTTCAAACATAATAAAAAGACAATGGATAAAAAAATAAGCTTCCCGGGCTGGCTGAAATGCCTTTCCTTCAAGTCCGGCCCCAAATATATGGCTCTCGCCGATGCCATCGAGCAGGCCATTAAAAACGGGTCATTACACTCAGGCGATAAACTGCCTACTCATCGCTGGCTTGCCGATGTTCTTAACGTAACCATTGGTACTATTACCCGGGGCTATGCTGAAGCTGAAAGACGACGGTTGATTACCGCCAGAGTGGGCAGTGGAACCTTTGTTACCGGTAAGGTCTGGCAGCAGGCCCAATTCAATGTACCTCAAAAACCAGAGTCAACGCTTATTGATATGAGCCTGACCCTTCAGGTTCCGGCACCGAGAGAAGAGATACTGGCCGAGACGCTGCAAATGATTGCATCAGACCCTCTGCGCATGACTGCGCTGCTGGACTATCTGCCTGAAACCGGGCTTGAAAGGCATCGCAGTATCATTGCCAGGTGGCTTGCACCGCTGTCGATCCATGTAAATCCAGACAATATTCTCATCACCAATGGGGGCCAGCATGGCAATATGATGGCTCTTCAGGCAGCCACCCGGCCAGGGGACACCATCGTTTCCGAGTCCCTTACCTATCCGGGGTTCATTAATGCGGCAAGACAATGGCAAACTCACCATATAGGTTTGCCGATGGATGAGCATGGCCTGATTCCAGAAGCACTGGAACAATGCTGCCTGCAACACCGCCCGAAACTGCTGTATCTAATGCCATCCCTGCAAAATCCGACAGCGCTCATTATGCCAATGCAACGGCGAGAGCAAATCATTGAGATAGCACGCAGGCACAAACTGCTGATCCTGGAAGATGATGTACAATTCGTCTCTTCCGAGAAACGACTGACATCGCTCTACAGCCTTGCTCCTGACCTGGTAATTTACAGCGGCAGCTTCTCAAAAACGCTGTCGGGTGGATTAAGGACCGGCTACCTCTGCTACCCTGCTCACCTGAGAGAACGTTTGGTCATGGCCATAAGGAGCGACTGCTGGGTGCCACCACCATTGATGGCTGAAATTGCCAGTGAGTGGATTGAATCCGGTATTGCAGAACAACTGATTTGCTGGCAGACCGAAGCCATTGCCAGGCGTCAGGAACTCATGACCCACCACCTCAAAGGTATGGATATACAGGCACAAACTTATAGTTTTCATGGCTGGCTCAAGCTACCTGAACCCTGGCGGGCAGAGACTTTTGTACGACATCTGCATAATAAGGGAGTGAAAGTGCTCCAGTCAGAACTGTTTGCCGTTGGCAGCTACTCAGTTCCCCAGGCCGTACGCCTTTGTATCAGCAGCCCTGATAGTGACAATAAAGTTCAGTTCGCTTTGAAAACCATTCGGGACATCCTGACCGTAGAACTGGAACCCATCTATCGCCCACTGGTGTTCTAATAATGATGACAAACGACAAAATAAAACTGATTGCTAATTATCTGCTTTTCCAGCTTGGCTGGCTTGCTTGTGTTCTTTGGGGGGATCAAATTGCCCTGGCTGCAGCCGTAATAGTCCTTTTTATCCACTTGCTATGGATAGGTAACTGGCATAAAGAAAAACAAATACAGGCTCTTACCTTGCAATGCGGGGCGGACCATATATGACCCCGCTTTTCAGGGTGGTGATAGTGATTTTTCTTAGCAGTGAAAGCTGCTGGCTCTCTTATGTTTTCAGAAATTATGAATACGTCAGTTTTCAGGCTGTGGCAGTTGACGTGTATTCATCTGGAGTAGCTGCAACGGTGCGCTATCCAGTAACACATCCCACAGCCAGACTGCCTGACAAAACAGGTAAGGCTTCTCTGATACCGGTTGCCTGGAACTTTATCGGGCTGACAAGGTCGTACTCTATCGTTGTCATTCCCAAACGATTCTCCAATTGGAAACAGGGAGGACCTCCAAACAAACCATGCAGTCACCTTCCTCCTCAGCAGCCGCAGATACTGTATCCCGGT
>NZ_JAGHQW010000041.1 GCF_017744115.1 Salinisphaera sp. G21_0 | reverse complement strand
TCATAGCCTTCAACAGGCTCCAGTGCCATGGCAGGCGCTTTGCTGACCAGCTCCCTGGCATCCTTGATATTCAGCGGCACCCGGGAGATAAACAGCTGTTTTTGCTTATCAAGCAACTGGAGGGTTTCAGCAACGTACATGGCTGCATCTGCAACCAGATAACGGTTATTCAAAGCCGACTTAAAACACGACAAATAATTTTTGATAATTTCCTGAAAGCAAGTCTTGTCGTTTACATTACCGCTCGCAGGTGCCATAAACACAGGGATACCCGCCTCATTTTCGGTGATTAGCTGCAAGACAACCTGATTCAGGTCAGGTCGGTGATCACGGCTGTAGCCGCGGCAGATATGGATGCAGTTCAAGTCATCAGGGTTTTCATTACTGTTATAGACACCGTCTGTATGAAAACTGGTGCCGTCCAGGTTTAATGCCTTGCAGGTCAGCTTTAGATGGTTGACGACCTTAATGGCAAGATTCAGGTATAAGTCACTGACGCCAACGTCATAAAGACTGTCGAGAGAGCGGCCAAGTATTTTGTCGTTTAAGTGTTCTGCCTGTATGCCTTCCCCGATGAGGCGATCAATCGGCTTGTCCTCAAAAAACTCAGGGACCAGGTAGAGGGTCTGCCCTGTAAAGCCCAGCCCATTGATGATCATTGCAACCACAGCCTGTCCAATGGTGACATTGTGTGCCTCCGAGTCATTGGTTATGTGTGCGTCGAAATATTCGGCTATCTTTAGCTCCCGGCACATGGCGGCAACCAAGCCAAGATGATTAAGGTTCTTAAACTGGTATTGAACTGGCGGCATATCGGTGTTCCTGAAGATCTGATCAGTCCTTTGACATCAGATTTCAGGAAAATATCAATCGGGGTGGTGAAAGACAGTCATAGAGTTGTTCCTGGTTTAATTATTTTTCTAAACGGTCATCTGCAGATATTCACGCTCCCAGGAGCTGATAATCTCTTTGAAGTTCTGGTATTCAGTGCGCTTCACTTCAACATAGGAACGAACAAAGCGTCTTCCCAGGGTCTTTTTGAGAATTTCACTCTTTTCCATCAGCTCAAGGGCTTCCTCAAGATTAAGTGGAAGTCTTTTGTCGTTGGAATCATCAGAGGCATTTCCGGTAACGGCTTGTGTTGGCTCTGCGGCATTAACCATGCCAAGGTAACCACAAAGCAGTGATGCCGCAAAGGCGAGGTATGGGTTGGCGTCAGCCCCTGCCAGCCTGTTTTCAACACGGCGGTTGGCAGGAGATGAGTCAGGAATTCTCAGACTGACAGTCCGGTTATCAATACCCCAGGCCAGATTTACCGGCGCAGAGGTGTCCCTGAGAAAACGACGGTAGGAGTTTACGTTCGGCGCAAAAAGAGGCATGGCTTCCGAGACATACTGCTGAAGTCCGCCAATATAGTGGTAAATCATCTTGCTGGGGGAGCCATCTTCGTTGCTGAAAATGTTGTTTCCCTGTTTATCCAGGATACTCTGGTGCAGGTGCATGGAGCTGCCCGGTTCACCACTGATGGGCTTGGCCATAAAAGTGGCATTAATCTTATGTTTTAATGCCGCTTCCCGTACTGTGCGTTTAAATATAAATACCTGGTCTGCCAGAGACAGCGCATCACCGTGACGGAAGTTGATTTCCATCTGGGCCGCACCTTCTTCGTGAATCAGGGTATCTACATCCAGCCCCTGCTGTTCACTCCAGTCGTAAACATCTTCAAAGAGAGGGTCATATTCATTGGCAGCGTCAATGCTATAGGATTGGCGGCCAGACTCAGGACGCCCGGATCGGCCAACCGGCGGCTGCAACGGGTGGTCCGGATTAGCGGTGCGTTTGGTCAGGTAAAATTCCAGTTCAGGTGCCACGACGGGCTTCCAGCCTTTGGCTTCATAAAGCGCCAGAACGTTTTTCAGTACTGCCCTTGGTGCCATGCTGATCAGGTTGCCCTGCTTATCGTAACAGTCATGGATAACCAGCGCCGTTGGCTCCAGTGCCCAGGGTACCATATGGACAGCGGACTCATCGGGTTTGAGAATCATATCGATTTCAGCGGCATTCATCAGCTCATAGTAGATTTCATCATCGACGTAATCTCCGGTCACCCCCTGAATCAGCAAACTTTCCGGCAGTCGTATGCCTTTTTCGGCAATAAACTTGCTACTGGGCATAATCTTGCCACGGGCGATACCGGTAAAATCGGATATGACCGCTTCGACCTCGGTGATTCTCTGCGCTTTTAACCAGCTGGCCAGCTTTTTCATAGTATCTTTGCTTATGGTTATGTTTTTAGTGATGACGAGGCAATCGTTGGTCATGCCTTGTACGACAGGCTTCGGCAAATGCCTGATAGATCTTCATGGAAAACAGACTATCTTCAGCCCTGTATTCCGGGTGCCATTGAACGGCGAGTGCAAAGTTTTTGCTGTTTTCAACGGAAATGGCTTCGATCAGGCCATCCGGCGCGCAGGCTTCAACTTTCAGGCCTGCACCGAGGCGATCAATGCCCTGCATATGCACGGAATTGACCATTTGCTCACCAGTACCCGCGATAGCAGCAAGTATACCTTCGGGCTCAATAATGATGGGGTGGGCTGGTCCATACTGTACCGCTAACGGTGCTTTTTTATCTTCACGGTGCTCCTGGTATTGGCCGGTTGTGTGCAGTGTCGCGTGCAGTGTTCCACCAAATGCCACATTCATTTCCTGCAACCCACGACAGATGCCTAATAAAGGAATACCCAGTGCTATGGCATCAGGGATAAGTTGCAGAGTTGTGTTATCTCTCTGGCTATCATGGTGTGTGCTTTCTTGTGAAACAGCAGAGTTAGCCGGTGCACCGCCGTAGCGCCGGGGTTCAATATTTGAATAAGCACCAGTAACCAGCAGGCCGTCAAGCTGTGAAAGAATGTCCTGACTATCCATGGGAACAGGCAGAGAAGGGATGATAACAGGGATGGCATTGGCAGCATGAACAACAGAGGTGAGATATTTTTCTCCAGCCTGATGTACACGGTGCAGGCCATCCATTGCCGTGTCTGCTGTGACACCGATCAGTGGCCGGGTATCTGTTTTCATAATCCACCTTATTATGTTGCTTAAGCTTCGCTTCCCTGAATCAGACTTCAGGGGCTGTTTTCATGGACTAATATAAGGTTTTCCTGCTGTTTCTTCTGGTGCCACCTGATGAACGAAGCCCTTATTGCTACAGCCACTGGTTTTGCCGTAGGTATGCTCTTCAGCTACTTCCGCTTGCCGATCCCTGCTCCCCCTGTATTGTCAGGTGTTACAGGGATCGTGGGTGTCTATCTGGGACATGTCTGCTTTCAGTTTTTGATCACACGTTTTTTCAGTTAGTTTATTGATTGATCCGGCGCTGAAAATCACCGGTCTTTGGCCTGATGGGAAAACAGGATACCTTCACGGAGAGCCGATACCAGCTGCTCAATATGTGCAGGTTCAATGATCAGAGGTGGTGACATCGCCAGTAAGTCGCCAGCCCAACGCACGAGCACGCCATTTTCGTAGATGTGCCTGAAGATTTTATAACCCCGTTCCCCGGGCTTGCCCTGTTCCGGTGCAAGCTCAATGGCCGCAACCAGTCCGGTGTTGCGAATATCGATCACATTGGGCAGATCCTTCAGGCTCAGCAGGGCATCGGCAAACAGGTCTTCCAACGCTATAGCCCGTTCAAACAAACCCTCTGTCTGATAAATATCAAGGGCTGCCAGGCTTGCGGCACAGGCAACCGGGGGGCCTGAATAGGTATAGCCGTGGAATAGCTCAATCCTGTTTTTGGGACCAGTCATGAATGTGTCGTGTATTTGATCGCTGACCAAGACGGCACCCATGGGGATGGCCCCGTTGGTAAGTCCTTTTGCTGTGGTCATAATGTCAGGCTCAACCCCCCAGCGCTCGGAAGCAAGGGCTGTACCAACCCGACCAAAGCCGGTAATGACTTCATCAAAAATCAGCAGAATGCCGTGCTTTCGAGTGATTTCAAACAGTGTGTACAATATTTCAAACAATCTGTATTGAATCAAGTACTGCATTTCGTTAATGTGCTTTTATCAACAAATGCCCTCAAACAATAATAACAGGAGCAGTTATGGCGACCAGAGCGCGCGGGCAATGGCAGGCTATGGCCGATGGGCTGGAGCTCCGCCATCAGGCCTGGATCAACGGTGAATACACTGATGCTGCCAGTGGTGACACCTTTGATTGTTTCTCTCCTGTGGATGGCAGGCTTCTGACCCGTGTAGCCAGCTGTGATGAAACGGATGTCAATCGTGCGGTTGCTGCTGCCCGTTCAACGTTTGAGTCTGGCGTCTGGTCCCGCAAATCTCCGGTCGCCCGCAAAAAAATTCTTCAGGCCTTTGCCCGCAAAATTGATCAGCATCTGGAGGAGCTGGCGCTGCTGGAATCGATTGATATGGGTAAGCCCATCAGCGATGCCCTGGGTGATGATATTCCCGGCAGTGCCAACTGTATTCGCTGGTGTGCCGAGGCCATCGATAAAATATACGACGAAGTAGCTCCGGTTGGTGAGGACAGTCTTGCCCTAGTTACCAGGGAGGCGGTCGGGGTTGTTGCTGCCATTGTTCCCTGGAACTTCCCATTAAGCATGGCCTCCTGGAAACTGGGGCCGGCACTGGCTACCGGTAACAGTGTGATTCTCAAGCCTTCAGAAAAGTCACCGCTGACAGCGATCAGAATTGCAGAGTTGGCCGCAGAGGCCGGCTTGCCCAAAGGTGTCTTGCAGGTGCTGCCCGGTTTTGGCCACACGGCTGGAAAAGCGCTGGCACTTCATCCGGATGTTGATTGCCTTGCGTTTACCGGTTCTACCAAAGTGGCACGGCAACTGATGATCTATGCTGGTGAGTCGAATATGAAGCGGGTATGGCTGGAGGCTGGTGGTAAAAGTCCTCATGTTATTTTTGCTGATGCTCCCGACCTTGAAAAAGCAGCCAGCTATGCTGCCATGGCTATCGGTTATAATCAGGGCGAAGTATGTACTGCCGGGTCGCGGCTCCTGGTGGAAGCTTCAATACACGACGAGTTTATATCACTGCTGAAAAAGCAGATGGCCACCTGGCGACCCGGTCACCCCCTGGACCCTGAAACCAGGTCCGGTGCCATCGTTGATGATATTCAGACCCGCGATGTGCTCCGCTATATCGAGACCGGCAGGCAGGAAGGCGCAAAGCTGGTGATGGGGGGAAGCCGGGTTATGGAGGAAACGGGTGGTTACTATATCGAACCCACGGTGTTTGACCAGGTTGATAATCAGATGACCATTGCCCGTGAAGAGATCTTTGGGCCGGTGCTGTCGGTTATTACCTTCCATGATGAGGAGGAGGCAATCCGCATTGCCAATGACAGCGACTACGGCCTTGCGGCAGCGCTCTGGACCGGTAATCTTGGCAAAGCGCATCGGGTAGCCAGGCGACTCAGGGCCGGTTCAGTGTTTATCAATAACTACCATGGTGGCGATATGACGGTGCCTTTTGGTGGCTTCAAGCAATCCGGTAATGGTCGGGATAAGTCGCTCCATGCCTTTGATAAATACACGGAGTTGAAAGCTACCTGGATTTCACTGCTTTAAGCCTGCTAACCGGTCCAACGCTGCTTTCGCTTCTGGCAATGCCAATCGCTGTCTCGGTTGACGAAACAGCGAAAGCATGATGTTCAACAATTCAGGATGAAAAAATCTGAATCTTGACAGCATGTATGACCTTTTTTGTGCCTCATTTTTTTTATTGAAACGGATGATTTCCTTATAAACCTCAGAGTGATCGTTTGAGTTATATAATCGTATTCCGGTGGATACAACAAATAGAAGCACCCCGAGTGACCAGGCATCTACGGTATAATTATATCTACTCTCAGAGAGAATCTCGGGGGCAACATAGTCAACAGTGCCACAGAGGGTTCTGGTATAATCGTCCTTTTTCAGGTGTTTGGTGAGCCCCATATCGGTTAGCTTTACAATGCTTTCTTCCCCCGGGGCTTTTGGGGGGGCATAAAGTATATTGTCGGGCTTAATATCCCGATACACCAAATTCTGATCATGAATACACATTAATGCGGCACAGATTTTTCTGCCAATATCAACTGCAAGGTCTAGACCGGGTTGGACTTTTTTATTCACAAGGCTTTCACACAGGTCAATGGCATCAATATATTCGAGAACGCAGGCCATGGGCCTGTAGAGAGCCAGAGAAAAATCAGGATCTCCGTGTTGGATCAAACGATATTCATTTTTAGCCTCTCGCCGTACTAAAACCGCCAGAGTTTTAACAATATTCGGATGATCCGGAATATTCAGCCCTGATATCTCTCCGTTTTTCTGCTGAATGAGTCTCCGCTCTATTGAGGCTGTTTTATCTTTTAACAGCTTCACAGCGATGGTTTGTTGTCCATCCGATACTTTTTTTACCACAGAAGACCCTCCTTCGTTGATTTTTCTGCTTTCCACCGGTTCTTTCAGGGGCAAGCGCTGCACTATCACCTGTTCGGTTTCATTCAGTGGGGTGTAGTGGCGACTGGCTCTTTTATTGATAAGTGCCTTTTCAGGTAGAGGAAGGTCAATGGATTCTCCGGTAATTTTTCCGGCGATCGCTACTCCATCATCCGGTTTTACCGAATATTGATTGTGTTTCGCAGGACGCGCTGTTTCTTCAACGGCTCCCCGGGGCGGGTTTGTGCTGAAAGATAAATGTTGTTTGCCGGGTTCCTTGAGGGGTGTCATAAAAAAAAGCTCGTCATAAGTATCAATTTTTAGACTCTGACACAGACTGAAAATTCCCTTGATATATCAGGGGCCCTGAGGAATAGTTCGTGAGGAATAGTTTGCTGAAATTCTGCCTCTTGAAAAAGTTGAAATATAAGAACAGGCAATGATTTATGAAACTCAAAGCACCTGTACATACCGAAGCCCATGCGCAGTCTTACTACGCCGCGTCACTGAACTTTGCAACAGATTATCCGGTGCTGGAAGGTAGCCTGACCGTCGATGTCTGTGTGGTTGGTGGTGGGTTCTCCGGCGTCGCTACAGCCCTGGAACTGGCTGAGCGTGGCTATCGCGTTGCTGTTCTGGAGGCACGGAAAATCGGTTGGGGGGCAACCGGGCGCAATGGCGGTCAGCTGATTCGGGGGATGGGGGAAGAGCCGGAGCAGTTTCGCAACCAGATCGGTACCGATGGGGTCGAGGCAATCCATCGAATGGGGTTTGAGGCGGTTGAGCTGGTACGCGAGCGGGTCCGGAAATACGGCATTCAGTGTGACTTGAAAATGGGCTATGTGGATGCGGCGATCAAGCCAAAACAGATGGCCGGGATTACGGAAGATTATGAGTTCCTGAAGGCACGCCATTATGCCCATGAACTGCGGCTGCTATCACAGGATGATATCAAACAATATGTCAATACTGACCGGTATATTGGTGGCATGCTGGACTCGGGAAGTGGTCATTTGCACCCATTGAATCTCTGCCTGGGTGAGGCGCGTGTCGCTGAGGGATTAGGGGTACAGTTTTTCGAATATTCGCCGGTGGTGAAAATCCATAAGGGTAACCTGCCCGGGGTCGAAACGGCGAAAGGTTCGGTAACCTGCCAGTTCCTGGTATTGGCAGGGAATGCCTACCTGGGGAACCTGGAACCCAAGATTGGCGGGAAAGTGTTACCTGCGGGCAGTTATATCATTGCCACAGAACAACTGGAGGACAGGGTTTGGCAAAACCTGATACCACAAGACACGGCTGTCTGTGATGTCAGCCTTGCCCTGGATTACTTCCGCCTTTCTGCGGATAAACGACTGTTGTTTGGTGGTATGTGCAATTACTCTGGGCGGGATCCAAAAGATATTGTCGCATCGCTTCGCCCGAAAATGTTGCAGGTCTTTCCTCAGCTGGAAAATGTCGCTATTGAATACCAGTGGGGCGGCATGATCGGGATTGGTGCCAACCGCATGCCACAGATTGGTCGATCAGGGGCAAACATTTACTTTGCCCAGGCCTATTCTGGCCACGGGGTCAATGCCACCCATATGGCGGGGAGGGTGCTGGCAGAGGCTATTTCCGGCCAGGCAGAACGGTTTGATGTGTTTGCCAGTATTCGTCATATCACTTTTCCCGGTGGGCGCTATTTCCGTTCGCCGTTACTGGCCCTTGGGATGCTGTGGTATCGGCTGAAAGAGATGGTTTAGCCTGCGCTGGGCGTTGATAACGCTGAACAGCCATTTGGGGCTTTTTTTTCTCCATGAGACCTGGCCTCAGGCAAAGTGCAAACGCCCCCTCCGGGTCAGTGAATTGTCCTATCCGTTGGGGAAGACTGGTTAACAATATGGTTTTGGTTACTGTGTAAGTATTGTAGATCCGGCCAACTGAGACTTAGCCACTCTTTGGCCTCATCGAGATAATGTTGACAGCACTTACAGATACGATGCTTTTTGGAAAACTCCAGCAGCGGTATCACAGTACACTTCAGAGCCTTGAATAACGGAGGCTGAAATGCCTCAGATAATCCTCCTGACTTTATCAGTGTGATAATCCTCCGGTAAGGGAAAACCAGAAATTCACTGGCCTTCTGGGGGATCTTCTGATTTTCATAAAGGGCTGCCAGATTATGCATGGCAGCAATCCACGCCATCATTAACTGAGGATTATCCAGATCCTTGAACCATTCATGCTCCAGCATCCGGGCAGCGTCCAGATAAGCTGTTTCAGCTGACCGCCATTTGCATTGATGAAAATTAACATTCCCTTGATGAAGCTTCTGTTGCCACTGGTTCACTGTCCGGATCCCGTATTGATTAATTTATTTTAATGAGAATAGTTATCATTTGTATTATAAAAAGTGGCTGATGTAAACTTTTCCCGCAAAATTGTTTGGAGCAACAGGAGGTGATTGTGTCAGACCAGTGGCGAAGAGACTGCTCTGGGAAATCCAGGAGACTGGTTTTTACTTTGATCCCGGCAAGAAATGAGCTGTTTAAATGATGAGCGTTGTAGTCTGCAATCTGATTGAATCAAAATTGAATCAATCTGCCCATGATTTTATCTCGCATTCCATGGATTATAATCAATTCATTGAATATTCGGATCATGATCGAAGCATGGCGGTTTACTTTGCCCAATCGGCAGCGTTATCAATGGCTTTCTTTTCTGCAACGGGTGGCCTGACTGGACTGCTCAACATTGGTAAATCATTGTACGACAGGGCATGCAGTCACTTGGTATCATAGTTACGATGACTGTGTTTATCTTTTCCTGAAAGCGGTACTTGATACTGTCAGGCCTTTTGCCAGTCGAAATCCATTTGTCTGGCGGTCTTTTCTGCCAGCACCTCACTGTGTAAGCGACTGACAATATGCAGGCTCATATCAATACCCGCAGAAATACCCGCTGACGTGATAACAGAGCCTTCATCCACCCAACGGACGTTGCTGATAACGTTGAGATCAGGGAACTGTGTTTGCAAATCCGGAATATCTTCCCAGTGAGTGGTGATATTCTGCTGGTTGCTCAGTAAACCGGCTGCTGCCATCAGGAAAGCGCCGGTACAAACCGAAGCGTTCAGTCTGGTCTGTTGTCCCTGAGAATAAATCCATTGTAAAACACCGGGCTTATCCATTTCTGCAATGCCTTGATTTCATCCAGTCCATCGAGGATTTACTGACCAATATCTCGTTTATTCATCGTTTATAGCCTCCGCTATCTTTTTCAGGATATGACCAGCAATACTTTCACGCTCCGACTTGCGGTATAAGGACAAAAATCTTTTTTCCTGAAGAATCCTATCTGACCGTCTTTACTGGCCGTTGACCACCGTTTCTTCCCTTACCCAATCAAGGTACTCTGGCAGGCCGTTTTCTATGGATATCTGAATCACCTGTGGCACATCATAGCTGTGTTCAGCTTTCAGGTATTGCTCCAGTGCCTGATAACGCTCACAGGTGGTTTTAATACGAAGCAGTACTTCCGGGTCGGATTGAACTCCACCATCCCATCGATAATGGCTGTGGATTGGACTGCTCTGAACGCAGGCAGCCAGGCGCTTTTCAATGATGGCCCTGGCATGGGTGTCGGCTTCCTGTTGATTGGGGCAGGTGGTCAGTACCATGCAAAAACCGCTGGATGGTTTTATGGGCATTTGGCAACCGGTTAACAATATAGCTAATAGCGGAAAGAAAGCGTTGTAACTCACTGGCCTGGTAATCTATCAGGTTCATGGATCAATGGATAGGGCTGACCCTCAACCGCAACCGCCAGTTGTGCAGTCAGCCCCATCATCACTCACTGCCGGGAGACAGTTGAAAGGGCCATAATGGGTCTTCCGGTTGCCATGCACGGTAAAATGGCTGCCATAGCGGGTATCCTGCACCATGGCTGCGGTATTGCCACAGACCAGCATCGGTTTGCCATTGATAAAGCGGTGATGGTCGTCCAGTTGGAAAAAGTGAGGGTGTTCCGGCAGGGTACCGTTGTAAATGGCCACCTGACCATAGTCTTCACAGATATCTTCAAGGTTATCCAGTTTGAACACCCGAACGGTCAGGGATTGAAAATCGATATTGCCAATTTTCTCCTCGATTTGCTGGTTGGCAATGGTGATCGGGCTGGCAGAAAGCAACCGGTAGTCCGGGTAACCCAGCCCGGTTAACAGACGACGGAAGTCTTCAATATAAAGAGCACCACTAAGGCATTCCCCCATCAGCACCGGGTCGTCTTTTAACGAGGCCGGTATTCGCTGACCGGCAAACACGTCACTGAAAAGCAGTTCGCCACCGGGTTTCAGTACCCGGAAAATCTCCCTGAATACCTCTTTCTTGTGGGGCGAAAGGTTTATCACGCAGTTGGAAATCACCACATCCATGGAATTGTCTTCTATCCCCGGGGTTTGCAGATCTTCAATATAACCCTGTCTGAAGTCGATATTCGGTTGCTGAAAGCCAAACTTCTCCATCATCGAGGGAATATGCCCGGTGGCCACCATTAATTGTTCATCGGTCATATCGATACCGATAACCTGGCCCTGTTCTCCTGCCAGGCTGGCAAGAATATAACTGTCTCTGCCGGTACCGCAGCCAAGATCCAGTACCCGGCATCCTTCCAGGGCCGATGGGATCGGCGATCCGCAGCCATAAAAACGGTCCGTAATGGCCGGGTCGATCTGCTTAAGGATATCCCGGACACGGGCTGGCATGGTGCCAGGATCGGAACAGCAGGCATTGGTTTTAAGATCCGTGGTGCCGCCAAGAACGCGGCCGTAGTACTCCTTCAGGACCTGATGATTACTGGAGTGGTTATGCATTGTTCTCGCCTTGGTTAATGTACATGAATCAGGGGAGCTATTTGTCCGGGGATGTTGTTCTGTCAATTTTGCCAGGTTCTTCCGCTGTCGTGTTTTTCATCAGCGGCTCAACAATACCCATAAAACATAAAGCGGCTATAACTCCCCCGGTAATCGGACCCGCAACATATACGGTCAAAAAACCATAATGCTTATCGGGAAACGCTGCACTTGCCCAGCCGAACAGAGAGGCCAGCAGTCGGGGTGATAAATCTCTGGCCGGGTTGAGTCCTGCCTGGGTCAGTGGCGCAATAATCGAGATAATGGCGGTGACGGTTAAACCGATAAACAGGGGGGCGAGGGCCTGGTCCGGTCGCCCGGTGTTGCAGCCTTCGGTCAGGACGAGAATCATAAAGACCAGGGCAAAGGTACCGGTACATTCGGCAAAAAATGCATTGACAGTGGACACGGAGGCAACCTGCCCGGCCATGGGGTTGGGATAATACTCGCCAAACATCATGGCACTGGCTATGGATGACTCGGTACCACGGACAATGTTATGGGTCAGTTCATACTGCATGATTGAGCTGGAGAAGAGCAGGTACAGCAGGGCGGCTGCCACAAATGCACCGGCAAACTGGGCAACCAGATAGCAGGGCAGTAATGTCATGGACATCCGGCGACTGACTACCATGGCAATGCTCACAGCCGGATTAAGGTGAGCACAGGAGAGACGACGAGTAGCGTATATGGCCAGGGTGACTGCCAGCCCCCAGACCATGGCCACCTGAAACAGTCCTGCATGGGCAGAAAATAGCACCGTCACGGCCACTGAACCACAGCCAAACAAGACGAGGATAAACGTACCTATAAACTCTCCGGCAAAGCCCTTTAGATAATTCATGGGTATAAGTTAAATCGTTCAACGTTCGTTTAATCGTCTTACATATCTTGCAAAACCGTACCTTGCAAAACCATATTTTGCTGACTTCTTGAGCATGGATCGGAACACGCTTCTCATAAACTGTCCAGATTATCCGACAAGGTTATTACCAACCACAGGCGGAGCATCACTTCCATTTTCTCTGAAATCTCCTCAAGGAAGTTGACCGTCCTCGTCTCTCTCGTTTGGTTACAGCAACTAAAAACTAGCTGTTTTTTTCTATACTGCAAACAAATGTCAGTACTGGAACTGAGACTGCAGAAGATCAATATTAACAATCGAAGTACCGGTCAATCGCTTTAATGATTGGGAAACCATCAGTCTAAGGGCTGTAAGGTGGTGGCGATTCTATAGGAGTGTATGCTGGTGGCGGTCCTGGATAGTTTTGCAACGTAGCCGGGTAATTGTCTGTTTCTACTTCACTGGGTATTTCTGTCGGTTCAGGATCATGGCTGATAACCCGGGATAACTCTGCTGATGGGGGCTCGGTTGCTGTGTGCCGACGCTGACGACAACGATACACCTCCGAGGCGGCACCACCAACAGCCAAACCAGCATAACTACCTACGGTCAAAGATACACAAATACCAGCGAGGCTTGAGGAAATGATCAAACCCGGCACAACAAAAGACAGGCCTGCAGTTAGACCTACAGACAGACTCAAAGCTGTAATTTTTGACATTGAAACCGTTCGTCCAAAAACTTGATGCTTGCAAAATATCTGTTCTGAATTACCCATCTGCTCATTGGCTGCCGCCGCCTGAGGCTGGAGCATTGGCACAGATGTAGCTAATGATCTTGTTGGTTGCATGAAATTATCCTGAATAGCTTGTATCCTTATCAATCTGACTCTGAATACAGAAAAAAGTTCTTTATTCCCAGGTTCCTCTCCTTCGAAAAGTTCCCGCGTAATCCACAGAATGATTCATGTGGTAACAGAACAGCGGTAAACTGACGAAATATCAATCATTTTAGTTGTATGGCCCTTAATGAGACATTCCATGACCTTTGCCAACCTCGGGCTTTCCCTTCCGATCCTGCAAGCCATTACCGAACAGGGCTATAAACAGCCTTCTCCTATTCAGGCAGAAGCCATACCGGCGGTTCTGGCAGGACAGGATGTTATGGCGGCGGCTCAGACAGGCACAGGTAAAACAGCCGGTTTTACGTTGCCGATACTGGAGCTGCTCAGTCGCGGCGAGCGGGCAAGGCCCAACCAGGTTCGTGCGCTGGTTCTGACGCCGACCCGAGAGCTGGCAGCCCAGGTGGCAGAGAGTGTTGCCACCTATGGTCGGCATTTGCCAATACGTTCCTCAGTGGTTTTTGGCGGGGTCAAAATCAACCCGCAAATGATGAATCTGAGACGTGGTGCGGATATCCTTGTTGCCACACCCGGGCGACTTCTGGATCTTTACAACCAGAATGCGGTGAAGTTCAAACATCTGGAAGTGCTGGTTCTGGATGAAGCAGACCGGATGCTGGATATGGGGTTTATTCACGATATTCGTCGTATTCTGGCGCTGTTGCCCCAGGGAAGACAGAATCTGATGTTTTCGGCAACGTTTTCCGATGAAATACGACAGCTGGCAAAAACCATTGTTCACCATCCCGTAGAGATTGACGTTTCTCCGCGCAATACAACGGCCAGAACGGTCAGGCAGTGTGTGTATCCGGTGGATAAAAGTAAAAAACCGGCACTGCTGACCCGGTTGATTAAAGAGCATAACTGGCAACAGGTGCTGGTTTTTACCCGGACCAAGCACGGTGCCAACCGCTTAACCCGTCATCTGGAAGGTAAAGGAATTCTGGCAGCGGCGATTCATGGCAATAAGAGCCAGGGAGCCCGTACCAGGGCCCTTGCTGATTTCAAAAATAATGACATTACGGCCCTGGTGGCAACGGATATCGCTGCCCGAGGGCTGGATATTGACCAGTTGCCACAGGTGGTGAACTTCGACCTGCCCAATGTGCCGGAAGATTATGTGCATCGTATCGGGCGAACAGGGCGCGCGGGGGCTGATGGTCATGCGGTTTCACTGGTCTGTGCCGATGAGAGCAAGCAGCTTCGGGACATAGAACGGTTGATCAATCAGCAGTTACCCAGAGAGATGATCTCCGGGTTTGAGCCGGTTAATGAGGTGCCGGTGACTCAGTTGTCCGGTAAGCCACCGAAACCTAAAAAGCCCAAAAAGCCGAAGTCTACTCGCAGGCCCGGGCAGGAGAGTGGCAGCAACGGCAAGGTACCTAAGCAGCAGGCAGGGCAGAGTAATGAGAGGAGAAAGTCCGGGGGAATGGGGTCAGGGCGTGTGTTTACCGAAAACCACCGCAGGCCGGGAAGGCGTAAAGTGACCAACCCAAAAAGCACTTCTGCTTCTGTATAAATATGACCTCATTCTCCCTGAGCTGAGGTCGTCAGGCTATGCCGGGGAACTATGCTATCTCTTTTAAGTCTAAAAAGGTGATGGATCACTAAATGCTTAATTATATGGAGAAATTAAATTATGAACAGCAGTATTACATTCCCATCAGGCAATCCTTACCGTGGCTCTATTGAGCTCAGTATTGACCCGGCTTCTTACGATGACCCGGGAAAGGAGAAACAGGGCCTGGTTGTCCACATTTATACCGATGATTTGCATCTTCGTTCTGTTGAGATTTCAGATCTTAATGATTCAATTGGGCTTTATAAATGTGCTGAGAATATGAAAAACTACGGTGCTGGCCAACCTTGGGAAGACAGCATCTCTGAAAGGCTAGTGCAGAGATGGAGTGATGATTGGAAAAAGGGTAATCCTTTCAGTGGGTTTTCGATTTTCAAGCGTAATGTCAGTGGGGTGCAGGATTCTGAGCCATTTATTGGGCACATATGCTTCAAATCAGGAGAGAACAATAAGGCTTATGGCGGCAACACAGAAGCTGGATCCTCTGAGATGACTTTTATGATTGATCACAAATACTGGAAAAAAGGCTACGGTAAACAGGCGGCTGCTGCAATGGTGAATGGTGTTGCTCCGGAATATCAAAAGCAGGGCTTTAAAGTCACCTGTGCGTTGCCAGATAATACCCAGGAATCTCTGCCTCTGGAGTGGCTGACGGCGACAGCCTCCCCAGAAAATAGGGGTTCAGTCAAGATACTCACCGGTTTGGGATTTGAGTTTGAAGGTATCTTGGAGAAACAATTTGTGAAGGGGAAATCCATAAAAAACTTTTATGCTAAACCCCTATCGAAGCCCGTTCGATGATGGATAGCAAAGCGCCCCCTTTGGGTAACCAGGAGGCCTTGGCCGATTCTGATGAACAGCCTCCTGGACTGCACATCACGCTTAATGGCCACCATTCTGGATATGGTTCCCACGTCGCTTATCACGAACACTCATCTGATTATTATCCATAACCTGAGTTTCAAACAGGTCTACAGCCCTGATCAGATCGCCCAGTTTTTTATAACCGTAATTTCGTGGGTCAAAGGAAGCCTGGTTAGCGATAACTGCGCCGATTCTTCCAAGGTACGCCCAGCCATCATCGTCCTGCTCTGTATCGATGGCATTGCGGATCAGGTTCATCAGTTTGGTATCGGCTTTCAATTCATGGCCGCTTTTTTTATCGTTTGCAGCGACTTTTTCCGGATCATCACCGGGCTCATCTAGGTAGAGAAAGCGGGAGCAGGCATTAACGAAAGGGGATGGGGCTTTTCGTTCACCAAAGCCGTACACCACTTTACCTGCTGATAGCAGTCGCATGATCAGTGGCGTAAAGTCACTGTCAGAAGAGACAATGCAAAAGGCGTCCATGTTCCTGGTGTAAAGCGTATCCATGGCATCAATGGTCATGGCCATATCGGTGGCGTTCTTGCCTTTGGTTAAATCAAACTGCTGGATTGGCTGGATCGCGTATTCGTGGAGTTGTTCCTCCCACCCTTTGATGGTGTGGCTCTTCCAGTTGCCGTAGGCCCTTCGGATACTGACGACACCATACTTGGCCATTTCAGAGAGGATCTTCTCAATTTTTCTGGCGGGGGCATTGTCCGCATCAATAAAGAGGGCGATCTTCTGGTTAGACTCTGCCATTGGCACTTCCTGCTACTTATAATTCTTTGTTTATGTGTCAACAGTGTCCTCTGATTTGATAAAATTTGCAAAAATGCGCCGCTGTAATGATGATGAAAGGGGTTGTTAGCAGTGCAGAAGAGCGCTAACCCCCATTTCTTGCGCTGTGTGGGAGGCAGGTAGGGACGACTCTGTTTAACTGACCCGTTGACGAACTGCTGGTAACAGGCTCTCAGGGGTATTTGCTATACAGGTGCGCCATTCCTCTATGGTATTTACAAGACGTTGGTAAAGTTCTTGCTGTTTTTTAGTTTTTAAATATGCGCTGAAGTCTTCAAGTGAAGACAGCACTATAGCTGTTTTTGCCAGTGCTTCCTGAATCTTTTCCAGTTGATTTTCAGCGCTGTTGATATCTTCTGTTGTGTGATGGCTTGATTTAAGCAGTTCTTGTTGTCGGTTTTCAAAAGCATGGATGATTTGTGGGAAACAGTGTTGAACTTCCCGGACTTTTTGTATTACCGGATTTAGCATTTCTCTGGCATCGTCCGGACACCAGACGTTTGAATTATGCCGGTATAAACGTATGATCATTTTAATTTCTTTAATTAATTCCGGCACTCTCTCTTTTAATTTTATGGTAGCTTCCGGGTTTGTATTACCCTCTATTGCAAAGAACTTTGTCAAAAAAGGCATAGGAAGTTTCAAAACTGTGGATAAGGGTTGCCAGGTAGGGGCGTATCCAAAGTCTTCAGCATGGCCTCGGAGTCTTTCAGGTTCGATTATAGGTTTCAATGATAGCTCTTTGGATTTTTCTATCATGGTAATGAAGGCATTTTGAGCTTCAGAGAAGTCTGGCTTTCTTTCAGCAGTGCTCATGTGGGTGGGTGGTTTATCTGTATATGGTGGTTTATTGGGTTTCGGGATATACGCTTCGCCAGGTCTGTCATTAGTTCTATCTTCTTTAGGTGTGATTGATACTGATTTTTTAATTGTGTCAAACCTGTAGAGTGATTTGTTTATTCCAAAGTGTTGACGGCACGCATCATATAGTCTGCTGAGTTCATCCTGGGCGGCTATTACTTCTGCACGCTCTCTGTGATAGCTGGCTTCAACACTCTCTCCGAGAGGGGCAGACGTTGGATTCGGAATTAATTCTTTCTCTCTCTCCTTAAGTACTGATTTGATAATTTTTTCAAATGCCGGGATGCCTGTTTCTTTTAATAAGTTTTCCTTATCTATTCTGGAAAGTTTATTGGCTGTAGAGGACGATGGTAATGTGCTTTTTTTCTTTTTCTTTTTCTTTCTCTTTTTGGGCAAAATGGCCAGTTGATCATCAACAATTTCCTGGTAGTTTGGATAAGACCTGCGTTTTCTTAATGAACGGTCTGTGGTTTGGTGGATAGGCTTGTTGCCTTCTTCTTCAACAAAATTGCAGGTTGAGGCATCAGGGCTGTCTTCGACAATCCCATTTAACGTTTGCCCCGCAGCTTCACCGGTTTCTGATTGCTGCATGCTCTCCTGCTCTTCAGTGCAAGGGCTTTGATTATCCCAGAAATAAAGCTTGTAGGCAGGATTGGTCTTTGCTTGTCTGTTGGCAATTGTATCTGCATAATCAAAACGTGCAGCGATGGCATCAATATGAAACCTGGTTAAACCTGTTGGAAAGCAGGGGGTACCAACAGCTGGATTGTGTAAGGCTGCTTTTAATTTTCGAAGTTTGCAAATAAAGCGGAAAAGTCCGGGATCTAATTTACTGACAATAAGGTCGGTCAGTTGATTTCTTTTAGCATTTTTGGATGAATGTCGGAAATTCCAGTAAGCCAGCATTGCTTTTGACGCTGGAATTTCAGGGTCTATTTCAGTTTTTTTCATCCATTCAGGGCAGAAATCACCTGATTGATGCTGTGCATTACAGTTTTTATCATCTTGATCAAAAAAGAGTATGTCTTCAGCGGCGGGCAGCCAGCTTCCGGTGTCATAATATTCTTCCAGATGATTTAGTTCTCTTCCGATATCACTGAGTAAATTTAATTTACCCTCTGTCAATAACTGATTTATTTTTTCCTCTACCTTTGTTTTGTGTTTATCAGAAAAGCCATTTTCAGTCATAATAAGATCTATTTTTTTCAATAAGATGATTAGTCTGTTATAAAAGATTCCATGACCATTAAGTATCTTTGCGAGATTGTTATTGAGGGTGCAATACCTTTGAATTGAGTTTAATTCAACTTTAAGTGCTTCTGGTAAGTTAGTTAAAAACTCCTCTACGGAAAACTTACTGGTACTTTGGGTATTTTCTATAATTTTGAACGAAGCGATACGTTTTCTAGCATGCCGTTGTTTAGCGGTTGGTAAAAATTTTTTTTCTTCTTTTTTTATCTCGAATAGACTTTTGTCAGAGGTTGCGTGTTTCGTTACAGTCGATGTTGATAGTGCTGGAATGGTCATGATTTAATTAAGTGGTTATCCGGTTTTTTTATATGGGTTTTATAGGGGTTAGATGCTCTTACTATTAAATAGTTCCATGGTTCTATAAAATTACGGAAAGTTATTCATCTAAAGATGATAGCTACATGCTGTCTGGTTTCAGTATGCAGCTAGGAATAGATGGCCTAAGCAAACTTTTCCGGGTTCTTACCCGTCATAGGTTGATAAAATTCCTGGATTTTTTTCAAGTCTGAGGCATAGTCCCCTGTAGTAAAGAACATAGGGCCAAAACCGCCAACCTTCTTTTTATAATCCAGGAAGCTCAGCGCAATGGGGACTTCAGCACCGTGGGCGACGTGGTAAAAACCACTTTTCCATTGACGAACCTTGTTGCGTGTGCCTTCAGGAGGAATGGCAACGGCCAGGTCCGTGGAGTTGTGGAAGGTGTCGACCATTTGCTGAACCAGACCATTGGCTTTGCTGCGGTCAACCGGAATTCCCCCAAGCCATGTCATGATGCCGCCAAAGGGCCCCTTGAACAGAGAGTTTTTCCCCATCCAGTAGATATTAATGCGAAAGCAGAAGGCACAGGCAATGATCAGAATAAAGTCCCAGTTACTGGTATGGGGTGCCGCGATAATAACGTACTTCCGGGCATTTGGGCGTTGGCCTTCCAGCTTCCAGCCGAATAGCTTCAGACCAAGGTGGGATAAGAAGCGAAAACAGCTGTTAACGATGGGTGTATCAAAAATCGTATGACGCATTATTATTTAAACCTGATCTTAATAAATAGCCCCAGTATTATGCACCGGGGCTATAAGTATGCGCTACCCTTTCTTCACCGCGTTATTTTCAATACACAATCATTGCGGGCTTAATTGTGGGAGTGCAGCTCATCATTCAGCTCAATGGCTGATTTGTTGGTGAGGCATTCCAGGGCTCCGGTCAGGGAGTTTCTGCGGAACAGCAGATCGGACTTGCCTGAGAGGTCTCCTGCTTTCACGACTTCAACGACCTTTTTCTGATCATCAAGCACCTGAACCTTACTGGCTGCCGTCAGGTAAAGGCCTGCTTCGATAATGCAGCGGTCACCCAAAGGAATGCCCAGGCCGGCATTGGCACCGATCAGACAGTTTTCACCGACACAGATCACAATGTTATTGCCGCCGGACAGGGTACCCATGGTGCTGCAGCCACCCCCAAGATCAGAGCCCTCACCCACCATGACACCGGCAGAAACACGACCTTCAATCATGCTCTTGCCTTCGGTACCGGCGTTGAAGTTGATAAAGCCTTCATGCATTACGGTGGTGCCTTCACCCACATAAGCACCCAGACGAACCCGGGCAGTGTGGGCAATACGGACACCGGCAGGGACAACGTAGTCGGTCATTTTCGGGAATTTATCCACGGAGTTGACACTCAGAACCCGGCCTTCTGCCCGGGCCGCCAGCTGACGGGCTGGCAGTTCTTCCAGGTCGATTGCGCCTTCACTGGTCCAGGCAACATTTGGCAGAAGTGGGAAAATGCCCTGAAGGTTGGTGCCGTGTGGCTTGACCAGACGATGTGACAGCAGGTGCAGCTTGAGATAAGCCTCGGGGGTGCTGGTGGGTGCTTCATCGGTTGCCAGAATAGTGATCACACGGGGTTGTACACTTTCTTCCAGGCTGCGGGTGATGGCAGCCAGTTCAGTTTGTTCGATATCGACAAACAGGTCTTCCAATGCGTGCAGGGTTTTGCTGTCAAGCTCAATAAACGTATTGCCACCGTGGTAACCAACCAGTTTGGCAATACTCTCCAGCAGTTCCGGTGCTGGATTGAGAATAGGTTTTGGGTAGAATACTTCCAGCCACTGGTCGTTCCGGTTTTTGCTGCCGACACCAATGGCCAGACTGAAGTGCGGTTTGCTCATTCTCATTCCTTCAATTAATCAGAACGTCTGTTATGCCAGCAAGTTGCGGTATTGTTCTTCGGAAAAGCCCAGCAACTTCTGGCTGCCCGTATCCAGTAACGGGCGCTTGATCATGGCGGGTTGCTCCAGCATCAGGGTAATTGCCCGCTCTGCATTAATGGCTGCTTTTGCTTCTTCCGGAAGCTGCCGCCAGGTGGTTCCCCGGCGGTTTAACAGGGCCTCCCAGCCCAGTTCACTGGCCCACTGTTCGAGCATTTCTTTCCTCAGGCCGTCTTTCCTGTAGTCATGAAAGTGATATTCAATACCAGCACCTTCGAGCCAGCGGCGTGCTTTCTTTATGGTGTCGCAGTTTGGTATGCCGTATAGGGTGACCACCGTGCCTCCTGTTGTGAGATTCCATAAGCTATGCGTTGTACAAACTGAGGTTGAGACGCTCAGTAATGGCTGTAAAAAACGAGCAAAGCTTACACTCTTCTGGAGGTGTTTGCCTAGGAGGCCTCTTAGGGTAGACATTAAGCGCCTACTCCTCTCTTCGGCAAGTTAAAGATGGAACCACGAAGGACACGAAGAGCACGAAGGAAAAGAATGGCTCTTCTTTGTGCTCTTCGTGTCCTTCGTGGTTCCATCCGAAACCCCAATGAAAATGGAGGGATAAGCTTAATGTCCAACCTAAGAGGAGGCCTGTAAACGGATTCGGGTCCTATTTTGACTCTGCATCCGCGCTGGTTTTATCACCAAGCGCTGCTCTTAACTTTTCGATACGACGACGATTAGTACCGAAATCGTAATAGCCGACGCGAGAGGATGAGCGCACATCAACCGTGCCGTTCGGACGAATAATCAGTATCAGGTCGTCCTTGAACTTCAGCCACGGGGTGGTGAACACCGTAATAATGATCTGGTCATTACTGCTGAGAATCTCTGCATTGGGCCAGTTCTGTAAAGTGGCTAACAGTTTTTTCTTGATCCCCTGGGTATCAGACTGATCAAAGGAAAGGGGGGCAATATTCTGTTTGCCAGAAGCGAGGCTGCTGACGCAGTTCGGGCTTTCAGGGCAGGTAAGTTCCGGGACGTCAGCGTGCAGCCAATGGCTGGAAAATAATAACAGTAAAGGCAGGATGTAATGCGCAGATTTATTCATTGTTCTTGGTTCCTTCTTGCAGGTGTTGGTGAAATATATGACTCCACGTTTTTTCACTCATAGACCCCGGTTTACCGTGGGCGGAGAGTACAAACAGAATTTTCATGGAGGGTCCCACATTGATCAGAGAAGCGTTCAGTGTGTTGAAAAGTTTGCTGTCTGTAAAGTCACCGGCGATGTAAATACCATAATCAGCGGGCCGATATAGTCAGCACAGCAGGGAAGATGATGGTTTTCAGCAGAAACTGTCGTCGCAATACAGGGACCGGGGTTTGAATCAGGTGCAGAAGACCGAGCATCAGTGCTCTTTTTTCGGACAATATGGTCGTTGCAAAGATGTGGCGGAGTCAGGCAGCCAGCTTTGCTTCTGGCATGATCCTGATGTGGATAAAACCGGAGATGAGGTAAAAGCGAGGCTGGAAAAGAGGGCAGAAACCGGGCTGCCCATGGAAGGCTTTATTCTCCGCAGGGCTAATCTGGACAACGTTAACCTGGTGAACCACGGTGGCGGTAAGCCATATCAACTGGTTAACTGCGACTTGAGCAGGGCCAGCCTCTGTAATGGGCATTTTTATCGTGTGGATTTATCGGGTTCCCGACTGTTAAAAGCAAATCTTTCCAGTGCCAATCTGCATAGGGCAAATCTTGAAGGCTGTAATCTGCTGGGTGTGAATCTGAACAACAGTCTGCTGGATCATGTGAAGTGGGGGGATAAGCTTTATCAGGAACAGGAAGCTGCCGCCAACCCTGAAAATGCCATGGCGTTATTTGAAGAAGCGGAAGAGTCTGCCAGAAATATTCGCCGACACTGTGAAAACCTCGGCATGATGAGGGAGGCCGGTCATTTTTATTATCGGGAAAGGGTCTTCCATCGGTTGCAGATGCCAAAATGCTCGCGGCAACGGGTGCTTTCCTACCTGGTTGACAGAATCAGTGGCTATGGTGAATCACCGCTGCGAGTGGTGCTTTTTTCCGTGGCTTTGATTGTGTTCTGCTCTTTCCTTTATCTGTTCACCGGGGTTCAGGGTGGTGATACGGTTATCCGGTTCAGCCAGAATCAGGATCTGTTCCAGAACCTCCGGTATTGGCTTGATTGTCTTTATTTCAGCGTGGTGACGTTTACCACCCTTGGCTACGGTGACTTGACCCCGCTGGGGCTGTCCCGGATTGTTGCTGCCTGTGAAGCATTCACCGGCAGCTTTTCCCTGGCGCTTTTTGTTGTTTTGTTTGTGAAGAAGATGATTCGCTAAAAGAGATTGCCACGGAGTCACAGAGACTCGGAGAAAAACAAAAAGCTTTTCCTCTGTGGCAAAAAAGGAAATTATTCAGGCCCAATTCCTTAGTTGTCCGTTGCATAAGCCTCCGCTTCATCAGGATCACAGCTGATGGCAGCATGAGGCTGGCCTTGCAGCAACTGCTTAAACTGTTCCCTCTGAATATGCACCAGTTCCCGATGATTACCTCCCTGCAGGTAAAGATCCTGAACGGCGTTGAGTTCATCATCCCAGCAGGTTTTCATGCCATAGGCTATGCCCATTGCCGGTACTGCCCCCATCTCACAGTCCGGGAACAGCTCCTCAAGACTTTGTTCGCTGACCAGGTGAAGATGGCGATTCAGTTTTGTATTTATCCAGCGCAGCATTAATTTGTTCATGGAGGGAACAATGGCCATTACGTAGCCTTCCTCATCCTGAAGAACGATGGCTTTAGCCATATGTTTAACGGGAACGCAGGCGACATGGGCAGTGTTGAGTGCACGGTCTGAATAAGGGTGACTGACCACTTCATAATCGACCTGGTTGTGAGCTAAAAAAGCCTGAAGTTTTGGAGCGATTGACATCAGACACTCTCTCAAAAATCATTCTCGAAAATATTGAACAGCTGTTCTATAAAGTCTATACGCAAACCTGTTGAAATATTGTTCAATATAAAGCAGTTTTTAAGCTAAAAAAGTATTAATAGCTTTT
The DNA here is from genome assembly GCF_017744115.1 of Salinisphaera sp. G21_0. GTDB lineage: Bacteria > Pseudomonadota > Gammaproteobacteria > Pseudomonadales > Endozoicomonadaceae > Endozoicomonas. The sequence continues at coordinate 32,233 of NZ_JAGHQW010000041.1, read as the reverse complement.
TTTTCATATCGCTATTTGCTTTCGTACCGACTTGTCTGTTTATCCCGCCATTGCGTCATGCTGCTTTTATTTGATGCTTTTTTGCACTCTGCTCTCGGTATAGGTATCCTTCGCCATCTTTAAATTTACCAATTTAGCACTGGCTTCAGATTGAGCCTGTGGGACGAAGTTATGACGACAATAATGAAAAGACGCCTGTCAATGGGAGCGCTAGCCTGCCTGCCGACCACTGCTCTGGCTGGCGATAATGTGCTGGGGGTAACATCCAGCCCGTTAGCCTGGGCCTGCATTGCCATTTTTGTAATTGCCTACTGCCTGGTGATGGCCGAAGAGCAGCTTCATCTGCGTAAGTCTAAGCCGGTGATTATGGCAGCGGGAATCATCTGGGCACTGATTGCTTTTATTGCTACACAGAAGGGCGTTTCCCACGAAGAACTCAAACAGGCCGTGATGCATGATCTGGAAGAGTATGCGGCGATGTTCCTCTTTCTGCTGGTCGCCATGACCTACATTAATGCCATGGAAGACCGGCAGGTGTTTGCCACGTTACGCAGCTGGCTGATCAGCAAGGGCTTTAATTACCGAAGTCTTTTCTGGATAACCGGCGTTATGGCGTTCTTTATTTCCCCGGTGGCCGACAATCTTACCACCGCGCTGTTAATGGGCGCGGTGATCATGGCCGTAGGTGAAGGCAAACCGACGTTTATTACCCTGGCTATGATCAATGTGGTGGTTGCTGCCAATGCCGGTGGTGCTTTCAGCCCCTTTGGCGATATTACCACGCTGATGGTGTGGCAGGCAGGTAAGGTTGAGTTCTTTACCTTTTTCAGCCTCTTTATACCGTCGGTGGTTAATTATCTGGTACCGGCCATCATCATGAGCTTTTTCATTGAGAAAGGGCGTCCGGTCGGTGTGCGAGTGGATAGCACCATTCGCCGTGGAGGTATTACCATCTGCCTGCTTTTTCTGGTGACCATCTTCCTGGCGGTCAGTTTTGAGAAAGTGCTGGGTCTGCCGCCATTTATGGGGATGATGACCGGTCTCGCCCTGTTGATGCTCTATACCTATGTCATGCAAATTCAGGGGCTGACCAGTAACCGCCGATTGACGGCACGTCCCCGGTCCAAAGAGGATAAAATCGATATCTTCCAGGAAGTGGCCCATGCCGAATGGGATACACTGCTGTTCTTCTTTGGTGTCATCTTCTCGGTGGGTGGCCTGCGCTATCTCGGTTATCTCGACCTTGCCTCACAAACCATGTATGCCGATCTTGGGGCAACGTGGACTAATATCATCGCCGGTATAATCTCTGCCATTGTCGATAACATTCCGGTGATGTTTGCTATCCTCGGAATGGACCCTGAAATGAACGCCTTCCAGTGGTTATTGATAACTCTGACCGCAGGTGTGGGTGGCAGCCTGTTATCCATCGGCTCCGCTGCTGGCGTTGCCTTGATGGGGACATCAAAAGGTGGCTACACCTTTATGACCCATCTCCGCTGGAGTTGGGCCATTGCCCTGGGGTATGCGGCCAGTATCTGGGCTCACTTCCTGGTTAATAGCTGATCCAGGTAGTAAAAACTGACTGTCAGTTAAAAGCGGTAGGCCAGCTGAAGGGTTTGGAAATCCAGCCCTTCATTGTCGTCTTTCAGATCGGCATTTGAATAGTGCATCCAGCCATAGCTGACTTCAAATGGATTACCCTCGCCCAGTGTCAGGCCAACCATGGCCCGGGTTTCAAACTGCCAGCGCCTGCCCATATTGATTCCGGAAAAGTCCTGTTGCTCAATATCTTTCTCACTCTGATAGCTAACGCCCACGCCAAGATCAAGAAACGGTGAGGTTTGACCTATTAACAGACCATTGCCTGTGAAGCGAAAAACAGGGCTAAAGCTGATCTGTTTGACACTGTCAGCTCCCACTCGATAGCTGTTTCTCATTGGGTTTAAAGTGCTTTTCCAGTTGCCCAGAGCCAGTTCTGCATAACTCTGTAACAGCAGTGATTCTGATGTCCACAGTGAGTCTGAAAGGTTCCAGGCAAGAGCCAGGCGATATTGATTGATATCAGCCTGTCGATCATCAAAGGGTGCTATAAACTGACCAAAAGCCAGCGTTATTTTATCGGGCTGCCAGTCAGCATGGGTGACCGTGGGCATCAGGGCAATAACAGCAAGAGAAAATGCCTGTTTCATAACGAAGTCCTTTCTGGCTGTGTTGGCTTAAAATCAAGCAATACAGTCCGAATAGTTGTTTTTATTCTTTATCAATATATTTTATGCGGTTTTATATGCCTACTGTTTTTTATAAAATGTTTGTCATCTGTCGTATTCAGGTTAACAGGTGGGCAATCACAGACGGAAGTGAGAGGGGCTGTTTTGATGGACGTTGTCTTGTTAATTAATCACGCTTTTCAGGGGTGACATTAGCGACTACTTCTGGTGCTAATGTCACCCCTGAGAGCTTCGGTCAGCCGTCCAGTTTCTGTTTCAGAATCTGGTTAACCAGGCCGGGGTTGGCCTTGCCTTTGGACGCTTTCATGCACTGACCCACAAAGAAGCCGATCATTTTTCCGCGCTTGTCTTCCTCAGCCGCACGATAATTCTCAACCTGCCGGGCATTGTTGGCCAGAACGTCATCGATCATGGCTTCAATGGCACCGGTATCGGTCACCTGCTTGAGGCCTTTTTTCTCGATGACTGCATCGGCCGTGTTGCACTCACCCTGCCAGAGTGCTTCAAAGACCTCTTTGGCGATTTTACCGGAGATGGTGTTGTCTTTGATGCGCTTGATCAGGCCGCCGAGCATTTCGGCAGTCACCGGACTTGCGCTGATGGCAATGCTGTTCTGATTCAGGGATCTGGACAGTTCTCCCATAATCCAGTTGGCAGACAGTTTGGCATCATCACTGGCACGGACGGTGGCTTCAAAGTAGTTCGCCGTCCCCTGGTCAGCGGAAAGTATGTCGGCATCGTAATCGCTCAGGCCAAAATCAGCGATAAAACGTGCTTTTTTGGCATCTGGCATTTCAGGCATTTCAGCCTTCAGTTTTTCAAGACGACTGTCGTCAATAATAACCGGCAGCAGGTCAGGGCAGGGGAAGTAACGGTAATCGTTCGCTTCTTCTTTGCTGCGCATGGAGCGGGCTTCGCCGGTATCACCGTTATAGAGACGGGTCTCCTGGATAACGGTTCCGCCATCTTCAATCAGGTCGATCTGGCGTTCTACCTCTTTGAAGATGGCAGCCTCCATAAACTTGAAGGAGTTCAGGTTTTTGGTTTCTGTGCGGGTACCGAACTCTTTTTGTCCTTTAGGGCGAACGGAGACGTTAACATCAAACCGCATGGACCCCTGGGACATATCGCCATCGCAGATGCCCAGCGTGGTGACAATGGAGTGCAGCTTTTTGGCAAAGGCAACGGCTTCCTCTGCATTGCGGATATCAGGTTCTGTGACAATCTCAATCAGAGGAGTGCCAGCACGGTTCAGGTCAATCCCTGACATGCCATGCTCTCCATTAAAAGAACCTTCGTGAAGACTTTTGCCCGCATCTTCCTCCAGGTGAGCGTGGTGGATGCGAATGCTTTTGGTGGAGCCATCCGCCAATGTGATATCCACATGACCAGCGCCCACTATTGGCTTCTCCAGCTGGGTGGTCTGGTAGCCTTTTGGCAGATCCGGGTAGAAGTAGTTTTTACGCTCGAAAACATTCACCCTGTTGATTTCGGCATCGATGCCCAGGCCAAACTTAATGGCCATATTGATGGCTTCTTCGTTCACCACGGGAAGGATGCCGGGCAGACCAAGGTCTACCGCGCAGGCCTGGGTGTTGGGTGCAGCACCAAAAGCGGTGGATGCACCCGAGAATATTTTGGTTTTGGTGGCGAGCTGGACGTGAATCTCCAGTCCGATAACGGTTTCCCATTGCATATTACTGTGTCCTGTACCTGTGTCCTAAACCAATGCCGGAGATTTCTGGTGCCAGTCGGTCGCCTGTTGGAAGCGGTGGCCAATATTCAACAGGCGGGCTTCATCAAAGTGCTGACCAATGATTTGCAGGCCGACAGGGCGCTGGTTTGCCATGCCAGCGGGAACGGATAATCCGGGCAGGCCTGCCAGGTTAACCGACAGTGTATAGATATCCGAGAGGTACATGGCGACCGGATCATTGCTCATGGAGCCAATGTCAAAGGCGGATGTCGGGGCGTTAGGACCCATGATGACATCACACTCTTTAAAGGCGTTGAGGAAGTCGTCACGGATCAGGCGACGGATTTGCTGAGCCTTGCGGTAATAGGCGTCGTAGTAACCAGCCGAGAGGGCATAGGTACCCACAATAATACGACGTTTGACTTCTTCACCAAACCCTTCGCTGCGGCTGCGAATGTAGAGATCCATCAAGTCTTTTGGGTCTTCGCAGCGATGTCCGAAACGCACGCCGTCAAAGCGTGACAGGTTGGAAGAGGCTTCTGCCGGGGCAATCACGTAGTAGGCAGGAATGCACAGCCTGGCATTGGGCAGGCTGATCTCCTTGACGTTTGCACCGAGCTTTTCATATTCGGCAATGGCATTGCGGATCTGCTGTTCCACTTCACTGTCCAGTCCGGCCGCGAAGTACTCTTTTGGCAACCCAATGGTCAGACCTTCCAGGGCGTCATTCAGTGTTGCTGTGTAGTCCGGTACGTCATGGTCAAGACAGGTGGAGTCGCGGTTATCGAAGCCCGCCATGGTGTTCAGCATAATGGCGGCATCTTCAGCGGAGCGGGTCATCGGGCCAGCCTGGTCAAGGCTTGATGCGTAGGCCACCATACCCCAGCGGGAAACCCGGCCATAGGTTGGTTTCAGTCCGGTAATGCCGCAGTGTGAGGCTGGCTGGCGAATGGAGCCACCGGTATCCGTGCCGGTAGCGCCAGCCGCCAGCAGGGCTGCTACAGCTGCCGCAGAACCGCCGGAGGAGCCGCCGGGGATTGCGGATTTATCCCAGGGGTTTTTGACCGGGCCATAATGGCTGTTTTCATTGGAAGAGCCCATGGCAAACTCATCCATATTGGTTTTGCCCAGCATAACGGCACCCGCATCCCTGAATTTGCCGGTGACGGTGGACTCATAAGGGGCAATAAAGTTGTCCAGCATTTTTGAACCGCAGGAGGTTTTCACGCCTTGTGTGCAGAACAGGTCTTTATGGGCAACGGGAATGCCGGTCATGGCGTGGGCATCGCCTGCTGCACGGCGTTGGTCGGCTGCTGCCGCCTGTTCCAGGGCTAACGTTTCAGTCACCGTAATAAAGCTGTTGATGTCACCATCGAACTGCCTGATTCGGTCAAGGTAGGTTTGTGTCAACTCGACACTGGATATTTCGCCACTGGCTAATGCCCGGCTCTGTTCTGCAATGGTTTTATCGTACATGGGATTCGGTCGGTTGGAAGACGTATGGTATAGAAGAGGCTCAGCTTCTACCGGACTCAGAGCAGTTATTATGAAAATAATGCCTTTTCGGCGTTTCTACCACGATCACTGCTGCAATATTTTCTGACGTCACTCAATAACACGGGGAACCAGAAAGAGGCCTTCTTCAACGGCAGGTGCGCAGCCCTGTAATTGCTCTCGCTGGTTTTCTTCGGTGACCTGGTCAGGGCGCAGGCGCTGAATGGCATCCAGAGGATGTGCCAGGGGTTCCACGCCCTGTGTATCAACGGCCTGCATGCTATCGACCAGTTCCAGTATGCTGCTGATGGTGGCAGCGGTTACTTCCACTGCATCGTCGTCAATGGACAGACGTGCAAGCTTTGCAACCTTTTTAACTCCAGAGGCGTCGATGGCCATTGGTAAGGGTTCTCCATAAATGAATAACAATCAAACAAATAAGAAGCTAATGTATGGGCTGCCCACCTATTTCTCAAGGATTTATCGGGTGATCTATGGGATGATTACCGGAAACATCTCTGCAGGAATGGTAAATGGGGGGGCGATTGGTGTAAAAATAGAGTATTGCAGTTTAACAAAACACACGGACAGTCACCCGGTTTTTCGGTAAATCCCACTATAAGTAGTTGGCCAAATGGAATCGTATATTTCTGGCTAAGTGGGCAGTTACTATGCAAGGCGCAACGCAGGGAGCATAGCAGTAGCTATGTGACCGGAGTTGCAACGCCGCAGAGTGATTGACAACTTAGTCAGAAATATATGATTTCATTTGGTTAACTACTTAAGAAGCCGCTGTTTGAATGCTTTTACTGAGATAAATGATTCAGGCACAGTTGCCACAGAGCACAATTGCTGCTTGCCCTCCGGATGCAGCATTGTTAGAGTTTCTGGAATTACCCAAGCCTTGAATCAAGGTACACCATAACATGCTGAAAAGGTTACGTGGCCTGTTTTCCAGCGATCTCTCGATTGATCTTGGAACAGCCAACACACTGGTCTATGTCCGCGAAAAGGGCATAGTGTTAAATGAACCCTCTGTGGTTGCTATCCGCAATCTCGGTACTCAAAAAAGCGTAGTGGCTGTTGGTGCCGATGCCAAGCGGATGCTGGGGCGAACCCCCGGCAATATTACCGCTATTCGTCCAATGAAGGATGGCGTGATCGCGGACTTTGATGTCTGCGAGCGTATGCTCCAGCACTTTATTAACAAAGTGCATGAGAACAGTTTTATTCAGCCGAGCCCTCGTGTGCTGGTCTGTGTGCCCTGCAAATCAACCAAAGTTGAAAAGCGGGCGATCCGTGAATCGGTACTGGGCGCGGGTGCCCGGGAAGTGTATTTGATCGAAGAGCCCATGGCGGCCGCTATCGGTGCCGGACTTCCGGTTGAAGAAGCCAGTGGCTCCATGGTTGTGGATATCGGTGGTGGTACTACGGAGATTGCCATTATCTCCCTTAGCGGTGTTGTCTACTCTGAATCTGTGCGCATTGGCGGTGACCGTTTTGATGACGCGATCGTGACGTATGTCCGCCGCAACTACGGCAGCCTGATTGGTGATGCTACTGCTGAGCGTATCAAGCAGGAAATTGCCATCGCCTACCCAAGTGATGAACTGCTGGAAATTGATGTGCGCGGGCGTAACCTGGCGGAAGGTATTCCCAGAAGCTTTACCCTGAACAGCGGTGAGATTCTGGAAGCGCTTCAGGAGTCGCTGACGGCGATTGTTCAGGCGGTCAAAAGTGCCCTGGAACAATCTCCGCCAGAACTGGCTTCTGATATTGCCGAGCGTGGCCTGGTTCTGACCGGTGGTGGCGCATTGCTGCGGGATCTGGATAAACTGATCAGTGAAGAAACCGGCCTGCCGGTTCTGGTCGCTGAAGATCCGCTCACCTGTGTGGCCCGTGGCGGCGGCAGGGCAATCGAGATGATGGATAAGCACCGTATGGATCTGTTATCCACGGATTAACTGCTCTGTTAATCAAGCACCTGTTTTGGAAAATGATCAGCAATATTTCTTCCCGAGGTATTGCTGATTTGCTATTTTGGTCTGCCATCAGGCAAAGTTAGCAGTTCTCTTCAGGTGATCAGTGTTTTTTCTGTAATCGCGGTTTTTCCGGGAAGTGTTGTTGGACTCATCACCTTTAATAGCTGATCACTGGAAATTGTCAGCCAGACATGGGTGTCGATCGGACGGTGCTTCAGGTTTTTGATATGGCATTCTCAAGGCAGTTAACCCGGATATTTCATAAACTGCCCCGAATCTCGCGCACGACCACATGGATGTGGGAGATAGGGCGACGCAGGATGCTAAAGCCGAGGACTTTGTCGCTCTAAGGGATTTTGTGAGGGAGCGCCGTACCGGGGAGTACGGTCGACTGAACAAAACTCCCTAAGAGCGGCAAAGGACAAGCGAGAACGGGAGTATGTTTATGAAATATCCGGGTTAAGTTCTGAGGCCTGGTAAGGAGCAGGTTATTAAACCGATTTTCAGTCAACGCCAGTCATTGGTCACGCGCTTTGTTTTGCTGATCATCCTGTCATTGGCGATTTTGTATTTTGATCATAGCTATCGAGCCCTGTCACAGGTTCGTCAGTGGCTGACTGTTGCTGCTACGCCTGTCCTGTTTCTTGCCGATCTGCCCGGGCGTATCTGGGGAACCGCTTCACAGGTGGTCATGTCGCACAACGACTTGCTTCAGGAAAACGCCCGTCTCAAAGCACGAAACCTGATTCTTGAGCAGAAGGTTCAGAAGCTTGCCTCATTAACAGCCCAGAATATCCGCCTGCGGGAGTTGCTGAACTCTTCTGAACTGGTGGATGAGCAAGTATTGGTTGCCGAGGTGGTTGGCGTTGACCCTGATCCTTTCCGGCACCGGGTGATCATTAATAAGGGAGCCATTGATAAGGTCTACGAAGGGCAGGCCATTCTTGATGCTCATGGTGTAATGGGCCAGGTCATTGAAGTCAGCCCTGTCAGCAGTCGGGTGTTGATGCTGACCGATGTGGCGGCCCGCATTCCTGTGCAAAATCACCGAACCAAATATCGTGCTATTGCTACGGGGACCGGTCGTACGGATCGCCTTGAATTGCAGCATATTCCTGTTACTGAAGATTTTCAGGAGGGCGATCTGCTGACCAGTTCGGGGCTGGGGGGCACTTATCCTGAGGGATACCCGGTGGGGATGGTTACCCGGGTTATCCATGATTCCGGCGATGCCTTTGCCTCTATTGAAGTTAAGCCGCTTGCTGAAGTGAATAGAAGCCGGGTTGTGCTTCTGGTTTTTCGGGAAGTCTCCGGCCTGATTGAGCCGATCAATGCTGCCCAGACAGATGAGACAAAGGCGGAGAAGAAAACAGATGAGGTGCGGCGATAATGGTTCAGCAGGCTAATGCCCACTGGGTGGTGTGGATGACCCTGCTGGTGGCGGCAATGTTCAGTATTATGCCATTACCTGAATGGTTATCACTGGTTCGCCCGGCATGGGTTCCGCTGGTGGTTATCTACTGGGTTCTGGCATTGCCGGAGCGGTTTGGTTTGTTGTTTGCCTTTATTACTGGTTTACTGCTGGATGTGTTTCATGGCAGTCTGTTTGGGCTGAACTCCCTGGGTATGATCATGGTCGCTTTTATTGTGCTCAGTCTGCATCGACGGCTCAGGTTATTTCCTGTCTGGCAACAGGCCTTCATGGTGTTCCTGATGGTGGGTTTTTATCAGCTGCTGCTACTCTGGGTTCGCAGTGCAGCAGGGGATACGATTCCCTCTGTCTGGTATTTGCTGCCTTCATTATCCAGCGCGCTTATCTGGCCCTGGGTTATGTCCGGGCTGCGTTTTTTGAGGCGCTATTTCCGCGTGGTTTAGTTCCCGGTGTGAATGGGATTTGCCACTGGTACATGTTTCAATGTTATTGGAGGCTCCTTCATTGGCCTCCTGGAAACCTGCACTACCTTTTTACAGGTAGCTTCATTTGCGAAGGTATCTTTCAGCAAGTCTGTCAACAAGACTTTCCCAATCTTCTGGCAACTGGTGTGCATTGGCATCAAATTGAATAAGAACCACTTCCTTGATATGTGCCTTCAGTATTGTTTTCTCGTCTGCCGCTGTCAGCTTATTTTTAACGGGAAGACGGTCATAGTGAAAAAACCTGCTTGAGAAATCAATTGGAAATGCACGAACCTCATAATCAGCAGGACCTCCTGAGTGGAATTTAGCGCCTTTTCCCACGAGAATTATATTGAAGGCATCACCCGGGTTGTAAACTCCATTATCAATGAGGTTTCTAATATCCTTAACCAATGGAGTTAAAGTCGCATCCCAGTCTTCAGGTTTAAGCGGCTTCTGGCCTTCTGATAACACTTTCTTACCGTTCAGGTGATTGAAAATCTCAAGACCGGTTTTGCTGAGCAATTCAAAAGTATTTTGTTTTGCGTATTCGCTAAATGATGGCGCGATATGGGTTGCTATTGAGTATTTGGTACCCTGAAATTCCCAACGAATAACAGCAGGTTTGATGTCAAGGGTTGGAATACCTGATTTTTTCAGGTAACTGTGCATCATTAACTCATCATAGAATTGGTGAGGGGCCGCATTCATTGCCAGTGCCTGGCCATCGCCAGTATCATAGAATGTCTTTGATGCACCAGCTCCCAGACTTTTCTTGAGTTTTACTGTCTTAACACCATCCTGAGTAATCAACTCAATGGGGATATCACCATCTCTTGCCTTCTCCAATTGACTGTAGGCTGCTTTTGGAATCTCTTCAGGATGATGTGAAACGTTAACTGCCAGAAAACGATTGTATCTTTCCATCGCATCTCTGACATTGCCATCATCGATGTATCTTTGCCATTGTACTTTGGCTCCGGGAATAACTTGAAGGTTTGAAGTCAGCGTTTTTGAACCACCCTCTGCCATTCGATTATGAGCTGTACTTTTAAACCTGCTCTTTGGTATTGGGCGTTGAGCTGGAGTTTTTGGCCTGTACTTTGGTATCGGGTTTTGAGCCGTAGTTTGTGACCCGCTCTTTGGTGTCGGGTTTTGAGCCGTAGTTTGTGACCCGCTCTTTGGTGTCGGGTTTTGAGCTGTAGTTTGTGGCCTGCTCTTTGTTGTCGGGTTTTGAGCTGTAGTTTGTGGCCTGCTCTTTGTTGTCGGGTTTTGAGCTGTAGTTTGTGGCCTGCTCTTTGTTGTCGGGTTTTGAGCTGTAGTTTGTGGCCTGCTCTTTGGTGTCGGATTTTGAGCTGTAGTTTGTGACCCACTCTTTGGTGTCGGGTTTTGAGCTGTAGTTTGTGGCCTGCTCTTTGGTGTCGGGTTTTGAGCTGTAGTTTGTGACCCACTCTTTGGTGTCGGGTTTTGAGCTGTAGTTTGTGACCTGCGCTCTGGTACCGGGGATTGAGCTGTAGTTTGTGGCCTTCTCTCTGGTGTCGGGTTTTGAGCCGTAGTTTGTGTTCTGCTCACTGGCAGCTGGTTTTCAGTCATAGTTTGAGGTTTGGTAACTTTTCGGTCATACAGGCTCTTGACTGCGTAAACAAGATCAACCGCCAGTGACGGAATAAAAGCTACTACAGACACCACAGCGGCAACAGCACGCCCAAAAAAGCGAGATGTTTTACTGGCAACAGCCTCAGAAATTCTGTTAAACCAGCTTGAGCAGGTCCATTTACGCTTTTCTGTAGTCTGGTGGGTATTGAGTGCTGGATTACCAACAATCGGGTCTGACATAGAAACCTCCTGTGTTTCTCTTTAAATCATGTAGTTGTAAATAATAAATTGGAGATATAGTTGATTATCTACTGTTAAGACCACTATGCAGTGAATAAGTTTCAATTCTTTTAAGATTGAATAAGATCTATCTGGCTTACCAATGGCTGTGTCGTGCTGAGCTATTACCACAAATTGGTGTTTCCTGCCAGAAACTGGCCTTCAATGAAAACCCTTTTCCCGGTGAGTCCCCAGCCGGGAAAAGGCAACTGCAGGCAGAAATACTGAACCGGGGTTCTCCCGGGATAGAAATCTGTCGCTACTTTTTCACAGGAAGTATCTTCGACGACGGTATCTTTTGGTAAGGTCCGTAACAAGGTCTTTCCACTCTTTTGGCAAGGCGCATTTTTTGGCATCAAATTGAATAAAAACGACTTGCTCAATATATGCTCTCAATGTTCTTTCCTCCTCTTTCGCTTTAAGCCGCTTTTTAACAGGGAGCTGATCGTACTGCTCGACTTTGCTTGAGAAATCAAATGGAAATGCACGCACCTCAAAATCAGCTTGCCCCCCTGAGTGGAATTTGTTGCCTTTTCCCACAAGAATGGCATTTAGAGAATCATGCCGGGTGAAAACTCCATTATCAATAAGGGTTCTAATATCATTAACCAGTGGATTCAAAACTTCATCCCAGTTCTCAGGTATCAATGGATTCTGGCCTGCTGATAACACTTTCTTACCGTTCAGTTGATCGGTAATATTAAAAGGGGCTTTGCTGTCCAATACGAAGGCATTTTGTTTTGGGTATTCGTTAAATGATGGTGCGATATAGGTTGCTTTTGTGTATGTGGTGCCCTCAAATTCCCAACGAATAACAGCGGGTTTGATTTCATTGGTAGGAATACCTAATTTTTCCAGGTATCGCTGCATCATTAACTCATCATAGAATTGATGTGGGGCCCTGATCATTGCCAGTGCCTGGCCATCGCCGATATCGTAGAATGTCTTGGATCCACCACCTCCCAGCTTATTATGGAGTTTTACGGTTGTGACACCATCTTCAGTAATCAACTCAATGGGCATATCACCTTTGGTTGCCTCATTTAATTGTTGATATGCTGCTTCAGGAATCTCGTTTGGATGATGTGTGAGGTTTTCTGCCAGAAAACGATCGTAACGTTCCATCGTAGCTTTAACATCGTCATCATGAATGTATCTTCGCCATTGTACTTTGGCTCCTGGAATAACCGGAAGATTTGGAGCAGGAGCCTGGAGTTTGGTGATTTTTCTGTCATACAGGCTCTTGGCTGCATAAACAAGATCAACGCCCAGTGAAGGAATAAAGGTGACTACAGTCACCACAGCGGCAACAACACGCCCAAAAAAGCGAGATGTTTTACTGGCAACAGCGTCAGAAATTTTTTTAAACCAGCATACGCAGGTCCATTCACTATTTTGCGCATTCTGGGGGGGATTGAGCGCTGGATTGCCGGCAGTGGGGCCTGTCATGGAAACCTCCTATGTTTCTTTATTAAGAGTATTGTTATAAATAGTTGATTCTTTGATAACCATACCATTCGCACTGAGTGAAGTGCGGTGCTTCTATCCTTCGGCTTCGCTCAGGATGAATGGGTGTACGGGTATTAAAGTTTTACTGGTGCTTTTGACCACTAACTAATGAATAAGTTCAAACTATTTTATAATCCGTCTTCATCACGTTAGGCATCAGGCATCTATCCCTCTAAGTGGCTACGGTTCTGTTTCGTTCAAAAAAAGGTTGAATATGATCTATCTGGCTTCCCAATCCCCGCGTCGGGCTTAGCTGTTACAACAAATTGGTGTTTCCTGCCAGAAACTGGCCTTCAATGAAAACCCTTTTCCCGGTGAGTCCCCTGCCGGGAAAAGGCGACTGCAGGCAAAAACACCAAACCGCGATTCTCCCGGGAGTGTAGAAAACCAACGCAGCCTTTTCACAGGAAGATTCATCGGCGAATATGTCTTTCGACAAGATCTTTAACAAGTTTTTTCCACTCTTTTGGCAAGCGCCATGCCTTAGGGTTAAATTGAACAAAAGCGGCTAACTCGATATAATGTCTCAATATTTCTTTCTCCTCTTTAGCTGTAAGCCGCTTTTTAGGTGGAAGTTGATCAAGTTGAGTCGTCTCGTCTACGAATTCATATGGAAATGCGCGAATCTCATAATCAGCAGGCCCACCTGAGTGGAATTTATTGCCTTTTCCGACAACGATGGCTTTGTGGGTAGCCGAAATTCCGTAACAAGCATGTGTAGAAACACCATTATCAATCAGGGTTCTAACATCATTAACCAGTGGCTTTAAAACCTCATCCCAGTGCTCAGGAGTCAGTATATACTTGTCTTCGTCTTCGTCTACTGCTAACAATTTCTTACCATCCAGTAGTTCAGTTTCCTCTGAAGTAGATCTTTTATGCATTAAGAAAGCATTTTGTTTTGCGTATTCGCTAAATGATGTTGTGATGTAGGTTGCCATTGTGTATTTTTCACCCTCGAATTCCCAACGAATAACAGCGGGTTTGATTTCAATGGTCGGAACACCTAATTTTTCAAGGTATCTATTCATCATTAATTCATCATAGAATTGGTGTGGGCAATTATTCATTGCCAGTGCCTGTCCATCTCCAATATCGTAGTAACGTCTTGATTCACCAATTCTTAGCTCTTCCCCAAACTTAAATGTTGTAAAAGCATTTTGGTCTGGAGTAATCAACTCAACTGGAATATCACCATTCAGGGCCTTAACCAGTTGTTGGTGAGCTGCTTCCGGGATAGCCTCTGGATGGTGTAAGACGTTATTTGCCAGAAAACGATTGTGTTTTCCCATCGTAGTTTTGACATCGCCATCATGAATGTCTCTTATCCACTCTACCTTGGCCTGGAGATTGGTGACTTTTCTGTCATACAGGCTCTTGGCTGCATAAACAAGATCAACGCCCAGTGAAGGAATGAAGGTGGCTACAGTTACCACAGCGGCAACAACACGCCCAAAAAAGCGAGATGTTTTACTGGCAACAGCGTCAGAAATTTTTTTAAACCAGCTTACGCAGGTCCATTCACTATTTTGCGCATTCTGGGGGGAATTAAGCGCTGGATTACCGGCAGTGGGGCCTGTCATAGAAACCTCCTATGTTTCTTTATTAAGAGTATTGTTATAAGTAGTTGATTCTTTGATACCCATACCGTTCGCACTGAGTGAAGTGCGGTGCTCCCATCCTTCGAATCCGCTCAGGATGAATGGGGTGTACGGTATTAAAGCTTTACTGGTGTTTTTGACCACTAACTAATGAATAAGTTCCAACTCTTTTATAATCCGTCTTTATTACGTTAGGCTTCGGGCATCTATCCGGGCTAAGTGACTACGGTTCTGTGTCGTTCAAAAAAAGGTTGAATATGATCTATCTGGCTTCCCAATCCCCGCGTCGAGCTGAGCTGTTACAGCAAATCGGTGTTTCCTTTCATCAACTGGCCTGTGATATTGATGAAACCCCATTCCCCGGTGAGGCTCCAGCAGAATATGTGCTGCGAATGGCCCGGGAAAAGGCAGCGGCAGGCTGGCAGGCATTATTAACCCGGGATTCTGTCCAAATGCCCTTGCTGGCAGCAGATACAACGGTGGTCTGTAATGATCAAATTCTCGGCAAGCCTCAGGATTCAAACGATGCTCGTCGTATGTTGGTGATGCTGTCCGGCAATGCTCATCAGGTGATGACCGCAGTAGCGGTAACCGATGGCAGTCAGCTGCAAACTGAGTTGTCAGTCACAGATGTGGTGTTTAATGACCTGTCTGATTCGTTGATTGATGATTATATTGCCTCCGGGGAGCCGACCGATAAAGCAGGTGCCTACGGTATTCAGGGCTACGGTGCGGTTTTGGTAGCGAGTCTGTCTGGCAGTTATTCCGGTGTTGTCGGGTTGCCGCTTATGGAGACTGCACGACTTCTGACAGATTTTAATGTGCCATTCTGGCAAGCGTACTGATCTGTACTCTGTATCTTATTTCCAACTAAGGTGTCTCATTTTCTCGCCGTTTTTGCCGTTCAAAAAAGAGCGTGAATACGCTCTCACACCATCATGGAACGGTTTTTGGTATAAAGTTTGTCAGGAAGCAAAAACCGGATGCAAATTACTGGTATGATCGACTGATCTATTTTGTTTCTACCAGTACGTCAACCTCAGACGGCCTCTTAAGGAATGGTGGAAAGTGTATTGACCTGTGATGCCTGAGACGAAACTCATCGTCCGTCTGAAGAGGCACCACAGGTCAATGCATTAAAGGAATTGAGGGACTGGGATGAGCGAAGAAATTCTCATGAATATCACGCCCATGGAATCACGGGTGGCTCTGGTTGAAAATGGGGTGCTGCAGGAGATCTATGTCGAGCGTGCCCGAAGTCGGGGTATTGTCGGCAATATTTATAAAGGGAAGGTGGTTCGTGTCCTGCCGGGAATGCAGGCCGCTTTTGTTGATATTGGCCTTGAACGGGCGGCGTTTATTCATGCCAGTGAAATTGCGCCCAGGCAGGACAGCCGCCATGAAAAAAACGGGGAAGAGACCCAGGAACGCCCGATTTATGAACTGGTGCATGAAGGCCAGTCGCTGGTGGTTCAGGTAACCAAAGATCCCCTGGGTACCAAAGGTGCCCGTCTGACCACCCATATCTCCATTCCGGCCCGCTATCTGGTGCACATGCCAAAAAACAACCACGTGGGGATCTCGCTGCGCATCGAAGATGTTGAGGAGCGGGAACGTCTGCGGCAATTGGTTGAGTCTTGCCTTGGCGGTGATGATGGTGCCGGTGGCTTTATTCTGAGAACGGCTGCAGAAGGCATCGGCGAAGCTGAGGTGCGTGCCGATATTCTCTTTCTGCGCAGGCTGTGGGCCACCATCGAAGAGAATATCCGGGAGAGTAAGGCACCGGCCAATGTCTATGAAGACTTGCCGCTGCACTTGCGAACCATGCGTGACCTGGTCAACCCCAACATTGAAAAGATCCGCATTGATTCCCGGGAAACGTTTGAAAAAGTGTCCAAATTTGTCAAAAAGCTGGTACCTGAGATCGATGGCCGGGTTGAATATTACCCCGGCGAACGCCCGATTTTTGATCTGTTTGGCGTTGAGGATGAGATCAACAAGGGGCTTAGCCGTAAAGTTCAGCTGAAGTCCGGTGGCTATCTGATTATTGATCAGACCGAAGCCATGACCACCATCGATGTCAACACCGGTGCCTTTGTCGGTCATCGTAATCTGGAAGAGACTATCTTTAAAACCAACCTTGAAGCGGCCGTTGCCATTGCCCGTCAGCTCCGGTTACGGAATTTGGGGGGGATCATCATTATCGACTTTATTGATATGGAAGATCCGGAGCATCAGCGGCAGGTTCAGCGTGCTTTTGAAAAGGCCATGGAGCAGGATCATGCCAAGACCAATTTTACCGGCGTCAGTGAACTGGGCCTGGTGGAGATGACTCGCAAGCGAACCCGCGAGTCATTGGAGAATGTTCTGTGTGAATCCTGCCCAACCTGTGAAGGCCGTGGTACCCTGAAAACGGCAGAGACGGTATGCTACGAGATTTTCCGGGAAATTCTCCGGGCTGTCCGGGCCTATGATGGCGACAGTTATACGGTGCTGGCAGCTGAGACCGTGATAGACCGTCTGCTGGATGAAGAGTCCAATAATGTGGCCGATCTTGAAGAGTTTATCCAGAAGCCTATTCGTTTTCAGGTGGAGCCGATCTATACCCAGGAACAGTTTGATGTAGTTCTGGTGTAACGAACGCTGCCCGCTTCCTGCTGCCCGCTACCCCGCTTCTCAGGGGCGCGGTTAACGGGAAGCGGGTAGTGTTTTTTTAGCATTTGGTAATGGTTACTGTTGAGTCTGGATTGATATTTTGTTGAGCGTCACTTTTGTTATACGGCTGGTTAATGGTCAGTTGTCCAATGGTTTGTCAGGGCGGGAACTCGGTTGTTGAAGCGGATGGTAAACAGCCTCAAACGGAGTGCTCCGGGTATTCAGGGGGCAGATGGTGAAAAAGCACCATCAGGCACTCTCCGTCTACTGAATAGTTTGATGAAATGGAGCTGGCGGCTGCTGCTGACCGGGTTAACCATTCTGGTCATTCTGGTGGGGCTCGGGCGACTGACGTTTAGTGCTTTACCGGTTCTGCTGCCTCAGCTTTCAGGTTTTCTCAGCGACCGGTTACAGGCTGACCTGCAAATTGAGTCCATGTCTGCGCAATGGAATGATGGTGAGCCATGGTTATCCATGAGAGGGTTGACGCTTAAAGGTAAAGAGGCAGATCAGGCCGGGTTCAGTATCTCGCAGCTGGCTTTGGAACTGAGCCTGAAGGAGTCACTATTTCACTGGACGCCAGTATTTTCATCCCTGGAAATCAATGGAGTCAATGTTGAGCTGGTCCGTGGAGATGGTGCCCAGTGGGCACTATCCGGTATTCAACGGGTTGCCGGGTCATCATTACAGGCTCCTGAATATCAACAGAGTTCTGCGATGGAATGGCTTGCCCTGCAAAAGAAGGTGGATATTCGTGATATCCGCCTGAATATGCGCAAAGCCAATGGTGAGAGCAGTGATATTCATGGCCAGCATTTGACGGTCGTGACGGATGGTGACCAGAAAAATCTGTCGGTCCGCCTTGAAGCGGGTGCTGGTTATCTTGCCATCGATGGCTCTGGCATCGCCAGCCCTGGTCAGTTTTCCCGGTGGCAGGGAGCGGCCGTCGCCAGTGATCTTGATGCTGAGCAGCTCTGTGTCCTGTGGTCTGGTTGTTATGATGATGTGCTGTCAGCAGTGGTACAGTTGGAGACCCGCTGGCTGTATGATGATGGGGTCTGGCAAGTACAGGGAGAGGTCGCTTCTCCTGATGTAACGTATCGGGATAACGCTGGTGCGTTGAACCATCTTTCCGGGCAGACCCATGTATTTATGCAGGGCGTTTTGTCCCGGGAGCCGTTGTCAGAATCCAGCTGGCAGATCTGGCTGAATGGCCTCAATCTGGAAAACCGCCTGCATAACGGGACGGTTTATCAGTGGGAAAACAGCTGGTATCTGGCCGGTGGCCTGGCTGAAGAATATGCGGTAACCGTAGCGACCGAAAACCTGGATCTGGATCTGCTGAAACGATGGTTACTGGATACAGATGCGCTTCCGGAACCGGTTGCTGATCTGGTGAATACCCTGAATCCCATTGGCCAGTTGAATGATCTGGCCATCCGTTTTTACCCATCCCGTCAACCGTTTGATTTCGACTTGAGTGCCCGGCTTGACAATGTGTCGGTGGCTGCCTGGCACGGCGCTCCTTCCGGGGGCAATGTCAGTGGTCAGTTAAGGATGAACCTGCTGCAGGGGTATCTTGATCTGGATACCCGGAACTTCCAGCTGGGCTTTCCCAAACTGTTCCGGGAAACCTGGACGTTTGCTACTGCCAAAGCACGCCTTTACTGGGATGTTATTGATGACTTTTATATTTTGAAGTCGGATGACATCGCCCTGGTGGGTGCTGAAGGTGATCTGAAAGGCAAGCTCAGGCTCGATATCCCGTTAAAATGGCATGAAGGTGACACCCTGGATATGGCATTGACGGTGGGCATGAGCAATGGTGATGCCCGCTATACGGGCAAGTACCTGCCAGCCTTGCTGCCCATGAACAGCGGCCTGGTTCACTGGCTGGATACCGCCATTCGCAAGGCGGATATCTCAGGGGGCGGGTTTATTTATAACGGTGCGCTGTCTGGTGGTAAGCGTGGAGATATCGGCCCACAGGATTCCCGCTGGGGACTGTTTTTTGATCTCCAGAATGGCGAGCTGGACTATGCGCCTGACTGGCCTGTGATTACCGGCCTGGCCGGGCAGGTTTATGTTAACGATGACCGGGTGGAAGTACTGGGCCAGCAGGCAGAGTCAGCGGGTGGCCAACTGAATGATATCGTGGCGCGAGTGCCGCTGGACGGGACATCGATACTCAGGATCCGCAGTCAGCTGAATGCCAGTGGCGAGACACTGCAGCACTTTCTTACCCGGACACCCATTAATGACTGGATGAAGGGTGCAGCAGAACAATGGACGTTACAGGGGCAGCTGGATGCCGGACTTGATTTAACACTTCCTCTGGATGACCCGGGCCGTTCTGAAGTGGATATCCGTGGTGCAGTGGAATCGTTTACCTTCGGAATTCCTGAGGTGGGGATTGCCGCAAAAGGCATTGCCGGTGATCTCTCCTACAGCACTGACCGTGGACTTACGGCACGACAGTTATCTGGTCAGCTGTTTGGTCAGCCGGCTCAATTTCAGATACGTTCGATGGTACAGAATCAACAACCCGTTTCCACCGATATTGTCTGGTCAGGCAGAGCCTCAGTGTCTTCACTTCAGGACTGGCTGAAGCTGGATTGGCTCAGTTTGCTGGAGGGAGAAACGGATTATCGCGCCAGCTTATCCCTGGGATTAGACGACAATAACACGGAACTCAGGGTCGGCAGTGAATTGCTTGGCGTTGATATAGAGCTGCCAGCGCCGGTGGGTAAAACAGCCGATACACCGCTACCCCTGACGTTTTCTCTGACCAAAAAAGCAGGTCACCAGCTGCTGGGTGTGACGCTGGGCAAACTGGGGCGGCTGGACATGAGAATGACGCCAGAGTTTTCCCCGGAGTCTGCCTTGATGACACTGGGTGACGATGCTTCCCATCCCGGTACAGGCTTTTCTGTCTGGCCTTCAGGGAATCAATTTCTGGTGACCGGTACTTTGCCGGAACTGGATCTCGGTCCCTGGAAGGCCCGCTTTGAAGGGCAGCCCGGTAGTCCTGTCGAGCAACAGTTGGCCTCACGCCTGGCCCTTGACAATGTTCACCTCGGTTCACTGAAGTATGGGGATTATCTCTGGCCGGATATATCGGTTTCACTTCAGCAGGCGGTTCAGAATCAGAGGTCACAGTCTGACAGAAAAGGCATGAAACTGGCCGTTGATGGACAGACACTGAAAGGTGATTTATGGATTCCTGACCAGCAAACTGCACCGTGGTCTCTTTATATTGACCGTGTACATCTGCCAGAGCCTGCTTCTGAAAACGCTTCCGGGGAGAGTCCTTTAGAATCCGGGGACAGCCTGGCAGACATCAATCCGGCAACGTTGCCCAATCTTGATGTGAACATCAACCATATTCAGGTTGGCGGCCGAACGCCTGCAAGCATCGGTTTTAAACTTCGTCATGGACCCAACGGTGTCAAGATCGATCATATTACCGGTGAGCTGTCGGGTATGTCGCTGAATGGTCTGGCAGACTGGGTGCTGATGGACGGTGAACAGCGCAGCTGGGTTCAGGGAGAACTTAAAGGCACGGACATCACAGCATTGCAGAAAGCCCTGGGCTCTTCAGGTTTTCTTGAGGCCAGGGAAAGCCGTTTCGAGGCCAGCCTGAACTGGGATGGATCGCCTCTTGGAGGTTCGATTGCCACCATGAAAGGCCGGATCGATTTGCTGCTGAAGAAAGGGCGGCTGCGCAAAGTCGATAATGGCTCGTCGGAAGCACTTAAATTATTTGGTATTTTTAATACCGAAGCACTGACCAGAAGGATAAGGCTGGACTTTTCCGATCTCTACTCGTCCGGTATCAGTTTTGATCAAATCAAGGGCAGCCTGAACTTTAACCGTGGACTGATTACCTTCAATTCACCCATGGTGATCGAAGGGCCGTCTTCCGACTTCAAACTGGATGGCACTATTGATACCAATACTGAACAGCTGGATCTGAGCCTGGTGGTTACCCTGCCTGTGTCATCCAATCTGCCGATTCTCAGCGTACTGCTGGGAACTGCTCCCCAGGTGGCGGGCATTATTTATATTGCGGACAGACTGGTGGGCAAACAGGTGGATCAGCTGGCCAGCATTCGTTACCGGATTCATGGCTCCTTTGCTGACCCTAAAATGACCCTGGACAGGCTGTTCTCCAATAAGCCGAAAAAATAACCCGGCCGATATAATCTTCCTGATTCATCCTCTGCCTGAATGTACTCTGAATACGCAAAGGCTTTTAGCGGATCTATCAGGAAGCTATCTCCACACTGCTTTTGAGGTTCCTCAGATTTTTAATAGCCTTGGCATTCCCCAGCCTGGCTGCCTTACGGTACCAGCGCTCCGCTTCATACAGATTTACCCCAAAGCCCTCTCTACCAAGCTCATACAGGGTGCCCAGTTTGTTCATGGCTGAAGCACTACCCAGCTCAGCCGCATTGAGCAACCAGAAGGTCGCCTGGTCCAGATTTATCGGAAAGCCCTCGTCACCATTGAGATAAAGGCTGCCCAGCTTTTTCATGGCTGAATCATTGCGCAGCCTGGCCGCCTTAAGGTACCACCGCTCCGCTTCACGCAGGTCTACCCCAAAGCCCTCGTCAGCATAGTGATGAAGGTAGCCCAGCAGGTACATGGCTGAAGCTATAATGGCTGGATCTTTCCCCAGCTCAACCACCTTGAGCAACCAGATTTTCGCCTGATGCAGATCTGCCGTAAAGCTCTCACCACCATACAGATACAGGTAACCCAGGTGATACATGGCTCTGACATGTTCCAGCTCAACCGCCTTGAGCCACCAGGATTTCGCCTGGTGCAGATCTTTCTCAAAGCCTTGTTCACCCTGGTAATACAGGCAGCCCAGGCTGGACATGGCTCCAACATCCCCCAACCCGGCCGCCTTGAACAACAGGAACATTCCCTGATCCTGATGATCTGCCGGTAAGCCCTCGCCGCCATCCAGATACAGTAGGGCCAGGTTATTCATGGCGCAGGCATCCCCCAATCCAGCCGCCTCCAGGTACCAGTGCTCCGCTTTGCGCAGATCTGCCGCGAAGTCCTTGCCACCATGCTGATACTGGTAGGCCAGGTTATTCATGGCTGTAGTATCCCCCAGCTCAGCCGCCTTAAGGTACCAGCTCTCGGCTTTGTGCAGATCGGCTGGAAAGCCCTTGCCACCACGTGCATAGACGATGCCCAGGCTGCACATGGCTGCAATATCCCCCAGCTCAGCCGCCTTAAGGTACCAGCTCTCGGCTTTGTGCAGATCTATCCGAAAGCCCTCACCGCCCAACTGATACAGGTGGCCCAGATGCCACATGGCTGCAATATCCCCCAATTCAGCCGCCTTGATATACCAGTGTTCCGCTTTGTGCAGATCTACCGGAATGCCTTCGCCACCATTCTGGAAAAGACACCCCAGGTTTCTCAGACCGATCAGGTCGGATCCTCCCCTTCTGGCCAGCAGAAGGGCAGCATCGAGGTGCTTATTGGCAACGGCCAGGGCCAGGGGAGTTTTACCCGAAGTTCGGCCCGCATCCACCTTCGTTCCCCTTTGCAGCAGGGCCTGGATGATCTTGATATCACCCTCCTTTGCCGCGTTGACCATCTGACGCCGCCAGCCCCGGGGCAGGGGCAGGTTTTTCACCACCATTTTTTTAATGACTTCCCGTCCGTAAGGGCAGGTCAGATGGCCTTTTGTCCAGCTGGAAAGGCACTTAAAGTGAAACTTATGCCCGCAGGGCCTGGCAATAGCGACGCGCCTGCCCACAAACATCAGATTAGTGGATGAGTAGAGGCCATCATGGCAGATCGGGCAGATTGTGGGCTCGGTGGGCACAACAACTGCTGCACTGGAGGGAATGCTGTTCACGCCAGGTAACTTCCTTACTTTTTGGGATTGCTACTCTGACTGTGTTGATCTCAAAAATATCCCGTACCAGGTTCTGAAAATATCAAAAAACCAGCTTTTTGGAATTGCTGAATTCCAGAACAGATCTAAATATCGGAAAAGAAGGCGGTTATAAGGTTATAACGCACAAAATTTTATCGATGCAGGAGGTATAGATATATATTCATTGTCGTGAAACATATTTTGCTGAACCTTTTTTCGCTCCCGGGGGACGCAAAATATTGTCACCCGCCATGGGCATTTGGCGGATCTATCGGGAAGCCTGCTCTACCATCGTTTTATGCCTTACAGTCTGCTGCCGTGGATGCGCCCTCTGGGTGGGGGCGGCCGGATTCTTCAGGAAAGGCTTCATCAAGCCCGCGTTTTTTAGCGGGTTGCGGTTTTGAGGCTTTTTCCTGTTTTTTGATGGCCAAGTCTCTCCTCAACTGAGCTACCTTGAGCAACAGGCGTTTTCCCTTGTACCTATGTTCCGGAAAGTTCTCGCCACCACGCAGATACATGTGACCCAGGCCACTCATGGCCAGAGGAGACCCCAGCTTAATGGCTTTCAGGTACCAGCGCTCCGCTTCACGCAGGTCTATCTCAAAGCCCTCGCCACCATACTGATATAGACGACCCAGGTTGTACATGGCTAAAACATCCCCCAGCCCGGCCGCCTTCAGGTACCATCGCTCCGCTTCATGCAGATCTACCTCAAAGCCCTCGCCACCAAAATGATATAGGCGACCCAGCATGTACATGGCTGAAGCTATAATGGCTGGATCTTTCCCAAGCTCAACCATCTTGAGGAACCAGATTTTCGCCTGGTGCAGATCTGCCTCAAAGCCCACACCACCATGCAGATAAAGGTTACTCAGCGGTTGCATGGCGCTGACATGTCCCAGCTCAACCGCCTTGAGCCACCAGGATGTCGCCTGGTGCAGATCTTTCCCAAAGCCCTTGTGACCGGTGGCATACAGCCAGCCCAGATTGGTCATGGCTTCAGCATCCCCCAGCCCAGCCGCCTTGATCAACAGGGACTTTCCTTGATCCTGGTGATCTGCCGGTAAGCCCTCGCCGCCATCCAGATACACTAGGGCCAGGTTACTCATGGCGCAGACATCCCCCAATCCAACCGCCTTCAGGTACCAATGCTCCGCTTTGCGCAGATCTACCGCGAAGTCCTTGTCACCCTTATGATACAGATAGGCCAGGTTATTCATGGCTGTAGTATCCCCCAGCTCAGCCGCCTTAAGATACCAGCTCTCGGCTTTATGCGGATCGGCTGGAAAGTCCTCGCCACCATCTGCATACATGATGCCCAGGCTGCACATGGCTGCAATATCCCCCAGCTCAGCCGCCTTGAGGTACCAGCTTTCGGCTTTGTGCAGATCTATCGAAAAGCCCTCGCCACCAAACTGATACAGGTAGCCCAGATGCCACATGGCTGCAATATCCCCCAACTCAGCCGCCTTGAGATACCAATGCTCCGCTTTGTGCGGATCTACCGGAATGCCCTCACCACCATTCTGGAAAAGACACCCCAGGTTTCTCAGGCCGATCAGGTCGGATCCTCCCCGTCTGGCCAGCAGCAGGGCAGCATCGAGGTGCTTATTGGCAACGGCCAGGGCCAGGGGAGTTTCACCCGCAGTTTGACTCGCATCCACCTTCGCCCCCCGTTGCAGCAGGGTCTGGATGATCTTGATATCCCCCTCCTCTGCCGCGTTGACCATCTGATTCTGCCAGCCCCGGGGCAGGGGCAGGTTTTTCACCACCATATGTTTAATGACTCCCCGCCCGTAAGGGCAGGTCAGATGGTCTTTTGTCCAGCGGGAAAGGCACTTAAAGTGAAACTTATGCCCGCAGGGTCTGGCAATAGCGACGCGCCTGCCCACAAACTTCCGATTTTTGGGTGAGTAGAGGTCATCATGGCAGATCGGGCAGATTGGGGGCTCGGTGGGTACAACAACTGCTGCACTGGAGGGAATGCTGTTCATGCCAGGTAACTCCCTTACTTTTTGGGATTGCTACTCTGACTGTGTTGATCTCTAAAATATCCCGTACCAGGTTCTGAAAATATCAAAAAAACAGCTTTGTAGATTTCCTTAATTCCAGATCAGAGCAAAATATCGGAAAAGAAGGCGGTTATACGGTTATATCGCACACCATTTTATGGATGCAGGAAGTATAGAGATACAAATTCATTGTCGTTTAAGTCGACCTGGACTTTAACAGGCCGGCACTGGTAACCGGATTCATGGCTCCTTTGATGATCCCGGGAGAATCCTGAAATAACCCTGAACAGTCTATTATCCAATAAGCCTAAAAAATAACCTGGCCGACATAATCCTCCTGATTCATTCTCTGCCTGGATGTACTGTGAATCGAGTTTCCGATCACCAGTTTGCTTTTGCCTGTTCTTTATCTTGTTGGGAATCAGATTTCCCCTGGGAGAGGGCCCTTGATGGCCAGAACGGGTAATTCACTGTGTTGGTTGGTTCGGCATAGTTTAGGCAACCACATATCGGCAATGAATAATCCATTCCTTCCTGCTATTTTACGACAATCCTGAATGGTTGTGTTCTGAACCCGGAATGTGAGTGCAGGGTGCTCATCAGCAAAATAATCAAGCTGGTCAATAACAAGAATATATTGATTTGGCTCAATGAGTAGCAAGCTGCAACATGCCACAGGGGAGATAGTTTGATCGTTGGCCTGGTTTTGTGAATGGGCCAGTGCTGCTGTAATACCCTCCAGAATGGAAAAGACCTGAAAATAATACGTTCCGCCCACATACACAGATATCAGCAGGCTGGCACCAATAATCAGCCAAGTCAGATATTCTAATAATCGTTTAGTCATGATGGAGTGACAATAACGGCACAACAAAATTATGAACCAGATTGAACAAATAATAGGAAAGCATTCGACCAGGAAACAGGGTCATGGTCCCTGCCAGCAGTAAACCAAAGTAAAACACCAGTTTCATACAAAATTCATGTTGATGGATTTTTCTCCTTCGGGCGAAATAAATGCCTAAAGCAAGAAAAACAAGTGTCGCAAAGCTGAGACTATGTACAGCACTTAAGCCATACAGACGGCTGTTGGGATTAAGCACCTTTATCCAGAATGAGCCAATGGCGACCAGGGATACCATGGCAACCCACAGGTGCCCAAGTCGCCGGTGTAATCTACCGCCTTTTTTTAGTAGTAAGATAATCGCACCGAGGATAATGGACGCAAGAGCTAAAGCAATGTGTGACACTACCGCGAAATCGCTGGTATAACCAAGGTATTGCATTGATTTTGATGAATTCTAACAATTGCCAAAGAAACGATTGGCTTGCACAAATTTGAGTGATGAACTCAGGTTCTGCTCCAATGCATCAAATATTGTGTCTATAAACATGGTAATGACCTTTACCTGCTCTTGATGAATGGGTATAGACTTGATGGCAATGGTATCCAACAGTTTGCCGTTATGGTCATGAACCAAATGGTGGCGATTTGCCAGGTAATTGAGGCGAATACCATTTTGCTGCTCAGCGGTCACGGCTACAGGCTGGCAATGGTGGAAAAATGCATGACCACTGGCTTCAAGTATTTCAAGGAACCACAGGCGCAGAAACGGATCCTCGAACTGCAGCATTAGCATGCCAAACTTAATTAATGCACGTCTGTGTTTGTCCATCATTGGATCAAGGAAAAAAAATTCCAAGGCATCACTGGCCCGCCAGCCCAGGTGATCGTCAAGTTCAAGTGCAAGCCAGTCGGCCATTGCCAGTCGACTGTGGCGTGCCAGGTTGCTTGATACAGTATTGACATGTACCTCAAACGCATTTTGAGGGGAAGAATAGTTGATTATGTAATGGTTGAGATCCCGGTAGCCGAGGCAGTCAAAAATCCATAAGGGAAAGAAACGACGCAGTTTGTCTATGGCTGGTAAATCGGCAAATTGCAGCCATTGATAAAATTCATGGGATTCAACACGTTGCTTTCTTTCAAGCAGGTATTTAACCAGCGGCTGTTGTGTGGCGTCTGTTTGGGTGGCATCTGGTAGCTTTAGGGCAAAAGAAGCATCAGGATAACAGGGGATGTCGAAAAAAATGGCATTGTTCTTTTCTGGCACACGATCGGGCAGACAATATTGTGTGATGTATTGGTAAAAACTGTCATGAATGGTATCAAAAATATGAAACATCTGATCGGATAGCATTATCGATAAACGATACTGGTCGTCAGTAAGTGCCTCATCCTCAAAAACGCCCGTGGAGTTGAGAATATGCCCAGTCTCTCGATCCAGATGATATTGGCCAAAATAGCGATAGTCGATTCCGTTATCTGCCGTAAGGGCTTTTGCGATTGGTGTAATGGTCTCGAAAAAGACATGCCCACATGCTTCACCGGCTTCTGAGTGGGCAAAGCGTATGAGTGGATCGCCCTGATCTGCAACATTCAAGCGCATGAATTCTACACCACATTTGCGGAAAACTTCTGTGTCTTCCGCAAAAAATAACCACCACAACAGATCACTGATACGCCAGTTCAAAGATCTATCGAAGCCAAGTTTGCGCCAGTCCTCCAAGAACAGACGAGAGTGTGTTTCATCCTCTCGTGTATTGCCATTTATGGTTTGTTTAAACTGATCATTTTCATCATCAAAGCGGATGACCCATTTATTCATATCTCTAAAATTCATGACAAAAAGGATCATGATTGGCATTAATTGGAGCTTCTTGTCCAGAGGGATCTGGTCAGAAGTTATGAGGGAAAATAGTTTATGTTGTTGGAATATATTTTGTCTGTGTTCAATATGTTTCATGACTCTTTTCATTGACATTGCCCTCTAATGTAACGTGAGTTCGATGCTCAGAAAGCCATAGGCAAACCTTCTGTCAGTGCTGTTATATCAATATGATGCTTTCTGGGCTGCCGGGTATAAGCGATTGTAAGAAACCAGGTTCGGGAAGCAGTCAGACTTATATTTAACGATGAGATTCAGGTAATAATGCTTGAAATCCCGAAAGGCACTCTGGTGGAAATGAATGATGATGGTCATTATTTCACTGAGCGACAATTTTGATATAACTGGAGGCTTATTGGCATTACAGATAAGTTGTTTATGCCATTCTGGTTCAAAAATCAGGCAGAAATCATCGATATCACAGAATACACTGGTCATAGACATGGGGCCTCTGGTTAGCTGTTCTAAGGTTTGGTATCTGAAAGATGGCTAAGCAGTCCGGAGGCCTCTTGTCTTTTTTACGTCGAATTCACGTTAATGTATTACAAAAAAGGCAAAATATAGTAGCATTTTGGGATGGGGTATGTGGTACAGATACTCTATCTGAGGTTAGGCTCGGTCCAGCTTAGTCGTTGGTTGTGATAATGAATTAATTTAACTAAATCATTATTCACATACCCGCGTTTTTAGCTGGTTGTGGTTCAGAGAGTTTTTCCAGTTTTTTGATGGCCAGGTCATTCCCCAACTCAGCCGCCTTGAGCAACCAGGCCTTCGCCTGGTCCAGATCTACCGGGAAGTCCGCCCCACCATGCTCATACAGATGACTCAGGTTGAACATGGCCGTAGCGTTACCCAGGTCAGCCGCCTTGAGCAGCCAAAACTTCGCCTGCTGCAGATCCACCGGAAAGTGTGTGCGACCATACAGATATAACCAGCCCAGGTTGCTTATGGCTACAACATATCCCAGCTCAGCGGCCTTGAGGTACAAATCTTTTGCTTTGTGCGGATCTGCCTCAAAGCCCTCGCCACCACGCACATAATGGTTGCCAAGGGTGTTCATGGATTGCGCATTCCCTAGCTCAGCTGCCTTGAGCAACAGGCGTTTTCCCTTGTACGGATCTGCCGGAAAGTTCTTGCGACCATGCAGATACAGGTGACCCAGTTTACTCATGGCCAGAGGAGACCCCAGCTCAATGGCTTTCAGGTACAAGCGCTCCGCTTCACGCAGATCTACCCCAAAGTCCTGGCCAGCATTG
This sequence comes from Salinisphaera sp. G21_0, assembly GCF_017744115.1. GTDB lineage: Bacteria > Pseudomonadota > Gammaproteobacteria > Pseudomonadales > Endozoicomonadaceae > Endozoicomonas. The sequence continues at coordinate 3,392 of NZ_JAGHQW010000041.1, read as the reverse complement.
TGATGAAGGTAGCCCAGATGGTTCATGGCTGAAGCTATAATGTCTGGCTCTTCCCCCAGATCAACCACCTTGAGCAACCAGGTTTTCGCCTGGTGCAGATCTGCCGGAAAGCTTTCGCCACCATGAAGATACAGGTAACCCAGGTGAAGCATGGCTTTAGCACATCCCAGCTCAATCGCCTTGAGCCACCAGGATTTCGCCTGGTGCAGATCTTTCTCAAAGCCATCGTTACCCTTGAAATACTGCCAGCCAAGACTGGTCATGGCTCCAACATCCCCCAGCCCAGCTGCCTTGAACAACAGGAACTTTCCCTGATCCTGATGATCTGCCGGTAAGCCCTCGCCGCCATCCAGATACAGCAGGGCCAGGTTATACATGGCGCAGGCATCCCCCAATCCAGCCGCCTCAAGGTACCAGTGCTCCGCTTTGCGCAGATCTACCGCGAAGTCCTTGCCACCATTATGATACAGGTAGCCCAGGTTATTCATGGCTGCCATATCCCACTGCTCAGTCGCCTTAAGGTACCAGCTCTCGGCTTTGTGCAGATCGGCTGGAAAGCCCTCGCCACCATTTGCATATACGACGCCCAGGCTGCACATGGCTTCAATATCCCCCAGCTCAGCCGCCTTAAGGTACCAGCTCTCGGCTTTGTGCAGATCTACCGGAAAGCCCTTGCCACCATGCTGATACAGGTAACCCAAATGCCACATGGCTGCAATATCCCCCAACTCAGCCGCCTTGAGGTACCAGTGCTCCGCTTTGTGCAGATCTACCGGAATGCCCTCACCACCATCGCGGAAAAGCCTCCCCAGGTTGTTCAGACCGATCGGGTCGGATCCGCCCCTTCTGACCAGCAGCAGAGCAACATCGAGGTGCTTATTGGCAGCGGCCCAGGCCAGTGGGGTTTTTCCTGAAGTCCGGCCCGCATCCACCTTCGCCCCCCGTTGCAGCAGGGCCTGGATGATCTTGATATCACCCTCCTTTGCCGCGTTGACCATTTGACGCCGCCAGCCCCGTGGCAGGGGCAGGTTTTTCACCATCATTTTGTTAATGACTCTCCGCCCGTAAGGGCAGGTCAGGTGGTCTTTTGTCCAGCGGGAAAGGCACTTAAAGTGGAACTTATGCCTGCAGGGCCTGGCAATAGCGACGCGTCTGCCCACAAACTTCCGATTTTTTGATGAGTAGAGGCCATCATGGCAGATCGGGCAGATTGGGGGCTCCGTGGGTACAACAACGGCTGCACTGGAGGGAACGCTGTTCATGCCAGGTAACTCCCTTACGTTTTTGGGATTGTTACTCTGACTGTGTTGATCTCAAAAATATCCCGTAGCAGGTTCTGAAAATATCAAAAAAACAGCTTTGTAGATTTACTGAATTCCAGAACAGGTCAAAATATCCGAAAAGAAGGGGGTTATACGGTTATAACGTACACAATTTTATGGATGCAGGAGGTATAGAGATACAGATTCATTCAGGAAAGGCTTCATCAAACCCGCGTTTTTTAGCTGGTTGTGGTTTAGAGACTTTTTCCAGTTTTTTGCTGGCCAGGTCATTCCCCAACTCAGCCGCCTTGAGCAACCAGGCCTTCGCCTGGTCCAGATCTACCGGGAAGTCCGCCCCACCATGCTCATATAGATGACTCAGGTGGAACATGGCCCAAGCGTTACCCAGGTTAGCCGCCTTGAGCAACCAAAACTTCGCCTGCTGCAGATCCATCTGAAAGTGTTCGCGACCATACAGATATAACCAGCCCAGGTTGCTCATGGCTGAAACATATCCCAGCTCAGCGGCCTTGAGGAAAAAATGTTTTGCTTTGTGCGGATCTGCCTCAAAGCCCACGTCACCAAGCACATAACGGTTGCCGAGAGTGTTCATGGCTGGCGCATTTCCTAGCTCAGCCGCCTTGAGCAACAGGCGTTTTCCCTTGTACCGGTCTACCGGAAAGTTCTTGCCACCACCCAGATACAGGTTACCCAGTTTACTCATGGCCAGAGGAGACCCCAGCTCAATGGCTTTCAGGTACAATCGCTCCGCTTCACGCAGATCTAAACCAAAGTCCTGGTCAGCATAGTTATGAAGGTAAACCAGCTGGTACATGGCTGAAGCTACAATGGCTGGATCTTCCCCCAGCTCAACCACCTTGAGCAACCAGATTTTCGCCTGGTGCAGATCTGCCGGAAAGCTCTCGCCACCATGAAGACACAGGTAACCCAGGTGAAGCATGGCTTTAGCACATCCCAGCTCAATCGCCTTGAGCCACCAGGATTTCGCCTGGTGCAGATCTTTCTCAAAGCCATTGTTACCCTTGAAATACTGCCAGCCCAGACTGGTCATGGCTCCAACATCCCCCATTCCAGCCGCCTTGAACAACAGGAACTTTGCCTGATCCTGATCTGCTGGTAAGCCCTCGCCGCCATCCAGATACAGTATGGCCAGGTTAGTCATGGCGCAGGCATCCCCCAATCCAGCCGCCTCACGGTACCAGTGCTCCGCTTTGCGCAGATCTACCGCGAAGTCCTTGCCACCATTATGATACAGGCAGCCCAGGTTATTCATGGCTATAATATCCCCCAGCTCAGCCGCCTTAAGGTACCAGCTCTCGGCCTTGTGCAGATCGGCCGGAAAGCCCTCGCCACCATTTGCAAAGACGATGCCCAGTCTGCTCATGGCTGCAATATCCCCCAGCTCAGCCGCCTTAAGGTACCAGCTCTCGGCTTTGTGCAGATCTACCGGAAAGCCCTTGCCACCATGCTGATACAGGTGGCCCAGCTGCCACATGGCTGCAATATCCCCCAACTCAGCCGCCTTGAGGTACCAGTGCTCCGCTTTGTGCAGATCTATCGGAATGCCCTCATCACCATCCTCGAAAAGACCCCCCAGGTTGCTCAGACCGATCGGGTCGGATCCGCCCCTTCTGGCCAGCAGCAGGGCTGCATCGAGGTGCTTATTGGCAGCGGCCCAGGCCAGGGGGGTTTTTCCTGAAGTCCGGCCCGCATCCACCTTTGCCCCCCGTTGCAGCAGGGTCTGGATGATCTTGATATCACCCTCCTTTGCGGCGTTGACCATCTGACGCCGCCAGCCCCGGGGCAGGGGCAGGTTTTTCACCACCATATTGTTAATGACTTCCCGCCCGTAAGGGCAGGTCAGATGGTCTTTTGTCCAGCGGGAAAGGCACTTAAAGTGAAACTTATGCCCGCAGGGCCTGGCAATAGCGACGCGCCTGCCCACAAACTTCCGATTTTTGGGTGAGTAGAGGCCATCATGACAGATTGGGCAGATTGGGGGCTCGGTGGGTACAACAACGGCTGCACTGGAGGGAACGCTGTTCATGCCAGGTAACTCCCTTACGTTTTTGGGATTGTTACTCTGACTGTGTTGATTTCAAAAATATC
>NZ_JAGHQW010000040.1 GCF_017744115.1 Salinisphaera sp. G21_0 | reverse complement strand
ACAAAAAAAAGGACACCCAAAAAATAGCCTCGTCAGTAAAATCTGTGGGTCATTTCCGGTTCAGGTAACTTGTCAAGCGCATGATATAACGCGATTTCCGCACATCTGTAGCTTCTGAAACCGGAAAAAAAACGGAAAAAAAAGAAAAAAAAGGACACCCAAAAAATAGCCTCGTCAGAAGAAAAAAGGACGGAAAAAAAAGGACACCCAAAAAATAGCCTCGTCAGAAGAAAAAAGGACACCCACTTTTTAAAAAGAAAAGATAATTTTTCATCTATTCATTTTTCAAAATAATAGTATTGATCGATTTAAGAAAATCTCATTCATTCCAAGCAGAAAGAGCATAAAAAGTACTCAGCAACAGTCAGAGAAAATACTATCGAGACATATAAGAAAGAGCACTCAGAAAATTCTGGCCACATTAAAGTAAAATGAAAATGCATTGATCAGGCAGGGTAAAGAGCACCGCTCACAGACATTCCATGAACCCAGCACTTTCCGGTACTTTCTGCATAAGCCTTCAGTGAAGCCAGCTTGCCGACTGCGCGGTGAAAACGATTATGCCAGCGCATAGTCTGCAGCCATTCATTTGGGTCAATACCCAAGCGCTCCAGGATAGGCGGTACATCGTCGGTTATACGACCACGTTTGCCTTTGCGGATAATTCGGCCAGACCAGTCAACCAGTTCAAAGTAACTACTGAGTGGGTATGGAATCGCCTGTTCAGGGTTTTGACCCTGAGCTTTTAACGGTTTCAAGTGTAACTTTTGTTTTTTTCCGTCTGCGCTGTCGTATGACTCAATGCGTTCTTTTATAGAGGTATGTTTTGAGGTTTCCAGCGTTGCAGCAATTTTTGTCCGGATGGGGTTTAGGTCGACATAGGCCATGCAAGTCAGCAATGCCGCCTCATCTAACAGGGCCTGACTTTTGTAACGACCTTCCCAAAAGCGCCCTTTGCACTCATCCTCTTTATTGGCCAGCCGGGCTAAGTATTCGTTAAGGCAGCGCATGAACCAGCTGATATCCATTAAACGACTGCGGTACTTCTGGGCATATTCTTCGACACGCAGCAGCTCTACTTTGCCCAGCTGGTCGCCGACAAGATAACGCTGAACCAGGTGCGGGCCAGAAAACAGCTGCGTCCAGCGTTGTAAGACTTCTTTGGTCTCCCATTTTTTAGCTTGCTGACTATTGATATGGAGCACCACATGATAATGATTCGACATCACCGCATAAGCACAGACTTCCAGAGCAAAAATACCAGAAAGTGCTTTCAACCGATCAACCACCCACTGCCTGCGATGCTCATAGTTTATGCCTGAGAAATTGTCTTTGCCGCATAGGAAAGCCCTGCGAACGCAGCGTGCCATGCAGTGATAGTAGGGCGTGCTGGCTGAATCTATGAGGTTTTTTCGGGCGGTCGTCATGTCATTTTTTCTGGTTACTGGGTAAATGTGCTTAATTCCCTTAAGAGGCTCCAGAGGAAAAATAGACGGTGTGGCCGATTAGTCAAACTCTTGGGTGTCCTTTATTTTTGGGTAGATGGTATCCTGGAGCTGATCGTCCAGCACCGTCCGGTCAGTAATCACGATCACGGAATGGAACTGCTTGTCTCCATCGTCTTTATAAAGGGTGGATAGCTGATGGGCTGTCCAGGCAATAGAGTTGGACTTTCCGGAACCGGCACTGTGCTGCACCAGGTAACGGTGGCCAGAACCTTCGGTACGGGCAGCGCCAATCAGTTTACGCACCGCATCCCACTGGTGATACCGGGGGAAGATCAGCGTTTCCTTTTTGGTTTTGCGGCCTTCCCAGTCTTCGGACTCCTTAATCTCAAGGTGAACGTAACGGGCAAGAATATTCAGCAGGTTGTCCGGCAGCAACACCTCATTCCACAGGTAATCGGTGGCATAGCGGTTTTCATCGCCGGGAATATCATTACCAGCGCCGCCTTCCTTTGTCCCCTTATTAAACGGAAGAAAGAAGGTAGCAGCACCGGCCAACCGGGTTGCCATATAAACCTGATATTGGCTGACAGCAAAATGCACCAGCGCACCCCGCTTGAAGGTGAGAAGCGGCTCCGGCTTACCGGTTTCCGGGTCTTTCGCCAGGCGAGTGGTTTTATACTGCCGAATGGCGTTATCCACCGACTGCTTGAACTCGGATTTCAGCTCCAGCGTCGATACCGGCAGACCATTGATAAACAGCACCAGGTCAATGCGCCACCAGCAATTCCCACAATACCCATAAGCCCTTATCTACCATAGCTCAGGGACTTGAAATTTAATCACAGAACCGCAATCTTAATAGTACTTCTGGTAACCAATTGGTTGCAGCATGCCAGTTTCCAGCAAACGCTCCGTGGCACAGGAGCTTCTTGATCTCGTGTTTGAAAAGGTTCAGGAAATCCCTGATCCCCGATCATCCAAAGGGCGGTCCGGTAAAATCACCCTTCCTGATACCATCATGTACGCTTTGGCCGTCTTTCACCTGAAACACCCATCGTTGCTCAGCTCTGATGACAAACGACAACAGCCGACCGTTCAGGACAATGCCAAAAATTTATATCACGTTGAACACATACCTTGCGACAGCTACGTCAGAGCCGTCATTGATCAGGTTCCGACAGAACACTTCCGGTCACTGTTCACCTCTTGCTTTACCTATTTCCAGAGACGCGGCTGGCTAAAGCGATATAAATATTTCAAAGAAGGGTATCTGGCTCCGGTTGACGCAACCCAAACATTTTCATCCAAAAAAATTCACTGCAAGAATTGCTGCATCAAGAACGCAGAGGACCCCAAAAAGCCAACGGTCTACTACCATCAGCTGTCAGCGATCTGTCTGGTCAAGCCCGGCAAGAAAACCGTCATGCCACTCATGCCGGAGCCTATTACCCAGCAGATAGATGCATCGAAAAATGATTGTGAAGTCCGGGCTCTTGAGCGCATCCTGGCCGACCTTTCCCGTGAGCATTATCACTTAAAACTGATCATGAACTTTGATGATCTTTATTCCAAAGGCCCTACCATCAAACGGGTTCTTTCTAATGGGCATCATTTTATTGCGGTCGCCAAGGATAGTGACCACGCAGCCCTGATTGAAGCCGTTGATGATATGGATCGACAGGGAAAGGTTCATCGCTTCACGTATACCGATAAAAAAGGTCATCGACATTGGTTTCTCTACGCCAATGATGTGCCGCTCAATAAGTCCCACCCTGATCTGCTGGTTAATTTTCTTGATTACATGGAGTTTGATCCTAAAGGAAACCGAATTTACCAAAACAGCTGGGCGACCAGCCTGACTCTTTACAACCATCTGTACTGCATGAAAGTCATGCGTGGAGGACGCGCCAAGTGGTCTATAGAGAATGAGACGTTTAATACACTGAAGAACCTCGGCTACAGCCTCGAACACAACTATGGCCATGGTGAGGAGAATCTGTCGAGCAACTTTGCCTGCCTGATGTTTCTCGCCTTTCTTATTGATCAAATAGTGGAGCTTTCCGACCCGTTGTTCAACGAGGCCTTACAGGCTAACAAGCGAAAGAAAAGGCTTTGGGAAGCGCAACGGAATTTTTTTGAAATTTTTGTCATCGGTTCCTGGCTACTGTTTATGAAGGGACTGGTTTTACAGGGAGTGCCTGAGCCGCGAAGGACAGGCAAACGAGTGAAGCCCAAAGATCAGCAAATAAGGAAGAAAGTGAGTATCCAAAGCCTGTTTCCTGATACCTCATAAACGACAATGGAGGGTGCTGTAGCCTGCGTTCGCTAATAGAGTCATTTTAAAGCAGTGACTTCATGGTCATTGCATGGGGGGATTGTGCTTAAAATTATCAATTGATATTGGGGGGGGCACATTGTCATTGAGGGAATTGCTGATGCGCCACGACCTGGCCTTTTTGCCGGTTTCGGCAAAGTGTTCATCGGTGGCATAGGGCGAATAGACCAGCTCCGGCACAAGGCGACAACGGTTCTCTTTATAACGGGCCAGGGTATCCGGATTCAGATCATGCTCCGGCATAAACTGGCACAGGCGAAACCGGGCATTACGAATCTTCAGGCCATGGCGCAACACCCCAAGGGTGCCGTAACTGCGCAGCTCTTTATCAATGGCATTGGGGTCAGCCTTGTTAAGCTGCGTCACCAGGTGTCTGATAAAGTGCTGTTCCGAATCCGAGGGGAAGACCTTGCAGAACTTCGCCCAGTCCTTCGGCTGGGTCTGTTTGACAAAATCAAGCACATCGCTGGTGTACAGCGCCGTTTCCCGGTGGTACTGGTCGCCGGAACCCAACAACCAGCCATTGGCCTGCATCTGGGCAATTATTTCGTTCTGGAAGACGGCTTCTTTTGTGGCATCCATGAGGAAAACATCCTGTACTGCAAACTATCGGCGGCGCCGTGGCTGAGGAATGGTTGTCGTTGGCTGATAGGCTTTCAGTCCTTGATCTCCCGTCAGAATCTCAACGGCTATGGCATTGGTTTGTGCATAGTAGTCTGCAACGTTCTTGATCGTAGTGTCACCAATACCCAACCCCTGTTTGGCGAGTTCAGGCCAGTCATCTGCCAGCAGCAAAAGTCTTTCCGGGCTCCACAGCTCATTTTGATGCCCGAAAGCTGCCCAGGGATCACTCTCCGTAGCCGTTTTACGTATCAGGTCTGCCAAACCCTGCGCTAGCGAAAAGCGATGACCACTCGCAAAGGCGATATGGTTGCCGGTTTCAATAATCGTGGCTAACGGAAGCACGAAGGTGCTATTGCTGGCGTGTTCATCATCCACCTTCTGATTAATGCGATGAAAATCCCAGCGGTCATTTTCCGGACCGCAGGTTTCTTTACCAGGAACCTGCAGCCAGCAGCATAATACGGAGGTATCAAAAATAATAACCTTATTGCTCACTGAAACGCGCCCCCACTCTCCCGCTTCATAACCTCTTGCTTAAGGGCCGCTTCAAGCCGCCCCTGGCTGGCCAAAGTACCAACAGGTCCTGCTGATAGCAGTTTTGGCAGCATGGCAATATCTTCAAGCAGAGTGAGATGACTAGAGCCAGACGCATCTTCCCGATGGCTAATGGTAATAAACGGGGTCATTTCCGGACCAAGGTTATCGAGCAGTGCCGGGTTATGGGTGGTCACCAGAATATCAATGGCACGTTCCTTCCCGATCGTTTTCAACACATCGAGTAACAGCTTGGCCCGTGACGGGTGCAGGCCGTTATCAATTTCCTCGACAATCAACAGGCTGTTTTTCGGACGTACCAGCAGGGCTACCAGGATCGCCAGAAAACGCAAAGTGCCATCCGACATCCCCCTGGCATCAACAGACAGACTTTCATTGCCCCACTGTTCATCGCAATAGAGCATGGCATCGGAATTAAAGCGGCCAACGGTATCTGCATAGATACGACGTATGTCTCTTTCCGGTAACTGGCTGACATAATCAGTCAGTGTTGCTTCTACTTTCGCCTTCTGCTCATCAACCAGAGCGGCAATCACTCCGGCAATATTAGCGGCATCGCTGTCCAGATCAGCAGAGAGTGCCGTGTACCCTCTCATATGAGAAGGAATAGGATCGAGAATGAAAATTTTCGACAAAGCCCTGTTCACAGCGATAACCCCTTCACCGATCTCTGCCCGCAAACTTTGCGCCTGCGCTTCCGGGTAAAGCTGGCTAAGTATCGTTGTTTGCCGACCTGAAGGTCTGGGTTTACCTGTTTTGGTGTTGTATAGCCTGGCGGTGATCGCTGGCGCTGTGTCAGGGCAGACATCCGTCGTGAACAGATTGATCTCGGAAGAAACGGTACCAGCCCGGGGGCGATATCGGGTTCTTTTCAGACTTTCTGCATAAATTTGTGGTATCCCTGCCACGGCAACTTCCAGACGGTAGACAAACTCAGTATTGACATCATCAGTGCCAACAACCGCTTCAAGAGCAAAGCGATCACTGCCATCCCTGCACGCCCACTCTTTACCGCCCCGCAGCCCGGGATGGATGTTATCCCCCTGCAGAATCGTGTTAATGGGGAGCCCTGCCACACTGCGACTCAGGAACTGAAATGCATCCAGGGCATTGGACTTACCACTGGCATTCGTGCCAATCAGCACGGTCAGCGGGTCAAGGTAAAGGGTGGATTGCTGGTAGCTTTTCCAGTTTTCCATCCGGATTTCTTTCAACATGAGCGTGTCCGGCTGATAGGGGGTTGTAATTTATTCGATAATGGTACGCAGTGTGCCTGTGGCCGGTTCGGCATTGAATCGCACACAGTCGATAGTTAACAGGGTATCGGCTTGCTACACAAGGCTCCAGCGCAATTGTCTCCACACTGTAGAGACAATCTCATCCGCCGTGCATACCTCCGCCAGCTGGGTGCAAGGGCGCAGTTGCCGGGGGCTCAGCCTTTGCCCATGGTGGCCGGTGAGCTGCTTCGCGACAGATTAATCACCACCTGCTTGCCATAGTCCGCCCGTTCACCTTTAAGCACCTCGGTATTGATGCGCTCCCCCACCTGCCAGTAGAGCCGGGTCAGCTCGGCATTCACCACCACTGCAGCCCGCTGGCGGGTGGACTGGATCAGGCCGATTTCGCTGAACAGGGTGTCTGGCTGCTCCGGTGCTTCAGCCGGTTTGATCATGAGTAGCCTCGGGGTGTTTTTGTTGTGGGTGGGCTGCACCGTGCATGGATGCATCTCTGTCGGGGGCACTGGGATGCGCGGGATCAACCCAGTCACGGATGTCTATTTTGCCAGTGACAGCGGCTGAGATCAGGGCTGTTCGACGTTCTTGCATCAACTTGATAGCTTCTTCCGCATCAAGAATCAATGCATCATATCGCTCTGTCTTACCCCGAAGAGAATTACGGATTTCAAGCTGTTCTTCTTTTGGCGGGCTTAAGATTAAAAAATTACGAATATCTTCAACATTAATGCGCTTGAAGGTAGAGCCAATAAGCAAACTATCTAACTGCAGTTTTACAACTGGTGAATTCAGTTGATGTAGTAAGTACTCAGAATCAAAGTCTCCATTGCTTCTCAGAAGACACACATCCTGGCCCATCGCAAAAACATCGTTACCTATAACTAACGCCGCTTCACCCACTGTGGCATTACGACTGTATATAATGTCACCCATGACAGGCTCTCTTCCACCTTCAATCAGTAACTCATAAAATTTCTGAGTTGTCCTCTTTGCTTCGCTCAGGTCGATAGACCAGCCTTTGACTTCTCTAATGCCAGCAAGAGGAATGCCATCATCAACAAACTCTGCTGTTATGTGCTTACAGTCCAAAACATCGGCAAATCTTTTTAGCGGTGCCACACCCCAATGCTCCGGCACCTCCCCCAGCCACTCCACACCGGAGTCTTTCATTGGTGCATCAGGGTTAAGCCCTTTGGTCACGGCATGGCTGATCACCGCCTGACGTTTTTCTTGCAGCAACCGGATCAGGGTTTTCTGCTCTTCGATCAGTGCATCGATTTTGGCGGTTTCGTGATCGAGGAAGTTGGCAATGGTAGCTTGCTCTGCCTCCTTTGGAAGTACAGTTTTAATACAGACCAACTCAGAAGCATTAATCGCTGGGTAACTGACTCCGACAGAGCGAGCAACTACTTCTTTGATAAACCCCTTTGCCCGTAAAAGATATGCGGCATATTTTTTATGCACGCCTGTTGTTGGCCGGATAACCGCAAAGCCAGTAGAGACCACTAAATTCTCTGGCGGGTTTATGATTGGAGCTATGGCTTCAAGATAAGTTCTTACAGTTGAAACAATAACATCGCCATCCTTTACTTTTCTTCTTGCTCGGGATGGAGACTTAGAAAATGACATTACTTCTGTTTGCTTTATGCCATCAGTGGCAGAAACACTTCCGATATCTACATATTCCAACTCAAAATCAGGAGCCAACAATTCAGATAAAACATCATCATTGTATGAGCAAAAGTACTTTAAAGGCTTTACTTCCCAGTGCTCTGGTATCTCCCCCAACCACTCAACCCCAGAATCCTTATACTCCGGATAAGCCTTATATTTACCACCAACACCCGCCATCACGAATGCACCTCCGCCAGCAGCTTCATAATCCGGCCACTGACCGCATCCAGATCAGCATCAATGGCTTCCAGGGCACGGGGCGGCTGGTACACATAGAAGTGACGGTTAAAGGGAATCTCATAGCCGACAATACCGATCTCACCGTCCTGCTCATCCCGCTTGCCGGCATTGATCCATGCATCCGGCACATGGGGCGTCACTTCCCGCTGGAAATAAGTTTCGATCAGCGTTGAGGTGGTCACCGATGGATCAAGGGGGATGTTCTCGTTATCCCGCAGGTCGCTATCTGGCTGGAATTCGACGACTTTGCCCTGCCATTCTTTAATGCTACCGCTATAGGTGAATGTTCCGTAGAGCGGTTGTGTCTCCTCGTTTAGAATTTTCTTGACCACCGGCTCGGCTTCAGGGTTCTTCCATGTCACGGCATCAAGGAACTGTTTCTTCTCCTTCGCATCCAGTGTGATACCCGTTTCCTTCAAGGCAGATTTCAGGCGGGCTTCAAAACTATTGAAATCGTCAATTTGGTCTGCGCTGATCTCTTCCTGCAACCCTTTGGCTTTGATCATCAGCGCGATTTGGGAAAGCCAGAGATCATCACTGAACAGCACTTTGATCTGCTTTTCTTTCAATTCTTTGAAATCGGTCTTGATTTTGGCGCGAATAGCTTCCTGATGACTGAACAGGTGCAAGTGGCAATCTTCACCAAACTCTTCAACCAGCCAACGCATCACATTGTCATATGGCTTGGGCGCATACCGCAGACTGGCAATGGCTTCAGCAGTAATCCGGGCAGAAAGACGCAGGGGGCGTTCTACCATTATGCGACGATAACCGAACTGGTATGTCTCAAATAGTTTACTGATTGCTATGCCATTGGAGTCAGTAGCTTCCGCCTCAAACTTGCCAAAGCAGCGAGTCACCACGGCACGGTCTTCCGGGCTCATGATATTGCGTTTGGATCCCAGGGACTTGCGCATCTTGCCAAACAGCTTCGCCCCATTGATGAGCTGAACTTTGCCCTTACGCTCCGCCGACTTTTTGTTGGACAGCACCCAGATATAGGTCGCAATGCCAGTGTTGTAGAACATATCAGTAGGCAGGGCAACAATGGCTTCCAGCAGATCGGCTTCCAATATGTAACGGCGAATCTCACTTTCCCCACTGCCTGCGCCGCCGGTAAACAACGGCGAACCGTTCAGGATAATGCCGATACGGCTGGGGTTTTGATTATCGGGCGTGATAGCCCGAAATTTGCTGATCAGGTGCATCAGGAACAACAACGAACCATCGGAGACCCGGGGCAGACCGGGGCCAAAGCGACCATCAAAGCCTTTCACGTCATGTTCCGTTTTGACCGTACCCTCGATTTTCTTCCAGTCCACGCCGAACGGGGGGTTGGAGAGCATATAATCAAACTGCTGGCTGGTAAGCTGGTCATTGGAAAGCGTGTTGCCCAACTTGATCCGGCTGACATCCTGCCCCTTGATCAGCATATCGGCTTTACAGATGGCGTAGGACTCCGGATTCAGTTCCTGACCAAAAGCCCGCATCACCGCATTGGCGTTGTGTTCATGCACATATTCCATACCGGAAGAAAGAAAGCCGCCAGTGCCTGCTGTGGGGTCGTAGATGGTGCGGATAATGCCCTCTTTGGTTAAGGCATCGTCATCTTCCATAAACACCAGGGAGGTGGTGAGCTGGACAATATCCCGGGGGGTAAAGTGTTCCCCGGCGGTCTCGTTAGAGCTTTCGGCAAATTTACGGATCAGTTCCTCAAAAACCAGGCCCATATCGTGATTGGAAATGGCATCCGGGCTCAGGTCGATACTGCCAAACTTCTGCACCACCTTATACAGCAGGTTGGCCTCCTGCAGGCTGCCGACAAATTCATCAAACTTGAAATGTTCAAAGATTTCCCGGGCATCCCGTGAGAAGGCAAGCACATAGCTTTCCAGATTGTCTTTAATGCCGGTCTGTCCAAGTTTGGAGAGATCCATCGGTGATGTATTAAAGAAGGACAGCCCGGCCGCCCGCAACAACAGCTTCTCCCGCCCCTCTTCCGGCAGGTTCATCACCTTCACTTTTTCATACTGGGCCAGTACCGCTTCTTTGGTGGGCTCCAGTACGCATTCCAAACGACGGAGCAGTGTAAACGGCAGGATGATGCGTCCGTACTGGGACTGTTTGAAATCTCCCCGCAGAAGGTCGGCAACGGACCAGATAAAGGCGGCGAGATTGTTGGAGGCTTGGGTGTTAGGCATGGTCACTTCTTGGGAAGAAAAAATCGTTGAGACAGGCAACTACATCTGAGTACCAGCTACCACTGTCATCAGTGGCACATTGGCTGCGGCAATCTGCTGTCATATTCCGGGCAAAAGTGTACCGCTATTCACCGGCTGGCAGTAGTCGTATTCACGACCGGCACCACTAAAATACCGATGCAATGGATATACAGGCTGGCGTAATAAATTAAAGCGGTGATTAATGACTAACACATCATCAGTGATAGCACCGTGATAGAAATTCATTTTCATTAGATCAAAAAAAAGACCTACACTACTGTAAGTCTTTGATTTTTCTGGCGCTCCCAGGAGGATTCGAACCTCCGACCTGCCCCTTAGGAGGGGGCTGCGCTATCCAGCTGTGCCATGGGAGCATGCGTTATCGGACAGATACCAAGGCATACACCTTTATGACCGCGATTGAAGCGTACTTCATTCACAGTGGATGATCAAGCCTTGGCAGGATAAAGGATTTCTAACTGGCGTAAATTGACTCAGGGGCTGTCTTTTTCGGGAAACACGATTTCAAGCTGTTGCTCAAAGGCAAGCATTTTTTCGGCGAGACGTTCACTGTCAACGATCAACGTTCCATCAAGGTATGCCTGGCGCAGGCGGCTGACACGATCTTCTGTAGCATTGATAACAAAACTTAGTTTCTTCTCGGAGCCTTCCAAATTCGTACTTGACTCTCGATGCTCTTTATCCATGTTCACTCCTTGAACGTTGAGAAATATTTTTTACTGGCAAGTCGGTCATACTGTCACCTCCAGTTCAGGCTGTCTACCCATGATGCCTATTATTTTAGTATACAAGTTTCATACCAATTGAGGTGATGTAATGACTTCGGAGACCTCACAAACACAACAGTAAACTGATTGCGAGGATATCAATGGGAACGCAGAAAAATCACCAATGGAATACTAGAGTCTGTTGGAAGATAGACTGCCCTGCTATTGTGCAGTAATAGCAAATTGGCCAATGAGAGGGCAAAGCAAAGGTCTGGCAATAATCTACATTCAGCAGAAGATACCTTGCTCGACAACAAGGCTCTCCTGAAACTCAGTTTTAAACCGGCTCTTACTAAAACAGCCGGTTAACAAGCCATCGCTTTCAGCACATCGCAAAAGCCGGGCACCATCAATTTTCCTCCTTTTTTCCTTCTTCTTGCGTGTTTTCGATGATTTCTTCAGGTTCCGCACCTTCATCTGCATCTGCGCCCTGAGTCTCACCTTCAGTCTCCGGAGAATCATTTTTCTCCGGTTCGGCTTGCTCTTCCGCAGCTTCTGCTGCCTCTGAGCCATCACCTATTTGAGCAGACTGGAGCTTATCTGTCATTGATTTAAGCTGTTCCTTTTCATCAGACTCTTTCGGAGTTCCTTCTGCGTCTGCCGCGCTCTCTTCAGAGCCCGTTTCTTCCACATCACCTGCCCCCTGATCACTCATTTGAGCGTCGGCTTTGGTTTTCTTTACGGTTTTATCACTTATTGAATCACCAACAGACCCTCCTTCTTTTCCTGGTGCTTTGTCTGGCATTTCATTCTTGGTATCCCCTGAGGCCACTGTTACGGTATCTGTTCCAGCTATATTGGAAGAAACGGTTATTGACGCACCATTTGAACCCGGTGGATTTACAGAGGTTGTCAATGGCTGGGTGGTGGCTGGTAAAGATGACAAGCTGTCCATAAATTAAAACCTCTTTTTTCTTTAGTAGACACTTACCATAGACTTTGGCCACCTTTAATTGGTTTCAATGTTTTTTAGATTATTTTCCTCATAATTTGTCAGACATTATTGCTATGATTTTTAACAGGAAATGTAGCTTGCCTGTATTCATTAACAGATATATGCCGATTAACGTTTAAATTCTGCAAATGTGATGAAAGTCATTGTCAACTTGTTGTAATAGTGGACGAGGGTATACGACGGTGACAGATAACAGGATTCTCAACGTTTTATGGTGGCAGCCCCATCCATGGATGCCGCCTTAAACCATTCAGGAGGCTGACCGAGAATAGCGCCCGTAGCGAGGATGGCAGAAAATTTCCGACTTTTTAGACCAATTTGCTGCCACCGCAGTAGGGCAGTCTATTCTCGGACAGCATCTTAGGTTCTTCTGGAAAAGCCATAGATTCGCCATGCTGGCAGGCAGGCCACCAGAAAACCCAGTAAAAACAGCGACAACAACCAAAGCAGCTGCTCAAAGGGCAGTGCGATGCTGCTCACAACAGGAATCCAGCTCCCCAGGAACAGAGTCGATACTTTATAGATAACAACACCAGAACAAAGAGCAAACAGGATTTGCAGCATAGGTTCTGTCAATGTCAGGGCTGCCAGCTGCCAAGGGCTTACCCCTACCATTCGTAACAGTTCGACTTCCTGTTTTCGCTCGGCAAAACCGGCAGAAAGATTAAAATACATCATCATCAAAGAGAGCAATCCGATGATAAAACTCATGGCCATAAACACATTATTGAGCATTCGCTGATAGTGCCCAAGCTTTTCCAGTTCTATCGAAGGAATCACTACCTCAAGTGGTGTATTGAAGGTTGACTTCAGTTCCTTCTGCACCTTAAAGAGAGAGTGACGATGTCGCAATTTTATCAAAATGAAATTAAGGTGGTCAGTTTTTATGCCATGGGCTTTTCGGATTTTTCGCAGCCCTTCAATAGGAATTAAAATATTACTGTCCAGCGAGGTTCCGGTTTCCATTAAAACCCCCTGAATAATAAATGGCGTTTGATACTCATCTTTTGATGAGGGCGAAAAGCCATTGGCTATCTTCAGGGTTTCTCCGGGCTGATAGTCTGCCGCCAGTCTGGCACCGATAAATGCCGAACGATGATTCCTGAATGCCGTGCCTGATCCACTGCCAATAAAATTAAGGACTTTCAGTTGCAGCGTTTCCATATAACGTGCAGTACTGCCAGTCACTGTATATCCAAGATGACTTTCGTTGGTGGACACCGGCGCAGCCCACTTCACATCCTTCAGGCCAGCAATGGCTTCATAGACATCCCAGGATATCACCGGAGGAGGAGGGCCAATGCGAAAAAGGCTGTAAAGGACAAGATGTGTCGGCTGCGAAGGTGCTCCGACAATCAGGTCTGCACCTGAAGACACCTGTCGTGCATAGGATCGGACGGCTTCATGAATATGGCTGATCACCAGAAGAAGTGCAATGCTGAAAGCAAGAGCCAGAATCGAAATAATTGTGCGTCCGGCTCTCTGACCAAAGCTTCTGCGCATAATCTTCATAATGACCATCGGTTTTCGCGCTCCCTTGCCAGGTTCAAGGTATCCATGTTCACATATCGGTCAAAACCATCAATGCCGTTCTCATCATGGGTGGTACAGATCAGTGTGGCTCCACTTGCACGACATTCATCCTGTAATAGCTGGTAAACGGCTTTCTTCCCCCGGCAATCCATAGCCGAAGCCGGTTCATCCGCCAACACTATTTCAGGGTTGCCGATCAGCGCACGGGCAATGGCAAAGCGCTGCTGTTGACCGGCACTGTATTGTGCAGCATTTTTTGATAGCCGTGACGGGTCTGTTAAGCTGAGCTTGCGAATCAGGCGAATGGCATCCCCGGCTGCCGTTTCAGATTTCCTTTCTGCTTCATACCGCCTTTTCGCTGAGAAATAGCAGGGCAACAAAATGTTATCGAAAGCACTCAGATATGGCACCAGCCGATAATGCTGAAAAATAAACCCGATAGAGTCGGCACGGAGTCTTTCCAGAGATGAGGTGCCAATTTTTCTCATATCATTACCCAGAACCATCAGATCACCACTGTTATAGCGAACAAGCCCCATCAGGGTTCTTAACAGGGTGGTTTTGCCAGAGCCATTCCCGCCTTGAAGGCACACCGTTTCACCAGCATCAATAACCAGCTCCGGAATTCGCAAAACTTCAGTTTCACCAATACTCTGCTCAAGGTCATGAATGGCAACGGCCTGGACATTTGTCATCTTAATATTTCCGCCCTGATAAAGACCCGCAGCCAGGATAAACAACGATCCTGGTTTTCATGGTCATGGTTATCGGTCGTCTGCCAATAAAGATAAGCACCTGTAATTGGCTTCCTAGAGACATTTAACAAGCCCCCGTAAAATCGATTTTCAAAGTGACTGAGGGGCTGCCCTATTCAGCGATAGCAATCATCTTTGGAGTGGAGGCAAGACAAGCCGCTTGCGCCAGAAGACCTTGCACATCGACAAGCGTTTTTATGAAGTGGTGATGATTTTCATAATCTGTCATGGCAAACGACAAGCTCATTTCATATTGGAAGAGACTCTGACAGTGAATATTTTGTCCTATACTCGAAGCTGCCAATCATCCAATAACCTGTCTGCTTTATCTGCAATCGCCTTTGGTCATCACTTATGCGTTGACAAACAAAGTGCTACAACGCTTTGCCAAACCGGCTTGAGATACGTTTACTGTTGGCCATGGCATGCAGGCTTAACGAGAAATCCTTACCCGATTAGACGTCAACACTTCCCTAACTTGACACATCCGGAGTTTGATCCATGCCCTTCATCACTCCCCTTAAAACACTAACTCTGTTCATCATCACCCTTTGTCTTGTTGGCTGCGCCAGTGATGGCCATCTGAACCGGTGGAGCCAATGCGCCCTGATCGGAGCGGGTACCGGCGGTCTTGTCGGCGCTGCAGCCAACAGTAAGAGTTCATCCGACAGTGGTAAATCGGCCGCTTACGGTGCTATTGGTGGTGCCCTGGTCGGTACCGCTATCTGTGCACTGACTGGCAGTGACAGTGATCACGATGGT
This sequence comes from Salinisphaera sp. G21_0, assembly GCF_017744115.1. Classification (GTDB taxonomy): domain Bacteria; phylum Pseudomonadota; class Gammaproteobacteria; order Pseudomonadales; family Endozoicomonadaceae; genus Endozoicomonas. The sequence goes on along the minus strand of NZ_JAGHQW010000040.1, from coordinate 42,833 downwards.
GTTCCTGATAACAAAGATCACTGCGCAGACACACCCAAAGGCGTAACCGTCGATCACAGTGGCTGCCCGGTAGACTCCGATAATGACGGGGTTCCTGACTACATGGATAAGTGCGCCAATACCCCTTACGGTGTAGCAGTGGATGCTCACGGTTGCCCCGATTCCGACGGAGATGGCGTACCAGACAATATGGATCGCTGCCCCAATACCCCCGTCGATGTGGCGGTTAACCAATATGGCTGCCCGATCGACAGTGATGGGGATGGTGTTCCCGATGACATTGATAAGTGCCCGGATACCCCCGAAGGCATCCCCGTCGATGCGGATGGCTGCCCACTAAAGAGAGAGCTGGGCATGGTTTACTTTGGCTTTGATAAAGCCGACATTGACCCGCCGGGCCTTCAGGCGTTGGACAAAATCGCTGATGTTGCCAAACAACAGTCTGACATTCATCTGACAGCTGTTGGTTACACCGATTCAACCGGCCCGCTGGAACACAACCGAAAACTGGCACTGCGCAGGGCTGAAAGTGTCAAAAAATACCTGGAAGACCGTGGCGTCAGTGGCAATCGCATCAAAGCAGTGGCCGGTGGTGTACTGGAGAGCGGAGATCAAACCAGAGAAGGCCGAAGAAACAACCGTCACGTGACCATCACCATTGAAGGGTAACCTTCATTCTCAGGGTAGAAATTAAGCGCCTACTCCTCTCTTCGGCAAGTTAAAGATGGAACCACGAAGGACACGAAGAGCACGAAGGAAAAGAATAGCTCTTCTTTGTGCTCTTCGTGTCCTTCGTGGTTCCATCCGAAACCCCAATGAAAATGGAGGGATAAGCTTAATGTCCAACCTAAGAACCTTCATTAGCCGTTCTGGAACTGTTATTTAATAACTTTGACATTTCAATAAGCGCTGCCCGCTGCCCGAAAAAGACAGTCCACTTGTGCTTTTGCGGGAAGCGGGAAGCGGGAAGCGAGCAAGTCTCAGCCAACGGCGGAACTTGTTCCGCGACAACTCCTTACCTGTTTCTTTTGGAGCCTGTGAGATAGTATTGACCAATACTCAAACTTACTCACCCAACGTCTCCAAGCAGTATCCATGACAGACAATAGCAAAGCCTGTTTTTACGCCCTGGCCACGGCCTTATTGTGGTCGACCATTGCCACCGCCTTTAAAATAGCCCTTAACTATCTTGACCCATGGCAGCTGGTATTCTGGTCCGTGGCAACCTCCACCACCCTGCTTACCATCATTGTCATGATTCAGGGAAAGGCTGGTTTAGTCGTCTCCCAATTCAAACAATCATCGGGGCTATTCCTGGCCCTGGGGCTGTTAAACCCTTTTCTCTATCACGTTGCCCTGTTCGGCGCTTACGACCTGCTTCCGGCGCAACAGGCGCAGGCATTAAACTACAGCTGGCCAATGGCGCTGACCCTGCTTGCCGTTCCTTTGCTGGGCAAAAAACTGTCGCTTACCAGCCTGCTCTGCTGCCTGCTGGCCTACGGGGGGGTATTGCTTATCTGTACCCGTGGGGAGTTTGAAAATCTTAATTTCGCCAGTCCCATCGGTGTTATTCTGGCACTGTCAAGCACCATTATCTGGGCGCTTTACTGGCTATTGAATACCCGGCGCGAAGGGGATCCTGTGGTTGGCCTGCTGATCTGCTTCCTCTGTGGACTGCCCTGGATTATTGCTGCCACCGCCCTCTTCTCCGATTTCGGGCCCATTGCCTCTGAAGGTCTGGCAGCAGCGGCCTATGTTGGTCTGATTGAAATGGGCTTTGCTTACATCCTGTGGCTGAAAGCCCTTAAACTGGCGGACAATACTGCCATGGTCAGCAATATCAGTTACCTCAGTCCGTTTCTATCACTGATTTTCATCGCCAATATTCTTGGTGAGTCTATCTATCCGGCCACCTATGCTGGCTTGATTATGATTATTGTTGCCGTTCTGGCTCAGCAGCACTTGAGTAGAAAATAAACGTCATGGCCAGAAACAGCTACTTTGCTTTTAAGCAGTTCAGAATTGACCAGGGTGAATGTGCCATGAAAGTTACCACGGATGCCTGCATCTTTGGTGCGCTTATTGCTGAATCATCCGGCTTACGACATAGCCAGACCATTCTGGATATTGGTGCAGGCACCGGGTTGCTCAGCCTGATGGCTGCTCAGAACTGCAGTGGGAAAATCACGGCCGTGGAGCTGGATGAAGAAGCGTCACAACAAGCGGTCAGTAACTTTGCCGCCAGTCCCTGGGCCGATCAGCTTCAACTGGTCAATAGTGCTATCCAGATATTCTCTGCCACCAGTCAGCAACGCTTTGACTGTATCATTTCGAATCCGCCTTTTTTTCAGCAATCCTTCAAGGGGGATGACCAGCGACGAAACATGGCCCGTCATACCGATAGCCTGAGTTTTACGGATCTTGCCAGGGTGATTTCCCGGCATTTGGCAGCCACTGGTGAAGCCTGGATTTTACTACCCGTGGAATCCACACAGCATTTTTTGAAAGCGGCTGCCACGGAAGGACTGGGTCTGATAAAGCAGATTGGGCTGCGTTCTTCCAGCCGTCATGGGAACCACCGCTATATCCTGGTTTTAAACCGGGATAAACCTCTGGAAACACAAGAGGAGACGATCACTATATATACCCAGCCTCCTCATTACACGGAAGAAACCAGACAGTTGATGTCACCTTATTATCTGGCCCTCCAGGAGGCTGACCGAGAATAGCGCCCGTCTAGGCGACCCCTTAGCGAGGATGGCAGAAAATTGAGGATAAAAATTCAGTTTTGTGAGGTGAATAGCGGAGCTATTTGCCGAACAAAAGCGGATTTATAGACCAATTTGCTGCCACCACAGTAGGGCAGCCTATTCTCGGTCAGCCTCCTGGTAATCAGCAATGATATTCGATGCAAGTTCGTCAGACTTCAGGCCAATGTTCCGGTCACTTTGCGTGACCTGTTCACTGGCTGATGAACTAAGATGGTCGGATGAGTAGGGAATGGCCAGTCGGGCTCGTGGCCGGTTATCAAACTCCACTGCCCATAGCAACGTGACCAGAAACACGCCGCAAAATACCCACGCTGGTTTAATATTATTATGCATGGTCGCGCCTCACTCTTAAGGTAAGCCCCTGGAGCCTGTCGGACTTAAGACTGTCCTACGCGGCAACTGCTCCTGCGTTGCCCTAGCTCCTGCATCCATGCAGTCGTGCGGTTGCGATAAATTGGTCTAAAAATTCCTGCTTATTCGTCAAATAGCCCCGCTATTCTCCTCAGAAGCAGAAATTTTTATCCTCAATTTCTCGCAATCCTCGCTACGGACGCTTAAGTCCGACAGGCACCTTGGCCTATCTTAATACGGTCTGGCGAGTCATGAATAGCTTATAGTGGAACAATGTCGTAAATAACCTTTCAGGCAACTGAAAGCAAGCAATTTCAGTATCTGTTCACCGCCCGATAAACCGAGAATCCATCCCGGGTGAGCAATGTCTCACAGTGGCCAAAAGCCTTCTGAATAATGGGCGGATAACGCAGAAAACTATTGGCAACAATACGAAGCTCGCCACCCGGGCGAAGCATCTGACATGACTGGGCAAGAAACTGCTCTGTCACCTCATAGTGGGTTTTTACGCCCTGGTGAAACGGTGGGTTGGAGATAATCAGATCAAACTGTCCTGTCACTTCTGACAGGCCATCGCTTGGCAGTACCGTAAAAGAGTCACGCCCTTTGGCGCTCATGGTTTTGGTACTACTGGCCAATGCCAGGGCATCACAATCCACCAGGGTAATATCATACTCACCGGGCAGGGTATTAATATAAGCGGAGATCACCCCAGCGCCACAACCAAAATCCAGTACCTTACCTGAAGGCACTTTATCCAGCGTTGCCAATAGAACCTGGGTTCCCTTATCCAGACGACCATGGCTGAAAACGCCGGGTAATGAGGTAATGTCCATATTGACCGGGCCAGCAGAGACAGAAAATGTTTCAAACCAGGGTTCAAGGACAAAATTCTCCGGCTTTTGCAACGACCCTGAAGCTTCCAGCAATACGCAGTGACGGGCATTATCGACACTTTTAACATAGTCAAAACTGTTCTTGAGCCGCTTTTTCCATGATTTAATCCCTTCATCGTTCTCTCCCACCAGCCAAATGGGGACACCTTCCGGCAAAAAGCTCAATACCATCGCCAGCCAGAAGTCCATTAATGGTTTGCTTTTCTGGAGAAACAGCAAAACACCATCAACAGACCGGGCAAAATTCATCGACAGGATCGGCGCAAAACTCAGGGAGAAGCGGTCTTCCAGCCGGGCCTGCAAGGGCAGCAGACGCCGATAAGCACTGAAATCACGAGTGAGTGCCGTGATATAGCCAACCCCATCGCTCAACAAATGAGTTGCCAGATCATCAGCTGGCAAGCCAATCATCACCAGATGCCCAAGCTCGAAAAGCGCCTGGTTACGAACAATTAACTGGCCCTGATTGGTTAAATGTGAGGCTAGTGGGGATGTCATAGGTATCAACGCCGGTTGCACAGTTCACAAAGCCGGAACTTATACAGGAATAGTCCACGGTTTTCCATGCCAATGCTGTCCATCAAACGTTCATGGAAATACGGATTTACAAGGTTGTTCCACCGGCATAGCATTCGCCGCAAGTTACGACCCGTATGGAGTTTTCTGATGAGTGAACCACAGGGTGATCTGGTTCTGCGCACACTGGCAATGCCTGCCGACACCAACCCGAATGGCGATATTTTCGGGGGCTGGATCATGTCCCAGATGGACATTGCCGGCGGCCTGGCAGCAAAAAACCGCTGCAATAGCCGGGTTTCTACCGTTGCCGTTGAATCCATGAGCTTTATCCATCCGGTGAAGGTTGGTGACGTGGTTTGCTGTTATGCTGATATCATTCGCGTTGGTAACACCTCCATGCGTATTAAGCTTGAAGTATGGGTAATGTCCCTCCCGTATAAATCAGAAGCACGTCACAAGGTTACTGAAGGTTCTTTCACCTATGTCGCTATAGACGACAACGGACATCCTGTTCCCGTAGACAGAAGCTAACAACCGGACTCCCCCCATGAAACAGAAAACCATTCTCGTCGGCATTGCCGGCGCCTCCGCATCCGGCAAAAGCCTGCTGGCAGAAACACTGGTGGAAGAGCTTCAGTCAGAGCACCTGTGTGTTATTTCAGAAGATTCCTACTATAAAGACCAGACACATTTGAGCATGGAGGAGCGGGTTCGTACTAACTATGACCACCCGGAGTCCATGGATCATGACCTGATGCTGGAGCAGATGATCAAGCTGAAAAATGGTCAGGAAATCGAGGTCCCACTCTACGACTATAGTCAGCACAATCGCCGGACAGATACCCGCAAGGTAAACCCCGCCCGCGTGGTTATCTATGAAGGAATTCTGCTCTTCACCAGCCCTGAAATCCGGGAAGCCTTTGACCTGCGCTTCTTTATGGATACGCCACTGGATATGTGTCTGATCCGTCGTATGAAGCGGGATATTATCAGCCGGGGCCGGGATGTTGATTCCGTTATCAAGCAATACCTGGAAACGGTTCGCCCCATGTATATGCAGTTTATTGAACCTGCACGCCAGCATGCTGACCTGATCATTCCCCATGGCGGAAAAAACAGGATTGCCATTGATCTGATCAAAACCCAGATTCGCAACCTGATTGATTAAAAGCGACGCTGCCCCGGTATCCCTGCCCGAAGAAGCCGAAACTGTTTGTGCCTGTTCGGGCAGCGGGAAGCATTCCACCCCCCCCCTTGCTTTGCAACCTTCCATTTCAATAACCGCCTAGGTATACTTCAGCCGTATAAGCGTCAAACACGCCCATTTTATTCGTCCTTAAAAAAGATGTTGGGTCCGGCGCAATCTTCGCTTATCCGAAGATAGGTCTCCCCTGATCATCGAGGCTGTCCGGCCGCTTGTACATCCAACTTCCCCAAACCAACGTAGTTGCCAGTGCTGCTGCATGATCCCCGGATCACCATGCCCAGGGCACTGCAAGATGGCGATTAAAAAGTTACTATGCGTGTAGAAGCTGATATCAAGCTGGGTTTCAAAGACGTTTTGTTCCGCCCAAAGCGTTCCACCCTGAAAAGCCGTTCACAGGTAAGCCTGGAGCGCACCTTCCGATTTGTTCACACTGACCAGGAATGGACCGGCGTACCCGTCATTGCTGCCAACATGGACACCGTCGGCACTTTCGCCATGGCTCTCGCCCTGGCTGAACACAAAATGCTGACTGCGGTTCACAAGCATTACACCGTTGAAGAGTGGCGGGCCTTCCTCGACAACGCCCCTGAAGGTATTGAAAACCATATCATGGTCAGCAGCGGCACATCCGAAAACGATTTCGACAAAATGTCTGAAATCCTGTCCCTGAACGACAAACTCCGCTTTATCTGTATCGATGTAGCCAACGGTTACTCAGAGCATTTTGTCCAGTTCGTTGCCCGTGTTCGCCAGCGTCACCCCAACAAGGTGATTATTGCCGGTAACGTGGTTACCGGAGAAATGGTGGAAGAGCTGATCCTGAAAGGTGCCGACATCGTTAAAGTGGGTATCGGACCGGGCTCCGTCTGTACCACCCGCGTTAAAACCGGTGTCGGCTATCCACAGCTGTCCGCTGTTATTGAATGTGCCGATGCGGCCCATGGGGTTGGTGGTCAGGTGATTTCCGACGGTGGCTGCACCTGTGCCGGCGACGTGTCCAAGGCATTTGGCGGCGGCGCTGATTTTGTCATGATCGGCGGTATGTTTGCCGGTCACGATGAGTCCGGCGGCGAAATGGTAGAAGAAGATGGTCGGCAATTCCGCCTGTTCTATGGCATGAGTTCCACCACTGCCATGGACCAGCACGCTGGCGGTGTTGCCAACTACCGCGCCTCGGAAGGCAAAACCGTGAAAGTACCTTACCGTGGTCCGGTCCTTGAAACCGTTCAGGACATCCTCGGCGGCGTACGCTCAACCTGCACCTATGTGGGAGCCGCGCAACTGAAAGAACTGTCCAAGCGAACCACGTTCATCCGGGTTCAGGAACAGGAAAACCGTATTTTCAACTAAGTTCTGCTCAACCACGGAGACCACAAAGCATTGACTTTGGGTACTCCGTGCGCTTTGAGGTTAACACCATCAATAAGCCGCAGAAATTCCCCGCTGATCAAACTCCGCCTTGATCGCATCCAGCTGTTCAGTCGAAGGCGGGCGCACCGTTTCCAGCTCATAGCTTTCACTGAAGGCATCCCACTTATGCACGCCGAGGCTGTGATAAGGCAGGATTTCCACCTTCTCAACACAATCCATTTTCTCCACCATGTCTGCCAGCATGGCGGCATACAGTGGATCAACGGTATACCCTTCCACCACCACGTAGCGGATCCAGGTTGGCTTTCTCAGCTCCTGTAAATACATGGCAAAATTACGGGTGTATCGGCCGGTGACATAGGTCAGCTTTTGATGCATCTCTTCGTCCATGTGCTTGATATCCAGAAGCACAAGGTCGGTGTAGGACAGCAGACGTTCAATATCCGGCGTGATTTGTTTGGCAAATCCATTGGTATCCAGGCAAGTATGAATACCGTGCGCTTTAAGCGCCTTGAACAGATCGGCAACAAATTCAGCCTGCAGCAGCGGCTCGCCACCAGTGACGGTAACACCACCGGTCAGAAAGCCCTTTACCTTGAGGATTTTGTCCAGAACTTCCTCATGACCGAGCACCTCACCGCCATCACGCAGATCCCAGGTATCCCGGTTGTGACAATACCGGCAGCGCATATGACAGCCCTGCATAAACACAACGAAACGGATACCCGGCCCGTCTACCGTGCCAAATGAGTCCATGGAATGGACACGACCAAGGGACATGGCGACTCTCCTATTTACCCAACGAGTCTCTGTAAAAATAAAACCACTGTCTTTTACAAAAACCTGAATACCATAAGCAAAAAAAGGCCAGCAGAGCTGGCCTTTTTTAGAGTTAAATTCTAGCGCTTACTGTTACAGCGAGCTAGTAAAGGTGCGGGTGATAACATCACGCTGCTGTTCTGGTGTCAGCGAGTTGAAACGCACCGCATAACCGGAGACACGGATGGTCAGAGAAGGATACTTCTCAGGGTTCTCCATGGCATCTTCCAGCATTTCACGGTTCATAACGTTGACGTTCAGGTGCTGACCGCCCTCGCGATTTCCCTCGTGATGGAAGTAGCCATCCATCAGACCCACCAGATTCCTGCTTTGGCTTTCTTCGTCCTTGCCCAGCGCCTTTGGCACGATAGAGAAGGTGTAAGAAATACCATCCTTCGCATAGGCAAATGGCAGCTTGGCAACAGAGCTCAGGGAAGCAACCGCACCGCTGGTGTCACGACCATGCATTGGGTTGGCACCCGGGCCAAATGGCTGGCCTGCACGACGTCCGTCTGGTGTAGTACCGGTCTTCTGGCCGTATACCACGTTAGAGGTAATGGTCAGAACGGACTGGGTTGGAATGGCATCGCGGTACATTTTGTGAGAAGCGACTTTCTTCATGAACGTTTCAACCAGTTCACAGGCAATCGTATCTACACGCTCTTCGTTGTTACCAAACTTCGGAAAATCACCTTCAATTTCGAAATCGATAGCAATGCCGTCTTCATCACGCACCGGCTTGACTTTGGCGTATTTAATGGCCGACAGAGAGTCAGCAGCAACGGACAATCCGGCAATACCACAGGCCATGGTGCGAATAACATCACGGTCATGCAGGGCCATCAGAGAAGCCTCATAGGAGTACTTGTCGTGCATGTAATGAATACAGTTCAGGGCAGCAACATACTGACTGGCCAGCCAATCCATGAGCTTATCAAAACGTGCATAGACATCGTCGTAATCCAGATATTCAGACGTAATCTTGTCGGTTTTTGGACCAATCTGAACCTTCAGCTTCTCGTCAACACCGCCATTAATGGCGTACAGCAGTGTCTTGCCCAGGTTGGCACGGGCACCAAAGAACTGCATCTGCTTGCCAACAACCATTGGCGACACACAGCAGGCGATGGCGTAGTCATCGCTGTTCATATCAGTACGCATCAGATCATCATTTTCGTACTGGATAGAACTGGTATCGATGGATACTTTGGCACAATACTCTTTGAAAGCCACCGGCAACTGCTCAGACCACAACACCGTGATATTTGGCTCTGGCGATGGTCCCATGGTGTACATGGTGTTCAGGAGGCGGAAAGAGTTTTTGGTAACCAGTGTACGACCATCAAGGCCCATACCACCGATAGCCTCAGTGGCCCAGATCGGGTCGCCAGAGAACAGCTGATCGTATTCAGGAGTACGCAGGAAGCGAACCATACGCAATTTCATTACGTAGTGATCGATCAGTTCCTGGGCATCAGTTTCAGTGATTTTGCCCGCTTCCAGGTCACGCTGGATATAGATATCCAGGAAGGTAGCCGTACGGCCCAGAGACATGGCGGCACCATTCTGGGACTTAACCGCAGCCAGGTAACCAAAGTACGTCCACTGAACCGCTTCACGGGCAGAGGCAGCAGGGTTACCGAGATCACAACCGTATTTGGCCCCCATCTCCTTGATCTGCATCAGCGCCTTGATCTGTTCCATGATCTCTTCACGCAGCTGGATAGTACGCTCAAGATTTTCACCGGTAGTCAGCGCTGCATCCAGAGACTTGTGCTGGGCCTTCTTATCAACAATCAGTCGGTCAATACCGTACAGAGCGATTCGGCGGTAGTCACCGATAATACGTCCACGGCCATAAGCATCTGGCAAACCGGTAATTATACCGGACTTACGACAGTTGCGAATGTCCGCAGTGTAAACGTCGAAAACACCGGAATTGTGCGTCTTACGATATTCAGTGAAGATCTTGTTAACCATGTCATCCAGTTTACGGCCATAAACTTCACAGGAAGTTTCAACCATACGGATGCCACCGTTGGCAATGATGCCACGCTTCAGCGGCTTATCCGTCTGCAGACCAACAATGGTTTCCAGATCTTTATTGATATAGCCAGCGTCATGGGAAGTAATAGTGGAGGGCAGATCGGTATCGAAATCCAGAGGGGCGTGAGTGCGGTTCTCTTCCTTGATGCCTTCCATAACATCAGCCCACAGCTTGTCTGTCGCTTCAGTAGAACCGGCCAGGAAGGAACTGTCACCCTCGTAAGGGGTGTAGTTTTTCTGGATAAAGTCACGAACGTTGATGCTTTCGGACCAGTCGCCGGAAGTGAATCCTTCCCATGCTGCTGGCATTTCGCTGGTGGTTACAGTCATACTAAGAGGCTCCTGATGTGTTGGAGAATTCTTTGGGGATGCTGCTCCCGGGTCAGTCAGACTGCATTGATATAGCGGTGACACCAACTTGATCTGCATCAATGAAAGAAAATCATTGTCGGCGTATCGTTTGCCTATCTTGCGGGGACGAAGATATTGCAATAACACATCATTACAAAATCCTGGCGTCCTTTGTGGTCATACCGCAGGTGTAAAGCTGGCCAACCCGGTGAATAAGAAATAATTTCAGCCAAATTAACGCATATACGACAACTCTACCATCAGTGTTAATACCTACTAGTTATAAAAAAACAAAAACAGACTCCCACAAGAATTAACAAAAAAGGATATCCTCTTATATTTTATTAACTATCCCTTGATTAGCAAAAATTAGTTATTACCAATAGTCCAAAATTCAAAAAAGTTATGAAATCAAGCAACGATCTATTTTTATGAATGCTAGTCTTTGTTTCTGTTAATTCTATTTCGTTTCGTTTTTCAAAACAATTAACGACATTAATATTATACTGTTAACGTTTGTTACCGTTTATTCAGAGAGTTTTAAGTAGTGTTACCTATTCATACCGAAAATGGGTTTGTCTAACATCGTCAACCAAATAAAGACATTTTATCCATTTCTGGGAGAGGATGAACAGGAGGTAGTTATGAGCAAATATATTTACACAACCATTTACGAGCAGTTCACCGGCCTGAAGCCACCCGAGCCAAAAGACCACAAACCACGTCGCCGCAGAGGTTACGGTCATCCTTATCGTATGCGCCTGAATATGCAGGAAGGTTCTGTCCAGAACAGTGAACTGATGTCTGACCGGGACTCAGAAAGAGACCTGTATGAACAGACGCCTGTTTCCGTTTTTCAGCCATCTGTTACCAAGCAGCCTGTCCGCAGGTTTTCGTCTGGCGGTCAAAGCTATCGCAGCGGCAACAGCGTTGGTAACAACAGCACCATAAGTGGCACTATGAGCTGCAGACCTGCTGCACCGGAAGATCGCCATAGCAGCGCCGAGCCCAAGGTAACCTACAAAAAGCGCCGCCAGTACGGGCCTTCAAGCTTCGGTATTGGCTCAATGAGCAGAGACGGTAACGACAACTCTGATTATTGAATACCCGTTTTTTATTGATTGTTTTTGAATACTGACACTACCAGCCAGGTTTATCCAGCGGAGCTTGTCTAGCGGAACCCACTCATTACTTTCCCGGATTATTTTGCCAAAGGCCCTTATACCAAGGCCTTTGTGCTCTTTTTTGAACGCATAAACTCAAAGCGTTCTTTGCTGTAGATAGCTGTCATAATCCGGAATATGCCGGTTATGAGATTGTCCAAGCAAGTCTGACGAAAATATGTAATCCGCAGAGCTCTGGTTACAGGCAACCGGGATATTCCACACCGCTGCGATCCGCAACAATGCCTTAACATCCGGATCATGGGGCATTGGCTCAAACGGGTCCCAGAAAAATACCAGCAGATCCAGTTTGCATTCAGAAATCAATGCACCAATCTGCTGATCTCCACCCAGCGGACCACTGATAAACTTTTTGACCGGCACAGACAGCTCTTTTTCCAGCAGACTTCCTGTGGTACCCGTGGCAAAAAGGTTATGCCCCAGCAGCTTTTCTTTATGACGCAAACTCCACTGCACCAATTCCCCTTTCTTATTATCATGAGCGACAAGGGCAATGCGCTTCCTGGATGAGACACTGTATTCTTTATAAATCATAAAGTACTTCTCTATTTTTTCTGCGAAAAAATATAAAAATGGAAAGCGCTATATTCTCACTGAATAAAAAAAAATGCGACGACTTCTCTCGAAATCATCGCATTGTTCTTCATAAAAATATCATGACAGGTATTTAATCATCACCCCCGCTGCTACCGCTGAGCCAATAACGCCCGCTACGTTGGGCCCCATGGCATGCATCAGCAGGAAGTTCTGGGGATTGGCCTCAAGCCCCATTTTGTTGGAGACCCTGGCCGCCATGGGTACCGCTGACACCCCGGCTGAACCAATTAACGGGTTCACTTTGGTAGACGACACCCGATTCATCAGTTTTGCCATCAGGACACCACTGGCGGTACCGATACAGAATGCCACAATCCCCAACGCCAGAATCCCCAGGGTTTCCATTTGCAGAAACTTGTCAGCACTCAGTTTGGAACCCACTGATAGCCCGAGGAAAATGGTGGTGATGTTGATCAGCGCATTTTGCGCTGTATCCGACAGGCGCTCAACCACACCACACTCTTTCATCAGGTTACCAAAACAGAACATCCCCAGCAGTGGAGCCGCATCGGGTAATAACAGGGCCACCAGCACTAGCAGTAAGATCGGGAAAACGATTTTCTCCGTCTTGCTCACAGACCGCAGCTGTGTCATGACAATCCTGCGCTCCTCTGCCGTGGTCAGCGCTTTCATAATCGGCGGCTGAATCAGCGGAACCAGGGCCATATAAGAGTAGGCAGCCACCGCAATGGCACCCAGAAGGTGGGGAGCAAGCACGCTGGATACATAGATCGCAGTAGGACCATCTGCACCACCAATAATACCGATAGCAGCGGCATCCGCCAGGCTGAAATTCATCAGCCCCATAGAGCTCAATACAATAGCGCCAAACACCGTGGCAAAAATACCAAACTGAGCGGCAGCCCCCAGAAACAGGGTTTTCGGGTTAGCCAGCAACGGACCAAAATCCGTCATGGCACCCACCCCCATAAAGATCACCAAAGGAGCAACACCACTGCCAATAGCCACACTGTAAAACTGATAAAGGACACCGTTCGTGTACCCTGCATCAGCAATAATGTGACTCACTACCGTCCGGGTTGCCGCATTCGCCTCTTGGTATAAAACATAAAGTTGATCCGGGGCAGCTGAAGCACTGCCAAGCGCTTCGGCAACCGCCTGCATCACCGCAGGGTTAGCTATATGAAGCGCCTGCTCAATGGCGGAAAACGCCAGACCAGCCTGAGGAATATTGGCCAGAATTCCACCAAAACCAATAGGCACCAGCAGTAGAGGCTCAAATTGCTTGCGGATGGCCAGATACAGCAACCCAAAGCCCACCAGAATCATAACGAACTCTCCGGCGGTAAGGTTGTATAACCCGGAGCCCTCCCAGAGCGTTAATAGCTTTTCCATGGCATATTTCTCGACCAGACGTTTCTCTTTGAGCTTTTTATTAAGCCAGGGCAAGCAGGGTATCACCCACCGCTACACTGTCACCTTCACGTACATCAACCGACGTCACCTGCCCGGAACGCGGGGCACGAACTTCCGTTTCCATTTTCATGGCTTCGAGAATAAGCAGCACATCACCTTCCTGAATATGCTGCCCCGGTATGACATTCACCTTCCAGATATTACCGGCCAGTGGAGCGGGCATTGGCTCACCTTCAGAGGCTGATGTGGTTGTCGTTTCAGGTTGGGCAGTCGGCACTGAAACCGGAGCCAGCATGGAAACATCACCACCTTCTGAAACCTGAACGGTATAGGCATTGCCATTAACGCGAACGGTATAAACAGAATCCTCCATTGGAGGAGCCACGGAAGTTGCCTGGGCAGCAGGCTTCACTTCCGGTTCGGTCCCGGGAGCAGGTTCAAAAGCATCAGGGTTACCGCGATTCTGCAGGAACTTCAGACCAACCTGCGGGAACAGGGCGTAGGTCAGAACATCATCCACAGTCTGATCTGCCAGTTTGATGCCTTTCTCTTTGGCCAGGCCATGGAGTTCAGCAGTCAGTTCCTCAAATTCAGCTTCAAGCAGATCTGCCGGACGACAGGTAATCGCTATCTTACCCTCCAGCACTCTGTCCTGAAGACTTTGGTTAAACGGTGCCGGTGCAGCACCGTACTCACCTGTTAAAATCCCCCGGGTCTCTTTGGAGATGGTTTTATAACGCTCACCGGTCAGTACATTGAGAACCGCCTGGGTGCCGACAATCTGGGAAGTGGGCGTGACCAGTGGAATCATCCCCAGGTCTTCACGAACTCTTGGAATCTCCTGCAGCACTTCATCAAACTTATCACTGGCCCCCTGCTCTTTCAGCTGACTTTCCATATTAGTCAGCATGCCACCGGGTACCTGGGCAATAAGGATTCTGGAGTCAACGCCACGGAGTTGACCTTCAAACTTCGCGTATTTTTTTCGGACCACCCGGAAGTAAGCGGCCACTTCTTCAAGCTTATGCAGATCAAGCCCGGTATCACGCTCAGTCCCCTGCAATGCAGCAACGATTGCCTCAGTTGGCGAATGTCCATAGGTCATCGACATGGAAGAGATGGCCGTATCGACACGATCAACACCGGCTTCAACGGCCTTGAGCAGTGACATTGAAGAAAGGCCGGAGGTGGCATGGCAGTGCAGCTGAATTTCCAGGTCCGTTTCGCTCTTTAATCGGGAAACCAGCTCATAAACGTCAGTCGGCGTAATAATGCCGGACATGTCCTTAATGCACAGAGAGTCCGCACCCAGATCCTCGATCTCTTTGGCCAGAGAGACCCAGCTATCCATGGTATGAACAGGACTGGTGGTGTAAGAGATCGTCCCCTGGGCATGAGCACCCTGCTTCTTCACCGCCTTCATTGCCTGCATCAGGTTACGGGGATCGTTCATGGCATCAAATACCCGGAACACATCCATACCATTGGCAACAGCACGCTCAACAAATTTATCCACGACATCGTCAGCATAGTGACGGTATCCCAGCAGATTCTGCCCCCTTAGCAGCATCTGTTGAGGGGTCCTGGGCATGGCTTTTTTCAGTTCGCGCAACCGCTCCCATGGGTCTTCTCCCAGAAAACGGATACAGGCATCAAAGGTGGCACCTCCCCAGGTTTCGAGAGACCAGTAACCGATCTGATCCAGTTGTTCTGCGATCGGCAACATATCTTCAAGGCGAAGACGGGTAGCAAACAGTGACTGATGGGCATCCCGCAACACCACATCGGTAATACCCAGCGGCTTTTTATTGGCTAATGGCTTTTGTACGTCAGACATAACCCTTCTTTATCCCCCGGTTATCGGCGTTTTTCTGCTTGAGCTTTTTTTGTTCTGTGCATTTGAATGGCTGCACTGATAGCAGCAACCAGTTCGCCCTGATCATCGGATGACGATGGCTGGCTATTCACTGGAATGGGATTGGCTACAGTCGATGGTACCGGTTCCTGAAAATACCGGTCGATGATTGTTGACATCAGGCTGGTTACCAGCACCAATAGCGTCAGAAACAGGAACACAAAACCCATTCCAAAGAGCATCAGACTGGAACCTTCTGAAATAAGGTCCGATGGATTCATCAAGTAAGTCCTTTGTTTTTTTTCAGGCTTTCAGGTCCGGTCAATCCCCTCAGGCAGTTCTGCCCTGCCGGAACCATTGTTGATTATTATTGCCAAGAACAGGTTCATGACTCTTGGCTGTCTTACGCCTTTACCTGGCTGCGTCAGTATACTACCGAACAGTATGTAATAAGCAATCAGTCATCCGGACTATGTTGTCTGTATAACAGAAGCCCCGGACCACCTTCGACAGCATCGTGCAAAAGGAAGGTTGCCTCAGTCCGGAAAAAAATTCACCGACGTAAATCAATAAAAGCTGGCCAACCGAAAAAATTGGCCGTTGGTTATTATGCCGCTCTCTTAGGGTAGACATTAAGCGTCTACTCCCCTCTTCGGGAAGTTAAAGATGGAACCACGAAGGACACGAAGAGCACAAAGAAGAGATTTTCTTTTCCTTCGTGCTCTTTGTGTCCTTCGT
This sequence comes from Salinisphaera sp. G21_0, assembly GCF_017744115.1. GTDB lineage: Bacteria > Pseudomonadota > Gammaproteobacteria > Pseudomonadales > Endozoicomonadaceae > Endozoicomonas. The sequence continues at coordinate 26,751 of NZ_JAGHQW010000040.1, read as the reverse complement.
GGTTCCATTCAAAAGCCATTAAAAATGGAGGGGTAAGCTTAATGTCCACCCTAAGATGCCGCTCTTGCCAGGTCCGAGCAGAGAATTTCCACAATGGCATCAGCGTCACGGAGGGAGCGGATGCGCTCAAACAGATTCTGAGCTTGCGGATACGCTTTACGCAGATAATTGAGCCACTGCTTCAGACGGGAAGGATGGTATTGCCATTTACCATTTTGACGATCTCTGTCGCTTAATTGCAAAATAAGCTGCAACACTGAAGACCAGCTCATGGGCCTGACCGATTCCCGAATCATGGTAGTGATATTCGGCGTTACCAGCGAAGGCCGTCCGACCATCAGGTCAGTACAGCCGGAAGCGTCCATACAGCGCCGGGCATCTTCATGATTCCAGATCTCGCCGTTGGCGATCACCGGAATCCCCAGGTTTTCCCGAATTTTGCCAATGTATTCCCAGTGAGCCGGAGGTCGATAGCCCTCCGCCTTTGTCCGGGCATGCACCGCCAGTTCCGAGGCTCCTGCCTGTTCAATAGCACGGGCATTTTCCAGGAATAACGACTTGTCTTCATAACCCAGGCGAATTTTGGCCGTCACCGGCAGCTCTGCCGGTACAGCCTCCCGAACCGCCCGGACAATACTGAACAGCTGATCCGGCTCCCGCAGCAAAATTGCCCCGCCCCGGTTTTTATTGACCGTTTTTGACGGACAGCCGAAATTAATGTCCACTCCGGGCGAGCCAAGCTTCACCGCACGCTGGGCATTCAGTGCCATATATTCCGGGTGACTGCCCAGCAGTTGTAGACGAACAGGTGTACCATTCGAAGTTTTTGCTCCCTGCAACAGCTCCGGGCAGGTACGGTAAAAGACCCGGTTCGGCAACAGTGTATCCGTTACCCGGACAAACTCGGTAACACAGAGATCGAAGGTATTGATGCCGGTGAGCAGATCCCGCATATCGTGATCCATAACGCCTTCCATCGGCGCCAGTATCAACCGCATGGCATGCCTCTTGAGTAAAAAAGCACCGATTCTACCGTTAGCAGGCCTGATAATAAAATAAGGAGCACTCACAGATAACGCTTACTTCATCTGGCAAGAAATGGCTAACCATAAGGAATCGAATATTTTTGGTGTATGCCGACGTCAGGCACAGTGGGAACCAATATATTGTGCTGAGGTCTAACAAGCCGCGATGATTCGCATAAGCACTGCTGCTCTATGCCAGCAGCTTAAAATAAATACAAATCAGAGTTAGTTATGGATACGTCTATCAGAAATCTACCAGCCGTTGCGCAACGCCCACAACAGTCGGGGCCTCAGGAACCTCCTGGCACCACAGAATTTTCAGGGCGTAGTGTCTACGTCGGTGCCGGCTCCTCAAATATACCCTCACCGCCGCCTACTCATTCGTTGCTCGACCCACCAGGCCCCGATTACTCATGCCTTCCTCCCGCTTGTACTTCGATTGCCAATAACCCGGGGACAGGTTTGGTTTCCGGCGATGACCTCCCTGCAACCTTTAAGCGATGTTTACTCAGGCTGAATGAGGCCTACGATACCAACTTTTCAGAACTGGCTGATACATTAAGCGATTTCGTACCAATGTCGTCATTAAAGGCCCCATTCTGGAAAATATTCCATGAAGTTATCGACCCACCGTTTCTGGAAAGCAACAGTAGTCAAAAAATCCGGGAACTGGGTCAAAAAATACGCCAGCTATACATTGATGAACACGATGTTCTTGCTACTAAACATGCATATCCCAGAATCAGTGAACTGACCATCGTGCTGTGCATGCACTTCCTCGAACAAAAGTTCATCCTCGAACATCCGGAGCCAATCCAGCAAAGCTCTGTCGATGTCACCAGGTCGGATGAAGCTTCAACAGACTGTCAACATTTACTGCCTGCATGGGTCAGAAAGACCTTTTTCGAAAAGTTATTATCTGGTATTGATAAATCCGGCAGGGCAACCGCTGGAATAAGAGTTAAAACATTTATAAAAGATAACCAGTCAGGTTTAGAGAAGGATATGAGCCTTCAGCAGCCTGCCACTGGCCATCTGAAGTTTTCCGGACTGCGTTACGACGATATTCCCGGCGCTACTGTTGCGAAATTATATCATTCCAAACTTAGTGACCATTCTCGTGATTTCTCTATTGATCTGCGCGGTTTAATAGAGGCATTAGGTCAAACGCAAAGCCGATGCTGGCCCGCTTCTACCAGTGACCCTCTGGAGAATGCCATGAAGAGAGTTGCCAATAAAACACACAAATCAAGACTTAAACCGGAAAATTTCTTCAATAACAAGCTGGAGCCCTTCAGGGATCGGAATGCACGAACTCTGCTGGAATTAATAAAATACTTTCAAAACCGGGTTACCAGGCAGCATCGCAATGGGCCAACCCGTGAAGCCCCTGAAATGGGTGAAAAATATAATGTTGCTCATCAAGCCCTTCAGGAATCATCCGCTGGCATCGGGCAGAGAAGCAGGACCATGAAAGAAAGCCTCAGAATATTCCTGACAAACTGCTGTGAGAATAATAAGAGGGTAAAACGAAGGCTAGAAAGTTTTTTTGACAAAACGTGACGCCATTATATTAGCCCGGATCTGGTACATGGTCAGAAAGAACCTTGAGCACCACTACCAGGAGACTGTTTTCGGGCAGTCTCCTTGCTCATGGTTCTTTACCCGATAGTCGGCACTGACTATGCTTGCAGCTTTGTGCCTGATATTGAAACAGAAAGCCGTGTCCAATCATCCACCAAACCATCCGAATCACACCATAACTGCTGACATCCAGTGGGAAAATGGCCTGCCAGTCTCCACCCGGTTTAATGATGTCTACTTTTCCCGGGCCTCGGGTATTGCCGAAACACGCCATGTGTTCCTGGAACATAATCATCTCCCCGGGCGGTTTCGTCAACTGGTACCCGGTACAACGTTCACCATTGGCGAAACCGGCTTTGGCACTGGTCTGAACTTCCTCTGTGCCTGGCAGCTCTTTCTGGAAAAGGCCCCTGATAACACGTCTCTGGTCTTTATCAGCACGGAGAAGTATCCACTCCAGCAGGATGACCTGCAAAAAGCACTCAATATGTTTGAGGAGCTGACACCTCTGGCCAACAGAATGATCAGCGCCTATCAATTGAGTGAGGAAAATATCGACCTGCAGTTTTCAGACCGCGCATCAGGCAAACACATCCGTCTTCATATTTTGATTGGTGACGTGCTGGACACATTGCCTCATATCAACGAGAAGGTTGATGCCTGGTTTCTTGATGGCTTTGCCCCGGCCAAAAATCCTGATATGTGGCAGCCCAAACTGTTCCAGACCCTGAAAGCCAAAAGCCATGAGCAATCAACCTATGCCACCTTCACTGCGGCCAGACTGGTTCGCGACGGGCTGACGGAGGCAGGCTTCTCAGTGACCAAACAACCGGGCTTTGGCCGCAAGCGGGATATGATTGCCGGCCGCTTTGTCTCCCCGGGTCTACCTTTGAGCAAACCCTGGTTTGCGCCCGCTTACCACAGGAATCCTGAAAAAACAGCCATCGTCGTCGGTGGCGGCCTGGCGGGCTGCAGCACAGCATGGGCGCTGGCGCGTCGGGGATGGCAGGTCACCATTCTGGAACAACACCAGACCCTGGCCAGCGAAGCATCGGGTAATCCACAGGGTGTTCTCTATGCCAAACTCTCTGCCGACAACACGCCGCTCAGCCAGTTCATCCTTAAAGGTTATCAATTCACCCTGGATACACTAAAAGCACTGGAGGTTGAACAGTGGCAGCAGTGCGGTGTTATCCAGTTAGCCATTGATGCCAAAACGGATCAACGATACCAGGCCCTGGATAAACAACATCCGAATGCTCTGCTTCAATACCTGACGGAAGCACAACTGAGCGATATCGCCGGATTGGGCATTCACTATCCCGGCCTCTACTTTCCACAGGCAGGCTGGGTGCACCCACCCGCACTTTGCCAGGCTTTGGCCGATCACCCAAACATTCGGGTGGTGACCAGCACGGCGATGAATACTATCGAACCCGTTGAGCAGGGCTGGCTGGTGAAAACCGATGGCGACAGGTTGCACAGTAAAACCGTGATCATTGCCCGGGGAGCGGCCAGTCATCAGTTGTCACAGTTGAACTACCTGCCTCTTAAAGCCATCCGTGGCCAGATTACTCAGGCCCGGGCAACCACCGAAAGTGAGAAGCTGGCCTCCTGTGTCTGCGGAGAAGGCTATATAGCCCCTGCTGTCGATGGCTATCACACCCTGGGCGCAACGTTCAGTTTTAACGACAAAGGTACAGAAGTTCGAGAAGCCGACCACCAGGAAAACCTGGCCATGCAGGCCGGGTATTTCCCTGCCATGTACCAGGCTCTCGGTGGAACTGATGCACAAGTGACCGGTGGGCGAACAGGATTCCGCTGCACAACACCGGATTATCTGCCCGTAGTCGGTCCAATCGTTGACCTTAAGCACTTTGTTGCCGCTTATGCTCCCCTCAGAAAAAACAGCAAGTTGACCATTGACGTCTGTCCTGAATATCTGGACGGCCTTTACGTAACCGCTGGACACGGCTCCAGGGGAATAATCTCCTGCCCTGTTGCCGGTGAGATTCTGGCCACCATGATCATCGGTGAGGCCGATAGTACTGTCGGTCTATCAATGCCTGCAAAACTGCTGGAAGCCATTCACCCCTCCCGCTTCCTGATCAGGGATCTGATCAGAAATAAAATATAGGAGGCTTATGCCGAGAGTTATACCAAAAGCGAGACTGCCGTCTATCCACGACAAACAATCTAAGTAAATATCGCAAAAAAACAGGTAGCAATACGCAAGGAGGAATCAACAACGGCTGTCTATCTTATATGGCATGGATTAGGTAACACATGGTTACCGGTTCATGAAGCTCCTGTTTCAATCCATTCAGCAAACTGCGTCCGGGCAGCCTGATCTTTCTCTTGGTTGCCCGTTTTTTTGTCTGGGTGAAAATCTTTAGTGGCTACTTGCCAAGACAAACACCCGTACCTTTCAGGCCACAGTAACCGCCGGAATTCCTGGCCAGATATTGCTGATGGTATTCTTCTGCGTAGTAAAACGGAGGAGCCTCACGAATTTCTGTTGTAATATCCGGATATCCCTGCTGTTGCAAAGACGTTGAGAATTCACTCCTTGAGCTTTCAGCCAATCCGGCCTGTTCATCCGTGGTGGTATAAATGGCTGAACGATACTGTGTTCCCACGTCGTTACCCTGCCTCATTCCCTGGGTTGGGTCATGGGATTCCCAGAAACATGTTAATAAAGCCTGTGTCGTTACCTTTTCAGGATCGTAAACCACCATCACCATTTCTGTATGCCCGGTTGCTCCGGTGCAGACTTCTTCATAAGTAGGATTGGGTGTGTAACCACCTGCATAGCCAACCGCCGTTGTATAAACACCGGGCAGTTGCCAGAATAGTCGCTCTGCTCCCCAGAAACAGCCAAGCCCCAGATAGATGGTCTGCAAGCCATCGGGAAATGGCGGCCTCAATGGCTGTCCATTGACATAATGCCGGGCCGGGACCGGCATCGCATCCTCCCTGCCCGGCAGGGCTTTTTCTTCAGTTGGAAGTTGCTGTTTATCGGGGTCTTTACCAAAGAATGTCATGATTATGTCCTCCCTGGCAGGGATCATAACATACCGCAGGGTCTGTTGAATTTACTGATCCCCAAGCGTTAACAAAGCAGGGTCAAGCCGCTTATCAAACCAGTTATAGCGCCAGTCAAGATGGGCACCGGTAACCCGGCCAGTGGCACCCACTTCACCGATAGTCTGCCCTCGTTTGATAGCCGCCCCACTTTTCACAGAGACTTTGCTGAGATGGAGAAAGCTGGAAAAAATACCGTGGCCATGGTCAATAATGATGGTGCCGCCGGAATAGTAGAGGTCCGGATCCACCAGTCGCACAACCCCATCAGCCGGTGCCACTACCGGTGTGCCAGTGGGTACGGCGATATCCAGGCCGTAGTGTGGCCGCCCCGGTTGACCGTTATACACGCGCTGGCTGCCATAGACACCACTGATGCGGCCTTTTACCGGCCAGTCAAAGCCGTTAAAAAAATCCTCCTGATCCGTATCAGGTACTCTGGCTGCACGCACCTCTTCAGCTTCTCTGCGGATACGGGATAGCACCCGCTCATCCGGTGATACATATTTTCTGGCAATCCCGGTCAACCGCTGAATATCATATTTCCGTGGCTTCAGGATTAAATGAAACGTCTTCAGTTCGCCACTGGCAAAGTGCTCTGTATAGGACTGCTTCAGTTCTGCATCACGGCCAAAACCAAGAATAAAGCGCCCATCTTTCGCTACTCTGACGTCCTGGTTGTCATAAACAATCCGACTCCCCGGTGCCGCCTGACCAACCAGAATACCTCCGGGTGTCAGCTGGCTCTGCAGGCCGTCCGCACTGACCATCAGAGAAAACACCAGAAGAAAAAAACCTGTAGCGAGATGCATTTAAACGTTCTCCTTTTATCATCCTGTCTGGTAATCATTATCGACATTATGATTTTTAACGAAATTGGTTCATAACAAAACAGCCTTAAATGGCAATAACTTATTTTTAGAGAAATAAGATATAAATATCAATAGTTTATACACCCCCCCCACCATTACTAAAACAAGAATCAGCAGTATTGTCAGTAATACTAAACACAGTGTTATGAACTTTTGGCTCAGCTCGTTGTAAATTACTCCCATAACTTGAACAAAACGCCCAATACATCGGATTGTATTTAAGAAACTACGGATAATGGAGAGTATCTATGTGTAGACCTACTACTGCTACTACTGGCAATCAACAAAAGATCCCCTTTCTTACTGAATTCCAAACCGACATGATCGACGGAGGGCGCTTCGGGCACAGGAAGACCACAAAGCGATCAACGACTACTCAAGTTATCCAGGATAGCAACCCAAGCGCTGACTTGTCGGCAAAGCCAAGTTTAAAAGACCGGCTGGTTTATCCATTCAAGGCGGTCAGAAACCGAATCTTAACGGCCATGATGTTCGGTGGCTCCGCAGGCATGTTTATGGGCATGGGTGCCGGTGCGGCAGTTGGCGCTACGGCAGGATTTACTGTGGCTCTGATTCCTCAGATATTAGACTTGCTGACTTTTTCTTTTAACCCCTATATTGTTGCCGCTGGTGCCTATGTTGGCAAAGAGGCAGGCATCCGTACCGGTGCCGTTCTCGGGCTTGGCATTGGCGCAGTTGCCACTCTGGCATCTGCTGCCATAGCTCTTGCTCTCAGCGTGGTTCACCTGCCAAGGGACATCTACCATGCGGCAACCCTGGATGCCCCCCGCCTGGATGCACCACTGCCGGAGAAGCCATGGCTCACACAGCAACTCAGTCAGGAATTGTCCAAATTTAATGAATAAAAGCCTCAGGACATCATTTTGGATTTAATCATTTCGGGAACTGAAGGTTCTTCAATCACGGTACTTTTATAAGCTTCAGCCGCCATTGGGCGGCTTATTTTCTGAAAGTCCCGGTTTAATTGCTCGGCAAACGCCTTAACCCGCATCCAGTCGGTAAACTCGGTATTCTGAGTGACGTCAATAGGCCCCCCGGTCAGTTTCATAATCAAGCGGATCATCTGTTTATCAATCCAGCGATATCGGGTATACAGCAAAGCACCGGCAAACACTTCCACCCGGTCGGGAGTCCATGAAATCTGTTTCAGGAATTTCTGCAGGTAACGGTTGTTATGAGGGTCCCGTCGTTCAGGCTTGCGGGCGGTCAGATTGACGGAAAAAAAGTAACCCGGAATGGTTGCCAGCTGGTCACTGTATTGCCTGATAAACTGGTAACACGCTTTATGGTGTTTGCCATAACGAATCGAACAACCAAGGATAACACCATCACAAGACTGAAGTGAGAAGCCGTCGTTCAGATCAGTAATAGAGCTGACAAACGTCTCATGACCAGCCTGGGCCAGGCAGTGGCCGATTCTTTCGGTAATTTTTTGGGTCTGGCCTTCACACCCCTGGTGCAACAACGCTATACGGGACATATCTAAATACGTGAGTAATTATAAAACCAATATTTGCGTAGATAATAACCAACTTATAAGTCGGTAGTGTTAACTCAGATCAACAAAGCGGTGAATAGAAGCTGTTCAGGTGGTTTCTTCCCGGGAGCTGTTTAATAACTTCGACATTTCAATAAGCGCTGCCCGCCACCCGCTGCCCGAAAAGACAGGCAGCTTTTGCTTTTGCGGGCTCTGCATGAGTATTAGCCCTTATACAGTTTTGGATTCAACACATCCCTGAGCCAGTCACCCAGAAGATTGAGCACCAACACCAGAACCACCAGCACAATCCCGGGAATAACCGTGATCCACCAGCTGCCAGAGAAGATATACTCAAAACCACTGGAGATCAGAGCCCCCAGGGAAGGCTGGGATACCGGCATACCAAGACCCAGGAACGACAACGCGGCCTCACTGATAATCGCATTGGCAATCTGCACCGTTGAGATCACCAGAATAGGCGACAGTGAGTTTGGCAGGATATGTCGAAACATAATGCGCCCGGCACCAAAACCCATAACCCTGGCCGCCTCTACATACTCCTTCTTCTTTTCTGCCAATACCGATGCCCGAACCGTACGGGCATATTGAGGCCACTCGGCAATACCAATCACCAGTATCAGCATTAACATGGCCAGCTTACTGTAGAGTTCCGAACCAAAAGAGGCTTGGAAAACCGCCAGCACGATAATCGCCACCATCATGGTAGAGAACGACAGCTGAATATCTGCAACCCGCATCAGAAAGCTATCGATTCGGCCACCAAAGTAACCGGCGGTCAGGCCCAGAACGACACCCAGGAAAGCCTGCAACAAAACAGCAAACAGACCGATAGCCAATGAGATGCGCATACCATAGAGAATGGTACTGAACAGATCACGCCCCTGGTCGTCGGTGCCCAGCAGAAAACGTTCATCCCCCTCTGCGGCCCACACCGGGGGAATTTCCGAATCCATAATATCAATGGTTGAGAGATCGTAGGGATTGGTGGGTGCCAGGATCGGAGCCAGCAGCGCAGCCCCCACAAACAGTGCGAAAATCAGGGCGCAGACCATGGCCACCTTGTCACGGGTGAAGCTGTACCAGAAGGTAGAGTTCCTGAAACGCTCCCAGCGCCCCGGTGCCCTATTAGCCGCAGCAGTTTCCTGATCGACCGGCGCGTTCGATATCATTTCACTCATTGGGCGCTCCTCGCCAGTCTGACGGTGGGGTTAATCAGGCCATACAGCAGATCCACCAGCGTATTCACGACCACAAAAATGGCACCTACAACAATCAGGTAAGCCACAATCAGCGGCGTATCCACCCGGTTGACCGCTTCCAGAAACAGAAAGCCCATGCCCGGCCACTGGAAGACAGTCTCCGTAAGAATGGTATAAGCGACCATGGTTCCTATCTGCACACCGCCAACAGTAATGACCGGCAGCATGGTGTTCTTCAGGGCATGGAGGAAGTAGATACGTGCCTTTTTCAAACCTTTCGCTTTGGCAAACTTGACGTACTCGGTATGCAACACTTCTGACATTTCAGAGCGAATCAGTCGGATAAACAGTGGCAGCATAATACTGGCCAGCGAGATGGCAGGCAGAATCAGATGCAACAGGCCATCTTGAGTAAACAGGCCGCTCTCCCAGCCACCGATAACCGGCACCAGCTCACCACGGCCATAAGATGGCAGCCAGCCCAGCTCAATAGAGAACAGGTAAATACTGAAAATAGCGGTCAGAAAGACAGGGACAGAAATACCGAGAATACTGAACCCGAGAATTAACCGGGTAAACCAGCTATGGGGCCGAATGGCACAATACACACCAGCGGGAATAGACACCAGAATAATGATCAAACTCGCGGCAAACACCAGCTCAAGGGTGGCTGGCATTTTGGCCAATATCACGTCCAACGCTGGCGCTTTGAAAAAATAAGAATTCCCCAGGTCGCCCTGTAACGCGTTGCCCATAAATCTTGTGTATTGAGTGAGGAACGGGTCGTTTAGCCCCATCTCGTCACGCAACTTTTCACGTTCGGCTTCTGACACCGATTGCCCTACCAGCTCCCGGAGGGGATCCCCAAGATTGTCCTGTATGGAAAAGCTGATAATGCTGATAACAAACATCACTATCAGCCCCTGCATAAGCCTGCGCATTAAAAATAACAGCATAAATATCCCTGGATGCCTGACAAAAGCAATAGCGAAGCATTTTCATTCCCCGGTCCGAACTCGTTTCCCGAGGGTGTTAAAAGAAGGGAACCACAAAGGCACAAAGACACAAAGTTTTTTCCGGGCTTGCCTGAGCTTCGCTCAGCAAGCAAAAAAGGCTTCCTTTGTGCCTTCGTGTCTTTGTGGTTCAAGGCTTTTAGACCACGAGTATCCGGGCTAAACCGTTTACTCCTTGATCACCAGGTCGCCCAGGTAAGGGAAGTTCATCACGTTAACAACGTCTTTGGCGGCTACGTTCTTGCTGGCACCCCAGGCAAGGTTCTGCCAGTGCAGGGGAACAAAGGCTGCTTCCTCATAGAGGGTACGCTCAACGTCCTGCAGAATCTGCGCCCGTACGTTTGGATCGGTTTCAGAGCCAGCTTTCTTAACCAGCGCGTCTACCGCCTCATTGCAGTAATTACCGGAGTTATACTGTCCCCAGCCGGAAACCGAATCGGCACAGGCCGTAAGGTACTCGGTAAAGTTGGCGGAATCCTCCGTATCGGAGTGCCAGCCAATCATCATCATATCCGCAGAACGTTCATCAAACTCAGGCCAGTACTGCGCTTTTGGCAGGGTTTTCAGATCCACTTTAATGTTGATTTTTGACAGCATGGAAGCCACCGCCTGAGCGATCCTGGCATCGTTCACATAGCGGTTATTAGGAGCCATCATGGTGATGGCGAAGCCATCTTCATAACCGGCGTCTTTCATCAGCTGCCTGGCTTTTTTCAGGTCATAACGTGGCTGCAGATCATCAACATAACCGGCATAGCCTTTTGGCCCCTGCTGACCGGCAGGTGTCGCAAAGCCTTTCATGATTTTCTTAACAATGCCGTCGTTGTTGATGGCATAGTTAATGGCCTGGCGAACACGTTTGTCTTTGAACGCGGGAACACGCTCCTGATTCAACTGGAAACTGATGATACGGGTACCACCGAGGGTCACCAGGTCCGTATTGCCAGACCGCTTGATACGCTCATGATCGTTAGGCGGCACAGGAAAGATAAAGTCCACGTCACCGGACAGCAGAGCAGCTACACGGGTTGGGCCTTCTTTAATAGGTGTAAGCACAATCTCGTCCACATTCCCCGGCGATTGCTTATCCCAGTAACCCTCAAACCGCTGGAAATCGACACGCACGCCCTGCTGACGCTCGGTCACAATAAAAGGCCCGGTACCAGAAGCATTTTTAGAGGCATAGGTATCGCCGTGCTTCTTCAGCAAAGACTTCTCCTGACCTGCACTATCCAGACCTGCATAGAACTTGCTGTCCATCGGGAAGATGTAGGTGGCAGAGTTAAGGACCAGGGGGAACGCCTCTTTGGTCACCAGATCAAAGGTATAGTCATCAATGACCTTCACTGCGGCAAAAGGCTCGAACACCGCTTTGAAGTCCGGGCTGCTGGCCAGTCGCTGAAAAGTCCATTGAACGTCGGCAGACGTCAGCGCATTACCGCTGTGGAATTTAACGCCTTTACGAAGGGTAAAGCGCATGGTCCGGTCATCAATACGCTGCCACTTCTCCGCCAGACGAGGCTCAAACTGAAGGTTGTCATCCCAGCGAACCAGTGGATCAAACACCAGGTGAGACAACTGCAGCGTTGCACCAGACAGCTGCTCATGCGGGTCCAGAGATACCGGATCCGAGTCGTATGCCATTTTTAAAGTAGCGGCCTGGGCCCCTAACGCCAATGATGCTGCCAGGATCGCTCCGGCAAGCTTTTTCATAGTTTTTTTCATCGCTCCCCCATTACAGGTGTTTCACTTTTTAAAATTATTCAAGAACTATACCTAAGAATGCGCAGCAACTCTGGCTTCAATATCCAACCCACTACGGGACAGATTCTCAACCCTTGGCATCATATTGATCAGATGCCGGGTGTACTCATGGTGAGGATCTCTGAAAATCCGGTCGGTATCCCCCACCTCAACCAGTGTACCCATCTTCATCACACCGATGCGGTCACACATCTGCAAAATAACCGGCAGATCGTGGCTGATAAACAGCATGGTCAGACCAAGCTCTTCCTGAAGGTCTTTTAACAGGTTGAGAATCTGAGCCTGTACCGAGACATCCAAAGCCGAGGTCGGCTCGTCACAGATCAGGAATCTCGGGCGGGTTGCCAGCGCCCTGGCAATGGAGATGCGCTGACGCTGTCCACCGGAAAACTCATGGGGATACTTGACCCCGGCCGCACGCCCAAGGCCAACGTGATCCAGCAGATCCGCCACGATACGATTGATCTGACGTTCAGATTCGGCCAGTTGATGAAAACGAATGGGCTCGGCAATGATGTCCTGCACCGTCATCCGGGCATTCATGCTGGAATAGGGATTTTGAAACACCATCTGAATCTGACGGCGAAATGGCTTACGCTGCTTTTCAGTCAGCCGGGTAATATCCTGACCGGCAAACTCAATCAATCCGGAGTCTGGTGGATAAAGACCGGCAATAATCCGGGCAATCGTCGACTTACCGGAACCGGACTCCCCCACCAGACCAAAGGTTTCACCGGCGCGCACCTCAAAAGACACCTGGTTGGATGCCTGAACGTAACGGCGATTTTTTGCAAAGAACGCAGACTGGGTTTCAAAACGAAGGTTAACGTCTTTCACTGTCAGCAGGGCACGGTCGCTAATCTCTGCATTCAAATCAGAAAGCTGCTCTTTCTGCCCCAGCCAGTGATTCTTCACATCAATATGACGCCCCTGCTCTTTTTCGATGTACTCGACCCTGGGAAAGCGGTGCAGTTTAATATCGGTTCTGGGCACGGCACTGATCAGGCTCTGGGTATAAGGGTGTTCCGGGCGGCATAAAATCTGCTCTGTAGAACCCAGTTCCACCAGGTCACCCATATACATAACAGCGACACGATCCGTCACATTGGCAATAACCCCCATATCGTGGGTTACCAGCAGGCAGCCAACGTCCCGCTCTTTACAGAGCTTGCGGATCAATTCGAGAATCTGATTCTGAATAGAGACATCGAGTGCCGTGGTGGGTTCATCGGCAATAATCAGCTCAGGATCGCCGGACAGAGCAATGGCAATAACAACACGCTGTCGCATACCACCGGAAAACTGGTGAGGGTATTGCTTGATACGCACTTCCGGCTCTGAAATGCCCACCGAGGTCAGCAGTTCAATTGACTTATTATAGGCCGCTGCTTTATCAAGCCCCAGATTGACCATGATGGTTTCCACCATCTGGGTTTCAATGGTCAGAAGTGGGTTAAGAGACGTCATTGGGTCCTGAAAAATAAACCCGATACGACGACCACGGATCCGGCGAATGGCTTCGCCACTGAGACCGCTGATGGCCTGGCCATCCAGCTTAATATTGCCACCAGCCACCACACCGGGAGGACTCAGCAAGTCAATGACCGCATTGCCAACGGTGGATTTACCGGCACCGGACTCACCGACAAGGCCCAGTATCTCACCCTTTTCGAGGGTAAATGAAACCCCTTTAACAGCTACAGCAGTACCATGACGAGATGGAAACTCAATGCGCAGCCCTTCTACTTCCAGTAAGGACATGCTTCCCCCTTGTAATGCTCAGTCCTGAACTTCAGAAGGTGAACCTCAGCTTCTGAAACTCGCAAGCCATGATGCAAATACGCTGTCGTATATGGCATAACAATGGTGCCCCCACAGAGGGCAGCGCAGCTTGACTTACGACAGATACAGACGATACGTGACACAGCTTATACCCCATAACAGCCGTCACAAATTGAATAGAAGTTCAGGCCGGACTCATGGATGACATGAGTGCATGGAGGTTATGTTATTAATGCGTTATTAACACCAGAGTGCATCGACAAATACATGAAATCATGCCGGCTCATTTCGGAAAATAACTATACCGTCAGGACAGAAAAATAAAAAGCCCTGATTCGAAATCGCTTACGAATCAGGGCTTTATTCATGAAAACTGAAGATTTTTTATGCGACAGGAATTGCGACAGGCTTGAACCAGTTGCGACAGAGCTGCAAATAGATTCCGTATGGCCGCCCCATGATCAGCATGGCTCCTATCTGCCCTGCACAGGCAACCAGCAACTGCTCCAAATTGACACCCGTCGACAATAACAGCAAGGCATACAGCGGAATCTGAAACGACAGAAACGCCAGGGCATCCAGCAGCGTCATTTGCATAAAGCCATTGCCGATAAACCGGCCACGACGAATCAGCCAGTCACGGTACAGTCCATAAGCTCGTGCCGTTAACAGGTTAACGGGAACACTCATCAGACGGGATTGCAGTGACTGTTCAAAACTCAGCCCTGCCAGCAGTTCAACACTCATGCCAACCACAATACCAAAGGTAATCATGGCAAAAGTATCCGCCAACATATCCCGATTAAAAACCATCTCCCTCGCTCCTGAAACAAATAGCCCTGATCGGGCAGAAAAAGCGCAAAAAAATCCCTGCACCGATTCTGTAAAGGAAGAACCGGTCAATTCATTTGAAATTAAATAGAATCCGTCAGTCTGTTCAGGAGAAGGTTCTGAAGCCCCTTCCATAAGTAAAAACTGAGATCTGACGGGATAACTGATAAGCAGAAAACCGAACTGAAACAGCAGTATTCAGACGTTGAAAAATATAGCTAGATAAGGCAAAAAACAATAGCTAATAAATCCATATTTAGATAATTTGCAGAATATAATTTCAACATATCTCTTTTAAACAGGAATAGTCGCCAACAACAAAAAACCTGATAACAAATGATCTACTCTTGAAATCATTTGTCAGGAGACAAGACCGTGACACGTGTCAATTCACTGTCCGCCAGACATCATTATTATTGAGAATGGATAAAAAGGCCTTTCCTATGCAAGAACAAATGATTCATTCACTCAAAGAAGTGAGAGAAAAGCAGCCGCTGGTTCACAACATCACCAATGATGTGGTCACCAACATCACAGCCAATGCCCTGCTGGCCATTGGTGCATCGCCGATCATGGCCCATGCCATTGAAGAAGTCGCAGATATGGTGAGCATTACCAGCAGCCTGGTGATCAATACAGGAACGCTGACCGGCTCCGGTCTGCAAAGCATGCTTCTGGCCACAGAAACGGCATTACAACTTGAAAAGCCCTGGATTCTCGACCCGGTCGGTGCCGGGGCAACACCCTTCCGGCTGACAGCCAATAAACAGTTGCTGGCCAACAAGCCATCCGTCGTACGGGGCAACGCCTCCGAGATCAAAGCCCTGTTTACCGGTGCCAATGAGGGGAAAGGCGTCGACAGCAGCAGTAGCAGTGAGTCTACCCTGGAATTTATCCAGGAAAAGGCCCGTGAACATCACCTGATTATCGCGGTAACCGGTGCTACCGATTATGTGACCGATGGCTACGACGTCAACAAAATCAATAATGGCCACCCTATGATGGCCAGAGTAACCGGCACCGGTTGTACGGCAACTGCCATCATCGGTGCTTTTCTTGCGATCTGCGATACACCACTGATTGCCGCCGTATCGGGCCTTACCTGCCTTGGCATTGCCGGCGAACTGGCCAGTATGGATTGCCCCGGCCCCGGTTCTCTGCAACTGCGCATACTGGATGAGCTGTACCTGCTGGACCGGGCCACCATTGAGAAATTTGAAAAAGTGAGCAATATGAGAAGGAGCTGTCATTGAGTCTGCTGCCATCTATTAGACTTCCTCTGCCCGGTATTAACCTGCGGGAGAGACTCAAAAAACCAGGTATTGAGTTACTTGGCCTGCCGGTCAGGCTGCTGCCATCAGCCATGGTGAACAAACCGCTGACCAAAGCCATCAACCACATCTTCCATACGCCGGTAGAAGAAGGCGATTTTGATTTTCTGGAAAGTCGCTGCCTGAAAATCCATATTACTGATATCGACATCAGCTTCTTTATCAGTTTCGATGGCAGTCAGCTGACCGCTACCGGCCCACGACACTTTGATGTTGAATTCCGGGGAGACAGCAAAGCCTTCCTGAAACTGGCCAGCCGACAGGAAGACCCGGATACCCTGTTCTTTCAACGCAGCCTGATGATTGAGGGTGACACTGAGCTGGGGCTTGGAGTAAAAAACCTGCTGGATAGCCTGGAGCTGGAACAGCTGCCCATTCCTGTCCAGCAACTGGCCCGGCTGGGGCAGCAATTGCAGAAAAAAATGCCTTCAGGATTTGTCACAGGATAACTTCATCACTCAGTCTGGGAAAAGGTCGCCACCCTCAGGGATGAAAAATCGTTGAGCAAAATATTTTTCTCGGCAAAATTTGTCAATATAACTAACCATAAGGTCAATGACAGGTGTTACACAGCCAGCTAACCTGAACAGCATTGTGACCATCCGAAACGGCGATGATAGCCACTTTAAACCAAACGGAAGATGCCAATGCTTGACCGAATGATGCCAGAGCTTGACAAAATACTGATTGAGAGCATGATTGCACAACTCAAGAGCAACCTTGATTCGGGAGAATATCAGTGCCACAACAACGGCGGGCGACCCTACCTGACCAACTCCCGGGGTTCAGTTCTTTGCATTTACAATGGCGAGTTCAGTGATGAGCTAGACCAGATCCAACCCTACATAAGCAAGGCTCAGGACTTTTATGACCTGCTTCCGCCGGACATTAAAGCGCTTGCCCAAAGAAAGATCACGGCATCAAACCCTCACACAGCCGGAGCATCACTCCAGACAAAGTGTTCCGTGGAAACCAACCCGGATGCCACCCGGCTAACGGAAACACAGTGCCAGATATTGAAAACAATATTTGACTTACAAACAGGCGTTTATTTTAATCAGGCTTACCGGGCGATCACCTCAATTGATGGGCTCCACTGCTACCGTCCCGACAACCTCAATGGCGGCTGGACAACTTCCCCGAATATCACACCGCTGGCAAACTTTGCGGCCATTGAGCAACAGTATACGCAATGGGTCGAGCGCTCGGATGCGCACCACGCAAGCGCGATGCAATCACCATCGCAGAACTCAGCAACCGGCATAACCCAGACAACCTGCCATACGCCTTTGCCTATCCAGGATCGGGAATATAACGTAAAAAGTATTGCCGCCGTTATTGACTATGTGACTCCGGGATACCACCCATTAGTGATGTTTAATGTTGACCAGACCCTGGTGACCCTTGACTTTGTTCATGGGCAATTAAAACGGGTTGCTGTTGAAAACGATATTGAACGGACCCTGCAACGCATCAGACAAAAAGCACCTGACGCGCATATTGTAGTGTTGACCCGGGCCACAGCAACAGCAGCCAGAGAAAAGCTGCAAAAAGCCAATATCGATGAGCGCCTGTTTGACAGTATCGAAAGCGTTGCCGACAAACAGGGCACAGAAGGCTCGGTGATGGAGCAATACATCGAGAAAATGCCCGAGCGCCCGGCACAGGTTTGTTTCGCTGGTAACAAGGTCGAAATGCTAGCTAATGTGGAATTCACCTGTAAGAATTTGCAAATCCATTACAATACTTTCCACTACACAGGAGCAGAAGAGATAGCACAAAGAGCCATTGAATATGCTCGGAATATGCCATGGACTGAAGTTAGTGTGCAATATAACAGGGCCTGAGTGAGACATAGTATAAAAAAATTGTCTTAATAAAGTTTTTTTAAAAGATAAACGATATTTAGATTCGGTGGTTCCTGGACTAACTTAAAGTTCAGTTATTCTATTCTTTGTTATTAATTGGATATCCGTCGTTTTTTTATAATTTATCTGACGTTTATTTTCTGGTTTGATTCAACACCCTTCAAGGCATCTAAAACCATCTTCAGGCGCTTAACGTCGTTCAAGGTATATGTGATGAGTCGTTCAGTAGTTATATTAAGAAAGAAAGCTCTGGTTCTGGGTATCAGCTCTGTGCTGGCCGGGTGGAGTGGCAGTGGTGGTTTGTATGCTGAGGAGTTGGATGTTGCCCCTTCTGTTGATGTTAAACCAGCGGCTCCTGCTGTAATGTCTCAGAGCAATGGTGGAGGTGGAGACTCGAGCGATTCGACAAAACCTGCTTACTGGCCGCCCGAAAAACAAGCAATCATTATAGGTCAAAATCCTGTGAAAGCTATTAATGGGATTGACATAAAAGAACCAGGAGAAAACATTTCATTAGAAGGCGGCAATCTGGAAATTCCGACAGGTGTTACCATCAAAGTAACCGGAACAGGCGATGGCGCAAGCATTGTCGGACAGTCTGGTACTAATACCCTGACTCTGACTGAAACCGGTCAGGTTAGCGTTGCGAAAGACGCTACTGGCGTTCAGCTTGCTGCCGGATCATTAACTATTGATGGAACAGGATCTATCACGGCAGCCAAAGGTGCAACCGATACAGTTGGAGTATCTATTATCGAAGGCAATTTGAAAAATTCCAGCCTGATAAGTGGAACAAAAGCAGCTATTGCAATTGCTCCGACTGAGGGTAAAACCGCAACTGTTACTTTTAATAAGGATTCTGTTGTCACTGGCTTAACCAGCGCACCAGCAATAATTGCATCAACTGCAAAAGGTTCTGTCACCCTAAACATTGATGGCGGTAAGTTTACCGGGGATATTCAAGGTGGAGACGCCACCAATGACGCAATAAACCTGACCGCCACAACGGGTGAAGGGATTAAGGGTAATATCAGTGCCTTTGAAACCATCGCTATCAAAGGCACCGACTGGACAGTCCAGGGTTGGGCTTCCGGGACAACCTCATTGAGTACCGATAAGGCAATTAGCGATCTTTACATCAACAGCGAAGTGCCGACAACACCAGTTGGCACCGCTGAAGCCAAAAACACCTTGCGGGCAGCACCTGCTTCTGTTGGCCTTGCTGTCACCACTACGGGTGATGGCGCAATCACCAATCTGCATATATCGGGTTCGCCAAAGCTGACAGCAGAAGCAGCCCTTAATATGTAGCCAATATTGAGGTCAATAACCCAGGCTGGACTCTTGGTGCACCTCTGAATGGTGTTCAGACCATTACTGCCAATAGCCTTGCAAGCAAATCAGGTCATGTTATCAAAAATATTGAATTATCAGCTTCTGGAGCAACAGCTCCAACTGAAGTAGACAGTCTCCATATTAACACAACAGCGCCTTCTAAAGACGGCCCCTCCCCTATTAAGATCACTGGCAAAGCATCAGGATTGATAGATAGTTTAACAATAAACGCAGGTGTGCAGGCCGGTGCAATCACTAACGTTGGTACTATTGATATTAAAGGCGCTGCCACCCTTGGACCAATTACCGACGCCAGTAGCATCATTGCCAGCAGTCTGGCACTCAAAGAGGTTCAGGTTGGTAAAGATTTAACTGATGTTCCGGCCAATAATCTAAGTCTGGTTCTGAATACCCCCTCCCAATCGGTAAAGATTACCGCCAGCAGCCTCGAAACTCTGAAGTTAGCCAAAGGGGGTAAATTGATCATCGATAAAAGCATGACGGTAACGAAACTCGATCAGGATGGTGAAATTAAGTTGGATTCAGGTGCTACAGTCACACCTCCGTTTGTCACTGCAGATAACATTGTCATTGGAAACAATGCCACACTGGTTTTTGACAGCGCAAGTTCCAAAGAGGGTCAGGTATTGATGACAGCCACTGCAAAAGACATTAATCAACCTGTCGCTGTCGTTGGCACTAAGCCCGGGCAATACGACCACTATCACGCAATCCTGAATCCAAAGGATAAGAAAAAGATGATTCTGGCCATCCAGCCTATGAAAGACCACATTTGTAAGCTGGCGTTCACAGGCGGTGCCCCAGCTTCTGCGGTCCGGGCTGTGGACATAGCCGTTGCACCAAAAAAAGTACCAGCTGCCGACGCCCAGTCGCGCGCCACAGTTGACGATCCGCTCAATGCTTTTGTGGTCCAACGGGCAACCTCCCCAGCCACTGCCGCCAACCTGGCCAAACAGCTCACACCTAATGATACCGGCAGCAACATTACCGCCGCCCGCGATGCACAACAGATGTCCAGTAAAGCCATTGATACCCGCAATACCAACCGCCGCACCGGCATGAACAGTGGCGATATGATGGAGTCCGGTGGTGTCTGGATTCAATATGCCTACAACGACGCCAAACAGGATGAGAAAGACGGCGTGTTTGGCTACAAGGACAAAACCAATGGCTTTACCCCGGGGGCAGACTGGGAGCTGGACCCAATGTTTGATGCCGGGTTGGCTTACACATATGCCAAGTCGGATATCAGCGGTGAAGGTGCCGGGTCCGGCAGCACCATGGACAGCAAGAACCATATCTTCACCCTGTACGGCTCTTATGACCAGGATGATATGTTTATGGATGGCATGATCAGCTATGCCTCCGGGGATAACAAAGGCCACCGTAACGTCAGCGGCAACCGGGTACAATCCAGCTACGACAGCAAGAGCTGGGGTATCGGCCTGAGCGGCGGCATGACCCTGCCCAGCAATGAAGAGTGGAGCTGGCAACCCCTGGTGGCCTTTAATTACTACCGCATCACCACCGACGACTACCGCGAGTCTGCCCCGTTGAACTACCTCGCCTTTGATCAGGTGAAAAACGACGATTACACCATTATAGAACTGGGCGTGGGTGTGCGACTGATGGGCGATATCCAGAGTGATGATCTGGCCTTCCGCCCGGCCTTCAAACTGATGGTATTGCACGACTTTAAAGACGATCCGGTCACCATGACCGCTCACTATGCCGCCGGTGGCAACAGCTTTGTGGTGCACGGTGCCAAACGTGACACCACCCGCTACCAGTTTGCCGCCTCTGTGGATATGGATCTTCACGATAATATGACGCTGTCTTTTAACTACAGCCATGACTGGATGGATAACTTCAAGTCCGATGGGTTTATCGCCCGGCTGCGGTATGACTTTTAGCGGGAGGAGTAGTATTTAAGGTTAACTGTTATGTGTGCTTAGTGCTTACAGAGTGTGTACAGAGTTGCCTCCCTTTTCGGGAGGCTTTTTTTGGACAATAAATATCCATCCTTTGGATAGATAAGATTCAAGCCGCCAGCGCTAAAGGGAATCCGACACACAATAAGGGCATTTGGGAGCCCGAACAAAGCCCTCTTCAATAGTCCTGGCAATATCAGCAGGAGAGTTTTTCTCTGAGAGGGCATTGATAAGCGCATTTTTGGATTGACTGCTCAGGTACTTTTCTCAGTGGGTGACGGGCACAACCCGCGTATAGATATAAAGCAGTGGCCGTTCAGGAGTTCCGTTTTTACGGATCACTTCTCCGGTTAGCTGATGGCATGCCTGCAAATGCCGGTGGAACAGATCAAGACGTCCACGGTCTACATAGCCGAGTTTCTGGCCATTCAGTTCTATCCGGATAGCCCTGTCATCAAAGGTGTTTGATGGCTCTGGTATAAAGCTGACGCTGGCCTCCAGGGGGATATCGTCAACGGCTACCTCAGACTCATGCCGAAAACCGGCCACTTCAACGATAAACTCAAATGCCCCGTCAGCGTTGTCAAACGGGTGGATCAGCTCGAAGCCGTCATCAGGTAGCCGGGCTCCTGAATACCCCAGTAAGGCAAAGTCACTGATTTGAGCCTCCGGGTTTAAGCCTCTAAGCTCCAGGTAACGGGAGAAATCGCTGCGGGTTCGAGGCGGCAGTCGACGGATAAAGGCATCAAGCACCTGATTATCGTACTGACTTACTCCCTCCTGAATCTGAAAGGCAGGATAACCGGTAAAACCATCTGCTACTGCCTGCTGAAAATCTTTACTGTCGGAAAAATACCGGAGAGTCACCTTTTCACCCTTGCGTATCAGCTCGCCCACCACAAAGCGAGAGCGGTTTTTGCTTGCCAGTGCCTGCCATGAGAGAAGTATTCGATCCGGCTCGACTAAGTGTTCAATATGCCTCATTTTCAATCATCCTTATGCCACTTCATCTGATGTCTACCCCGGTTGATATAGGCGAGCAGCATATTATTGTCACGCACGCATTGATTGAACTTTTTCGGGAAGAGCTCATGGCCAAGACTGGTGCCATTATCAAAGAAGGGCGAAAGTCGGGCAGTGCCTTCGTTGCCATTCCAGATGACTTTCCAGTGGCCCTTTTGAGTGTAAAAGGGAGGGGATTGCGACAGCCAGGAAGCAAGGTAGAAAAGCTGGGGTCAGAAAAGCTGGGGGCTTTCTTTTTGAACACATTCAAGATTCAAGACCTGTCTCCGTTTTGCCTGGGGAATAAAAGATTCAAGAGCCTGGCCTTCCTTAAGGTTGCGATTACTTAACGTACGCTCTACATTAATAGACGTACATACTTCAAGGATTTTGTTTTATGCCTACGCAACAAGAACCAGAACAGAGCAACCAGGTGGTAACCCTGACTCAGCTTCGCAAGAATATCTATCAGCTTGTTGATGAAGTGATCGCCAGTGGTAAGCCATTAACCATTGAACGGGGGGGAACTCTGTTAAAACTGGATGTTGTCACCAGAGCTTCATCAAAACTTGGAAATCTTAAGGTCCGCAACACCCTGCTGCCTGATGGTCCTGATACAGCAGATGGTCTTGAGGAAGCGATCACCCACCAGTGGGAGCCAGATAATGGTTTTGATTGATACGCATATTGCGGTCTTTCTGCACAGTGGTGATTTGAGCAAGATTTCTCCACTGGCTCAGGAGCAACTTGAATATCATGATATTGTTTTGCCTGAACTGGCAAGGCTGGAGCTTCAGTATTTGCATGAGATTGGCCGGATTACCTTCACGCCTGCTGAAATAGTTGCTGACTTGTATGGTGATGTGGGCATGGTTTGTTCAAAAACGCCTACCGCAGGACTGGTTCAATCGGCTATCGGTATTCACTGGACCCGGGACGCTTTTGACCGGCTGATTGCAGCTGATGCCATTTTTTGTGATTGCCCGTTGATTACCCGTGATCAGCGTATCATTGAGCATTTACCTCAGGCGTTAAGTGCCCGCTGCTGAGTAAATTGTGAAATACTCCCACCACTAAACCGCTAAGGCGGTTATAGTAGGGGCTTACTGGAAAGCTGGAGAAAGCTGGGGTCATATATGGTCCGCCCCGCGATGCAAGGAAAAGTTTTCACAACGAAGCTGGGGTCAGGTCTTTCTTCGAAGCTGGGGTCAAAGCTGGCAAAGCTGGGGTCACAAAGCTGGGGTCAGGTCTTTCTTCTTGACGTCAGAAAGCTGGGGTCAAAGCTGGGGTCAGGTCTTTCTTCTTGACGCAAAACCAAGGAGCCCACGGCAAAAACATGATCACATATTGATCAATCCAAGCACATTCATCATATAATGTTCATCCCAACCACATTTGTGTCACTTGTTCTTGATACCTGCCTTTACTGATGTATCCAGCTTAAGAAGATTGAGAGTTACCTGTCTTGCAACCGCAAGATTTTCCGCTGCATAGCCCTCACGTGACCCCGCTGTGTCAGGATAGTTGTCCTGCTTACTGATTAACCAATAAAAGTTAGACAGTGGGCGATGGACGCTTAATATGCCTCATTACTCAGAGGAACGTAAATCAGCTGTTTTGAAGAAACTGTTACCTCCAAACAACCGCTCAGTGCCAGATGTTGCCAGAGAGGAAGGTATCAGCGAACAAACACTGTATAATTGGCGAAAGACTCTACGGGATAAAGGATTGCCTGTGCCTGGAAACGAACAAAAATCAGAACAATGGTCTGCTGAAAGTAAGTTTGCAGTGGTGGTTGAGACCGCCGTTTTATCAGAAGCTGAGCTGAGCGAATATTGCCGTAAAAATGGCCTCTACCCTCAACAAGTCAAGGAGTGGAGACAGGCTTGTATTTCCGGAGCTGCTCAGGCTGACCAGCGTAAAGACCAGGAAAATAAACAGTCAAAGCAAGAACGTAAACGTATTCAGAGCCTTGAAAAAGAGCTTCGCCGTAAAGACAAGGCGTTGGCAGAAGCCGCAGCCCTGTTGGTACTTTCAAAAAAGCTCGATGCCTTCTACGGGGTAGACAACGAGGACTGCTGACCTCTGTTGATGAGCGCCGACAATTACTGTCATGGTTTGACGAAGCTGTAGTAAATGGCGCTTCCCGCTGGAAGGCTGCTGAACAACTGGAAATCGCTCTGAAGACACTCAATCGCTGGCGTGATAATAACGGCATGGTATTGGTAGACAAACGCCCGGAAGCATCGCGACCAGCGCCTTCGAATAAACTGACTGAGGAGGAGGAACAGCGAATCCTGGCTATCAGCAATGAAAAAGAATATGCGAGCCTGCCGCCATCGCAGATTGTACCGGCACTTGCGGACAAGGGTGAGTATGTCGCCTCAGAATCCAGCTTTTACCGAGTTCTGAAAAAGCATGGTCAGCTGCACCATCGTGGGCGCAGTAAAAAGCGTTCGAAAAGCAAGAAGCCCACAACGCATATTGCCACTGGGCCCAACCAGGTCTGGTGTTGGGACATCAGCTACGTTCCTTCAAGAGTGCGTGGTCAGTTCTGGTATCTCTACCTGATACTGGACGTATACAGTCGTAAGTTTGTTGGTTGGGAAATTCATAGCCAGGAGTCTGGGGAACTGGCCAGCGAGCTGATTAACCGAACAGTTTTGGCCGAAAGATGCATTAAAACACCGGTAGTATTGCACTCAGACAATGGAGCACCAATGACCTCCAGTACCTTCAAAGCCAAGCTGGATGAGTTGGGGATTATACCCTCTCACAGTCGGCCACGAGTGAGTAATGATAACGCATTTGCTGAATCGATATTTAAAACGGTGAAGTATTGTCCGGAATGGCCATCGCAGGGCTTTTTGACGTTGGATGAAGGCCGCCAGTGGATGCTGAAGTTTGAGCGGTTTTATAACCACAAACACCGTCATAGCTCGATTCGCTTTGTTACGCCAGCACAGCGTCATGAGCAAAGAGACGCGGCAATCCTGAAACACAGAAAACAGGTGTATACCAAAGCGCGAGAAGCTAACCCATCGCGCTGGTCAGGTGATATCCGGAACTGGGAGCCTGTTGGAGCTGTTGCTCTGAATCCGGAGCGGCTGTGTGAGGTCAATAAACACGGAAAACAGGCCGCCTAAAATTCAGTTATCGGGACAACTATCTTGAAAAACTCCGTGACCTGCAACGATCTTCATCAAAAGCAACATCAAGAACCCAGTGCAACTGGTTCTCTATTAACCAGTGCTTTCTTGTAGCCTCAAGTACCTCTTCAGCAGACAGCTTACGACTTGATATGAAGTAACGGATTAATGTGTTTCCTTTGGCTTTTTTCTGGCTGTCCAACTGGACGGCAGCTATCGTTTTGGCTTTCCAGCCAGCTGCGTTGGAAGCTTCAGCAATATTGTTGATAACCCAGCATCTACGATGTTCCATGCGGCCATGCGATTTACCTTCCTGTTCGGCAAACTCAAGGCTGGGAGCGTCTTCCGGATTGTCTTGCCAAAGCTGTTCAAAGGCTCGAGCCAGTTCACCATAGAGTTTTTTCTGGTTGCCTTTCACAGCCAACAAGTCAGGGCTTACGCATCAGTTAACACTATCAAAATAGGTTAACGCAGTTAAAATGACCGCATAAGGATTATTTTTCAGGATTATTAATCAAAATAGTCATTATTTTAAACGTCTATTGACGTATATATGCGTTTTTTTGACATGCGATTGGTGATTGGTTTGCCTATACGTCACAGATGCCAAGGTCTACCGATTTTTAGCCGTTGGTGCGTAAGCCCTGCCAACAAGTAGTCTGCTTCTTTTTTTAGAATTGCAGTGGCAATTTTCTTCTGGCAACCCATTGCATCAATGGTGACCAGGCTGCTAGCCAGTTCAAGGAGTTTGAGCAGGGCGGGAATGGCGGTAATTTCATTAGACTTGGCATCCACCTTATATTGCCCCAGAGACAGTCCTGCTTCGGTGCACCAGGCATTGACCATGTGAATGGCATCTTTGCCCTTGTTCCATGCTGAACCTTTAATGGTCTTTCCATCTATAGCGACGATTCTGCTGTCGGAAAGTTCTAGGCCTGCAAGAACATCCCGTATCCACTGGATAAAGATCTGGCGAAACTCATCTGGATCAATAGCAGCAAAGACTCAATTAAATGTAATGGCAACGGGGATTCCACCGGGTAAAGTCAGATATTTTCGGAACCATTTTTCTTTGGTTGTAGCGAACAGTCTAATAGCGTTCCAGTCATCGGCTCCACATAGAATGGCGCAAACAGCGATGAACATAATCTCTGCCAGAATATGTGTTGTTTTCTTGGGATCACGAGGGTCGGTGAGGGTGCTGAATTTAGAGAACAGGGATTTTGCAGACATAGATAATCAGGAAAAAGGAGGTATTTTGCACTTTTTTAGCCTGCTTGTCTGTTCAAAAAATGCTCATGTTTTTGCCGTGCAGTACGGTTAAACCACTTCAATTCGAAAAGGTTCAACATTTCTTATTTGACCATGATCTTTCTGGCTTTACTTCATCATCATTTTTAAAGACAGTTTTTCCTGTTTTGGATGGTTAAGTAGCTAA
>NZ_JAGHQW010000003.1 GCF_017744115.1 Salinisphaera sp. G21_0 | reverse complement strand
TCAACTTTGCTGTAAATCTGATAGCTGGCCTCATAGCCTATACCAGACAACCCAGAAAGCCTCATATTGATGTTTCTGTACTAACAGAAGGTGTACCCATGGCTTTCTGAGCGTCGAACTCACGTTAAACGGCAAGCGACCAATGAACCTGCGGCAGATGCAAAGCCTGGCTGAACGATTTGATTTGCCGGTGACTCTTTTTCTGGAGCATGAGGGGCATTGATTGTCGTTGACAGTAACCGTTTCCAGTAAAAGAAAAGACTAAAGCTTTATACGGGCGGTTACGGGCAACGGGTACGATCTTTTACGGACAACAGGAACGATCTTTCAAGAAACTTCATCCTTAACCGCCCAATGCCCCGGATGCCGATAAAGCCAATCCACCACCTTACTACTGGGCGCATAACCTTTCACATAGCGCAACAACAACTCCCGGGTAATGCTATAGCGGTGTTCTTTCAGGCTCTCGATCATCTCAGACAGAACAACCTTCAGATGCTCCCAAGCCAGCAACTCCTCAAAGGCCCGGCTGATACGGGGGTGAATAGTGCCCTCGACGTTATCGCCAATCAACAGCTCCTCATACAACTTCTCGCCGGGGCGAAGGCCGGAAAAACGGATTTCAATATCCCCGTCCGGGTGTAATTCATCCTTTAAAGACAGGCCGGAAAGGGAGATCATTCGTTTTGCCAGATCGACAATTTTCACCGGCTCGCCCATATCCAGCACAAATACATCGCCCCCCTGCCCCATGGCACCGGCCTGAATCACCAGCTGGGCGGCTTCCGGAATGGTCATAAAATAGCGGTTAATTTCCGGATGAGTCACCGTAACCGGCCCACCGGTACGGATCTGCTCCCGGAACAGGGGAATCACCGAACCGCTGGAACCCAGCACATTACCAAACCGCACCATGGTAAAACGGGTATTATTGGGAATCACCGTACCCGGCGTGGACCCGAACAGCTCCGGCTGAAACAGCCGGATCTCTTGCTCATTACTCAAGGCCTGCAACACCATCTCCGCCAAGCGCTTGGAGGCACCCATCACATTGGTGGGCCGCACTGCCTTATCGGTAGAGATCAGCACAAACTGCTTCACTCCCGCCAAAATGGCGGCCTGGGCAGTATAGAGCGTACCCAGCACATTATTCCGCAACCCCTGGGAGACGTTATACTGAACCAGCGGCACATGCTTGTAGGCGGCAGCATGGTAGAGGGTATCGACCTGGTAGGTGTTCATCACATCCAGCAAACGCACCGGGTCATTGATCGACCCCAGCACCGAAATCACCGGAATATCCAGCCCCAGCGTGCGGATAGAACTCTGCAGTTCCTGATCAATGGTATAAAGGTTAAACTCCGAGTGCTCCAACAGCACCAGCATTTTCGGCTTTCTAACCAGTGCCTGCCGGGCCATCTCGGAACCGATGGAACCACCGGCACCGGTGACCATCACCACCTGGTCAACAATATCCTGCTCCACCAGTTCGGCAATGGGGGCCACTTCATCCCGGCTCAGCACATCGCCGATATCCACTTCCATAATCTCCTGCACCCGGGCCCGGCCACTGGCCAGGTCCTGAATACCGGGCATGGTTTTAATGGGCAGGCCAAAGGTTTCCAGATGCCGGACAATCTCCCGCCGCCGCTGGCGGCTGGCCGATGGAACGGCCAGCAGCACCTCCTGGGCACCGGTTTGCAGAATCAGACGATCCAGTGCATCCGGGGCAAATACACGACAACCCGCGATGGTTCGCCCCCGTAGACGCACATCGTCATCGATAAAAGCCACCGGACGAAACTCTCTTGAATGCTCCAGTGCCTCAACCAGCTGATTACCGGCCTCACCGGCACCATAAACCGCCACCGGCTGGCCACGCAGCTCATGGCTTTTGGCTTGGGGCAACTTAATGGGGGCAAAAAGAATATCCCGGAACCTGAAGCCCCGCAGCCAGAAGCGAACCCCATAGCGACTTACCCCCAGAAACAGGGCTGATAGCAGCCAGTACAACACCGGTACACTGCGAGGTACAGGAACCCCAAGCAGGGTAATGGCCACAGTGAGCATGAGAAAAGAAAGGAAACTGGCCCGCAGGATAATAAACGACACATGCTGCCCCATATAGCGCAGCAGTGCACGATACAAGCCCAAGAAGTAGAAGACCGGCAAAGAAATAACCGAGGCCAACAACCCTGAGATGTAAAAGGAATTGAGATAATGGGGCACAAAATCTTTATAGCCCAGGCGCAAATAGAAGGCACCGAACAGGGCTAGCCAGACGATCAGCAGGTCTACCGCGAGCATGGTGAGGGTTTTCTGATTTCTGGATAATCTAAGTAGTTTTTCTCTCATGTTCAGCCTTTGGCTGCGTTTCCCGTTTCCCGTACCCGTTGCCCGAAAAAGACAAGCTACAGTCTTTACAGGCATCGGGGGGGCAGGTAACTGGAAGTGGAAAATTTGGGTAAATTACAGATGCGGAACATAACAATCTTCGGCTGAGCTGCCCGTTACCCGAAAAGATAAGCAAACGCTTTTACGGGCAACGGGAACGGGTAACGGGCACGGCCAACTGGGAGCGATCTCAACGCACCCGATCCCCCTGCCCACTGCCAGTAGCGGTCATCAGTACGTACTTGAAATAGCCCCGAACCGTCAAGGACTCAATCATCTGGCGATCAGTTTCAGCGAGCAGTTCGGGGGTAGACATATCAATATGGTTAACCTGGGCTAAACCCGTAATACCCGGCAGCACATCATAAACACCCAGCCTGTCTCTGGCGGCAATCAACTCTTCCTGGTTGAAAAGATTGGGGCGTGGTCCTACAAGGCTCATGTCGCCTTTAAGTACATTCCAGAGCTGAGGGAGTTCATCGAGTTTTGACTTTCGCAAAAAACGCCCCAATGGCGTGATAGAGGATGATGAAGCCAGGTGGCTGGCAACGGATGCTGTATCCACCTTCATGGTTCGGAACTTAACCAGGGTAAAGGGTTTCTTATTTCGGCCGACCCGTTCCTGCCTGAACAGAGGGGAGCCGGTATCGAACAGACCGATAATATAAATAATCAGCAGGATAGAAGAGCCAAATAACAACCCGAGTAATGCAAATATAAAATCAAAAAAACGGATCACTTTATTGTTTACCTTCCAACTTTTTATCTTCAAATCGTTTGCCTTCAAGATAAGCCGCTATTGTGGCGCTTATACCTTGTTGAACGGTAAAGGGAGGTTTCCATCCCAACAGATTCCTGGCTTTGGCCGAATCAACCTGTAAATCACCGATCAGCCGATCAATGACCCCTGACTTACCTGAAAGCCGACCAGCCATGTGAAATAATGATGCGGGTAGAGAAAACAAACGTGCAGGCCTACCCAGTGCAACTCGCATCATCCTGAGTAAAACCGTCAGGGATAAGTCCTCACCATCAGAAACCATAAATGTCTGATTGGCCGCAGCGGGATGATCAATGCACTTAATAATAAAATCAACCAGATTGCCTACATACACCATACTGCGTTTGTTGTTGATCGCGCCAAACGGTAAAGGAATAGGGGTGTCAGCAAGCTTCATCAAACTAAGAAAGTTGGCTTTTACGTTTGCACCATAAACAAGCGGTGGACGGATAATAACAACTTCCATGCCTGTTTGATCAGCAATTTCTCTTATGCCGATTTCTGCTTCGTATTTTGAGAGGGCGTACGGGTCTTCAGGTGGTACAGTACAAACTTCATTCAAAGTGTATCTACCAAAGGTTGACTCACCATTAACTTTGATGGTGCTTATAAAAACAAAACGTCGGACGCCGGCTTCTGCCGCCTGGTGTGCAAGATTTAATGTCCCATCTAGATTTACCCTTCGAAACTCAGCAAGGGCATCATGATGAGTATCAGACATAATATGAACGCGGGCAGCAGCATGAACTACTGTATCAATATTCTCTAATATGCATGACCAGTCTGTTTCTGCGTTAATATCTGTGATAGATACTGCATTATTGTAGGGTTTGCGATAAACGGGTATCCCAATAAATTGTTTCACCGGCAAAGAGTCTAATAAAGCAGAGCCAACAAAACCGCTGGCTCCAGTGATTAAGCATTTTTTGAGAGCGCCATTCTCTACCTTGTTTCCCTTATTTAATGACATAACTCAATATCTTTCTTGGGGCTAATGTTCAATCGTCACCGAGACTCGCAAGATCCAGTAACTCTTGATAGATTTGCAGATGAGCTTTAACCACTTTTTCTATACCGTAATCCCGCTCCGCCAACTTACGACCCGCATTACCCATGGATTGTCTCAACTCTGAATTAGCAAGTAAGTCTTCAATGGCATCCGCAAGAGCCAAAGCATCTCTGGGCGGCACCAATAGACCCGTCACGTTCGGTTCAATGGCATCACGACAGCCAGGCTGATCCGTAGTGATGACTGCCCGACCAGTGGCGGCCGCTTCAATCAATACCTTAGGTAAACCCTCGCCGTAGTAAGAAGGAAGAACCACCAGGTTTGCGTTGGCAAACACATCAGCGATATCGGTTCGGTATCCCAGCGGCTCAATTAAACCAGACGCTCGCCAATGCTCAATTTCCTTGTCACTGACAGAGGAAGGGTTACCAGGGTCCGGAGTCCCCACCAGACAGAAATGGGACGCTACTCCCCGATCTTTCAATAAACGGGCTGCCTCGACAAACTCAAGCACACCTTTTTCTTTTAACAAACGGGCGGCAAGCGTCACCACGGGTATACCAGCTGGTTCTGGCTTTACCGGATAATCCGCAAGGTCTACACCGGAGCCGCGTATAAGAACTGCCTGGTCTTCCCGAACAACTCCAAATCCTGTCAACAAGGCCTTATCATCAGGGTTTTGGAAAATCGCTTTGAGGTTAGGATGTTGTAGGGCAAACCGATACAACATCTGGACACCACGACGCAGCCCGGCAACCACGCCTCCACGCGCTACGAAAACGGAGCCAAGACCGGAAATTGCCACCAGCACAGCAGGCACTCCAGCCAGACGGGCCATTAAGCCCCCATAAAGCACTGGCTTGATGGTCACCAGATGAAGCAAATTCGGTTCGATCCGGCGTATCAGATGCCATAACGCCCAAAGACACGACAGCTCCAACCATGGATTGGTGCCCGAACGGGAAAGTGGCAGCTGGTGGTGCACAAATCCCAACTCTCTTATCTGTTCACAGGCTGGCCCTGGTCCCGTGGCAATCTGCACACAATAGCCTGCCTCACGCGCAGCCAGCGCCAGAGGGAGGCGATGGGACAAGAAAAATTCGGGGGCATTTACGATAAAAAGTATCTTCACGCGGGGTTGTTTCTTTTTGAATTAAGAGTTAACTGTCAACACATGTTCACCTTATGCCTTCAAGCCACGCTTGAAACATCAGAACATCCCAAAGGTGATACTGCCAATTTCGTCGGCCGGACAAGTGTTCAGCCCATTTCTGGCGAATGGGTGCAGGATCAAAGTAACCTTCCTGACGCAGGCGGGCTTCATTCAGCAGGCTTTCTGCCCAGTCGCGGAGCGGACCGCGCAGCCAGCTGTCGATAGGTACACTGAACCCCATTTTAGGGCGTTCGATAAGCTCCCTGGGCACATACTTGTATAACACTTCCCGTAGGATCCACTTGCCCTGGCCATCACGAATTTTCATGTCCAATGGCAATCGCCAAGCAAATTCCACCACGCGGTGATCCAGCATCGGGACCCGGGTTTCAAGGGAAACACCCATGGCAGCTCGATCCACTTTGCAGAGAATATCATCGGGGAGGTAACTGAGTGAATCCAGTGCCATCATCTGTTCCAGAATATTATTTAGGTGCAGTTGTGGCTGGGTGACCTGTGTCGGAGGCTCGACTCCGTTGATCACTATTGATGCTGGATCGGGCCAGTGGGTAACAAAATGACGGTATAGTCCTGAATTATTGCTAACTGCCAGCACATCAGCAAGCTTGGAAACAAGATTACCGAGGTTGTGCCAGCGCTTGTTATTGCCAGTAATTCGCGCAATATTTTCACCAAACTGATCCCAAGTACAGGACGGCAGTATCTTGAGACACCGACCTGTGAGACGACGAAGTGGGGGGGGGATCCTGCAAATAGACTCCCACCAGCGCTGCGTTTTGACATAACGGTTATATCCACCAAACAATTCATCTCCAGCATCTCCCGAAAGCGAAACAGTGACATGCCGGCGTGTCATTTCTGATACGAGGAAAGTCGGCACCTGAGAAGAATCCGAAAACGGCTCGTCGTAGAGTGCAGGAAGACGCGGAATTACATCCAATGTCTGCTGGGGTGTCACATACAACTCGGTGTGCTCCGTACCCAAATACTCTGCCACAGCTTTGGCATGCACGGCCTCGTTGTAGCTGGCTTCGTTAAAACCGACGGTAAAAGTCTTCACTGGCCTGGACGACTGCGACTGCATCAAAGCTACAATGGTAGAAGAATCCACACCGCCAGAAAGAAACGCCCCAAGGGAAACATCAGCGATCATTTGTTGTGCAACAGCGGAACGCAGCAAGGTGTCAAGTTCATTAACAGCCTCTATTTCGTTGCCGGTAAACGGATTGAAACGGCCATACTCTACAGCCTTCTGGAATGACCAGTACGGCCAAGGTTCGCTTTGCCTACATTTTTCAGAACTGGTTACCTTAACGCAATAACCGGGCTGTAGTTTATTTATGCCGGAATAGATCGAATAGGGCGCTGGAATATAGTTATGGCGCATCTGGAGCGCAATAGCGCCGCGATCAATTTCGGCTTTAAAAGCCGGATGAGCCTTAAGAGCCTTAAGTTCAGAACCAAACAAAAAGACACCCTGCTGCCAACCGAAATAAAGTGGTTTTTCACCCATGCGATCACGAGCAAGATAAAGCGATCTTTCATTCTTATCCCAGAGTGCCAGAGCAAACATTCCCACTGTACGACGAAGCGTTGCTTCAAGTCCCCAGGCATCAATCCCTGCTAATAGAGTTTCCGTATCCGAATGGCCCCGCCACGCCGTGCTCTTTCCTGAGGCTAGGCTGTCAAGTTCCAGCCTCAGTTCCAAGTGGTTGTATATCTCTCCGTTAAAAACAATCACAAAACGACTGGAGTCGGAAACCATGGGCTGATGACCGGCCGAAGACAAGTCCAGAATAGATAAGCGCTGGTGTACTAATCCCACCTGCGCCTGATTGTCACACCACCACCCTGTATCATCTGGGCCTCGATGGTGGATAGCATCCCCCATATGTTGTAAAACCGATGGAATAGAATCCCTGTGAAGATTTTGATAACCAATAAAACCCGCAATTCCACACATGCTCAGGTGCCTTTCATTAACTGCAAGTAGAACTCCTCATATCGTCGAGTGACGTCTCCAATTTCATAACGATCACGGACGCGCTGCCGCGCGCAGATACCAAGCTGGTTCCGCTTTTCAGCAGGCCATTGCAATAATTCGATGAGGTGCTGAGCAAGAGCGACCATGTCGCCAGGAACAACTACCCGACCAACTTCGCCGACGATTTCAGCAGAATCGCCGACGTCGGTCACGACACAAGGCACACCGCAGGCCATGGCTTCGCCAAGCACATTGGGAAATGCTTCCCCGAAAGAAGAAGAAGCCAGCAGGTCGAAGGACGCCATCAGGCGGGGTATATCCTGGCGTCGGCCAAGAAGGTGTACATATTCCATCAACCCTGCCCGTGCAATCAACGAAGTAAGTGACTTGTTATTCCCATCTATCCCTGCCCCCGCCAGCACAAAATGAACCTGAGGCAAGGTTTTGTGTACTAATTCAGCTGCTTTAATGAAACCCGGATGATTCTTTTGGGGGTCGTCTCGCGCGATCAACCCCACCAATGGAACATCTCGGCCCAGATCCAACTCTTCACGCAACGCGTCCCGCGCTATCGCATCAGGCAGGAAACGCGAAAGATCAAATCCATTGGGAATTAACACCATCTTGTTGGCATCGTAGCCGGCCGCCACATGGTTGCTTTGTGCCTGTTCAGAGCAGGTCAAAATACAGCTGGGCAACCAATGTGAAATATGAGCACAGATCTTCATAACCAGCAAGGTAGAGCTTTTGTTATGCGCAAATGAAAGGTTACTTTGCCGCACTCCCCAGACAATCGTTTTAACCCCCGCTATTCTTGCTGCAAGGCCTCCCAGGAGATCGGCATGATACATCCAGGAATGAACAATATCGGGTCTTAACTTACGCATCAGGCGGACTAAACACATGAACTTGACTGGGGACGGTACCTTTGGTTTCATATCCAATGAGTGAACCCGAATACCAGATTTCTCAATCAGGGGGCCTATCTCTCCCGTAGTGGTTAGTGAAATAACCACAGGTTTAAAGCGACGTCGATCTAACTTCTGTAGAACTTTTAGCAGCATCGTTTCCGCGCCACCGGTAGAAAGGCCAGTAATTACAAATATTAATGTGATAGGCATTTAGTAAGCTCTTTGATCAGGCAGCAATTCCTGCTCTTTATACGCCGATGATCGTTTAAAAGTTAATTATCACTTACCTCGTAGATCACTTTAGATGAGGCTTTATTGATTGTAGGCAGATTACGTTAAACAAAATCTAACAGCAAACTGTGCGAACAGTGCCGATCATGTAGCGATCTTGTACATGTATACGACAGTAAACCCAGTGATATCAAGGGATTGGTTTTGTTTTTTTATATCACCGCACAATTTTTTCATTATCAAATTTGTGAGTTAGTTATATGCCGCTACACCCCCCTATTCTCCAAGGGTAAAAATGATTTCATGCCAACTTTAACGAGAATTGACGTATGTTCACCGGGAAATGCTAACCAAGTGTCATCGCCATTAAATCAAGTCTCAGGTTAGAGATGCCAGAAATATAAGAGACAAAAGGCAATGCTAATGCTGCCAATGAAAATATTACCAGCCTCAGAAACTGGTATATTGCACGCGCATCTGGATCATAAACAAATCCAGTAAAATACCCTATCGAATAACATACAATCAAGCAGATAACAGCAAGGGTAGGTATCTGACAGGAGGCAAAAAAAATTACAGATTGCATTGACACCTCTGGGCATAAAGAAAATAAACCAAATTACTGAAAACAATAACATGAATTCATTTAATCCAATACCGGCCACACCAATTTGCACGCCAAGCGATAGGCCTATACCTGTGAAAACAGCATTGGGAAATATGCTGATCTGGCTATACTTGTGCGGTTAAAGTTTGACACGTTCATCAATTCAAAGAAGCCATTTTCTGGCAATCTTGGTCACTTCGAAATCCACCACACGCATCAGGCTTTGCTCTCCAAATTGTCTACGCTGTGCAGAATTATTGATTACCTCCTGTAAGGCTTCGGCCAAGTCGTTAACACTGCCATCATTGACCAGCCACCCACTAATCCCATTCTCGATAATTTCCGAAGGCCCATAATTGCAATCAAATGCAACCAACGGGCATTTTTGGCTCATGGCCTCCATAAGTACATTGGGCCACCCCTCATGTCTCGAACTCAAAACAAAACAGAGCGCATGGCGATACCAAGGCCAAAGGTTCTCTTGTGCACCCGGCATGTATAAGCGATCGGAAATCCCAAGTGTTGCGGCTTGAGATTCCAAAGCTTTACGCATATTACCTTCCCCCAAAATTACCAGATGTACGTTTTTGTCATCTAGTCGGGTGAAAGATGTCATCAAACGATCAAACCCCTTTTGCCAGTGCAGACGACCGACCCCCAGTATATAGCGGTCAGGCGCATCGGTAGGCTTTGATAATGGAGTTGCTAAAGTTGGTGCAAGAGTCGGAGCGGGGTTAGGAATGCTAATCAACCTTCGCTCTGGCACACCTATACCAGACAATGCCTGAGCAACACCGCTTGACACAGCAACCACCTTGTCAGGCATTCGATAAAATAGCGGAATAAGTTGCTGGTAAAAAAACGGAAAACGCCCCGGATCATTTCGAACACTCACCCATAAACGTGATCGCACTCCAGCTATAAGCCCGGCCAGAATACAGGGAAAATTAGCGCTTTCCATAAAACTGATCACTCTGTCCGGTTTCACTTCCCGAAAGAGTCGAGCAAGGCTAACCACTCGCCGTATCGCCTGAACGCCTTTACCTAACCAGCCCCTGTTTGCAGATAGCTCCAAATCGACCAGGTCACCACCATAGGTATAGGCAGTATTGCTGGCGTCGAACACTGCAATCTTGACTGTATGCTCCTTTGCCCATTCCTCGCTAAGCAAGGAAACGACACGTTCAGCACCACCACGATGCAGCGAGGGTATAACGACCAGTAGTTTCATCAGGCCCGCCCCTTAATCACTTTCCGATAGAAAGTCTCCAGGCGTTTGGCGATATTGGGCCAGTCCAGCCTTTGCACAAACTGACGCCCCGCCTGGCCATAACCTGAACGATTGGCCGCCTCCGCCAATTCCACCAACGTGGCTGCCAATGGGGCACTAACCAATGATGGGACTACACGCCCCGCTTTCGCCTCAGTAATCAAGACCTGTAAATAGCCAACATCGGTACCAATAACTGGCAACCGATGGGCCATGGCCTCCAGGGTGGCAATGGAGAAGCTCTCATAGCTTGATGTCAGTGCGAAGATATCGGCTATGGCTAACCAGGTATGAACCTGCTGCTGGTTCTGATGGCCAAGAAAATGGATCTGGCTGGATATACCCAGCTCTTTCGCTGTTCGCTTCAGCTCAGCATCAAGCGGCCCATCACCGACAAACATCCAGTGCCATATAACCCCCTGCCCTCTGGCTGCCGCTATGCCTTTTAATAAAAGATGGTGGTTTTTTACCGGTACAAGGCGAGCCGTGGTGATCCCCAACAGATCGTCTAACCCTATGCCCAGCTGCTTACGTAATACACAACGGTCAGGTGTCATCGAATCGATGGCTGAAAGATCAATCCCTGGCTCAATGATCTCGAATTCTTGCCCTGGCATAAAACCCATTTCCAACAAGGACCACTCGGGCGAGCCATGGGTGAACAAGCCAAAAAGGGGGGTAACAACCAGCTGTGGTAAACGGGTACGAACACGCCCGGAGGGTGGGCCCGGAAGCCATGAAATTACCGGCTGCTTATACCTGCTCAGCAGCTTTTGGGGCAAACCAAACAATGAGCAACACTGCACAATATCAAAAGTATTTTGTGCAAGCGTCGCAAACCAGCGAAGCACCGCTCGTTCGAACAGGGCATTGTCGAGGTGATAGAACGCAGCGGTCAGCTTGGTGTTGATTTTTTCCGTCGCATAGGCGAAGCGTCGGAGGTCAGGTGTTGCAACATAAATAACCTTCAGGTTAGAGAAGCTATTTCTTGCTTCCCCCCACAAAGGCTTTCCCGTAATAAGAGTGACCTCATGACCACTGTTGGCTAAATGAAGAGCGGCGTTATAGTCGAAGGACTCACCACCACCAAACAGAGTACCCAGTGCACGATTAACAATCAGTATTTTCATTCCGGTCTTTGCAGATACAGTATTGCTGCCCCGCCCCGCTTCCCTGCCAGTTTATCTAAAAACAATCGATCCATTGCACAAATAAACCTATACAACTGACGATCAAATACGGAGTTTCTAAACAGCATGCCCTCCAATACCCTCGTAAGGGTATTTTTATACTCTGTTTGAACCAGCC
Source organism: Salinisphaera sp. G21_0 (assembly GCF_017744115.1). Taxonomy (GTDB): domain Bacteria; phylum Pseudomonadota; class Gammaproteobacteria; order Pseudomonadales; family Endozoicomonadaceae; genus Endozoicomonas. The sequence continues at coordinate 182,085 of NZ_JAGHQW010000003.1, read as the reverse complement.
TGAATCCAGCGTGTTGTAGTGTGGCTGCCAATTCGTCAACATGGATATCTTTATGATGAGGAGATGGCGGTACTTCCTTCCATGGTTCACGCAGAGCCTTTATACGGAAATGATTTTTAATCCGCAATGGAGCATAGAAGAGCTTCATGATGGTTCGCCACAACCTGGATCGCTCATAAAACCAATCTTCATTCGGTTCATGCACGATCAGTTTCCCTCCTGGCTTTAATAAAAAGAACAGTTTCTCAGCAACCATCTTGATATCAGACATATGGTGCAGGGTGCCAAGACAGGTAATCACATCGTACCCCTCCCCCGGCAAATCACTGATTTCCTGAATTGGCGTCTCATAGAAAGTAGCACTTGGATTCATTTCCCGGGCAATCACTAGCATATCGGGAGATATATCAAGACCGTTTAACTCTATCCATCCCTGCCGTTTCAGTAATGAAAGAAACCAGCCCGTGCCACAGCCTACATCAAGGATGCTGTCCTTCTTGACAACACCGGCATCTTCCATTAGTTGAACAACTTCATTTTTATATCCTTCATAAGCAAGCAGCCTATTGTAGTATGTGTCAATGTAGATATTGGCTTGAAATCTTTCTGACTCAATTTCGCCTGCATATTGACTATTCATAGATATTAGCTACCTTCCTTTTTTATTGGCATTAAGAATCACTGTCATAACCTATTAAAACAATGTGAAACCTGCGTAAATACAAACCCGGTCTTACGAGCCTGATCAATCAGCATTGAAAGTGTTTCATGCATACTTGGTGAATCTCTGAATTCCCAATAATGGGTGGCAATAATAAAGGGAGCCTGAATAGTTGCACATGACTTGAGACTGCGCATCAAATCGTCAACATTGGCGCGAGGTGTCAGTGCGTAAGCTCGTAGTTCCTTAACGCCACCCAGTGCCAGAGGATAGGGATAGGCCTCACCTTTAAACAGTCGCCACCCCCAACGCTTGAGGTATGCAGCCGGGTAATCTCTCGTCCAGGGGCGATCCCCTCCGCGCCCCATAATGCCCGATAGATTAAGGCCTGCATGTCTGATGGTGCGTATTCCTGCTTTGCCTATGGTGTTGCTGGGCGGCACAAAGACCTTGATTTCAGCCTCCAGCAACTGCTCAAGATACGCCTTGCCGCGTGCCGTTTCTTCTAACAGCTGTTGTACAGACTTCCACCCGTATTCACCAATCCATCGACCATTAATTTGTTGGTAGAGATGATTATAACCGTGCAGCATGATCTCAACATGACCTAGACGGATCTTTTCTTTCAGCCACTCCACCAGAGGTTTGTTTTCCCCCAGCGGCATTTCAGCATCGGGCGGATAACGGTTGTTAAAACTTCTGCCACGATGCTCCGGTACGGAAAATGGTACGGTGGCAAGTGACACTGGTATCTTTCCCCAATAAGGTGCATAGACAGCATCAAGTTCATCAGGAGAAGTAAAGTACGATGTGTCATCGTCACGGATTGCAAATGCAGAGGTCACGGCTTACTCCGTCTGAAAGCAACAAGATTTTGCGTTGTCATAAACCGTGAACTATCCATATCTACAATAGGGTTCCCATTGGGGTATTGGATGACAAAGCCGCGAGTTGATAAAAACTGTAATAACTGTTGGCATTCTGCTCCAGCTTTCTGCAGCATTGGTTGGGAGATTTCAAAATAAATTTTATCAACCCTGTCGATAATGTCTTCTGCACCCGTTAGCACAAAATATTCATACCCTTCAACATCAATTTTTAACAAGTTGATTCGCCTTGCTCCAACGTATGTGGGAAGCAATTTATCAAGCCGAGTCATATACACTGCCACCGGACCATTCTCTTCAACCTTGTTTTGGTCATCCGCTGCTCCATCTGAAAATCTGACAAAGCCATTTTGATCCCACATGGCTGCCAGTACAGGAATGATTTCGGCCCGGTTTAGCTGTATATTTGCCAGGAACTCTTGAAATGTTTTTGGGTTAGCTTCGATAGCAACGCAAACACCTCCGCTGCCAATGGTCTGAGCTGCTACCAGAGACAACGTACCAATATTGGCACCTACATCTACATACACATCTCCAGGCATTAAATTGTTTTTAATGAAGTTAACATCATCGGCTCGCTGGTCTGCACCTTCTGCCAAAATAGATTGGGATAGTTTTGTATGACCCAGATATACTTTTGAACCATAAAAGTTCAACTGAGGTTTAAGCCCTATTTTTGGAAGTAATCTGGATAATAAGAATCTAAATGGGTTGGGTTGCCTGACTAAAATAGAGAGCTGCTTAATCATGTAAATTTTTAAAATCAAAATTTGAAAGTTTATGCTTGTGGGTCACAAGGTTGCCCTTTTCAAGAATAACCACTGCCTGGCTTTGATTGGCAAAAACAACACCATCAAAAGAAGCACAGTTTTGGATTTCATTCGTGCATCACCATACCAAATCGCCAAGAACACATCCGGAATTGCGCGAAAACCCGTCGTTGAAAGAGCAAGATACATCGCTTTGTAAAATCGATATTTACCCAACTGACAGGGGCAATGTTGCAGCCACACAGACTGGTGGTCAGTAATCAGCTCTTCGGTCGCCGCCGCCATGCTAGCCGCTCTGCGGATACCTGCATGAGCGCCGGTCAGGTTGTCACCACTTTGGGTGTGGTATATACGCGCAGGTCGATTAATCAAAAGAGCAGACCGGTGCTTGAGAATGCGCCAATGCCGTAACGCTTCAAGCCCATTGTAAGGAGGCCAGGCAGCAAGCTCGGTTGCATCCCTACGATAAATTGCAAAAAATTCACCCCGGAGCTTTTGCTCGCACACATGATCCAGATAATGGGTTTCAAGGCGATCGGCAGGCAGATGATACAAGTGGGCCTTTCCCTCACTATCAACCACGGTAAACGCCACCCAGGCAATGTCAGGCCGCGTACCCTGAATCTCGGTTAGCATCTCCTGTAAGGTGCTTTCCCTGAACAGTTCATCATCACTGTCCAGGTAGATCACATAGTCCGCTTGGATTTCTTTATCCCCTCGATTACGTGCACCATTGACGCCGGTATTATTTTGCCAAATGTAGGTGATACGTGGATCAGCAAAATCCTCGACAACCTGCCGTGTATCATCAGTTGAACCATCATCCACAATGATCCACTGAAAATGACTTTCGGTCTGCTGTCTCAGGCTTTGCCAAACTCGTGGTAGCAGGTGACCACGATTATAGGTTGGGGTGATGATGGAAACTGCAGGCTTCATAACTGAACCCCTTGCCGAAAAATACGGTTCAAGGTTGCTTTAATCAGGGCTTGCTCATACCCGCGATAGAAAATGCCAGCCAAAAGCATTGCTACGCCAATCAAGAAGGCCGCAACAAAGAGCGAAGGAACACCCAGTTGAACGGTAACAGGCAAGGTATTTAACGCGGTATAGACCAGGAACACACTTGCTGTATTCCAGGCCAGCCAGCGAGTATGTCTGAACTTTTCAATGGTGTAGCCTAAGCGCCTGGTACTGGCCAGTCCGGTCAGCAGCATCACCCAATAACTGATTGATGTGGCCATTGCCACCCCAAATAACCCCCAGCCCAAACCAAACAGAAACCATGCGTTAAGAATAATATTTGTGATCAGACCCAGTACAGTGCGCCGCACCATCAAACCAACTTTTCCCTCCACCTGGAAGACCTGATCCAACGAACCAATCAAAAACAGTGGTAGAATCATCCAGGCATAGGCGTTGATCGCTTGCGCAACGCTGGCCGTATCGCTTGCTGTGAACACCCCACGCTCCAGCATCACCTGAACCATGCTTTGCCCTGCGATCAGCATGAAAGCGGTAGACCCAGCCCCCAGGAAAATGGCTATTGATACAAGGTCGTTCAATCGAGCGTTTTTGTTACTGATCTCTTTCTGTTCAGCAAATACCGTGATAAACGAACCGTTCAGGGCAATCAGCAAAGGCAACAAACTGACCAGGGTAAAGCCATAAGCCAGTGCCGAGACAGCCCCTTCGGGCAGGAATGAGATAAACATCCTGTCCGTCAATACATAGATATATTGAGCCCCCTGCAATACCAGAAGCCCCGGCACCATATTCAGTGCGCCACGCACCTGTGGCGAGAAAGGATTGGCAAGTGGCAGAATAAATCGATGCGTTTTATACAGCAGAAACAGAAAAGAAGCAGTAACCCCAGCGCTGAATGACCAGAGCAAGACATGCCCATCTTCCTTGTATACCCACACACAAATGAGCACGGCAAGGGCAGTGATAAATTCTGCCTGATAGAAGGGTGAAAAGCTGCGTAATGCACGCAACACTGCCCCCATCAATCGCATGGGAATGTACAGCAGGATAACGGGCAGTAACCAGGGAATCGCTTCGGCAAGCAGCTGCCGACGCTCCTGCTCAAAACCAATGGCCATAGCAGAGATACCACTCCTGCCGGTGTACAGCAGGACAGCTAGTACCAGTGATCCGATCAGGGTAAGAGTGAACATCCCTGCGGCAATCCGTCGAAAGTCTTCGTGCCGATTTTCCTGCCATGCCCGAACCATGCCGGGAACGGCAACCACATCAATCATGCTGGCCCATGAAAACACCAATAACCCGAGTAGCGCAACGCCCATATAAAAAACATCAAGCTGCGCACTCAGGCCAATGGCAGCCGCAATCACGATATGCTTGGAAAGACCTGCCAGGCGATCAAATCCCTTCCAAAGTACGGACGAACCGATTGATTTCAAGAAAGATTCAGGCGTCATTATCGGTGGACGCCTCGTTTTCTACCCTGCCGACAAGCCTGGTTGCCTGAAAAACATAAGCTTCACCACACAGGCTGTGGTCACCAATATTGCCACGATTAATGGTACTATTGTTCAATAAAAATCCGCTTTTGCTTCTCATCTGCTTTTGTAGTGTTTCTCTACCGGTGATCATCATAATCTCAGGTCTGATTCATTTGGCTCAAGTACGTACTTGATGTCGTACAGAACATGGGTCGGCTTACCCAGAGTACGAATAGTAGCAGCTCCCATTTCCTTGAACTGTTGATGGGCCACCGCAAGAAAAATGGCGTCGTACATTCCCGCCTCTCCTGTTTCCAGCGAAGTGGGCAGAGAGGTAAGTGGTGTAATTCCATACTCCTGTTGAGCTTCCTCAATACTTACCCAGGGGTCATAGATATCCACTTCGCAGTTGTAATCTTTAAGTTCAGTAACAATATCAACAACCCGTGTATTCCGTAAGTCAGGGCAGTTTTCCTTGAAGGCAAGTCCCATAACAAGCACCCGTGCTGCTTCAACCTGGATACGCCGCTTCATCATGGCCTTGATCAGTTGTGATACCAGATATGTACCCATGCTATCATTCAAACGACGACCGGCAAGTATAATTTCCGGATGATAACCGATGGCCTGCGCTTTGTGGGTTAAGTAATACGGATCAACGCCAATACAGTGACCACCCACCAGGCCGGGACGAAAGGGCAAGAAATTCCACTTGCTACCGGCAGCTTTAAGCACCGCCTCGGTGTCAATACCCATCTTATTGAAGATAATGGCCAATTCGTTGATCAGGGCGATATTAAGGTCGCGCTGAGTATTCTCAATGACCTTGGCAGCCTCCGCCACTCTAATACTTTCGGCCTTGTGGGTGCCAACGGTGATGATTTCATTGTAAAGTGCATCAACAAGATCAGCGACTTCTGGAGTGGAGCCGGAAGTGACTTTCTTGATACTGGTGATACGGTGTTTCTTATCGCCAGGGTTAATCCGCTCAGGGCTGTAACCAAGATAGAAGCATGAGGTGTCAAGTGTCGGATATGAGGTATTGGCGTATTTCAATCCGGAAGATCTTTCCAGAATGGGAGCACACTCTTCCTCTGTGCAGCCGGGGTAGACCGTCGACTCATAGATAACAATATCTCCGGGCTTAATTACCTTTGCAAGAGTCTCAGTTGCCTTGGTGAGCGGCGTTAGATCCGGTCGGTTGTGATGGTCGATAGGGGTGGGTACTGTGACGATAAAACAGTTTGCTGTTTTCAGGTCTTCCGGGTCTGTGGTGTATGTTAAGTTTTTTGCCTCGCGCAATTCTTCGTCGTTGGTCTCCAACGTGCTATCTTTGCCCTCCTTCAGCTCATTGACTCGCTTCTGGTTGATATCGAAGCCAATGACGCTGCGCTTTTTACCGAATTCGACGGCGAGGGGCAGGCCAACGTATCCGAGCCCGATAATAGCCAGTTTTATGCTATCAAGTGTTGGGTGTAAGGTGTTAAGTATCATTTTTTGAAGGATTTACCTGGTTCGATTGGTTGGCATGCAAAGGATTCATCGGGAGGGGGGGCTACTCTTTTCATGATTTCAGGAAACACTGTTTCACTCTTTGCTATTAGCAATTAACCACCAAAACCAAAATATTCCCGATACCAGCTGATAAAGTGCGCCACACCATCTTCCACTGGAGTTGCCGGTTTGTAGCCGAACTGTTCGACAAGATCATCGACGTCGGCATAAGTGTCTGGTACATCACCGGGCTGCAATGGCAGCATATTCATTTCAGCCTTTTTACCCAGCGCTTTTTCCAGTGCTCCGATGTAATCCATCAGCTCGACGGGTTGGTTGTTACCGATGTTGTAGACACGCCACGGAGCACTGCTGGTGCCAGAGTCAGGCTGATCGCTGTTCCAGCCGGGATTGGTGGGTGCGGGTCGGTCGAGCACACGTATCACCCCTTCCACGATATCGTCAACATAGGTGAAGTCACGACGATGCTTGCCATAGTTAAATACATCAATAGGTTCGCCAGCCAGGATTGCTTTGGTGAACTTGAACAGCGCCATATCGGGTCGCCCCCAAGGGCCGTAGACGGTGAAAAAGCGCAGGCCAGTGGTGGGTAGACTGTAGAGGTGGCTATATGTGTGTGCCATCAACTCGTTGGATTTCTTGCTCGCTGCGTAGAGACTGAGCGGGTGATCGACATTTTGATGTATCGAGAACGGCATGGCTGTGTTCGCGCCATAAACGCTGGAACTGCTGGCGTAAACCAGGTGTTCGACGCCGTTGTGGCGGCAGCCTTCCAGAATGTGTGCAAAACCGACGATATTGCTATCAATGTAGGCCAGCGGGTTCTCAATAGAATAGCGAACCCCGGCCTGAGCAGCGAGGTTAACTACCCGTTGTGGCTTATGGGTTTTGAAACAATCCTCCATTGCCTTGCGGTCACCAAGATCAATGCGCAGGTGTGTATAGTTGCGATGATCGGCATAGCGTGCCAGTCGCGCTTCCTTTATTGCTGGGTCGTAGTAGTCGTTATGGTTGTCGATACCAATGACTGTATCGCCACGGCTCAATAGGTTTAACGTGAGCGCGGAGCCGATAAAGCCGGCTGCGCCGGTAACAAGTACTTTCATGCTTATTCTCCTTAATGACTTTATAAATTTATTCCGGTTTTCAGTCTAAGAGTCACTGCCAAACAGGTCCCGGGTAAACACCTTTGCTTCGATATCAGCAAGTTCTGGAGCTTTCCTATTGGCAATGACCACATCAGCCTGTTGCTTGAATTCAGCAAGATCGTTAACGACCCTGGAGTGGTAGAATTCAGCCTCATTAAGCACCGGCTCATAAATAATTACTTCTATACCCTTGGCTTTAATCCGCTTCATGATCCCCTGAATGGAAGAGGCGCGAAAATTATCCGAGCCTGATTTCATAATGAGGCGATATATACCTACCACCCTCGGATTCATTCGAATTATTGAGTCGGCAATAAAATCCTTGCGGGTTGTATTTGCTTCTACGATGGCATGAATCAGGTTTTGAGGAACATCCTGATAGTTGGCCAACAACTGTTTGGTATCCTTGGGCAGACAGTAGCCACCGTAGCCAAAGGAGGGGTTGTTATAGTGAGTGCCGATTCGTGGGTCCAGGCCGACACCCTCAATAATCTGCTGCGGATCCAGGCTATGGGTAGCAGCGTAGGTATCCAGCTCATTGAAATAGGCCACGCGCATAGCCAGATAGGTGTTTGAAAATAGCTTGACAGCTTCAGCTTCGGTTGAGTCAGTGAAGAGTATGGGGATATCCTGTTTTATTGCCCCTTCTTTTAAAAGGTTGGCAAAAACTTCAGCCCGGTCCGAACGCTCACCTACAATAATGCGTGAAGGATAAAGGTTATCGTACAGAGCCTTACCCTCTCTCAGGAACTCGGGGGAGAAAATTATATTGTCAGTTTTCAGGTCGCAATCTTCAGTTTTGAAGCTTGCTGTATAACCTACAGGTACGGTGGATTTGATCACCATGGTCGCTTTCGGGTTGATGGTAATCACATCCCGAACCACGGACTCCACCGACTGGGTATTGAAGTAGTTGGTCTTTGGATCGTAGTCGGTTGGGGTGGCTATAATAACAAAGTCTGCGTTGTTGTAGGCTCCGTGTTTGTCGAGTGTTGCGCGCAGATTAAGCTTTTTATTTCTAAGAAAATCTTCAATATCGATATCTGCGATTGGGGATTTCCTGGAGTTAATCAGTTCAACTTTTTCGGGAAGGATGTCCAGCGCCACTACCTCATGATTTTGCGCGAGTAGCACTGCATTTGACAGACCCACATAACCTGTGCCGGCTACGGCTATTTTCATCATCTTGGCTCTTGACTCTCATGGACTACAGGGAAAAATCATGAAACCCCGCATCCTACGAGGACTTCAGACAGATATCGAGTGCTCATGGCGGCCTTTTTCTGCTTCCGCTTCAGACCAGCTTTAAAGGTTTTGGTACTGTTCAACCTATTAACTGCCATATGTCGAAAACCAGTGAGCATTTCAGCTGCATTGCCCCTTCTGATTCGACAATCATCTTCTCTCATTGCAACATCCATTTTCCAATGGAGCTTATTCTCGATTGCCCAATGCTCTCTTGCAGCATGTACAAACTTTTCTGCAGTTAATTGCGCAGAGAAAATGTAATAACGCACACTGATGTCGTCAGCATTAAATACACCATCTTCCATTCTTGCAGACAAAATAATTCCGAGAGTTTTCATCAGGGAAAAATCATGAAACCCCGCATCCAGCGAGGACTTCAGGCAGATATCGAGTGCTCATGGCGGCCTTTTTCTGCTTCCGCTTCAGACCAGCTTTAAAGGTTTTGGTATTGTTCAACATATTAACTGCCATATGTCGAAAACCAGTGAGCATTTCAGCTGCATTGCCCCTTCTGATTCGACAATCATCTTCTCTCATTGCAACATCCATTTTCCAATGGAGTTTATTCTCGATTGCCCAATGCTCTCTTGCAGCATGTGCAAACTTTTCTGCAGTTAATTGCACAGAGGAAATGTAATAACGCACACTGATGTCGTCAGCATTAAATACACCATCTTCCATTCTTGCAGACAAAATAATTCCGAGAGTTTTCATTCCTTTCCAATCAAAAGAAAGATTAACAAACTCATCAAAGATATCACTAACTATGTGAAGACGTGTTTCCATTTTACCATGGCTTTTTTCTTCAGTTCTGAAAGTGTCACCCTTCCATTGATTCATTTTTTTAACAGAAAAATGATTCTCAAATGCTTCATGAAGCTTTCCCTGGTTACCTTTTACCGCTAGCAAATAATCAGCACCTTTATCCTTGCCTTTGTCGTATGATCCTCTTGCTGTTTTTCCATCAATTGCAATGATCTCACCATTAGTTGTCTGGTGGCAGGCTTGCATCCACTCAATAAAGCATTTCTGGAATTGCTTTGGGTTAATAGCAGCAACTACCCTGGAAATTGTATGATGGAAAGGAATGTCGTATTCAAATTCACCATATTTTTTTAACCAATCCAGTCGCTCATTTCCGAAGTCTTCAATTTCTTCCCAGCCTTCGCAACCTGCAATGACTGCACAAATGACTAAGAGCAGAATATCAGCAAGTTTATGATCTATTTTCCATTGCTGACGTGCGTCATAAATAACAGATAGCTATTCATTAAATAAAATGCATTCATTTTCAGAACATCCAAATCTTTTTTATATAAGACACCGGATGTGTATTTTGCTCTATAAGGGGATGTCCTTATAGCCATTGAGCCCAATGGGTTCGGGGGCTTTCATGATTTTTCCCTAAAGAAAGATTAACTACTTATCACTTACAATGTGTCAGAAGTGATCTCTTAAGCTAGCGCCATTTAGATCATAAATACTTTTTATTCACACATTAATCAGGCAGAGCACCCTTGATTAGAGCGCAGCCATTGCAATAACTCTCTCTGACTCTCACTTAACCGCCCGACCTTGCCTGAGAGATTGTTTTCAAGTGTCTTGAGATCTTCCGCCGCGTCCACATCCTGTTCCTTTGGCAAGTAGTGAATATCCCTGCCTTCCAAATGAGAGACCAGTTCGTTAAATGTTGTGTCCTTGCTGTAGGTTACGCTTTCCCAGACTTTCCTGAGTACGGGGCGTCCCGTGCCGAAGAAGTAAAAACCTCCATCCTCCGCTGGTCCCACTACGCATAAATCTGGATCATGCCTTATCTGTGCTATGGCACTGACCAGGTGCCCGCTGCAAAGTTGAGGGCTGTCCGATCCAATCATCACAACGCCATCATAGTCATCGAACAGTCTCTCAGAGATCGTCGCGAGCCTTGCTCCAAGATCACCCTCCCCCGTCCACAATGCGGGATACCCCCGTCCATCAAACTGCACTGGTCCATCTTCTTCAGCGAGCGCCCAGTGCGGAAACACCTCGACTTTGCTGGTCGCTACAACAGACAACATCATGTCGTGAGTACAGGCAATGCTCAGCGAGTAGAATGCTTCAGCCAACTCCACGCCGACAGTCGAGGCAAGCCGCGACTTAACCGGCGACAGACCAATCGTCTTGGCAAAAATAGCAACGGCTATTTTCATCGGAATACTCGCATCAGCTGCCGCCGTTTCAGCTCCAGCCAATTGGGCACAGCCTGCACAATGGTCAGCCAGACGTGCTTCACCGTAACAGATAACCAGCCACCCTTCTGGTACTTGCGAGCTGATGTGTAAACCGGTGCAGGAAGCCGAATAACCGGGTATCCCTCCTGCCTGACCTTCCAGACAAAGACGTGGTCTTCGCCATAAGCCAGGTCTTCACGATATCCGCCTAACCTGGAAAAGAGTACCTTCGGTATTAAGAACCCCTGATCACCAAACGGAATCTTCATCCACCCTGCTCTCCAGCGAACCGCCCTTTCATTCCAGCCCATTGCTTTCGGTCCATCATCCAGGAACTTAAGATCAAAGAAGTAGAGGGCTTCGGCTTTCCTGGCTATCCCATGACCAAGTTGCTTAAGTGTTTCCTGATTAATCCGCGAATCCCCATGCAAAAACCAGATCATGTCGTGTGTTGCCATATGAGCGCCCGCATTCATCTGCCCCGCCCGTCCTTGCCCTTCGCGGCAAACAGTGAGCCTGACGTTTTCGGAAATACCAGGTACATCCGGGTTAAAATTCTGTTTGCCAGGACAAATAACAATCTCGCTATTTTCCGGCAATTGAAGCTGCGGAATGAGGTCGGCCCAGGCATCATCACTGGGAGCAACTGGGATGATGACCGAAACGGGCATATCTGAAACTAAGCTCGCAGGACTTCCAGCATTGCCAGCTGCTCTTCATTTAATGCGCTGTCAGGGGTGAGCACCGCCATTTCAAGTGCTTTACGGTAGTCTTCATCAATGGTCGGCAAGGGCAAAGCCAACAGCGCCATCAGCAGTTCCCTGGCCTTCGCAAGGCTTGCGTTAAACCGTTCTATCACCGCCTGAACCGTCACATGTTGATCAGGATCATCAAGCCAGCAATCATAATCGGTGGCGATGCAGATGGTTGCGTAAGAGAGCTGCGCCTCACGGGCGAGGAACACTTCCGGAACATTGGTCATGCCGACAAGATCGCATCCAGCTCGCCGCATGAAAAAGCTCTCGGCCTTTGTACCAAGGCGCGGCCCCTCAACGCAGGCGTAAGTCTTATCCATATGCAACTTGACGGCTTTTTCCTGTGCTACCTGCTTCACCCAGCCGGACAGCTCAGGGCACGTTGGTACCGCAGTGGAAACGTGCGCAGCAATGCCATTACCGAAGAAGGTAGCCTCGCGCTTACCTTTGGTAAGGTCGAGATATTGAGAGGGAATGGAAAAATCACCAGGCGCAATTTCTTCGCGCAGACTGCCAACCGCTGAGAACCCCAATACCATTCGCGCACCGGCCTGCTTTAGCGCATACATATTTGCCCGGTAATTGATCTCGTGGGGCAGGAAGGAATGTCCCTTACCATGGCGAGGTAAGAACAGAATTTCCCGGTCGCCTGTTTTCAGTGTGCAAAGCGGAGCAGATGGCGTGCCGAACGGTGTATCGACTTCTTCTTCTGAAACCAGTTCCAGACCTTCAACGTCGTAAAGACCTGTTCCCCCAATGATTGCCAGCATTTGTCAGTTACCCGAGAATTTCTATTCTTTTACGCTGCAAGCGCCGCCGCCGAGCACGCAGAACTTTGCGCAGAACACATGATTGAGCGAAACCGGTTTCGACGCTTCTACAAGCGTTGGTCCCAGATCAAACTGCCGGTCATAGGCAAGTAGTGTACACGACTGAACCGTTGGGCGATCATCGCCCTTGTGCTTCACTACCATGCGGGAGGATGAGCACATCATGTCGGACGGATCGACATTCAAAATGCCCCAGCAATCGGTGGTGATCTCGGGAACATCCTCAGCAGGTTCCATTTCAGGAAACAGGACCAGATGCTTGCGATCGAACGCATTGATCTTGATGTTGTTGTTGGCAAAGAACCTGGCAAATCCAGACCTTAGTTTCTCTTCTTCCTCGCCCCAGCGGGTGCGTCCGCCAATATCGATGGTAAACTCGTTGTCAGACAGCCATTTAAGCCCCAGCATCATTGGCTTCCAGCTGTTTTTGCCGCGCTCATCCTCATGCAGTTCCGGTTGGAAATGATCGACCGATACCCGCAGTGTCATCTTCGCTCCGAATTTATGATTAAGCCGTAGCAGATCATCTGCGCATTTCATCATCGGCCTCATGGCATTGGTCAGTACCAGCAACGCAAAGCCTCGCTCCAGCACACTCTCCATGATCGGAATGATGTCCGGGTTCATGAAAGGCTCGCCGCCGGTGATGCCAATTTCGGTCGTGTCTAAATCCTGATCCCTGATCTCGTTGAGATAGGTGACCACTTCCGCATGGGAGATGTAAACCAGCCGGTCATTCCTGGGCGTGGATTCAATATAGCAATTCTTGCATGCCAGATTGCATAGGGTTCCGGTATTGAACCATAAGGTCGACAAGTGCTTCAGGCCGACTTTGGCACGGGGCTCGCCTTTTTCTGTCCAGTCAGGGTTTGAAAACTTGCCCGACTTTTCAAGCGCTTCTTTATTGATAATCAAGTTCATGCAGTTCATTCCGGTTGGCGAGACGCCTTAGCCCCTCATAAACCCAGCCCAGGCTGATTTTCAAATAGCGCTTTTTGCCTGGTCATTCGCCCTTGAACCAAATAACCATATTTGCGCCTCAGGGTCTGCCTGATATATCACCTTTCTAATGGCGTTTTGCTCTTCGGTCGTGAGTCTCAATGTTGTTTAACCTAATTTAGAAACGCTGTGAAGAGACAGTGCATGTGTTTTATTTTTCATAAGCAATGTCGTTTAATCACTAACCAGGCCTGACCCCTTGTCTGGCAATCTCATGAATGGCCAGCGCTTCATGCCGGGTATCATGAATCAGAACATCCACTTTCAATTCACATTACTCTATAATACTGATATAACTCTTCAAAGCCTCTTCCTGGGCGCTGGTCACCATGTCAATAAATCGCCCGTAGTCCTTTTGGGTATGCGCTTTATCCAGAGCCTCATAATAGGCCAGACGGTTTTCCTTGCGGATAATGACCGGCAAGTAACCACTGCCCATCAAATCAAAGTTCATTAACAGCCGGGCGGTTCGGCCATTGCCATCAACAAAGGGATGAATACCCACAAAATCCACATGCAGCCGGGCAGACCGCTCCAGGGGGTGACAGCTCTGCTGCTGGTACCATTCAACCAAATCATTCATCAGCTGCGGCAAGTGGTAATGCTCGGGAGGTGTGTGCTCGGCACCAGCAATAACAACATTCTCCTGCCGGTAGCGACCTGCATTGCCATCATCTATATTTTTCAATACTAACTGGTGAATACTTTTTACCAGTCTTTCGCTGAATGGCTCATCCCTTTCTACTACCGACTCCACCCATTCAATAGCCTCACGATGATTAATGGCCTCAAAATGCTCCCGAAGGGATTTACCGCCAACAGTAATACCCTCAAGCACTACCTTCGTTTCTTTCAGGCTCAGGGTATTGCCCTCAATCGCATTTGAGTGGTAGGTCCATTCCAGTACCAGAGCCTCATGGAGTGACCGGACCGTTTCTTTCGGCAGAGGCCTTAAGGTATCAAGCTGTTGCTTAAGTGCATCAATCTTGTCAAATCGGTTTGTGTTATTCATTTGACCTCAGGCTCTGCCTGTTAAATCACCTTTCAGGACTAATCTATCTTTTGCTGGTTACAACGCTCAATGCTTCAGATTTGAAGACCTGGCAGAAACGTCGCTCTAAATATCCGACTATATTGAGGAATTTTATAAGAGAGGCAGTAAAAAGAAAGGTAAACAGCAGTTTTATAAGTTGCTCAGCGATACAAGCCAACCGAAAAGTACGCTACCGCCCATCGACTTAAGCATATGCCGAAACAGCTGCGCGGAAAACAACCAATCTACTCGAGCAAAAGTTGCATCAGCGTAAAAATTTTTTGTGTGACTCCCTAACGTAATAAGGCCTGTTTAAGGCCTTATTGTTTTAGTAGCTTTACAAGAACGGGGATTCTACACGACAGCCACGAAGTAATCACGACCGGAAAAGCACTTATTCGTAATTTTTTATGAGGGGCATGATCAAAGCACCAAATATCCGAGGATCACCAACCTGCCGGCAAACCCCGCTGTGATTGCAGCCTCACTGGCACCGCCAGAGCACCTGGTGGCTTGCACCTATGCCCTCACGAAAACTATCGGGAATACTGTGCCAGGCAAGTGCCTGCACAATAATGGGGATATTGGAGTCTCGCAAAGTTTCGAGAAACAGACTCAACTGCTCATAGTCTGTCATCTTGTCCTGATCCAGGGGAAAGTGCACAACCAAATCCAGATCACTGGTGTCATGATTAGTCCCCTTGACCCGGCTACCGTATGCCCAGATTTCAGTGCCCGGGGCAAATATCTGTTCAGCAATAGCACAGATTGCCTTGCGGTCCTTATCCCTGAGATCAATCATTGTCCGCTTGCTCTGAATGCTGTTTTATGGATTTTTCCAGGGTCTGTGCATCCGCCATGAAGTCCGGCAATAATTTCAAGGTGTATTCTGCAAATTTTTTCCCATAGTCATGGGCGGTATTGTTGCGATTATCGCGGTAAGACAACCAGCGCTCTGCCTGTTCCAGTGACAGCAAATCATGCTGAGCAGCTTGCCGAAAGACCTCTTTGAATACCATTCGGTCAACCGCTTTGGGGCTATGCATATAATCCTTTAAACATTTACGCAACAACTTGCCAGCCTGTTCAAGGATGATCTCAAACTCTTTCACACAGGCAGATCGGTACATCTCATAATCGATACTGCCATCTTCAGCCTGGACAACTTTTTCATAGGCCATATCAAGAGTCTTGATACAGCGACTGAAGAACGTTGTATCTATTGTCATAAGTTTTCCTGAATTTGTCTCTACAGAAAGCCTCAAGCATCACCATAAGCCCGAGACCTATTATGGAACATAGCGAACCAGTATACCCTCAAGCCCTAACTCTTTCATGATGGTAACCTTTAGCTGCTGAAGTTCATCCGGCCTTACTTCCGGCCCTATGTAGACCCGATAAAAAACCTTGCCTGTCTCTGTAGAAATTTTCTTCTGAAAAGCACTATACCCTTTAGTCTTTAGCTGTTTTTCCAGGTTGCGGGCATTGTTTTTATCCGCAAAGGTTGCCAACTGGAGAGACCAGGCCTTCAGGTGCCCTGATTCGTCCACACCTGTGGCTTTTTCATTACGATCACTTTCTGGCTCTAGCACAGTTTCAGTGGAAGAAGGCACCACTTCAACAACATCCGGGGGAATATCCAGCTGGTCGACAAATGCAGGCACTGGGGGGGATTCAAGCTTAGGGGCTTCCGGGGAAGGTCTGGAGGTGACCAGCGGATGAGTCTCCCCTCCCCTGAAAAGCGCGGGCGCGAGAATGATCAATAAGGCCAGCAATACCACAGCACCTATTAGTCTTTGCTTAAGTCCCTCGCCCAAGATACGCTCCATAACGATAGATAAACAGTGTTCATCCCTGCACAGATGGCGGGAAGTCAATTAAAGGTTAATTCCTGAAACTCATTGCATCTTAAGCGAATTCCAACTAAACCTACAACAATTAAGCGCGCAATACCGAAGGGACTTATCAGTATGACTGAACCATTATACGAAGCGGATTTTTACAGTTGGACACAGCAGCAGGCAGAACTTATTCGTCAGGGCAGACTGGGAGAACTGGATTTGGACAATATCCTTGAGGAAATTGAAAGCATGGGCAGAAGCGAATACCGGCAATTGAGTCACCGGCTGGATATTCTGCTGATGCATCTGCTTAAGTGGGTCTATCAACCTGAACACCGTAGCAGTAGCTGGCAGGGATCTATTGAAGAGCAGCGATTTCGCATTCGGAAATTGATTAAAGAAAACCCTGGGCTAAAGCCCAAGATTAATGATGCGATGGACGATGCCTATCCGGCGGCACGGATTTCTGCCTTTAAGGAAACCGGCATCAGCAAGGAACATTTTCCAGACTCATGCCCATGGACCTACGAACAAATTATGAATGAACAATTCTGGCCTGATATTTGAGCAATTACACTGAAACCTTGTACTCAGTGGCTGCTGGTCAAGGCAGCAGATACCGTCATAAACGATCCCGTAACCAGCACCCTGTCTCCAGAAGTTGAGCTTGCTAAAGCATGATGCAGTGCTTCAGCAACATTCTGATAGCGATTAACTGAATACCCTCGATCAACCAACTTCTGCGCCAGCTCTTGTTCAGACAACGCCCTTGGAGACTCAAACTGAGCAACGTACCACTCATCGATATTGTCACTCACGCAGTCAACAACCGCCATATAATCCTTATCTTTACACATGGCAAACACTGCTCGTGTCTTACCTTCTGCCGGAGACTCGTCCAGACGCTGCCCAAGCATTTCTGCAGCCTGAGGATTGTGAGCAACATCCAGCACCACATCGATTGACTCACCTGACGCATTTTCCATCATCAGCTTCTGGAACCGTCCGGTAACCGATACCTGTGACAAGCCTTTTCGAATAGCCTCAATGGCAATAGGTTCTGGCATAAATTGCAGCGCCTGCAATGCCGTCGCTGCATTATCAATCACCACATTGGGAACAGGCAGATTTTCCAGCTTTTGATTTTCACTACCTGACCAATGCCATGTATTACCCGACCTTGCCAGGTTAAACGCCTCTCCCCTGCAATACAGGGCACTACCAAGACGCTCAGCCATGTCAGTGATTGCCTGCGGCACTGGCCAATCCCCAAAAATTGCAGGTTTACCGGCACGAAATATTCCTGACTTCTCTTTGGCAATCGCTTCAATACTAAAACCAAGGTATTCCTGATGATCGAGCGCCACCGTGGTAATTACCGACACATCCGGGTCAATCACATTGGTAGCATCCAGTCGCCCACCCAGGCCAACTTCCATCAGTGCCACATTCACCTCCGCCCTTTTAAAGCAGTCCACGGCAGCCAGGGTGGCAAATTCAAAATAGGTTAGCCATGTCGTTTTTCGACCTTCATTTATCTTCTCAAAAGCATCACATAGCCAGTCATCACTGACTTGTTCGCCATTAATGCGAATTCTTTCGTTAAACTTGAGAAAATGAGGTGATGTAAATAGACCTACCTTGTAACCAGCAGCTAGCAGAACAGCTTCAAGAACAGCCAGCGTCGAGCCTTTGCCATTGGTGCCGCCCACGGTAATAACGAACGGCGCGGGTTTGAGCAAATCCAATCGGTCACCCACCAGCCGAATCCGGTCCAGCCCAAAGTCGATTTCATGCTCCGGACGAGTTTCTTCCATCCAGGTTAACCACTGTGCAAGGCTTTTTTCTTTCTTTTCAACAGAGGACAACGTCACATCTCCAGACGTATGCATTCCCACGCAGAGCAAAGGTGTTGCGAAAGACCTTAAAAAGATGTGAACCACAAAGACACGAAGGCACAAAGAAAGCCATTTTGTTTGCTGAGCGTAGCTCAGGCAAGCTCAGAAAAAACTTTGTGTCTTTGTGCCTTTGTGGTTCAAGGCTTTTATAACTTTTGCAACATCCTCAGAGCGCGGGAACAAAATATAGAGAAAAGGCAGGAGAGAAAACCCGGCCTTAGGTTGGCTTAGGCAACTTCTATTGTATCAGCAAGTTCCACATCAGCATCCGGCCTGCCCTGCATTTTCCGGCAAAGCCTGGCGATAGTGGATCGCAAATCAGAACGGGAAACGATCATATCAATAGCACCGTGATCCAGCAGGAATTCACTGCGCTGGAAGCCTTCCGGCAGCTTTTCCCGGACGGTCTGTTCAATCACCCTGGGACCGGCAAAACCTATCAGGGCACCGGGCTCAGCCATATTGATATCACCGAGCATGGCCAGACTGGCAGAAACACCACCGTACACCGGATCAGTCATCACAGAGATATAAGGAATACCCGCCTGGCGCATTCTTTCCAGGGCCGCACTGGTTTTCGCCATCTGCATCAGGGAAAACAGGGCTTCCTGCATTCGGGCACCGCCACTGGCTGAAAAACAGATCAGCGGCATCTTCTCTGCCAGGCACAACTCGGCAGCACGGGCAAACTTTTCCCCGACCACCGACCCCATAGAGCCACCCATAAAAGAAAACTCGAAGGCAACGGCAGCAACCGGAATCTCCTCGACGGTACCACGCATGGCAACCAGGGCATCTTTTTCGCCGGTCTGCTTTTGCGCCGTTGCCAGTCGATCACGGTACTTTTTAGTGTCGCGAAACTTCAAGCGGTCATTGGGCTCAAGGTCAGCAAACAGCTCTGCCTTTCCTTCCTTGTCAAGAAAGTAATCCAGTCGCGTGCGGGCACTGATTCGCATATGATGCTGGCATTTGGGACAAACACCCAGGTTTCTATCCAACTCGGGGCGATAGAGAAAGGCCTCACACTTCACACACTTGCGCCAAAGCCCTTCTGGCACACTGCTGCTTTTCTGCGCAATAGTAGCGCGTGATAACGATGGAATCAGTTTATCGACTAACCAGTTGCTCATTCATTCGTCCTGTCATCGTCCATAGCTGAGCGCATTTCGGCAATTCGGCTGGCAACGCGGTCAATGGAGGCCTGTCCCTCATTGCCATACTGAGCCAGCTCAGAGACCAGCACACTGCCCGCAATAACGCCGTCTGCCATTCGCCCAATGGCGGCAGCCGAGGCACCATCACGGATACCAAAGCCAACACACACCGGAACGTCAGCAAAACGCCGGATGTGGTTGACCCGCTCTTCAACTTCTGCCGTATTCAAGGTTGCCGCACCGGTTACCCCTTTCAGGGATACATAATAGAGATAACCACTGGCAACCCGGCAGATCTTGGCAATTCGTTCATCGGATGTGGTCGGGGTAATCAGGTTGATCATGTCAATACCACGGTCATGCAGCATATCCAGTAAATCACCTGCAGCTTCCGGTGGCAGATCCACCATCAGCACACCGTCAACACCCGCCTGACTGGCCAACTCAACAAACCGCTGGTAGCCCATAATCTCTACCGGATTGAGATAGCCCATCAGGATAATCGGTGTGTCATTATCCCTTTCCCGGAATTCAGAAACCATTGCAAAAACGTCATGCAATGTAACACCGTGTGATACCGCCCGCTCATGGGCCTGGGCAATCACCGGACCATCCGCCACCGGGTCCGAGAAGGGAAAGCCCAGCTCAATCATATCCGCCCCATGGTCCACCAGCTGGTGCATGACCTCGACGGTCTTGCCCGGAGGGTCACCGGCAAGAATGTAGGGTATCAGTGCTTTACGTTCACGCCCCTGCAAGGTTTCAAAGCGGGCTTTGATTCTGTTTATTTCACGACTCATGCTGTGCCCACCTTATACTTCGAGGCCACTTTCTATCCCGTCAAGGGCAGCAACCGTATGAATATCCTTATCACCACGACCAGACAGGTTACAGATAATGATCTGGTCTTTGTCCATCGTGGGTGCCAGTTTATCAATCCAGGCCAGGGCATGGGCACTTTCCAGCGCTGGCATAATGCCTTCCAGGCGGGTCAGCTTGCGAAAGGCCGCCAGGGCCTCTTCATCCGTTGCCGCCGGGTATTGCGCACGGCCGATATCTTTCAGGTAACTATGTTCTGGCCCAACCCCCGGATAGTCCAATCCGGCCGACACAGAGTGGCTCTCAATAATCTGGCCATGTTCATTGGTCATCAGATAGGTTCTTGCGCCCTGCAGCACGCCCGGGCGGCCGGAACTCATTCGGGCCGCATGCTTATCGGTATCCACACCGTGCCCTGCCGCTTCAACACCGTACAGCTTAACGTCTGCATCTTGGATAAATTCGTGGAACAGCCCCATGGCATTGGAACCACCACCCACACAGGCAACCAGGGCATCCGGCAGGCGTCCTTCTTTTTCCAGAATCTGCCGACGGGCTTCCCGGCCAATAATACTCTGCAGATTACGCACCATTTCAGGATAGGGTGAAGGGCCACAAACTGTGCCCAACAGATAGAAGGTATCTTCAGGACGTGCTACCCAATCCCTGAGCGCTTCATTAATCGCGTCTTTCAGCGTCTGGGACCCGGTTTCTACCGGCACCACGGTAGCTCCCAAAAGTTTCATGCGATAGACGTTCAATGCCTGACGTTTTACATCCTTGGCCCCCATATAAACCACACACTCCAACCCAAGACGGGCGGCCACCGTCGCCGAGGCAACACCGTGCTGACCGGCACCGGTTTCGGCAATAATCCGGGTTTTACCCATATGTTTGGCCAGCAGCGCCTGACCAACCGCGTGGTTGATTTTGTGGGCACCGGTATGATTGAGATCTTCACGCTTCAGGTAGATCTTTGCGCCACCCAGCGCCTGAGTCCATCGCTCAGCAAAATAGAGCGGTGAAGGACGGCCAACAAAGTCAGCCAGGTCACGATCAAAATCTTCCTGAAAGGTCTTGTCCTGCCAGAGCTCACGCCAGGTGCGGTCAAGGTCTTCCAGCGCACCCATCAGGGTTTCAGCCACGAAACGTCCACCGTAACGGCCAAAATGCCCCATTAAATCCGGTTGATCGTACTTGTGTTCTTCAGAAGAAAGAACGGGGGACTCAGAAATTTCTTGATCGACCATCATCTTCCTGCCGCCTTGATAAAGGCTTTGATTTTATCGTGATCCTTAATGCCAGGCTGACTCTCTACGCCACTGCTGACATCAACTCCATAGGGTCGAACCCTGTTCACTGCCTGAGCAATATTGTCAGGACTCAGACCTCCGGCCAGCACCATCGGTTTATTCAGCTCATGGGGTATCAAATCCCAGTCAAAAGACTCACCGGTACCACCCACCTCCCCGGGCTTATAACTGTCCAGCAGGTAGCCACAGGCACTGGTATAGGGGGCCACCATGTCGGCCACGGCAATATCCGGACGAACACGGAATGCCTTCATATAACGTACCCCCCAGCGGGCGCACTGGATTTCCGGTTCATTGCCATGAAATTGCAGAAGAGAAAGAGGAACCGCGTCCAGAACCGATTGAATCAGCTCATCAGAGGCGTCGACAAACAGCCCAACCACTGAGACAAACGGCGGCAGAGCCCGGACAATCTCCACGGCCTGCTCAACCGTGACGCAACGACGGCTTTTCCGGTAAAACACCAGACCGATGGCATCCGCCCCGCTGTCGGCAGCGATCAGACCATCGTCAACACGGGTAATTCCGCAGATTTTTATACGAGGAGATACTTCCATTTCCCGGTGTTCTCTTTCCCACGCCCTGCGTCTGGAAACGAACACAGAGCCAACCACAGGGTAAGGGCTTGAAGGTGCTTTCACACTGTACTGCCGAAGATCAATGCGAAAGGATAAGCAACCCCTGAGCGATCGTTGATCTTATCAGAACATTTCGGTGATTACTGCACTTGATTCCGGAAAAGGTGCCAATTCACAACGGAATTAATGGCGCAATAAAGTGCGGGTTCGATTCACTGGCCGGCAACCCAAACACCTTATCATATCCGGCATCGACAAAATAAAGCCCACAGGGCGAAGCGGTTACCCCACCCTGGGCACGATCCCGGGCATCCAGCACCTCTTTTGCCCAGCCGGGCTCACGTTTGCCGCAACCCACCGCCATTAACACCCCGGCAAAATTACGAATCATATGATGCAAAAACGCATTGGCCTGCACATCAATAACAATCAGCGGTCCGTGCCGAGAGATATCCAGCCGGGTCACATGCCTGACCGGGTTCTTTGCCTGACACTGAATCGCACGATAAGAGGTAAAATCATGTTCGCCCACCAGGCACTCTGCCGCCGCCTTCATGCGCTCTACATCCAGCGGCCGATAGTTCCAGGTCACCCCTTTGGAGAGATGTGCTGGCCGAATGGGATGGTTATAAATAACGTAACGATAACGTCGCCACAGGGCAGAAAAGCGGGCATGAAAGTCATCAGAAACCGGCTTCACCCAGTTTACGGCCACGTCATCCGGCAAATTGGCATTAGCACCATAAGCCCAGCCCCGCTCTGTACGAACGGCATCCGTATCAAAATGAATAATCTGGTTACAGCCATGAACCCGGGCATCGGTTCTTCCTGCACAGACAACGGCAACAGGATGGTTAGCCACTTTTGACAGTGCAGCTTCTACAGCAGCCTGCACAGTGGGCAAACCGGTTTTAAGAATTTGCCAACCAAAAAAACGGGAGCCATCGTATTGAACACTGGCAGCATAACGGGGCATGAAAGAAAAACACCTATAGAAAAAAGTCAGACACAGGTTTTAAGCAGGTAGATTACCACCAAGAGATGCTACCGGGTTAGTACAGACATGCTCTGGTATAGATACACAGACACCTCGTCCCCAAGACTGTTATACAAATTCAGTCTTCTAAGGATTTGTTGCGAAATAACTTCCTCTTTTTGCCACGGAGACACGGAGTCACAGAGGAAAAGATTTTTTCTTTTCTCCGTGCCTCCGTGTCTCCGTGGCAAGGTTTTTCTCTTTACCGGGCAACATTGGAAATGTGGAAATTATTTCAGGACAATTCCTTAACCACTCCTGTCAGCCATTGAACACCGGCACTCTCCCCAACATGGAGAGAAAATGAAACGCAGCGGTTAACACCCCGAACGCCACGGTCAAATAAATCATCACTGAGCCTCCCGGTGCTTTATAGCCTGTGCCCTGCTCAAGTCTTTTCCGGGATTTATGCACCAGCAATGCCGGAATAATGCAAGTCCATACCGTTGCAGCAGCGCCAGCGTAGCCAATGGCAATCACAAAGCCAAAGGGAAACAACAGCGACAGCAGCAGGGGGGGGATAAAGGTCACCAGCCAGCTTTTCGCGCGCCCTGTGCTGGTATCCTCAAACCCGAAAAGGTCTGCCAGAAAATCAAATAAACCAAGGCCCACGCCAACAAATGAAGAGATAATGGCCGCCATTGAGAAAACATTGAGGGCACTGGTCACGTTTTGGGAGACAGTCGCTGAGCCCAGGGCGTTTAACAGCACATCCACATTCCCGCCCTGTGCAATCACAGCACCGAAATCAGAGCGAAGCAAGTTGCCAAAAATGCTGATCAGCCAAAACACATAGAGCGCAAGGGCGATGGAGGTACCACCGAGAATGGCATATCCGGCCTTGCTCTCATCACCATAATAGGCCCGTATGGACGACACCGAGTGATGATAACCAAAGGAAGTGAGGGCCACAGGCAGCAGGGCCATGGCGTAAGGGGCATAACGGTCATCTGTACCGAGTGAGTCAAAAAGAACGGCCATATCCACACTGGCAGCCAAGCCGGAAACCCCATAGGTAAAACTCAATACCATCAGTGTGACCAGGAACACAGAGATACGGTCAACGGCCCGTGTGGAGTGCCAGACCAGGGCAGAAAAAAGAAGTACAAATATAATGGCAGCGATTTTGCTGTTCAGGCCCAGCAGCTTATGAAAAACAAGTCCTGAAGACGTGATGTAGGCATAGAGAAGGATACCGGCAACGAAGTAAACGGTAATATTGTTGATAACGTTAACTTTTCTCCCCAACAGGTCCCGGGTAACGCTGTTAAAGGAGACTTTCAGGTCATAGTGTTTGAATGCCTCCAGTAACATCCAGCCAGAGACGGTCATGACCAGCATGGTAATAATAATGGTCAGAATCGACCAGAACGTCCAGGCACCAGCCCCGGCAATTGGCAGCCCCAGCATTCCGGCCCCGACACAGACACTGGCAATGATACAGGCACCACCAAACAGGGACGGGTCTCTGTTGTCGGTTGGCAGCGAATCAGGCCGTCCCGAATCAATCAGCGTTTTGTTGGCAGGTGAACTCTTACTCACTTTACTTTTCTGAGGTTTTAAATGGTATGTCGAATTGTGGCTATAACCTCGTTGATCTCGTCGGCTGTATTGTAGATATGGGGCGAAAGTCGCATGCCCATGGACCGGACATCAAACTGCACCCGGGCTGACTTCAGCGCTTCCGACACCTGCGCCTGGTTAGCAAAGTCAAGCACCAAGGTCCCCCCCCTGTTCTCTGCCTCCGGGGGAGTGACGACACTGCTCTCAGGAACACTTTCCATGATGCTCCGGGTCAGCGCCAGGTTATGTGTCCGGATCTGCCCCACTCCGATTTCATTCAGTGTGCGAATGCCGCTGGTAGCGACAATATAGGGCAGAACCGAGGGCGTCCCGCCCCAGAATCGCGAGGCATTGTCGGCATATTGAAAGTGTTTAATGTTAAATTCAAAAGGGTTCTGATGGGAAAACCAACCCACATCCATGGGGTTCAGGTGATCAAGAATCTCATCATTAATCCACAGAAACCCGGCACCAGGGCCACCGCACAGCCACTTCACGCAGGAACCCAGAACCACATCGGTCTGCCATATGGCCAGGTCTATCGGTACCACCCCGGCGGACTGGGAAATGTCCACAATGGCAAGGATTTCCCGTTCTCTGGCCAGTGCCGTGATTGCGGCCACGGGCGTCAGTCGGCCAGTATTATAGTGGGCATGAGTCACCAGGACGGCGCACACATCGCCGGTCATGAAATCGGACCATTGATCAATGTCCAGCGGATTCACCGACTTAGGCATAAAGCGCACCCGGTACCCGGCACGCTCAGCCTGCTGCATCACAAACCCCATGGATGGAAAGTCATTTTCTGTCAGCAACAGGGTGTTTCGCGGGCCCGGTTCAGGCAGGCTCATCAGTAACTTGGACAATCCGCTGGACAGATTTACCTGGGGACAGAACTGATCCTCCCTGCCATTCAACAGGGTGGCCAACTCGCCACGGAATTGATCAAACACCGTTATCCAGTCACCCCAGGCATCCGGTTCACCCTGTTCCCACGCTGCAAAAAAGTGACGTTCAACCGCACTTCGGGTTGTAACCGGCAAACGCCCGACAGAGTGGTTTAACAGATAGATACCCTGTGCCGGAGCAAACCGCTGGTTATGCATGGCTCCCTCCGGCAACAGTAGTTAACGAGGAGAGCAGGGTTTGTACGTCCTGGTAACGGGTTGCAATATCGTCCCTGTTGGCCGCAGTGCGCAGGTCGTGGAGTTTTTTCAGCGCCGCGATCAATACCTGCAGTGGCGGCCCGCTGGCGGTTATATCCTGTTTTTCACTCAGGGCGTTGTCGTTGGCGGGCTTGACGACGAAGTGTTTTACCAATTGTTCATGGTGCTGAATGGCCGTTTTTCCATGGGCTTCGCAAACGGCGAGAAACTCACCGAGGTTATCCTGATACCACTGTTCGTGATGGCTGGATTGCGGGGTCGCCAGGAATTCATCCATCAGACTCCTGCGGCGCATGCAGTCCCGCAACAATAACTGATCTTCCGGGCGCATAAACAGAAACTTGTCCACCAACAGTTGCGAATAATATGGGTCATCCGCCCGACAGACACCCAGTAGCAGATCGATCACATTAATTCCGGCAAAATCCCCCGCATTGGCCCCACGGTATTCGTTTCTGCCGACCCGGTGAGTTTTGTAATAGGGGCGCACACAATAAAAGAAACGATCGACGTCTAACACATTAAACAGGGCAGTGTTGTTGTCAAGAACGTCATCCAGTGCCTGGCGGGCAGCCACGAAAAGATCCCGGGTGACTGGGTGGGAGATGCCCAGCGGCAGGCTGTGCAACAGGGCTTCCGAGGCCCTGATATAGGCAAACACGCCCCGGGTATTGTAATCCAGAAAACACCGTTCATCCTCCAGTGACGTGAAGGTTCTGTAAACCCCGTCAATGGCTTTGTTGTGGGTTTCGAGATGGGCGGAGGCAAATCGGGGGTGCACGCCCAGGGATGCCCCCAGTTGCATTGCCAGTGCTGATGCATCCTTCAGGGAGGTGTCTGAGGTATCCATAATACCGGGCAGTTCATGTCGGCGGCAGGCAGCAAGGAAGAAACCGACACTTCCCAGCAGATCGAAACCATTGTCAAAACCTTCATCGGTATTGCCTTCACGCAGTAACTGGCGGATAAAATCATTACCCTGCTGAACAAGCTCGCTTTTCAAGTGACAACCAACACCCTGCACAATTTCCCTGTGTTCCCGGGCAAAATAAAGATGCTCAAGTTCAGTATTTAAGGCTTTGAACTCATTTCTGATCCACCGATCAAAACGTTGCGATAACGCTGTTCCCACCAAATTTCTCCGAGGTTGCTAACCACTGTTCTGTTCCATTATAGATATTAACTGACCGTTGTAGATATTAACTCAGTATACGGACAGTCTATGAAATATCCGGGTTAGTTGCAGGTCTTATCTTTTGACTATTACAGACAAAGGGCGAATCATTCGATTCGCCCATGTTAAAAACGAAAGCCCGCTTAAATTAAGCCCCAATCACCTCACCATCATCTCTGGTAACAGTACTCGACCGCGGCCGTGTTTTTCCATCACTGGCCGGAAAGCTGGTGGCCGGATGCTGGATATTAACCCACATGGCTTTGCCATCGGGCAAATTGGCATTAGCGCCATAAGCCCAGCCCCGTTCTGTACGAACGGCATCCGTATCAAAATGAATAATCTGGTTACAGCCATGAACCCGGGCATCGGTTCTTCCTGCACAGACAACAGCCACAGGATGGTTAGCCACTTTGGACAGCGCAGCTTCTACAGCAGCCTGCACAGTGGGCAAACCGGTCTTGAGAACCTGCCAACCAAAAAAACGGGAGCCATCTTATTGAACACTGGCAGCATAACGGGGCATGAAAGAAAAACACCTATAGAAGAAAGCCAAAGGCAGAATTTAAGCAGGAGTGCGCGGGTAGATTACCACCAGGAGATACACCCTGGTTAGTACAGCCAGGCTATGAAATACATAAATAGACACCTCGTTGCCAAAACCTCTCCGGACTCATTTCCACGGTACCGAGGTTGTCGCAAAAACGGTTCTACAGGATTGAATCGTAACAGATTCATCACCCGCTGCTGAAGCACTCTTATCCTTTGGTTCCGACTGGTGATCTTTGCTATATCATCCCCTTGGAGTTGCACCAGTTAACTCAGGTGGATTTATTCCGGGTCTGTTCGTCACGGCTCCCGCCCACAGTGGTTGTCAAACCAAGACGTTCTGCAGCCATTCCGGCACCGGAAAAGGCTGCTTTTGCTGTATAGTCCAGCGCTTTTCCCACCAGGTACCCGACACCTCCACCAACCACAACGGAGCCTGTGCCAGACAGGATTCGGTTCAAAGCACCAGGATGATTCGCACGTATGGCCGCATGTTTTTCTGGTGGCCCCAGTAGCATTAATGGACTTGTGATGGCACTACTGCAACCCAGACCACAGAGCGCTCCTGCGTAGGTACACGCCTGGACAATATAAGAATCCTGCTGAATGAAGGGAGTGATACCAAGGTGATTCATATACGTGGATACGGTATCACGAATTTTCACAGAAGCATGCCAGAAGGCGGTACAACCGTGATAGACCCCTTTCCCGATGAGGTTTCCCGCAAAGCCATAAGCGCCCGTATATAAGGCGCGATTCAGAAAATTGTCATCGACCGCGAAGCGGGCTGTATGAAAGCCAAAAGCCAGCCCTGTCATGGTACCAGCCAAAGCCAGAGAATCCTTCATTACTGAGGCAGGAACAATAATGTTGTTCGTTGAGCCCGTACCAGAGTTGATATCCATTGTTAAGTCCCTCTCAGATATAAGAACGTGACGTTTTACGTAAGGCGACCATGTAGATGCTCAAGCCAGGAAAAAGTTCCTGCTGGCAGGTAATGAAAGTATTTTTAACGCGACCACAGCCACACCCGTGCCTGGTACACATGGTTTCAATGAGTTTGACGTGTACAATCTCCGTTCACCCTGAGCGGAGTCGAAGGGTGCTTGGCACGATCTATCAGAATCCGGAGTTTCCGCCTTTAGGCCCTATGGGTCCTTCGACAAGCCTCAGGACGAACGGAGTGCGGAGGAACGACAACCCATCAAACTCATTGAAACCATGTACCAGTGGGTTTGTGCACAAACAGGTGGCTGTCTACCTGTTCAGCGACCAGTGGCTATCGATCTAAGGCATTCAGCCGCCATTCTGGCACCGGAAAAGGCGGCTTTTGCCGTATAGTCCAGCGTTTTTCCCACCAGATATCCGACACCGGCACCGAGCATGACCGAGCCTGAGCCAGACTTGATTCGCTTCATGGCATCAGGAGGAACCAGGCAAGGAGGAGGCTCATAATTGCGTCCCCAGTGCCCACGTCTTTCTATTTCTATTGCCTCTTCTGATAGGATCAGTAATGGAGCTTCGAGGGCACTACTGCAACACAGGCCATACCACGCTCCGGCGCAGGTAAATGCCTGGACAATATGAGAATCCTGACTGAAGGGGGTAATACCAAGGTTATTCATACACGTGGATACGGTAGCACGAATAACCTCAGAGCCTTTCCAGAAGGCGGCACAACCGTGATAGGCATTTTGTGCAATGAGGTATCCAGCAGTGCCACAACCGCCCAAATATGCGCGATGAGTCAGCACATTGTCGTCGTCCGAGAACATAGATACAAAAGAGCCAAAAGCAAGCCCTGACAGGGTACCTGCCACAGACAAAGTATCCTTGATTACAGAGGTAGAAATAACAAAGTCGGTTGTCGAACCTGCACCTGAATTGGTATTTACAGTTGAGCCGCTATCCCGGGCAATATGAGAATCCTGACTGGTGGGGGTAACATCAGGGTTATTGATATGTGTGGATACTGTATCAGGAATTTCCACAGCTCGTTGCCAGAAGGCGGCACAACTGTGATAGGCAGTTTTGGCGATGAGGTGCCCCGCAACGCTGCAAGCGCCCATAAATAAGGCGCGATTCCGAAAACTGTCGTCGTCCGGGAAGCGGGTTACAAGAAAGCCGAAAGCAAGCCCTGACAGGGTACCTGCCAAGGTCAGGGCATCCTTCGCTACAGAGGAAGAAATAACAACATTGGTCGTCGAACCTGCACCTGAGTTGATATTCATAGTTAAGCCGCTATCGGATGGAAAAATCTGACGTTTTACGTGAGGTAACCCTGTAGATGCCCAAGCCAGCAAAAAGTTCCTGCTGGCTGGTAATAAAGGCCTTTTTCAGCACCGCCGGTCGAAGACAAGGAGGCGAATCAGTGAATTCGCCCTTTTTATTACGCAACGCGGTTCAATTAAGTTCCAATCACCCCACCGTCATCCCTGGTAATCAGCACAGTACTAGACCGTGGTCGTGTAATTCCATCACTGGCCGGAAAGCTGATGGCCGGATGCTGGATATTAACCCACATGGCTTTGCCATCGGGCGTGGTGGTCACACCAGTGATTTCACACCCTCTCGGGCCTGTCAGAAAGCGTTTCACTTCTGCGGTGACCGGATCGCAGCAGAGCATCTGATTGGTGCCCATATTGCTGTTGCGTTCCTCATCGTCACCGTAATCGGTCTGAATCCAAAGGCGGCCCTGATAGTCAAACCAGATGCCATCCGGCGAAGAGAAAATATCGCCCTTGATATCTCCCACGAAGTGTTCAGGTACCGGGCTGCCATCCGCCAGTGTCGCGCCAGGACGGTCACCGGCCAGCAGAAACATCTCCCAGTTGAAATGGGTGGCCGTGGGATCTGCGTTTGCCTCGGTAAAACGAACAATCTGACCATGGCGGTTATCTTCCCGGGGATTGGCGGTATTGGTTTGCTGATCCTCTTTTTGGCCCCGGTGCTTATTATTGGTCAGCGTGACATAGACTTCCCGGGTCTGCGGATGCACAGCAACCCATTCCGGGCGGTCCATGGTTGTGGCCCCCAGAATATCCGCAGCCCGACGGGCGTGTACCAGCACATCGGCCTGACTGGTAAAGCCATTGCGACGGGTCAGGCCATTGTGGCCAAACACCAGTGGCCGCCACTCACCACGGCCATCATCATGGAACACCGCCACATAAAGAGTGCCATGGTCCAGAATATCCCGGTTGGCCGCTGAATTACCGGGTTTATAGGCCTGATCCGGCACAAACTTATACACGTATTCGCCACGGGTATCATCGCCAAAATAGAAGGCCATACGACCATCATCACCCAACGAAAGTGTTGAACACTCTCTGACCAGTCGCCCCATGGAGGTACGCTTTTTCGGGGTACTGTCCGGCGAAAAAGGGTCAATTTCCACCACCCAGCCGAAACGGTTGGGTTCGTTAACATAACCGCCATGAGCGGCATGGTGGTCAGGCGTCGCATTAAAACGGGGTTCTACTGACTCCCAGGCATAGTATTTACTGTTCTTGCCCTGGGCCACACCATAACGCTGGTGAGCTGGGCGTTGCTGATAATCTTCAGCATCACGGTTAACAAAGTAGTTCTTCCAGTTCTCTTCACAGGTGAGATAAGTCCCCCAGGGGGTTACGCCCATGGCGCAGTTATTCAAAGTTCCGAGCACTTCAAGGCCAGCAGGGTCTGCCACGGTTTTCAAAAAATCAGTACCGGCCACTTCACCGGTCAGATCCATGGGGGTAAACCCGGTGATCCTGCGGTTATAGCGGGAATCTTTGACTTTTTGCCAGTGACCATCCGACTGCTTGCGAACTTCGATAATACTGACACCGTGGGCCGCCATCTCCTTTTTCACTTCATGCGCCGGGCGCTGTTTAAACCCCTGCTGGTTTTCAGTGATGGTGAGACCATTGGGATGAAGCGTGGGATTAATGTATTCATGATTCATGACCAACAGGCCATGGTCGTCCGGCTGGTCCGCAAATGGGAAGAACCAGATCCCATCGTGATTCTGGCCTGCCTGCTTCATCTGCTCCCGCCAGCTGTTGCTGCCATCTGGCCGCCAGGGTCTGGCACCTTTCTCTACCGGGTCACCCCATGAAAAAAAGACGCTGGCCGTATAGCCTTCAGGCACATTGATGGCATCAAACATGGGGTCCTGTTCAACGGGAATTGGCTTGAAGCCGATGTCTGGCTGCTGCAGGTTACCCGCAGAACTGCCACGGAGACTATGATGGCTCTGCCCTGTGGTACCTATACAGCCGCCAAGAAAGCCTGCCATGGCCAAACCCAGGCCGCCTTTCATAAAGTTCCGCCGACTTTTTTCTACCACGTCATCCAGGGTACTGTTGCCAGAGAAATTATCTGGCTGATCATCCAGCGACTCCAGCTGTTCATGAAAATCACGATGGTTCTGTAACTTTGAAGATCCGGCTTCCATGATTATCCCTCATCGTCAGGTAAACGCATTGTTATTAAAACGTTATTGGCAAACAGAGATTAGGTGATCGCTGTTACAGTTTTATTGCGCAATCCGGTTAAATCAGCTCAATATCCGGTTACGTGGTCAATTACATTGCCAGACCTGCCGTTGCAGTCATCGACTTTTTCTGCTCAGCCTGCACATGGCTGAGCCATTGCCGGGCTGAGTTCTGCACCCATACCTTTCCCCGGTCACGGGCATTGATAAAGGCCGACTCAGCGCTGGCATAGTCCCCTTGGTGAAACCTTGCCATGCCCAGCAGTAGCCATACTTCGGAGTCTTTGTTGCCCTGGTTATCAAGCACCCGTTGTAAACGGGTTGCCGCACTGCCCCAATCACGCATGGACAGAAACGTCCTGGCCAGCAAAAGATCGATTTTTTTATCGTTATGGAGCGACGATGCCCTGACCAGAACCTTAATGGCATTGTCATTGTTCCGGGCCCGGAGCCAGGCCTGTGCCAGAAGACGCAGATTCTCTGCGGACGCTTCAAGGTGGTTGCTGTCGATGCCGTAACCCAGCACCGCAGCAGCTTTTGCTGGCATACCCTGCTGAACATAGAGAATGCCCAGGGCTTTCAGATGAGAAGCACTGGTCAGCTGTTGTTTTTCATAGAGACTTTCCAGCAGGCTGATCTGCCTGGCCTGTTGCCCAAGCTGACTGTAGGTTGCCGACAGTGCCAGGAAATAGTCCGGTTTGCCAAAAAGTTCTACCATAGTCTCAAGCACCCGGGCGGTTTTTTCATAATCATTCTGAGCCTGATAGCTGGCTCTTAATAGTTGCAGCCAGCTTTCTTCGGGTTGACCGGCTTGCTCAATAACTGATGAAATCAAGGCAGCAGACCTGCGATAGTCAGACAACTGATAATGACAGTGAGCCATCAGGACCTGAAGGCTGCTATCAACATGACGGCTATCCGCTGCAGCATCAGCAGACCGGATTTGCTCAGCATACGACAGTGCCTTACGGTACCCGGCTTCCATAAACCAGAGTTGTGCCAGTGTCCGATGGGTGCTGATCAGCAAAGACTCAGGAATATCTGCCTGTTGCAACACCACCTCATAGGCGCTGATCGCCCGGGGAATGAATCCACGGAGGTAATCCACATAGCCTGCCAGATTCCACACCTGTGCTTTTTCATAGGCTGACAGCGAGTCGTCTTTTTGCAGGCTGGCGATCAGCTGGCCCGCCTCAGCATAGGCACCATTGAGCGTATGGGCCCGGGCCACTTCCAGAGTTTTATACACTGGCTGAGAAAGTGCGTGAGTATTTTCGGGGCTGGCCTCAATCGGAAAAACTGCAGACAACAGCCCGACAAAACAGCAAAGCCTGAGCCAGAACATGGCTGTTGTGTGTTTTACATGCGGTGGTAAATCCCATTTTATGGTCATCACTGTATCCGGTAGGTAAACTGATTACGAAGCCCAAAGACCTCCACCGCCTGACCATCAACCATTCTGGGTTGATAGCGAAAACGAATGGCAGCCTGAACAGAAGGCCTGTGAAACAACCAGCTGTCACACAGAGACTCAATCACGGCGACATCACGAACCGAGCCATCCCGGTTCACGGTATATTCAACGGTACACTGCCCTTCGACGCCACGGTTCAGGGCACGCTCGGGGTAGACCGGTGCCACTTTAACAATGGGCAGGTAGTCCGCTTCTTCCATAGCACCCAGATTAAACCCAAGATCATTCATGGCGATACCGGGCGCTACTGTGGGCGATGGCAGGGGGATGTGCTCAAGCGCTGGCAACTCACTGGTAAAGGCAGGCATGGGTGGTGATGGAGGGATGACCGGCGCTTCGGGTGGTGCTGCCTTCTGTTTTTTTTCCACTGTTTTTTCAACGGTTTTAACGCGCACAAAATCCAGCATATCCCTGGCCGGCGGTCGATCAAGATGACTTTCCGAAGGGGAAATCAGTGCTTTCATCCCCAAAAAAAGTAATAAGGCAATAAGTGCTGCCAGAACCAGGGCAAAAAAACGGGTCGATAGATTCAATAACCCGCTGCCTCGCAGGGTAACCTGCTGGTGAAACATCAGGAACCGGCCTCCCGCGTAGCAATGGCCAGGTTCTCAACCCCGGCAGCACGTGCCGCATCCATAACCGTAATCAATGCCTCATTACGGGACATTCTGTCGGCTTGAATCACCAGGGTGCCCTGGGGATTCTCACTGTGCAATCGCTCGATATTGGCCCGGATACTATGGCTCTCGACCTGACGCCCATCAATCCAGAAAGTGTCGTCTGCCCCAAGTGCCACCAGTATGGCGGCACTTTCCTGTTGCTTCCCGGTTGAGGCCTGTGGGCGATTCACCTCGATACCGGTTTCCCTGATAAAACTGGCTGTCACTATAAAAAATATCAGCAGGATAAACACAACATCCAGCATGGGGGTCATGTCGATATTGAGTTCCTGATCCTCCTCCTGCTGCCAGGCAAACTTTCTCATCTCGTTTCTCTCCCTTGGTCAGTCACACGCAAGCCTGTGCCCATCGCTGGTACAGAGCCCTGGTTCTGCGACAGACTCAGCTGCCGGTTAAGGTAGTCCCGCTCTTTATTGCAACGCTGCTTTAACCAGAGCATCGCCAGCAGCCCCGACAGCGCCACCACCATACCGGCCATGGTGGGAATGGTGGCCCTGGAAACACCGGCAGCCATCGCTCTTGCATTGCCGGTACCTGCTACTGACATGACTTCAAACACTGCCACCATACCGGTGACTGTCCCCAGCAGACCCAGCAGGGGGCAAACGGCAATGATCGTTTTTATCAATGGCATATTTCTGTCAACCCGGCCCATAGTGCACCGGGTCAGGCGACTGCGAAGCGGCTGCTCGCTTTTCGGCAAACCCCGTGTGTGCTCATGCCAGCCAGCAATCACCTGCTGTACCATGGCACGGTGATATTTTTTCAGATAGAGCACCCGGTCCAGAATCAGGCTCCAAAGAAAGACAGTGACCGTGCCAATCACCATCAGCACCGGGCCACCCTGGTCAAGAAAATCCTGAAGCATCGACCATGGCATATCGAACATCCGTGACCTCCTCAGGCAAATTCTTCAGAATAACGACGGCTGGGCTGTTCATTACCGGCACGTTTGACCAAAGACTCACCAGTCGCCGACACCGGACGGTCAGAAACCCCGGTAATCAGGCTGGCCGCCTGCTCTTCCATAATCTGGGCCAGTGCTTTTGCCCTGCCACTGACCAGGGCGTGCAGTAGCATGGTGGGAATGGCAACGGTCAAGCCCAGTACCGTGGTAACCAACGCCTGGGAAATGCCGCCGGCCATCAGCCTGGGATCCCCGGTCCCAAACAGGGTAATGGCCTGAAAGGTAATGATCATGCCGGTGACTGTACCAAGCAGGCCCATCAATGGGGTAATGACCGCAATGGTTTTCAGCAGAACCAGCCGACGATTCAGTGCCGGTATCTCATGGGTCAGAATCTCACTGAGCCCCAGCTCCAGCGCCTCGGCAGAGTGTTGACCATAGCGACTGAAGCCCAGCAGCAGGCGTCCAAGGGGATTGTCAGCCACCGGGGTTTCCCTGTGGCGCAGTTGCCAGTTGACTTTTCTCCCCAGCCAGAAAAACGACACAAACCGTTCAAGGCTGATGATCAGCGCCAGCAGCCCAAGGGCAAGAATGCCATAACCAATAGCCCCCCCCTGCCCGATGCGATCCACCAGCCCCGGCACATCAACCAGCATCGTCAGCAGCTGCCCACGGGTGGGATCAATGGCAATATTGAGCGGCAATGGTTGAGCACCGTCCAGACTGGACAGCTTGTCCAGATAGCGGTCATCGGGCTGGCGGGGCAAAGTCATCAACTGGCCTGTTTCCGGGGCATAGGCGAGGTAGCTGCCGTTATGAACCAGATTGAACAATCCGATACGGGTCACTGACTCGACGGATTGACCACTATCCGGCAGATTCACGGTAGTATCAAAACGCACCACTTTACCCGACTCGACCATCTCCCTTTGCAACTCAAACCAGAGCCGCTCAAGCTCATGCAAGTCTGGCAGGCGGGTAGCACTGCCCATCTTTTCAGAAAATGCTTTGAGAAAACCATCCCGTTCAGGAAACTGGGCCTGGGTCAGAGAGTCAGCAAAGTCTGCACGGGTTTCATTGGCTACCTGCTGAAGCGAGCCAAACAATGCCTTCATTGCTCCCAGCTTCAACGACAGTGTGTCATTAAGCGTCGCCAGTTGTTGACTGTTCTGGTCAAACTCTGCTTCCAGGGTTCGCCCCTGTTTCTCAACCGCAGTGACCTCCTGTTGCAGCAGCCGAAGTTTTTCCTGCTGCAGTGCTCTGTCATTTCTGAATTGCAACAAACGCTGCTGGTTAAGCTGACGATCATTTTGCATACCCTGTTGTAATTGCTGTAACAACGCCTCCATGGTTAATGGCTGAGTCTGAACAGGCTGTCCATTATGATTGGCAGTGGTTTCGGCGATAGCCGCCTTTGATAGCAGCAACGGTGCCAGCACTATTAATGTAATGGTTAGCAATCTACGGATCATGATTGACCTCCAGCAGAGGCTTTGACAGACTCAATCTGAAAAACCGGTACTTCCAGCAAGTCTGGAGCGATCTGTTTGCGGGCAATCTGTATCCCCTTGTGCATCTGTCGGCGGTATTCAGAAGGGTTCAGGGAGACCCATTGGCGCAGCCCGGGATTCCAGGCTCCCATCCGGTCCTTTGCGGGCGTCTGATAAAGCAGCGCAACTCGCCCGATTCTCAGAAACTCCACCGGGAGTGTTTGATTATCCAGCACCATTTCCCCCCGATAGGCCTCGATGGTCCTGCCGTATTTATTCTCTTCCCGGTAGGCCGCAAAGACATTCGCCAGTTTATCAGCGGTAGCGACATCCGGGTCATTCAACATGGATTTCAGGTTATCCAGTCGCTGACGCCTTTCTAACTGCAGAAAAGGGACATCCAATCGGATAAACTGCTCCAAACCTGTGATCATACGATCAATCAGGGGGATGACCTGTCGCTCAATATCCACGGCCCGTTCAATCGACGCATTGATTTCGGCCATTTCCCGCTGTTGTTCATCCACCTGATTCAGCAGAATCCGGTTATAAACCTTAAGCCCCTCCAGCTGTTTCATCTGTTGAAACCACCGGGTTTCCATCCTGTCCGTCTCATCATCGATAGCCTCAATGGTCTTCTGTGCCTGTTGATTGGCTTCAATCCGCTGCTGCCCCAATGTGGTCAGATCATTCACTGATGAACTGGCCAGCGTGTTGCCCCAGACGCCCAGGGCCAACAGCATGGCGGGCAGGTAACGGGTTGGCTGTATCCTGCTGATGCCAGCAACAGCGGACTTCCTTTTTCTGCGCTTTCCTGCAAGAAGGTCTCTCACGGCTTACTCCAGGTTTAATGCGGTTTGAATGGACTGCCACGGGATATATTTGAAGTTCTGTGTCGCCTCCGGCATTCGGTTACGGCCATCCTGAACCACCAGCATTCCCCGGGAAAAATGCATACCCAGCCCGGCACTGGTTACGTCCAGTCCATCGGTCTCTGAAGCACCATCAATGCCTGCCCGGGCGTTAATCCCAACGCGGAATGATCCCCTGACCTGATAGGGTGCATTGGCATCGAGGACCAGATAACTGTCGTTTCCCTGACTGGAGACAATCAGATAGGCGTTGCCCGGTTGCTCATAGACGGCAATGCCCTCCACGTCGTCTTGCAGCAGACTTCCTGTCTTAACCACCGGAGAGAGAAATGTTCCTGCCGAGGCATCGGCCCCGATAGTCCAGACCCCCTCACTCTCCTCACCAACAAACAACACCCTCTGTCGGTCAAACGCCACACAGCCTTCCGGTTGAGAGGCGACGCGGAAGCTGCGAACCTTCCGTCCGTTAATTTTCTGTCCCTGCTGATAGAGTTCGTATTGCTGATAACGACCGTCCTTATCATTGACAAAAACATGCATCGCACCGGGCTCTGGCTGATACATGCAAAGTCCATAGATTTCAGACAAGTCAGTTGCTACAAGACCAGCCTCGGACACTTCGCCACTGTCCGGTTGAATACTGAACAGGGCAATGCTGTTACTGGAGCGGTTACTGGCTGCGGCAAGATCAACCAGCCCCACAGCAGTGGAGAAACTGTATCGGACATCCACATTGTTCAACCGGCCACTGGCAAAGAACTGCAATTCCTTGCCACTCAGATCATAGATATGCAGCCCCTGTTTCTTATTGGTGCCAATGACACGGCTGTTTGCCGGGTCTGCGCGATTTACCCAGATCGCAGGATCATCCGCAACATCACCATGCACCCCCACGGGCCTGGTCTGAACGACAGGCTCAACTGTGACCATAACAGGTGGCGCAGCTTGAGGAAGGTTTTCAATAATGGCCTCAGGCCACTTTATAGCAGAGTGAAAGTACTGATCCGTTTCATCGTCGTATAAACCAAGATAAAAAACCGACGCAGTTTGTGGATCGCTTGCGGGTTGATAAACCGACAGCTGCTCCGGGGTTGCAATACCAGACAGGGAGCGTTGGGAGTTTTCCACCACATTGGCATCAGCATCCAACAGAAAGCGGTAAACTGTTTTTTGTTCCGGATCTATGGCCAGCAATCCATTCGGGATGGCAGCAAGCCCCGTGACCATAGTATGCGACAGTGATAGCGGCTTCCTGGTTGCCCCGGCCTCTGGATCCGCTGGATAAATCCATATGCCGCGCTCTTCTTCCAGCACAAATAATCTGGAATTGGCATCATCCACCGTGCAGGATGAGCTGCCAGGTGGCAGACTGAACTCCCTGATTTTTCGCGGCACAACTGTCTGGCTGGCACTATCCAGCACCAGCCACTGCTGGCCACGCCCCGCGCCATCCACCAGAAACAGATGGATTAATTGCTGTCGATCCCGAAACAGACAGATATCTTCTATTTCAAAGTCTGGAGCGGGCAGTAACGCTTCCCTTTTCAGGCGGGCCTGCTGGCCATTCACCGACACTATCATTGGTCGATTAGCCGCCGTGTCCACCGTGGCGGCAAGGGATACAGAGGCTCCTGCCAGTTTCACGCCGTGCCGGACATCAAGATGCTCCGTCTCACCCGGGAGGTCATCCAGATGGACGCCCTGACGGTCCAGCAGCAGCGTTCCCTGTTGTTCACTGGTCGCCAGCCACATTTCGGGCCCCTGATCACCAACCTTTAAGGGGATAATGGTTTCCCCCGACAGGTTTGACGTATTACTCATGGCTCTGGCAAGAATGACATCATCCGACCCGGTCAAAGCCGCACAACCAGCAAGCAGGCTGATCATGACAGCCCCACCAACAGCTCTGATAACACCGTTGATAACAATACAGTTTTCCATTGTTATTCCACCTATCAAAAATTGCTCAGGGTCAGACCCAGTTTGTAGGTGCGACCATACGCTTCATACTGGGCGTTATAGGCAGAGCTGCCGGTGTATTTATAAAAGGCGGCGTCATTCAGGTTAGTCACCTGGAAGAAAACCTGTACCTGATCGTCTATCTGGTAACGGCTGGTTAAATCAATCTGCGTATGGTCATCCACATAAAGGTCATAGCGTGAATCAGATACCCGGGTTATTTCATCCAGGTAGCGGGACTTGTAATTGGCTGCCAGACGCAAACTGAAGCGGTCCATGTCATAACCCAGCTCCACATTGGCCGTAATATCTGACTGACCGGGTAATTTCACATTGCGGGTAACCAGATAGCCACCATCGACGCCTGCGACATCAGCACTGGAATCAGTAAACGTGGCGTTGGTATTCAGCAGCAATCCATTCCAGGGCGAAGGCAACTCGGAAAACTGTTTAGAGTAAGCCAGCTCAAGTCCATACACCTTACCCGAATCACCGTTGACCGCGACCCTGGCCTCGGAATAGGCCGCGTATTCGCCCGTCCCGCCCAGATCCGTGGTATAGATGAAATTCCTGAGATCCTTATAGAACACAAACGCTGAAAATACTCCGGCCCGTCCCAGGTAAGTCTCTATGCCGAGATCCAGGTTACTGGACTCCGTGGGATTGAGCGCCGGGTTACCAAACTCAGCCTTATCTCCCAGCTCCACCACATACCCTGGCCTGGCCTGTTCAAAGGTTGGCCGGACTACCGAGTTGGTCCAGGCTGCCCTTATCAGCTGATGGTCGTTTATACGATAACGGGCGTGGAAGGCAGGCAGCCAATGTCGATAGCTTTTATCGCTGGTTTTGGCTATGGCCACACTGTTGTCTTTGTCATAGCCAAAACCACGGGAGGTAAACTCTGTTCCTTCATAGCGAATGCCGGTCAGGAAACGCCACCGGTCAATAGCCACTTTCCCCATGATATACGCGGCATCAATGTCTTCCGTAATCTGGTAGTCTCCGATGGCGGATTTTTCCTCATCCAATACTGCAGGAAGACCACTGATGACATCCCTTACGGCATCGGGATTAACCGACGGACCAAAATTACTCAATGAATAATCCACACCACCATTGACGAAACCGGTCATCGGCTGATTAATATTTTCCACCAGCCAGACATCTTCCGAAGCTTTTTTGTCACGACGACTGACCTTGCCACCAAACTTCACCATGGCCGGATGATTCTGCCAGTGGAAGTCTTTGGAAAGATCCAGCTTCACACTGACAATCTGGTCATCGGTCTCGGCGGTGGATTTTTCAGCTTCCGTAAATGTGTAACCGGATGCCCGGTAAAAGTCATCGGGCCCGACGACAACCGGTTGGCTTCCATCGGTATAACTGAAGTTGCCGGTAACGCCTGTTGCTTCAAAAACAGACTCGACACTGTCTGGCTTTTTCTCTTCGGCATGGCTGAAGCTGGCACTGTATTCCATGGTCCACTCCCGGTGACGGGAGCTGCCCCCAACCACAGCAGAGACAATCTTCTGGATCTCTTCCCGATCTTTCAGCTCCCGTTGCGCTTCACCACCATCAAGAGCGCCTGTAACCCCTTCTGCCAGACCGCCAGCAAACGCCATTGTCACCCGATCCCTCAGTTCAGTGTCTTTAAACTCGCTGTACAGGGTTCTCAGGTAGAGGTCATTATCGTTATCCGGCCGGTAATCAACATTCAGCGTGGCTCCCAGCCGTTCACGTTCAATGTCGTAGTTCCTCAGCTCAACTTCATCGAGTAACGGCGGCGTGTTATCAAAATTCCATGCCCCACCGGTCTCTATATTTTCAGAACCGAATTGACGCTTATTCCAGCTGAAGGCTCCTGCCACGCCAAAATTATCCTGACCCTCTCCCACACTGAAAATATCACTGACAGTGGCCGCCAGCCCCGGGCTATTCTGCCCGGTGTCCCCATGGTGGGATCCATCACCACTGACTTTGTAAAAAAAGCCATCCCGGTCAAAAGCAGACAGGCTTTTGATATTCACAGTGCCACCAATGGCGTCAGCGTCCATATCCGGAGTCAGGGTTTTGATGACCTGAAGAGACTCCAGCAACTCCGACGACACAACATCGAGATTAACGGCACGGTCACCGCTGTCTGGTGAGGGCACCATCACCCCATTGATAGAAACCGAGTTAAGGTCAGGTGACAATCCTCGAATACTGACCTTACGTCCTTCACCCTGATCCATTTCAACCGAGACACCGGACACCCGACGCAAGGCTTCTGCCACATTGGCATCGGGAAGCTGTCCGATAGCATCGGCATTAACGGCACTGATAATCCCATCGGCAACTCTCTGCTGGTTCAGGGCCCGGTTCAGGTTAGCGGCATGACCTACAACCAGCACTTCCTCGGTTGCACCGGCCATGGCCAGCTCAAATATCTCGCTTGATGTCTGATCATCTTTCACCGTCACGGTCCTGGCCAGGGTTTCTGCTCCCAGGTATTGAACCGTTAAGGTGTACTGACCCGCTTTAACAACAGGGAACGTAAACGTTCCTTCACGATTGGTTGATGTCTCCAGGTTTAATTCTTCCAGACGGACTGAAGCTCCCTGCAATGCCACCTGACGCCCTTCAGTCATTAACCGCCCTGCAACCTTGCCAGCCGCTTCAGCAACCATTGGGTATATTGACGAGCTGATCGCCAGAGCCAGTACAGCAGGCCTGAACAGGTTGTTATTCATTGAACATGATTTCATGAATCGCCCCGGTAAATTCCATTTGTTTTTTTGTAAGTCTTATGGAGGCTTACCCTAGGACGATCAATTGACAGTTTTATTACAGAGGTTTTTCACACCCTTGATAAAGGCTATTCCGATAACGGTTCAATGCCATTTTTGGGCCGATATGACTGGCACACCCTACTGGCAATATAGAGAGCCATGACAGTTTTATTGAGCTCTGACAGGTCGATGAATGATTCCATCATCCTCTTGCAATATTTTTCTCACTATTTCGCTTTATCTTACTGAGCTGATTTGACTGGCAATCCATATCAAGCCTGAGCAATCAAACCTTCATCAATCTGTAACAAATTATTAATAATTGCCCTGTGTAATTGCTGTCATCAGCTTTTAATAACAATAAAAACCCGTGAACAGAAAACCAGGTATCACTCCTCTTAACCGGACTAACCTGCGAGCCGGGCACAGCCCAGATCAATCAGTTTTCCTGACCGGGTAAAAAATGGATGTAGCCAACAGTAATATGGAGATACAACGACAAAAGCAGTGGCTGGAAAACGACAGTCGATTTATAAAAGCGCACCAGCAACCGGCGGTATTGATTGATCTGGCAAGCAGTCGGGGTGTCGAAAAGCATCGGTTACTGCGGCATACCGGGCTATTTTACGAGGATATTATTACCGGCAATGTGATAATCAGTCCTGAGCAGTTTCTTCAGCTTATCAGCAATACCAGAAAGCTGCTCAAAGGTGATGATATCAGTTTTCTATTTGGCCACCGGCTGTTTCCCGGAAATTACGGCAACTTGACCGAAGCCCTGCTCTGCTCAGGCAATCTTTATCAAGCGCTGAAGATGCTTTGTTGCGATTCCCTGACCACCTTTCCGTTACTGGCCATGCATATGCAAATGGATGACCAGTTTTGCCACATCCGTTTCTTTGACACCTGTGGTCTGCAGGAGAACGACCGGTTTGTACTGGAAACCATGATGGCAGCCATCAGCCAATTGAGCCGCTGGCTGTCAGGTAATAAACCGGTCTGGAAATACAACATCAGCCAGTCACCGCCTGAATATATCGAGCAGTTCCATGTTCATCTTGGCGAAAACATAAACTTTAATGCCCAGGCAGATTCGATTGTCATCCCAAAAGACTGCCTTTTTCAGGCCTGGCCCAATGGCAAGGCAACCGCTTATGAAGTGGCAAAACAGCGATGTGAGGCTGGATCTGAACAAAATGGCAGCCTGTTCATTGCTGCCGTCGTTGATTTCCTGTTCCGGGGAGTCAGACACTCTCCCTCACTTGAGCAAACAGCATCAGCCTTCTGTATGAGTCCGGCCACGTTGAAAAGGAAACTGAAGAAACACCGCACCCATTTCCAGGCATTACAGGATATTGTGCGCAAACAGGTGGCTGTCTATCTGTTCAACTACCGGGGCTACAGCAATGAGCAGGTAGCTGAATGGTTAAATTTCAGTGACACGAGTAACTTTCGCAGGGCCTTCATCCGATGGACAGGCATCACACCAACGTTGCTAAAAGCCTCCTGATTCTAATCAACAACTTCAAACTTGACCTCAGCATCTTTTTCCAGACGCTCAATAAGCCGGTCACCAAACAGGGTGGACGTTGTCCAGAAACCACCCGCCTTACTGCTTTTCTGCCGGTTATCGTGAAAGTCCAGGGCCAATCCTGCTGCCACCTGTCCCAGCATTCTGGCGGTAGAGCCATAGCCCGGATCGCCCTGGCCGACAACACGGGTGCGAATCTCCTGGCCATCTGCCGTTTTGCCCAGAAAGCGAATATCATAAAACCCGGTTTTCTGGACTTTGGGAGAAGGGCCCTCACCCGGTTTTGGCAAGACAAATCGCTCCATAAACCAGCGGGTTGGCTTAATCATCATGGCAAGCATAAACAGCCCCAGCCCGGCGACCACAACATTGGACCGCAGACGACCCTTGAAACCAGCCCCCATAAGCATGGCTTCGCTGTACCTGAAATCCCTGCCATAAGGGTATTCTGCCAATGCATTGGAACGAAGGACCACCCGGGAATTAATGCCAGCCATAATGAAAGGTGCCAACCAGGCCCCAAAGCCGGAATCATACG
Organism: Salinisphaera sp. G21_0; assembly: GCF_017744115.1. GTDB lineage: Bacteria > Pseudomonadota > Gammaproteobacteria > Pseudomonadales > Endozoicomonadaceae > Endozoicomonas. The sequence continues at coordinate 137,771 of NZ_JAGHQW010000003.1, read as the reverse complement.
TCGGTGTTTTGACAACTTCCTGCCTGGCCTTCAAGCCTTCATTTTCTGGGCAGAGCAGGTAAGGGTTGGCCAACTGTCGGCGTAATGCCGGGTTGTTTGCCGCCTCACGGGTGAGGTTAGTCATACTGGCCAGCGTGCCACCGGATATACCACCCCTGGCGGCTTTCACCCGCATGCTGATATCTGAACAGAATGAACCCAACACTTCCCTGGCTTTTTTCTGGGTAAAGTACACGCCCATATCAGAAGGTATTGAGTCAAAACCACTGCAATGGACAATGCGTGCACCACTGTTTCGTGCCGTTTCCTCATACCGGTCCAACATCTGTCGGATCCATTGCACCTCTCCGGTCAGGTCGCAATAATCAGTACCACTTTCTGCACAAGTCTTGACCAGTGATTCGCCGTAAAGTGCGTAAGGCCCCACTGTCGAAACAATGACCCGGGTTTGCTGGCACAATGCTTTCAATGCAGTCTCATCAGCAGCGTCAGCCAGCAGCACAGGTAGCTCAGGCTGTTGTAATTTCTGCTTTAACTTAGCCAGTTTGGCTTGAGAGCGCCCTGCTATCGCCCAGTTAAGGCGCTCCTGGTCATTGTCGTTAAACCTGTCAACCAGGTACTGGCAAAGTAGTTGTCCAACGAAGCTGGTCGCTCCGAATACAATCACATCAAATTGATTATTCATAAACTCAGGAGATCTCTGTACTTTGTCGTTTTTATAAGAGACATACAGCCTACAGAATTGAGTATGAAAATGGAAAAGATAAAAGCGATATAGTCAAGGACCATCCACTCGATAACGACGGGCACCAGGAATATCTTTGGAATAATTCTGCGTAAATGGCCTGATTACTCACCACCTTTATTGGGAAGCTGACGAGACTTTTCTGTCTTGGATACTCACTTTCGTGACCACCGAAACAGGTGGCCATCCCTGCTCATCTTGTTATGGATCAGTAGTTGTACGGCACCGGGCTTTCCTATTTCCAACGCCGGGAGATTATCATTTTGAACTTATGAGTCATGAATGGGTCTCTTTATGACCATTTAAATTAAATTAAAAAGTTGGTTGACTTTATGAATCCAGGTTTCCCTCACCAGACAAGCAGTATTTATTACCCAACAAGCTCCGCGCCAAAGCAAACAGCTTATGGTCAATCTGCTACCAATGGCCCAGATCCAAACGGAGCCGTTCAACATGAACGGATTAAAATCACCAGAACCATTCGAACAGAAGGCCTGAAGCCCGATCTGCATTGCTGTCATTCAGAACAACCTTCAAGCAACCCGTTACAGCCCGGTAGAGTTAAAGCTGACTATGCACACCAGCCATATTTTAATCAGCAGCCCCTGAACTATCCGGCAACCAACCGATACAGTAACACCTCCCTGACCTCACCCAGCCAGTCCTACCAGCCCATAGCAGCCCATCAGATTACTCGCTCTGACAGCCATCTGGACAAGGCACTATGTAACCAGGTGCCGGCAAAACCCACAACAGATCTACAAACACAAAACGAAATTACTGACCTCCTGAGTGAGATTTGTGACAAACCATCCGTTCCACCACAAAATCAAATGGGCAAGACCGGCTCATCCTTTACGACTTACCAGCCTGCGAACATTTATGCCAGTCATTCTATTTATCCGGGCACGTGGTTTTCAGACACGAAAGAGCCAGCCTTCTGGCACTTTTCGCAGGGCAATCAAGCCTTTCACACTTCGTACCCTGGATTCGGAGCAGGCGCAAATGCCAGTATCATGGGCTACGGACAGCAGCCCCTCACACCAACAATCGCACAATCAGAAAACTTTATACCAAACCCTCTCCTTTCACCCTCAAGAAAGCGTCTGCTAAATCAGGACTTGAGTCATCAGGCAAAATTTGGTGCGTTTACTCCCACAAAACCTTATCTCAACACCATGGCTGACAACAGCAATTCATCCACAAACTCAAATGGTGCCAATTACCAAAACTCATTTACTGCGAACCAAATGAACCATTGGATGTACTCAAACGAACTGCAACGTTTTCCGAATACCCAGCTTGCTTACTCAGCGGCCAGTAGTGATTATTTCCAGCAGCAAATGGCTCAGATCACAGCCTGGAAAAGCTATATGACGCAAAACCTCCCAACACCACATGTACAAAATCGTGCCGCCAGACCTTTACCTCCCGGACAGTCAACAAGGCCTGAGCACTCGGCAAACAGTTATCCTGTTCCGGTTTCGTCACATTCCGCTGATCAACCAGGCTCATCATCCCTGAATGCTCCCGCGAACAAATCAGCAACACAAGATTCCAATACTTTGCTACAAAGCACGGATTACGCTGATACCCAGACCAAAAATACCAGTAAAGAAACACACACCCCGTCACCGGAAAGTAAAGCATCTGATGACAGTGACAATGAGGTTGATTTTAATTGCAAAGCTCCTGAGTTTGACAGGGAGTCTGACGAGATTGTGTCATTAATCCACGGGACCGAAAACCTATTGGGTATACAAAAACTGGATTTGCCCTGGATTACCACCGCACAAGCATTGATTATTGCCGCAGATGCCATTGACGGCAACATAACCGAAGCCACGATGCATATATTGCGATTAGGCCTTTTAATGGACCAGCCAAATGAGCCAGACAATCCACTTGAGGATGTCAACCCGGAGATGGCCAGGCTAGTCAACGACTGGTATGAGCAAAGCGAAGAAGACAAAATAGAATCTGAATACTTTGAATTGCTGAATTCCATTAATAGATATAGACGAACGAAAGGTGAACCAACATTGCAGAAAAGCACTTCTTATAGCAGCGTTCTTGAAATAGCTAATGAAATATTACAGTCTGAAAGAAACGCAATGGGTAGAGATTGTTTACCACCAAAGCGTGACAGAGCCTTCCTGCCTGAATACATCCAAACTGCCTTGAAATACATTCAAGGTGACTTAGAAGGAAGCAGAACTGCAAGTAACGAGTCAAGAGAAAAGTAACTGAACTGCCAAAAAGCTATTGCCCAATTGATCAGCACCTTCCCGGGTTGAAATACCTGGGCATATCTTGAACCTGCAAGCACTCAAATGCCGAGCTACGTCTTCATGAGAAAGGAAAGACCTCAGCCACTCCGACATTAAGATGACAATGCCAGATGTTATATTCAACAGGAAACATTTAAACGTCACAGTTAGAGTAAATCCATAAATCAATATGGAAATATCCATGACAACAAAGAAGCAATAGAAAAATTTTTAGAAAAAACAAAGTAGATATGGCGGTGAGGGAGGGATTCGAACCCTCGATACGGCTACAAACCGTATACTCCCTTAGCAGGGGAGCGCCTTCAGCCGCTCGGCCACCTCACCGGGAACGATGGCTATGTTACCCTGAGCACTTTGAAAAGCAAGTCTTTTTTTAACCAGGGAAAATATTCTAACCATCTTCCAAAGCCTCAGGTATGTGCTGTTTCCTGACCCGAAGTTGCAGGAATCTTCCAGACTAAAACAGTACTGAAATTTGAATCATCGGCAGGATCCCTTTGCTCATTGAAGCAGTAGATAAATAAATGATCACCGTCGGGGCTAAACTTGACCATTCCAACGTTATGATCCAGTATTACCTTGTCTTTTTCTACCCAATTGCCGTCATCATCGATACCCCAAAGTTGCACAAGGCCTGGCTGGTGCTGGTCCTCCCTGTCTAGTTTGTTGCCATAGGTCAGAAAATGGTTTTCCGGACCATTAAAATGGGCTCCTTCGATGCAGTAGACACCAGGGGTCGAGTTCGTCTGCGCCAGCTTGATCCACTCACCATTCATTTCACGCCCCAGAATACAGGCGGTGCCCAAACTAATGCTATAGGCAAGGCTCCCTGAATGGGAAAACTGGGCATCAAAAATATAATCTGAATGTTGAACCACCAGCAGTTGTTCCTGCAGTTTTCCCTGACTGTCAAGGCCCTGAATTTTGACGTTCTTGCCAAAATCAAGGGTCAGTACACTGTCCTCCTGAGCGTTGAAGGCAGCACGGGAAATCCCCGTCTGATAATTACCTGCCCTTGCTTTCTCAACAAGATTACCTGCCCCATCATCACCCCAAATGCAGGCATAATTCGAACTAAAGCCATAGCTCAAAAGCAGGTTCTCTGAGGGGCTGAAGATGATATCGCTACTGCCTGCGTGCTCAAGGGTTTGAGCTTTCAGCCTGCTGCAGTCGAAGACTTTATAGTTGACATTGGTCGGACTATAGATGGTTTCGCTGTTGCTGCCCTCTGGTTTATAAAGACTTGCCCGTAACTTACGCCCGGAGGGACTGAATCGAGCGTAGGCACAATCCTGCATCTCAGTTTTTACTACCCAGGCACCGTCATCATCGTAGCCAGAAATCAAGGCTTTACGATCTTTATCAAGAGTCAACGTGTGTTGGCCGGTGGCATTAATGGACGCATAAACTACGCTTCCCTCATGTTCGTTGAGGTGATTTAACCTACCTTCATGATGACTGATTTCCCCAATCTGCAACCAATTGCCATCAGCATCGCATCCCACAAAGACTACCTCGTTACACTCGGTCAAGATCAGGGCATGCCGCTCATCATCACTGAACTGGACGCTTGAAATCTTGCTGTTGCACTCAATGGTCTTTATTTCCTCCAGACACTTGCTCTCATCATTACAGCTCCAAAAGGTCGCTGTTCTGCCCTCGCACGTCAGTAAACAGTTGCTCCTGGCCCCGAAGCACATTTGAACAGAATCCTTCATCGGCCAGTGACGGATCTCTTTATTCTGGGTCAGAGGGGTCCAACGGCCATTGATATCCTCCCCCCATACACTGATTTTACCGGTTTGAACATCCCTGGTTATGATCTTGTCCTGCAAAGGGCGGAAGCCTGCCATCTCTTTAGGGCTTTCTTCATTTCCGGGGGTGTGCTCAAGCGCCACCTCCTCCTGACCAGGATCAATATCTTTACTCTTACTCACCAGGACACTGCCATCGTGGTTGTCACTCAGGATTGTGAGTCCCGGATTGTTGAGCTGGTAACGCATGACAGCATCAGGAGCCAGGGACTTCCAATTGTGTTCATCCAGCCATTTGCCATCCGTTCCCGGTCGCCAGATACCAAGGCGATGACCGTCCCTGGAGCAGCCATGGATAACCAGGTACTCATTCGCTGGGCTGAAACTGGCATCAAAAACACTGTAATCCACGATCAACTTAGCTTCTAATCGCAGGTAATCTGTCTGGCAGTGGAAGATATCTTCCACCATTGGGTCAATTGTGTCCGGCTGCCTGTTATTGACCGCAACATCCTGTAACTGTTGATGCTGTTGCATTACACCGGACAAACCATCTTCTGATGACCGCTGCCTCATGGAAATATGCAGCCCGGCAACCTTGCGTTCATTGACAGCAGTTAGGAAACATTCAGGTGGTAGATATTGTTTCAACCATTTCAGCGATCTTTCCTGATGCATTTCAGGGGCTTGCGCGATGAGTTTGTTAAAGGCCGCCGCTGCTCCATGCAGATTTTTCAGCCCCTCAAGTACCTGCTGCCCACTGTCTTCTAATCTGCCCGCAGGAGCATTGCTTGCTGCTGTTGGTTGCATGATAAATAACTCCGGTCATATTGACAAAAAGGGGATTAATCAAAGATGCAATGAGTCAGAAACACCCTTTATTGACTGTCTGACCATTCAGCTTCTGAACTGTAGATCAGCGCATTTGACAAAAGTTCCTGCCTTAAGAGATTTTTTAGTTCAGGGTCATAATCATGCTGTCTAACCCCCTTGATTGAGCAGAATAGCTCCTTAAGACATGGCGGTGCGAACAATCAGTCGATACCATTTGGACAAATACAGATACAAAAAAGCCTGACAACCTGTCAGGCTTTTTGAAACTGTCTGCGGGGATTAAAGGGGAACCCTTAATCAAATCAGAGATATAAACGACAGTTTAATAATTATCAGTAAGACTCGTAAGATTCAGACTCGTATCCGGACTCATAACCTTCATCTTCTTCATAAGAGCGACCAGTTCCGCCTTTCTTGTGCTCTTTTTCTTTTTGAATTCTCTGATAAATTTCTTCCCGGTGAACTGCAACCTCTTTTGGTGCGTTAACACCGATACGAACCTGGTTACCTTTAACACCCAGAACAGTGACAGTGACCTCGTCCCCTACCATCAGTGTCTCTCCTACGCGGCGAGTCAGAATCAGCATTTCAATCTCCTTATTTACATCTCTGTTAAGTCAACAACCGTCAATTCTGAGCACGCTGGTGCATTGGTTAGAAGCTGATGAAATCACCCAAAATGATCGCGTGAGATTACACGACACCAACCCCAGTACAGACATTATTTCACCTTAAAATTGCCTGACCTTTAAACTGCTTTAGTACTCAGTTCAAAGTAATGAAGTATATGCCAGCTCAACCGTTCATGCTTAAGAATTATTCAGCAAACCCAGTCTAGTCACCAAGTTCAAGATTTCCATTCGTATTTCTACCTGCCGGAAATGGTTTTTGGGCTTGATAACTCTACGCTCTTTACTTTTGACTGCTTTTGAATACCTGTTGCTCTTTCCACCCTTGCTATTTCAGGTGGGTTTGGAGCAGAAGAGCCCCCTTACGAGGCTCACGATTTTATTTATATTGACGTTTTAGACCCCATTATCTTCCATTGGTTCCCTGTCCAGCTGAAAAGCCGAGTGGAGCGCCCGAACAGCGAGCTCCAGGTATTTCTCTGCAATGATAACGGAAACCTTGATTTCGGACGTTGATATGATCTGGATGTTAATCCCTTCAGCCGCCAGCGCTTCAAACATCTTGGTGGCTACCCCCGCATGGGAGCGCATGCCAACGCCGACAATGGAAACCTTGGCGATTTTCATATCACCGTGGTATTCACGGGCTTCGAGCTCTTTAACAATCTGCTCAACCACCACTTTTGCCCGCTCATAATCATTACGATGAACGGTAAAGGTGAAATCGGTGGTTTTGTCCTCAGCCGTATTCTGGACAATCATATCCACTTCAATATTGGCCCGGCTGACCGGCCCCAGAATCCGGGATGCCACACCGGGAATATCGGGCACGCCCTTAATGGTCAGCTTGGCTTCATCTCGATTGAATGCGATGCCGGAAACTACCGGTGATTCCATGGCGATACCCTCATCCAGTGTAATCAGTGTTCCAGGGCCATCCTGGAAGGTGTGCAGAACTCTCAGGTTAACATTGTATTTGCCAGCAAACTCGACAGCCCTGATCTGCAGGACCTTGGAACCCAGACTGGCCATTTCCAGCATTTCTTCAAAGGTGATCTTGTCCAGCCGACGGGCTCCCTCAACCACTCGCGGGTCAGTGGTATAAACACCATCGACATCCGTGTATATCTGACATTCATCAGCCTTCAGGGCCGCTGCCAGCGCTACTGCCGTGGTATCCGAACCTCCCCGCCCCAGGGTGGTGATATTATTTTCTTCGTCACGCCCCTGGAAACCGGCCACCACAACCACACGCCCCAACTCCAGGTCCCTGACGATACGCTCGGTATCAATGCGCTGGATGCGGGCCTTGGTATGGACACTGTCAGTAACAATAGCTACCTGACTACCGGTATAGGACGTCGCAGGGCAGCCCCGCTCATTCAGGGCCATACTCAAAAGACCGATGGTCACCTGCTCGCCCGTCGAGAGGATAACATCCATCTCCCGTGGCGTCGGCTGTGACTGCATGGATCGGGCAAGCTCCACCAGTCGGTTGGTTTCACCACTCATGGCGGAAACCACAACGACCACGTCGTGCCCCTGTTCGCGGAACCCTTTGACCTTATCAGCAACACCCTGAATGCGTTCAGTGGTGCCTACTGAGGTGCCGCCAAATTTCTGTACTATTAGCGCCATTTTATTCGTTCTACTTCAATCAGCCATGACCCGGAGGCTGACCGGGAATAGAGCGCCTTACTGCGAACACTATTCCCGGACAGCCTCCTGATGATCAAGCTTCCCTGTACCAGCTTCCTGCTGCAACGGCCCAACACAATTTACAGAATACAGACATTCAGAAGCCGGACAGCAAAAGCTGCCATCTCTATCATTCAGTGGATGGCAGAATGTACCATGAATCCCCCCCGGGGTGTATGCCTCAAAGCAATAAAAAACGGGCTGGCCCATAGGGAACAGCCCGTTTTTACGCTTACATGTCAGAATAGCTAACCATCCTGACAACACCGCTTACCACTGCGCTTCCAGCCACCCTTTAATAGACGACAGCGCTTTTTCAAGATTCTCAGGCTGAGAACCGCCACCCTGGGCAAAATCAGGACGACCACCGCCTTTGCCACCCAGCTGCTCAGCCACCATCTTCAGCAGATCACCCGCCTTGACACGTCCGGTCAGATCTTTGGTCACACCGGCAGCCAGAGGCACCTTGCCATCCGCTTTGGTGGCCAGGAAAACGATACCTGAGCCCAGCTTGTTCTTCAGCTGGTCAACCATGTCGCGCAATGATTTGGGGTCAACACCCTCAAGCTCCGTCGCCAGCAGCTTAACGCCATTTACCTCAACCGCCTGAGAAACCAGGTCAGAACTGCCAGCGCTGGCCAGCTTCTGCTTCAGCTGCTGCAGCTCTTTTTCCAGATTCTTGCTCTGGGTAACCAGCGCCTGCAATTTGGCGTCGAGACTTTCCGGTTTAGCTTTTAGCACACGACAAGCGTTGTTCAGCTCGGCAAAGCGTGCCTGCACAAAAGCTTCAGCACCCGCACCGGTCACCGCTTCGATACGACGCACACCGGCGGCAATACCACTTTCCGCAACAATTCGGAACGCACCAATATCACCAGTGCGACTGGCGTGAATGCCGCCACACAGTTCGATGGAGAAGTTGTCGGTGCCCATGGTCAGCACTCGCACTTCGTCAGCGTACTTTTCACCAAACAATGCCATGGCTCCCTTTGCCCTGGCTGCGTCCATATCCATCAGTTCAGTCTGCACCGGAGTATTGGCGCGAATCTGTTCATTCACCAGCGTTTCAATGGTTTTTAACTCTTCCGGCTTCACCGCTTCAAGGTGAGAGAAGTCAAAGCGCAGACGCTCCGGATCAACCAGGGAGCCTTTCTGGGTTACATGATCACCCAGCACCTGTCTCAGGGCCGCGTGCAGCAGATGCGTTGCCGAGTGATTCAGCGAGGTAGCATGGCGCTTGTCTGCATCAACATCGGCGGATACTTCATCGCCAGGCTTAAGTTCACCGGATACCACTTCGACAATATGGAGGTGGTGATCACCCTGCTTCCGGGTATCCACTACACGGACAGAGCCGGTGGCAAAATTCAGCAGGCCGGTATCACCCACCTGGCCGCCAGACTCTGCATAGAATGGCGTCTGTTCCAGAATAACCGTTGCCTGCAGGCCTTCAGCAATCTGCTCTACCTGCTCACCACCAACAAACAGGGAGTGAACCCGAGCCTGACCCGCCGTGTTCTCGTAGCCGGTAAAAGCGGTTGAGCCTTCGATCACCAGCTGGTCGTTGTAATCAACACCAAACTTGCTGGACGCGCGAGCGCGCTCACGCTGAGCCTCCAGCGCTTGTTCAAAACCCTCAATATCCACTTTCAGCTTACGCTCACGGGCAATGTCTTCCGTCAGATCCACCGGAAAACCGTAGGTATCATACAACGTGAACAGTGTTTCACCGGAGATCACATCTCCCTGCCCACTGGCCTTCAGAGCAGCAATGCTCTCTTCCAGCAGTTTCATCCCTTTATCCAGGGTACGGGTAAACTGTTCCTCTTCCTGCAGCAGAACCCGCTCGATGTGCGCCTGGTTCTTCGCCAGATCCGGATAAGCGCCACCCATCAACTGCACCAGTGAACCCACCAGCTTATAAAAGAAGGATTCTTTGGCCCCCAGCTTGTGGCCATGACGGCAGGCACGACGGATAATCCGGCGCAGCGTGTAGCCCCGACCTTCATTGGAGGGCATAACGCCATCACTGATCAGGAAACTGCAGGAGCGGATATGGTCAGCAATTACCCGCAGGGAGGCTTCCGTGGTGGCAACGCCACCGATAATCCCGGAAGCATCGTTCAGCAGAGACTGGAACAGATCAATCTCGTAGTTGCTGTTGACATGCTGCATCACTGCGGCAATACGCTCCAGGCCCATGCCGGTATCAACCGATGGCCTGGGCAGTGGTTGCATGTCACCGTCGGCCTGACGATTGTACTGCATAAATACGATATTCCAGATTTCAATAAAGCGATCACCGTCTTCTTCTGGCGTACCCGGACGGCCACCCCAGATATGGTCACCGTGATCATAGAAAATTTCAGTGCAGGGACCACAGGGGCCCGTATCGCCCATCTGCCAGAAGTTATCGGAAGCGTAAGGCGCTCCCTTGTTGTCACCGATGCGGATAATATCCTTCGCTGCGATACCAATGTCGTTTAACCAGATATTGCAGGCTTCATCGTCAGAGGCATAGATGGTGACGCAAAGACGCTCTTTAGGCAGTTTCAGCGTGCCGGTCAGAAAGTTCCAGGCAAAGTGGATCGCTTCTTTCTTGAAGTAATCGCCAAAGCTGAAATTACCCAGCATTTCAAAGAAGGTGTGGTGACGGGCGGTATAACCGACGTTATCCAGGTCATTGTGCTTGCCCCCGGCACGTACACACTTCTGGGAAGTGGTGGCACGGTTGTAGTCACGCTGCTCACGACCCAGGAAAGTGTCTTTGAACTGGTTCATCCCGGCATTGGTAAACAGCAGGGTTGGGTCGTCATGGGGTACCAGAGAGCTACTGGCAACCACTTCATGGCCGTTTTCCCTGAAGTATTCCAGAAAAGCAGAACGTATTTCGTTAGTCTTCATATACAGTTCCCACCGGGGGAGTTATCTCTTGACAGCCATGAGCGGAAAAGGCCGCTCACTCCCAAACACAAAAATGGCAGCACAATCACAATGAGCAGCCTTTTCATAGTAAATTTACGCAAACCGGGGATTATATAGGAATGGCGGGAAAAAATGATCACCTCGCCCCATCATTAACAGGCTTTTTACCGGGCTTTTTTCACTGACGGTCTATTGAGCGCCAGAGCGGTACTGTTCAAGTATGCGCAGAGAGCGCGAATCCTCATCCCTTCGCTGGCCTTTGCGTGCCCATAGATAGCGGTCGCAATAGACTTGAACCAGGGCTTCCATCAGCTGGCGATTGGTGTTTTCGCCCAGCTCGCCAAGCGCTCTTGCTGCCACTTCAGCGGTACACAAGTGCTGCTCCTGACGATTACGTCGGAGACGGTAGATGGATGGCTCTTCAGGCTGCAAGCTCAGCAAATTCAAACCATGCAGCCAGGGGCTTTGACGATACATTTTCCTGGCCTGTTGCCAGGTTGCATCAATTATAATGAAGGCAACCTTACGTTCACCCCCGGAATTATCATGCCATTGCCTTGTATTACTCTGGGCTGCATATTCCTTCGGAAACAACAGCACTGGCAACCAGTCCGCATCGTCCAGCAGTTCCAACAACACCTTATCCGGGGAGGTCCGGCTCCAGTTAAATATGCGGGTTCCGGGTATCGCCGCCTGAATCAATTTGCCCGTATTGGTTGGCTTATCAAACTCTTTATCGTGGGTAATCAGCCAGAAGCAGGCAGCAGACTCAGCCTTTGGGATTAACTGGCAGATACAGGCATACTCCGGCAAACGGCACTGATGACAATCACCCTTCGCAGCAGGCATTAGGTTAAGACACCTTCTTTGCCGTGAAAAATATTTTGCGTAACCATTTTCATTCCTGGGGGTGGCGCAAACTATTTTCACGCGCCATGGGCATTTGTGAGATTGGTGGTTATGAAGAAGAGAAAGCGGAGTATATCTGGCTCATGGAAAAGCCACGCTGGGCCAGAAATCGGGTCTGCCGGGCTTTTTCTTTATGGTCCCGGGGTGCAGAGGCACCAAACTTTCGCTCTTTTACCGTTTTTGCCAGTTCATCCCAGTGATCGTCCTGCTCCAGCAGGTATTGACCGATCAACTCGCTATCAACCCCTTTCTGAAACAGTTCCGATTTAATACGAACCGGACCGTAGCCCCGCTGTTGACGACTGTAGACAAAACTTTCAACAAAGCGGTCATCACTTTGCAACCGTTCTTCCCGCAAGCGGGTAAGCGCATCAAATACCAGTTCCCGGGGAAAACGGCCCGAGAGTTTTCGGGCCAGTTCGGTAAAACCATGTTCCCGCCGGGCCAGTAGATCCATGGCAGCCCGGCGGACATCGTTTACCGATTGAATGACATCAGCAGACATTCAATTACTCAGCCAGCAGCTCGTCCTGCTGTACACTTGCCGCTGCATCGTCGTCGCCTTTTTTGTCAGCACCTTTTTTGTCAGCACCTTTTCCGGCGTCAGCTTCGGCTTTTTTTGCTGCGTCCTTCTCCGGGGTGCTCATTAACTCAGCACGGATCTGGGATTCGATTTCAGCCGCCACTTCGGGGTTATCAGAAAGATACTGGGCAGCATTGGCTTTACCCTGACCAATCTTGGTTCCCTTATAGGCATACCAGGCACCGGATTTGTCCACCAGTTTCAGCTTGACACCCAGATCAATCACTTCGCCCATATGGTAGATGCCCTGGCCATAGAGAATCTGGAATTCAGCCTGACGGAATGGTGGCGATACCTTGTTCTTCACCACTTTAACGCGAGTTTCGTTACCGATCACCTCGTCGCCCTGCTTCACCGAACCGGTACGACGAATATCAAGACGTACAGAAGAGTAGAATTTCAGTGCGTTACCGCCGGTAGTGGTTTCCGGGTTGCCGAACATAACACCGATCTTCATACGAATCTGGTTAATGAAGATGACCATGCAGTTGGTCTGTTTGATGGAACCGGTCAGCTTACGCAGTGCCTGGGACATCAGACGGGCCTGCAGACCAACATGGGAGTCCCCCATATCACCTTCAATTTCAGCCTTGGGTACCAGGGCTGCGACGGAGTCAACAACGATGACATCGACAGCACCGGAACGGACCAGCATATCGGTGATTTCCAGCGCCTGCTCACCGGTATCCGGCTGAGAGACGTACAGGTCATCCACATTTACACCCAGCTTGCCGGCGTACTGTGGGTCCAGGGCATGTTCTGCATCAACAAAGGCACAGGTGGCACCGTGCTTCTGGGCCTGGGCAATAACGCTCAGGGTCAGCGTGGTTTTACCGGAAGATTCAGGACCGAAGATTTCAATAACACGGCCTTTCGGCAGGCCACCAATGCCCAGGGCAATATCCAGTTGCAGAGAACCGGTAGAAATTGCGGGAATTGCTTCCTGCTTCTGATCCCCCATCCGCATGATGGCACCTTTACCAAACTGTCGGTCAATCTGGCCAAGTGCTGCTGCCAACGCTTTTTTTCTGTTATCATCCATTTTTTCACGCCCTCAGTTCGATTCTGATTTCATCAGGAACAGCTCAATAAGTAGTACTGTATATTTAAACAGATACTGGATATTTGTCCAGTATATTTATCGCTTCAACAGGAAGGAATCTTTTTTCAGGCTAACGTTTCTCAGGTCAACAGGGTCAGAACACCCAGCAACGCCTGAACAACCGTTTGCGCCCTGATCTGATCACGATCACCCTCAAGATGGAAGTGCCTTGCAGCGGTTTCCTGGCCGGTACTCCAGGCAATCCAGACGGTTCCCACAGGTTTTTCCGGTGTTGCGCCACCCGGTCCGGCAACGCCGGTCACGGCTATGGAGATATCCGTTGCCAACAGCTTGCGGACCCCCCGGGCCATGGCGATAGCCACCTGCTCACTGACCGCACCGTATTTATTCAGCAATAATGTCGGCACATGCAGGAGATTGGCCTTTACGCCATTGGCATAGCAGATGACACCACCTTCAAACCAGGCCGAGCTTCCCGGCAACACAGTCAGGGCATGACCTATACCACCACCGGTACACGATTCAGCGGTAGACAGGGTCCAGCCCCTGGACATCAGAAGTTCAGCAATTTCACTGACAATGGGGGACGTAGCAGAATGCAGTGTGGGTTCCATGGTCACTCGCCAGTACGGTTATCAGAGGAGCCAATCGAGATAGGATGTTATAACACGATTGGGGGAAGTCTTCACAAGTTATCATTAAATGCCCCATTACACGGCACTGTTGTCGGGGAAACATGCTTTGCCCCGGAGCATCAGGGCAAAGCATTCTCTCTCTATTCAAACTCCTTCAAACTCTCCACCGTTATGGCATAGACAACGTCAGTGTACTCGGAGGTATTGTTTTCAACCCTGATCACTCCTTCCAGCCAGTAAGGGGTGTAGCCCGCTTCTGTGACTTTTATGCCCTGGTCATAGCGGACAAAAATGGTCTGGTTGGGTGGCGGTGGCGGTACATGAATACAGGCTCCCAGGGTTGGCACCAGCAACAGCTCTGTGGCTGATTGATCCTTGCCAATATTCAGCGGCACCAGGTAACCGGGAATTTTAACCCGTTGCTGATTCATGCTTTCTACCGGAATCTTGCCCAGCTCATCAATATACTCAATAGCCTCTTCCTGACTGATTTCACCCGCCTCATATTTACGGACAATTTCCTCATCCACCGGCGGCATCAGGTCATCCCAGTTGATCTCTTTGATCGCAGGCTTTTCAGGGCTTGCAGCCATGGCAAAATCCACCGGCATAAAAGCCAGCATAAGCACCACGGCCATCCAGCCAGGGTGTTGTCTTCCAGCTATCATTATTTGTCTCCTACAGCCTGACCGTCAGACCATCCGCCAATGAATTTTTATAGGCCCGCCAGGCAGGCACTACACCCAGTATGGTCGCCGAGATAACAATGGCGACCGCCAGAATCCACTCAAACATCCCCGGTAACGCAATGGTAATGTGCAAACCCAGCTGCATTTGCAATACCGGTTGAATGGCGAACAGCATTCCATACATCAGCAGGAAGCCCAACAGTGTACCAGTGATGGCATAGATCAGGGACTCGGTCATCATCAGGGTAAAGATATGCCAGGGCCGGGCCCCTACTGAACGGAGAATGGCCATCTCTCTGCGCCGCTCATTAAGCGACGTCAGAATGGTGGTCAGCATGCCAACCAATCCCGCAATCACCACCATCACAGAAACCGCCAGCAATGCCTTTTCCGCTGAACCCACCAACTGCCAGAGCTCGCCGAGGGCAACACCCGGTAAAATAGCCGTCAGCGCTTCCTGGCGATACTCATTCACTGCCCGCTGATACCGAAAAGCTGCCACCCGGGACTTCAAACCAACAAAATAGGCGGTAATGCTGGACGGTTGCAAATCCATGGCCCGTGCCCTGTCGGCAGAAACCGAGAACAGTGCATTAGGTGCGGCCCCATTGACCCAGTCAATGTGCAACGCCTCAATCCCCTCCAGAGAGATCATTACCACTCTATCCATAGGGGTGCCGGTGGGCTTTAACACACCAGAAATCCTGAAGGGTTTATCCTGATGCGTCTGCAGGCTCCGGCTTTCAACACCGTGACTGAGCACTATTTCCTGATCAACCTGATAGCCAAGAACCGCTGCCACTTCAGAACCAATCACCGCATCATAGAGATCATCAAATGGCTTACCATTTTTGAAACTGATGGGCTGATCACCACCAAAACGGAAGTGTTCAAACAGGGTTTGAGCAGTACCCACCACACGATAGCCTTGATGAGAGTCCCCCAGGGCAATAGGAATAGTCCAGGCGACGGCCTTATTGGAGGAGAGTTCCTGGTAGGTTTCCCAGGTAATGTTATTGGTCGCATTACCCAGATGAAACACCGAATAGAGCAGCAGATTAAGCGAACTGCTGCGGGCACCGACCACAAGATCGGTACCGGACACGGTACTGGTAAAACTGTTCCGGGCCTCAACCCGCACTCTTTCCACACCCAGCAACAAAGCCACGCTGATGGCAATGGAGAAAATGGTCAGCAATGCCGTGGTTTTGCGATTACTCAGGCTTTTCACCGCCAGATGAAGTATTGACATTACACCACCTCCGGCGGGTCTAAAGGCCGATGTTGACTGGCCCGGTTAATTTCATTCAAGGCCACAGAGCGATCAAACAAGGCTTCCAGGGCAGAGTCATGGCTGACAAAAACCAGTGTACTGCCAGCAACCTCACACTCTGCAAACAACAGGCGAATAAATGCCTCACGGGTATCGCTGTCCAACGCCGAGGTGGGCTCATCTGCGATCACCAGATCAGGACGACCAATCAACGCTCTGGCTGCCGCCACTCTCTGCTGCTGGCCAATACTGAGTTCCGTCACTGGCCTTTGCAGCAACTGCGTATCGGTCAGCTCCAGATGGTTTAGCAGTCGAATCGCTTCCTGTCTGGCATCAACGCCCATGGATTGCACGTTTTCACGGCGCTTGCTGGCAAACCCCAGCGGCAGTGTGACATTGTCAACTACAGAAAGGTAAGGGATCAGGTTAAACATCTGAAAGATAAAACCGATATGATTTGCCCGGAAATGATCCCGGCGTGCCGGGGAGAAACGACCAATGTCGTTTCTCAGCACAGCGACAGAACCGGCAACCGGTGTGAGCACGCCACCCAGAAGCCCCAACAGCGTCGTTTTACCCGACCCTGAAGGCCCGCGGATAAACACCTTCTCACCCTGATTGATCAACAGCTCCGGTATATCCAGAACCATTGTCCCCGGCTGCCAGCCAAACTGGACATCCTTTAGATAAATCACCTGAATCACCGGTTGACCGAGACTACTCATATCAGAAGCGCACCTCTGGTCGCTCACGGCTCATCTGACCGGCTATCTGGCCAGAATCGGTAAAGCCCTGAACCTTCAACTGTTCACTGTTTGCAAACCGCTGAAACAATCGGGTAGAGATGCTGTTGAGCCCGGTGATATTGGCACACTCATAAACATAAGTAGCGGCAATATCCATATGCGCTGACTCATGGTGACCATCGCCATGGTGGTCATCGTGCCCATGACTGTGATGGTGGTCATCTGCATGGTGGTCATCATATCCATGCTTGTCATGGTGGGAATCATAGTGTCCATCTGCATCCCCATGATGGTCTTCTCCATGCTCACCATTGGCCGAAGCCGATGCCGTTTTCAACCTGCAGGACGCCGCTGGTGTAAAAGACCATAAATCGTCTTTTTCCAGTTCTTGCAGGGCATCTTTAAGTTGCCTGCGCTGAGCGTCCGAATGGATGGATTCAAAGCCAAGAATATCAAACCCCGGCGTTTCCAGTTCAATATGAACCTGACGACCTTCAATGGCAAAGTTCAAATGA
This sequence comes from Salinisphaera sp. G21_0, assembly GCF_017744115.1. Classification (GTDB taxonomy): domain Bacteria; phylum Pseudomonadota; class Gammaproteobacteria; order Pseudomonadales; family Endozoicomonadaceae; genus Endozoicomonas. The sequence continues at coordinate 120,482 of NZ_JAGHQW010000003.1, read as the reverse complement.
CCGGCTCCATGTACATGGGCACCGGCATGACGATGCCCATCAGCGGAAACACCTGCTGATATCAAGGCACAGGCAACAGCGGCCACTTTTGCAACACAACGCATACACAATTCCTGAAAGAAAGAAAAAATAAGTGATGAACCATTAAACTTCAGACCTGGTAAGCAGGCGGTGCGCGCGTATGTCTTTTGGTTGGCGTGGAAGAATGGATTGATAAGCGATAGGGACGGTCGTTAAGTACCGCACCAAACCGCACCTTTACTTTGCACCAATGAACGGGTGAAGCGGCTTGAGACAACAGCATACAGGCCGATGAATGTGGGTGCTCATTGTGCTGGAGATCACTGGCCTCATCGACCATCGAAATAACTGGATGCTGCCAGAATATTTCAGATTGCTGATTTTCCTCCAAAGCCGTATGAACGTGACTCAGTGTGTAGTGCACCACCAGCAGATAGACAACCACCATAAGAGCAGACAGCAATTGTTTGCTGTCTTTTCCACGGGCTGTCCGGCAAAGGCTGATGGTCATCTTCTGCGATTCCTTTCGGTATTGCCCTCACCCTGTTCCGGAGGGATCAGCACCCAATCTCAAAATGCAAATCGTTATAACATAACGTACATCAAATCACCAAAATATAATGCCAGAGTACTGTAATTGGTCAGGCATCAGGATCGCAGCAGCATCCGGTCATTTTGCCCGGTGAACCAAATATCTGATTTGTTGTCAATAAGTCCCAATGACGGAGGGCGTATGCCCTGACGGTCATTTTACAGATTTATTCTTTTCAAGGTTTTTTTAATGCCTGACCAGAGGAGTTGGTGTATATGTTTTTTTATCCTGCCCATTCCACTCCCGTTGACTCTGGCAAGGTTGAGCCACCGCCGCTCAATACTGAGGGCAAAGATAAAGCCCCTGCTCACCGGTCATCCGAAGAAAAAACTTCAATATTATTCCGAACCACCAGTGGTGCCTGCTTCAGGTGCAGGCCAGCTGACGCTGATCTGTTGCCACAGCTGTATTGCTTCCCGTGTTCAAATTTAACCAGTAAGTCACTCAAGACGCGTGACTCAACTAAAATTTATGATCCTTCCCATGTTATTGAAAGCGCACCCTTCCCGCCGGAGAGCGCTCAGGGTGATCAGCATTGCGGGGTCATAGACCTGGCCAGGCAGTCGCCATCTACGGCACCTCACCAAGACGACAGTGATGTCTTGCCCCTGCCCGCTGACATTCGATGTGCCAGAAAATTTTGTCCTGACATTAATCAGTTTGCACAGTGCCAGGTGTTGACTGAGTTGTCGAAAAGCCTGGAGGTTGCTTGTGCCAAAGGCGTAATGCTGAATAATTTGCAGGGCGCTGAAGATTCTCCTCCGAGCATCGAATGCGGACAATGGCTGTCTCTGCATGAACTGCCTGCCCATTACCATAATGATGATGAACATCCCGCCCGGAGGTTGGCATCTGTTTTCAATAAGCCCGGGGTCAACCCGCTGATACTGCCTGAGCCAACCACTGCAACCAGCGAGACTGTAGGAGCATCAGCAGGGGTACTGGCAACTCCGACCATAGCCTATGCCCAGTACGAAGCCATGGTTAAACAGTTTGGGGAGGTACTCAATGGCTTTGCCGGGCTAAGGCGTGCCTGTCAAAACCAGGCCGATAGCATCGATGAACTGTGCAGAGCCATTGTTAGCCAGCAATCACAAATACAAAAGCTTGAGCTGGAACTACAAATCCACAAAGCAACCACCGGCAACGGCCTTTTACTCTGGAAGATACCCGGTTTCAAAAATGAGCTGGATAAGATCAGGAGTGGTGATAGTCAACAACTCATCAGTCCCTTGTTTCATTCAATTAAAGGACATGCATTGTATGCACGAATTTATCTTACTGGTGATAGCGCAGATCAGGATCGGGATATCGGTCTGTCCATAGGGCTTATGCCATCGCTTTATGATCCGATTCAGACTCAGCAATTCTCCGGATCTATTTTATTTGAAATCCTTGGCAGGAGGGGTGGGGTGATACACAGTGATGTCATTTTTATTGCTGAAAACGTCATCAAGCATCCGAAGCCGGAAGATAATCCAGAGACTTTTGTCAATTGTATTTCTATAAGCCAGAAAAAGATGATGGACGAATGCCTGGTAGACGACGACCTCTTTATCAGATGCAGGCTTTAGCAATAAAATCCCCATGACCGGCAAAGCTGGTCATGGGGATTTGTAGCAAAGATTATATAGGCCGGTTGCCTGTCAAAATGAGCGCCGGTCAATAAACGGCAGAGGATCGTCTGATTTACTCAGACCATTTTTCATGGCAATGCGCTGATTTTTACGCCCCAGCAGGCGTGCCTGAACCCAACGCTCCCAGCGCAGGGCTTTCCAGGTGTCGGCTTTCCAGGTTTTTCTGAACAGGTATTTGGCTGCGGCAACGGCATCCGGCGATTGCCTGCAAATCGTTTGGGCAAGCTGTTCCGCTGCCGCCATCGGGTCATCAGCCAACCGGCTGATCAAACCGAACTCGTGCCCCTCCCGGGCAGTGAATTTACGCCCGGTCATGGTCAGCTCCTGGGCAATATCAATACGGGTCAGCCGGGAGAGTGTCACCATACCACTCATATCGGGAATCAGGCCCCACTTCATCTCCATAATGGCAAGGCTGGCATCCGCCCTGGCAATGCGATAATCCGTGGCCAGGATAATCTGCATCCCACCACCAAAGCAGTTACCGTGAATAACGGAGATAACCGGGACCGGCAGGTCTCGCCAGCAATGGGCTATCTCCTGGGCAATATTCTGTTTGGTCCACGGCAATTTAAGAAAGACTTTTGCCACTATGCCCGGGTCTTTGTTGACGGCCTGAAAATCCAGTCCTGAGCAAAAAGAGGAGCCATTCCCGGAGAGAATCACACAGCGAATCGAGCGATCCTTCCGGATTTTTTTTGCGGTAGCAATCATGTCACGAAACATGGCCATATCCAGGCCGTTATGCTTCTCAGGACGGTTCATGGTGACGTAGGCAATGTGATCTTTCACTGCAAAGAGCACACGGGATTGATCAGACATGGGAACCTCAACAGCAGCCGGTAATTATTATTATCGGAGTGAATCATTCCATAAAACTGCTGCTGCCGCAAAAGCCCATGATCCGCCGATCAGACATGAAACCGGTCAGTGGTCACAGAACAGTCCGGGAATGGGTGCCTGGGTAATGTTGTATTTTCCTTCAAGATCACGATAGACAATGGCACTCCAGATCGTGCCATTTTCCAACTGGAACTCCAGGGCGTAATTAACCCCATTAACAATCTGAGAGTGCACCGCCAGCATTTTTTTCAGTTTAGCCGACTTCTCCATTCCCTTGACCACCAGCTTTACCGCCTTCAGAACCTCTGGAGTAACTTCAGATTTTGTCCAGCCACCGGGCAGATTGCCTTTCGCCTGACAGATGGCTTCAGCAGTTTTATTATCGACCACCGGCTTGTCATACGGTGCTTCACATCCCATAAGCATGATTGCTGCATACAGCGCACAGATCATTTTTACTTTCATTGGCAACACCCCATCTTGACCATGACTGAAACAGTTTACTGCACAAATAGCGGTAATGTGTTGTCCTTTATCACCGCTGGAAACCGGATTACCGATGAAACAGAAGCCGATGGAGGAGTGGTAATCGGAAAATGATTTGTTGTAGTATGCGCCACCAGTTTTTTCCGGGTAACAGCGCTTGATTACTGCCTCCTCAAATGCCTTGTATACAGACCTTTCCTGCTATTACGACTTAATGTGCGCCGACATTAACTACCAGGTCCAGAGTGACTATCTGCATCGGCTACATCAGCTATTTGGTAATAAAGGCACAAAGCATCTGGACCTTGCCTGTGGCACAGGCCCACATGTCCGTCACTTTATTGATATGGGTTATCAGAGCTGCGGGCTGGATATCAATCAGCCCATGCTGGATATTGCCGAACTTCGTTGCCCGGAAGCCGATTTTGTCTTGCAGGATATGTGTCACTTTGTGGCCCCGCAGCCTGTGGATCTGATTACCTGCTTTCTCTATTCCATTCATTACAGTGATGGTATTGAAAGACTAAGGTCGTGTATTGCCAGTGCCCATGCAGCACTGAATAAGGGCGGCCTGTTTTGCTTTAATGCCGTTGACAAGACCATGATCAGTAACAGCTCAGTGGTGAGCCACACGGCTTATTCTGACAACAGCCATTTCGTCTTCAGTTCCGGCTGGAATTATTGTGGCACCGGAGATAAACAGTCACTGAGATTGAGTATTGAAAAGAATACGGTAGAAAAGCGGCAGTTCTGGCAGGATGAGCACCCTATGGTCGCCATCCGCTTTAACGAGCTTGAAAGTTTATTGAGCCCTTTCTTTGAGGTTTACACGTTTGAGCATGACTATGAAAAAATAATCCCGCTCTCAGCAAACGCAGGCAACGCTATTTTTGCCTGCGTAAAAATCTAAAGGTTTGCTGCATCGGGCTTCCTCCTTGCTACCACAACCTTCGATCTGGATGATCAGGCATGGATGATAACGATTAACGACACAGACAGCTTGCCGCTCATCGTAATACCGGTTAAACGTTTTCGGGCTGTCGTCCTGTTTTCTCGGTTTTTTTCATTGTGTACAGTTTAGATAAGGTAGCTGCCTCTCTAATTTGTGTTATGCCACACAGCTGTGTGACACACTCTTTTTAGCTGCTCATTTTTAAGCACTTTATCGACTATTTGTTTGAGCGACATGAACTCCTTGTAGCCGGGGTCACCCTCTTTCAACCGATAACGGGCTTTTTCAAAGGCCACGACCATCTCAACTCTTCGCTTATGAGAAGATATGAGGTCTTCAGCTGGCCTTTTGATTTTCCTGCGACCATGAGCAGGCAGAGGTGGTGAAGCGTCCTGACCAGCCTGTGATTTCAGCAGTTTTGATGCCTGTCTTTGCATGTAACTCGTGATCTTGGCTTCATAATTTATGGCCAGCTCTTCTATCACTTTCTTAACTTCAACTTTGCTGTTTTTCTGCAATTGTCTTTGTTATTGTTGAAATAATTCTTCAACTATGGCAGCAACAAAACGTCAACAGAACCTGGCCTTTTTTCATTAACAAGACATCATCCGAATCAAAATGGCATATTTTTCAGGAACTCCTCAAACGGTGGCTTGGGAATGTTACCCGCAGCATCAGGCTTTAAGTCCGGGTATTGGCTCAGTACTTGATTGATCCTGGCCCGCAATACGCCTAACTGTTTTTGTTCTGACGCACTATATTTCAAAGTTTCAGAATACTCTCTGGCTAACGGGCCCTGCTCGACGTAAAGACAGGGCCTTTCAGGAAAGCTCCAGAGAATGCGGTTAAATTCGTCATATTCTTTATCACTTAACACCGGTTTGACTGCCTTCAGCAGTCGCACCTGGGAAAACATTAAATATCCCTGGTCCATATCAAGGTTGCGGACAAAACTTGTTAACTCCACACCAACCCTGTACAGATCACGCTCATCATATTCACGGGGTGCATCACCCGGATTGTCGAGGCGAGACGACATAATGCCATCCACAAAACCTTTCAACTTTCCCGCCGAAAAATTAGCCTTATCCCAGTAGCGGTCCATGCGCTTATTATATTGCTCCTGTGATTGCTGCTTGTATGCTGCGGCCTCCGCCGGCAGGAGAGCCTTGAGCTCCGATAAACTTTTATTATATTTAGCTATCTGGTCCTGATGAACCTCAGTTTCTTGAATGGCCCTCTGTAGCTCATGCCTCACCCCGTCCCGAGCAGCCTCTATGGATGCCTTCGTTATAGGCTTCAGACTGCTGTACAAAGAATAAAACCACACAATAGCAACTGCTGCTCCAGCAACTGCACCGCAAGCTAATGGGTTTTCTTTAATTGCTGATTCTATCACTTCAATCACACGATCAGACAGACCTGTACCTGGTCTGACTGTGTCAGGAACTCTATCCAGACGTTCAGCCAACTTGGCAAAGGCAACAGCTCCGCCAGCAGCAGAAACCCCAATGCCGAATGCGGTAGGGAGACATTTTGTTGTAGTTCCCTCCACTGGGTCATATTTGAGATAACCCTCTTTGACATATCTAAAAAAACCACCCTTGGAAACAGTGTCTGATGGGAGTACAGGGTGTATCAACTGACCTGAATTCATCGCACTAACGAACATAACCAAACTCCTGTATGCTGAATTGAGTTAAGTAGTTCACCATTTGCTATCGCATAAATCGCTGACAGCATAGCCATTTAAATAGAGTCGAGCATTTGTAGACGGAAATGCTGTTTTATTTTCACTCTACCCCTTGCTAAACAGGATTCAGGATTAATTGCTGGTTAATCTATCGAAAATATTCGATTGCATTTGGTTAACTGCTTTGCTGACTGTTTGAGCGCTTTACAGCCATTTAGTCAGGTTTGACCTCCATTCTCGTACTAAGTTCCAAACGAAAATCATGGGAGTGAATATAAGCAGACGGAAAATTGAACTTTTTGCCTCCAGAACAATCAGTTAAATGTCCATGCTGCGATAACGTCACAAACACTATGTTAGAGGCAACAACACCCCAGGCAGGGAACGCTTCTCAGAACATACTCGATGATATAAGCGAGCATTGTGCAACTGGCTCCTCACAGCTCTTGCAACCCCTTGCAATCCATAACAAAAGCAACGGGTATATTACTGACAGCTCCGGGCCAGAAGAAAAGCACACTAAACCTTTCGCTGAGTATTCCATCCTCGCCCCGGAGCCAGCACTCACCATCCCCAAACTGTCCCGTCGTTTGAACAGACTGGTCCAGCTGGCTTCTGATTTCAACATCATCTGGGATATCGGCTGTGACCACGGTAAAGCCGGAATGGCCCTGGCCATTAACAACGTATCCAGAGAAGTCCACTGTATTGATTGCTCCAAACATGTCATTGCCCGGCTTCAATCTCTTCAGCTGCCCACTAACCTGACGGCTACCTGCGTGGATGCAGCCACCGTTAAAATACACAACTGTAAAGATGAGCTGGTCATTCTTGCTGGCATGGGTTCCCATACCGCCAACAAAATCATTGATGGAATTCTCGCAGAAACAGGCGATTATCAAGCCAGCTTTCTGATCAGCATTCATCGAAACCATGATGATACAGTGGCACACCTTGCTGGCCGCTATGGATTTAATACGACGCAATACAGTGAGATAGAGGAAAAAAAGTACACTTACCGTTTTGACTTAATGTCCCCTCAATAAGCAGTTGGCCAATAAGCAGAAATACATTGACGATGGGTGTTCGGTGATAAGCAACGGCAGCAAAAAGAAGTCCATGGACCTTTACGGTGAGGCAAATTCAGACAATAAAAAAACCGGCGCTCTGGCCGGTGACTTTTGGCGCGTAAAATGGGTTAATCAATAATGTCATCAACGGTAAGATTCAGGGCTTGTGCAATTTTAGTAATTGTTTTCAAGGAACCCTGCTTCTTGCCACTCTCAATCTGGCTGATCATGGCTTCGGAAATACCGGTTTTTTCAGCGAGGGACTTTTGACTCATGCTTCTGTACTCTCGCCACACCTTCACAGTGTTTTCAGTCAACAACCTGTTCACTACTTCAGCAGGTATCAACTCTTCCTCACCCCGGCGTAACGCAGCCCGAAATTCATGAACAGCATCAGAATCCTCCAGGTCCTCCAGCTTCTCAAGCATTGCCTGATATTCGTCATAAGGCATAACCACAAAAGCCGGTTTCCCTTCATGCTTCAGTATATCGACCATCACCAAAACCTTTGGGGGCATTGCCCCCATGTTTAATGCTTGTAAATCTTGCCTCGCGGCGCAATTTTGATCACCTCAATGATCAGCCTGTCATGCTCAATCTCGTAAACAACGCGCCAGCCTCCAACCCGCAGCCTATGCTTCACCCGTCAGCTTCTTTACATCACCGTCTGGAAGCTTGTTGATAGCCTTTTGAATCCTCAATCGGTCAAGCTCTGAAGCTTTCCTCAGAACTTTAACGGCCTGCTTTGAGAAAACCACCTTGAACATTGCATTATTCTACTGCACATTAACTTAAAGTAAATATAGAATTTACCCCAGGTTATTCAACAAAAAATCTTGCACATTTGATATGCCGCCGATTTTGGCGAGGAATAAACTGGCGCGCAACGGTATTGCATAACTGGTTCGGTCATACAAAACAATTTGTCAAACCAGTGATACTTTTGCCTGCTGGCAAACTATCCGCATGTTAACATTGCATTTATTACCGATCAGATGGGGCTCACGGACTATTCGATGCTGGTTAAACCCTATGGTTGCCAGATGAAAACAGAGAGCCGGAATGAGGTTATTCACATCTGGACCGCTCTGGAGTCCAACGGGCATTGCCTGGATAAAAATGCCCCGATGATGCCCCAGGAATCAACCAACACCACTTAAGCTATTGAATTTAATGGAAAATACCGACCTCTCCAACCACACTCCGATGATGCAGCAGTATCTGCGCATCAAACAGCAGCACAGGGATCACCTGGTGTTTTACCGGATGGGTGATTTCTACGAGCTGTTTTATGACGACGCCAAAAAGGCTGCACACCTGCTGGACATTACCCTGACCAAACGAGGGCAATCCGGTGGCGAACCTATCCCCATGGCGGGTATTCCATACCATGCGGTGGAGGGTTATCTGGCCAGGTTGATCCGGTTGCGTCAGTCTGTTGCCATTGCCGAGCAGATTGGTGATCCGGCCATCAGCAAAGGGCCGGTTGAGCGTAAGGTGGTTCGTATTCTGACCCCCGGTACCGTTAGTGATGAGGCTTTGCTGGATGAGCGTCAGGATAATCTGCTGATGGCGGTTAACCAGCGGGAAAACCGCTATGGGCTGGCATTTCTCGATATCAGCAGTGGCCGGTTCAATGTGCTTGAGGTGACCAGTGAAGAGGCACTGCTTTCTGAAGTTGAGCGCCTGAGCCCTGCCGAAGTATTACTGAATGATGACCGCAACTGGCCTGAGATATTACTGCGTCGCCCCGGTTCCAGCAAACGCCCCCCATGGGACTTTGACCATGAGAGTGCTGTTGAGCAATTAACCCGACAGTTCCAGACGCAAAGTCTTGATGGCTTTGGCTGCAGCCACTTAACACTGGCTATTGAGGCGGCTGGCTGTCTGCTGCAGTACGCCCGGGAAACACAGCGAACCGCCCTGCCCCATATTCGCGCCCTGGCACAGGAAAACCGCGAAGAGAGCGTGGTGCTGGATGCCGCCAGCCGGAGAAACCTGGAACTGACCACCAATATGAATGGCGGCCGGGAGCACACAGTGGCTGCAGTGCTGGATCGCACAGCCACGGCCATGGGCAGCCGCCTGCTCGGACGATGGATCAACCGGCCACTGCGCAATATTGACAAACTGCAGGCCCGCCAGTCAGCAATCACCGCCCTGAAAGATGGCTGCCATTTTGAGTCCCTTTATCCCATTCTCAAACATATTGGCGACATTGAACGTATTCTTGCCAGGGTTGCCCTGAAGTCTGCCCGACCACGGGATCTGGCGCGGTTAAGAGATGCCCTGCAGCAACTGCCAGAACTTCAGCAGCAGCTGGCAACGATTGATAGCCAGACAGTACATCAACTGGCAAAAAGCATCAGTGAACACCCTGAACTCGAAGCATTATTAACCCGGGCCATCATTGAGAACCCACCTGTGGTGATCCGTGATGGTGGCGTGATCGGCGAAGGTTATGACGCCGAGTTGGATGAGCTGCGCTCCATCAGTGAGAATGCGGGTGACTATCTGATTCAAATGGAATTACGGGAGCGTGAGCGTACGGGCCTGCCCAGCCTGAAAGTCGGTTATAACCGGGTACACGGTTACTATATCGAATTGAGCCGCCGAGAATCCGAAGACGCCCCGGTAGACTATATTCGCCGCCAGACCCTGAAAAATACTGAACGCTTTATTACCCCGGAGCTGAAAGAGTTTGAAGACAAGGCGCTGTCCAGCAAAAGCCGTGCCCTGGCCCGGGAAAAAGCACTGTACGATGAGCTTCTGGACAAACTGGTGGCACAGCTGGGACCGCTCCAGGAGTGCTCCATGGCCCTGTCAGAGCTGGATGTGCTCAGCAACCTGGCTGAACGGGCCGAGACACTGAACTTCTGCCGTCCTGAAATCCTGCAGAGCCCTGGTATTGACATTGTTGAAGGCCGCCATCCGGTTGTTGAGCAGGTTTTGGACGAACCGTTTGTGGCAAACAATGTCACCTTCAATGTTCAGCGTCGTATGCTGATTATCACCGGTCCCAATATGGGCGGTAAATCCACCTATATGCGACAGACGGCGTTGATTGTGCTGCTGGCTCATATTGGCAGCTTTGTACCGGCATCCCGTGCGCGTATTGGTCTGGTGGATCGGATTTTCACCCGCATTGGCTCTTCGGATGACCTGGCCAGTGGTCGTTCAACCTTTATGGTGGAAATGACGGAAACCGCCAATATTCTTCATAATGCTACCGAGCAAAGTCTGGTGCTGATGGATGAAATCGGCCGCGGAACCAGCACCTTCGACGGGCTGTCCCTGGCCTGGGCCTGCGCTCAATATCTGGCGGATTCAGTACGGGCATTCACCCTGTTTGCCACCCACTACTTTGAGTTGACCCAGCTGCCCGAAGAGTGCAATACGGTAGTGAACGTGCATCTCAATGCGACTGAACATGACGATCGCATTGTCTTTCTTCATGCGGTTCAGGAAGGTCCTGCCAGCCAGAGCTATGGCCTGCAGGTGGCACAACTGGCCGGTGTACCCCGACATGTCATTAACCAGGCACGGCAGAAACTGGCCATGCTGGAGCAGCAGGAACCCGCTCCACAACCTGTTGCAAAACCATTGGGAAAGGCTATTTTCACACCTCAGGCTGATCTGTTTGCCAGCCCTGAGCCACACCCGGCGGTTGCAGCCCTGGATAAAACAGACGTGGATAACCTGACACCCCGCCAGGCCATGGAGCTTCTTTATACGCTCAAGGGGCTGGGAAAATAATTTAATGGTGCTTATACCCTGACCGGTATAAGTTTATGGTAATCCCGGCTATCCAGCGGGTTTACAACTCTGGTAGACTTGCCCGACGTTTTTGTATTGCCTCAGGTTCTGTTAAGAGAACCTGACATAATGTTTCAGGTCACATTATGACATGCTTTCGTTAACTGAGTTGTTATCACGATTTTAACAGCAAAACCGGGCAGTACTTTTTTTTAGTCAGATCAAATGGAGTTTAACCACCATGGCTTTCGTAGTGGGTGAAAACTGCATCAAGTGCAAATACACCGATTGCGTGGAAGTCTGTCCTGTGGACTGCTTCTATGAAGGACCAAACTTCCTGGTTATTCACCCGGATGAATGTATTGACTGCGCTCTTTGTGAGCCAGAGTGTCCGGCAAACGCTATTTTCTCCGAAGATGAGGTTCCCGATGACCAGCAGGATTTCATCGAACTGAACGCCGTGCTCGCGGATGTCTGGGATAACATTACCGAGAAGAAAGACCCTCTCCCTGATGCAGCAGAGTGGGATGGCGTGAAGGGCAAGCTGGACCAGCTGGAACGCTGAGTTCAATAGCAAAAAAGCCATGAGGGTTACTCATGGCTTTTTTATTAACGGAAGTTCAATGTCAGGCCATCAGTTAAACAGGGACTCTCCTGACAACCCCTGCTTTTCAAGAATAGATCGAAGCCGCTTTAAAGCCTCTACCTGAATCTGTCTTACCCGTTCACGGGTCAGGCCAATCTCCTTACCGACTTCCTCAAGCGTGCTGGTTTCATACCCCCTGAGACCAAACCGGCGGGCCACCACCTCTCGCTGTTTTTCTGATAACTCACCTAACCAGCGGTCAAGACTGTCATTAAGATCCAGATCCTGTAACAGTTCGGCCGGGTCGGCACCTTTCTCATCAGAGATCGTATCCAGAATGGATTTATCAGAGTCAGGTCCCAGTGGTGTATCAACCGATGTCACTCGCTCATTAAGACCGAGCATCCGTTTTACATCAGCCACCGGCTTATCCAGCAACTCGGCAATTTCTTCCGGGCTGGGATCATGATCCAGCTTCTGGGTTAATTCCCTGGCAGCCCTGAGATAGACGTTCAGTTCTTTAACCACATGAATGGGCAGCCGTATGGTGCGGGTCTGATTCATGATCGCCCGCTCAATCGTCTGTCGTATCCACCAGGTCGCGTAGGTTGAAAAACGGAATCCACGTTCCGGATCAAATTTTTCAACCGCACGAATCAGACCAAGGTTACCCTCTTCAATCAGATCAAGCAGTGTCAGGCCACGGTTGACATAGCGCCTGGAGATTTTAACAACCAGCCGGAGATTACTTTCAATCATCCGACGTCTGCCCGCTTCTACCCCTTTTCGGGCAAGACGGGCGTAGTGAACCTCTTCCTCAGGGGTGAGGAGAGGTGAAAAGCCAATCTCATTCAGGTACAGCTGGGTTGCATCGATGGATTTGTAAAATCCATCGTCTTCTTTTCGACGACCGGTACTCACCGGAGACACAGCCGCAGGCCGTGGCTTATCGATATCATCGTTCTCGCCAACCACTTCAATGAGGTCACCGGCATTTTCGTCCGGGCTCAATTCATCCTGTCCCTGGATTACATCGTCAGCATAACTGCTTAGCTCTGCGTCATCCCTCTTCGATGCCATAAGAGTTAGTCCTATCCGAAAGTCCCACTCTATGTCGGGCAACCTGAAGTTGCGCCGACACCCGTGAGATCCCTCTACTACAACAGCCACTGACCTTCGTTATCAGCGCCCTGGAAGGTACCCCATCGGGTCGACCGGTTTACCATCACGCCGAATTTCGAAGTGCAGCTTAGGCTCCGTCGTTCCTGTAGAACCTATTTCGGCTATCTTCTGGCCCGCTTTAACTGAGTCTCCCTCATTCACCAATAGATCCCTGTTGTGCGCATAGGCGCTCAGATAGCTACTATTATGTTTCAAAATGATCAGCCTGCCATAGCCGGACAGGTCGCTTCCTGCGTACACTACCTCACCACTGGCTGCTGCCTTTACAGGCTCTCCTAATTTGCCGCCAATATCAATCCCCTTGTTAACGGGCATTTTGAGCGAATAGGCGGAAATAATTTTTCCGTTCGCAGGCCATTGCCAGCCACTGCTGCCGGAAGCGGTACTTTTTGGCGTCGAACTCTTTGCTGTATATTTTTTAACCGGAGCGCGGCTTTTGGCAACTGTTTTCTTTGGCTGCCTGACTGGAGTTACCGACGGAGTGGCAACCCCGGACCGATGGATAGATAAGTCTATTTTCTGCCCCGGATAGATAGTATAAGGACTTCGAATGCTATTCTTTCGGGCCAACTCTCTGAAGTCTCTGCTATAGAGCCAGGCTATTGAATAAAGAGTTTCTCCTCTTTGGACAATATGCTGACCTGAAGTCACCTTCGGTGGTGATCTCAGGTCAGTGACCGTAACCCTGGCCGGATCATGGCTGCAACTTGCAGTTAGCAGGCAGGCTGTTAGAAAAAGTATTTTTATTGAGCAATCACTCAAATTAATCAGAGTGATTTTCATGAAATCCAACACTTTATCAACTCCACTACCCTGCATACCCACAAAAATCATATATTCAATAATCGAATATAAAATGTAATTTATGGTTTAAAATATTATACCAATGTTAGTATTTTCACCTATATTGGCACGATGATTTAGTGCTTTTTACTACCCATCCACTCAATCATCGCCACCAAAGCAATGGCAAAAATCATCAGCCCAATAGATTCAACCAGATAAGCAGGCTGCCCGGTAATTCCCTGATAATTCATCGGCGAAACATTCGCCTGAATCAGCGGGACCAACTCACCGGAACTGTTAATCCGTGTTTCCAGCGTCTCCTTCCATGGCCAGACTTTGCCCAGGGCTCCAAGCATCAGGCCGGTCAATAGTGAAATCGCCAGATCGCGGTGCTTGTTTAGCAGCCATGACAACACATGAGAAAAGCTGAGCAAACCGCCGATACAACCCAGGCCAAAAACGGTCAGCACACTGAAATCCAAACTCTTCACGGCATCAATGACCGGACCATACAGCCCCATCATCAGTAACATAAAGCTACCGGAAATACCTGGCAGAATCATCGCGCAGATTGCAATGCTACCGGCAAAAAACAGCGTCACGGGCTCTGGTTCAAGACTGGTCGGGGTTAATACACCTACAGCATAAGCAATCACAATACCAGCGATCAGGGTTATGATAGTCGCCACATTCCACTGATCAACCTGACGAATCATATGCAATCCGGACACCAGAATCAGACCAAAAAAGAATGCCCAGAGCATCTCCGGATACGTCGCCAGAAACCAGGTAATCACATGGGCAAAGGACAGAATACTGGTCAGCACACCACCAAACACACACACCAGAAATGTGCCGTCTATTCTCTGCCACACACCGGCAACCCCTTCCTCACCAAGTACCTTCAGTAACGATGGGTTAACACTTTTCAAGGCATTCAGCAGCCGGTCATAAATGCCGGTAATAAATGCGATGGTTCCACCGGATACGCCCGGCACAACATCGGCGGCCCCCATAGCCATTCCCCTGGCGATGAGGGCAAAGTAAGAAGAATGATTCGACATGTTCTGACCTTTGGAACAGAAGTTAAGTAAAATGCCATCAGCCATCCCTGACTGACTGCTTTTTGTGTGGGTACGTTGTAAAAAAAGGCAACGTCTTTTTTATCAGGTATCAGCGTATAACACCGGCCAGCAATGGTACAAACCGGACAGCTTCCAACACCTTGCGCTGATACTCATCACCGTTTCTGGTCACCAACACAAGATCCTGAAAGTTGTTTCCTCCAACCGGAATGACCAGCCTGCCACCTTCCGGAGACAGCTGGCTCAACAGCGCTGCCGGAATTTCTCCCGGTGCCGCCGTGACGATAATCCCATCAAATGGACTTTCTTCCGGCCAGCCCATACCACCATCGGTATGACGAAGACGAACATTATTCATAGAGAGCCTGGAGAGTCTCTGCTGTGCCTTCTCCTGCAATGGCCTGATGCGTTCCACGGAGTAGACCTTAGCCACCAGCGAAGCAAGCACAGCCGTCTGATAACCGGATCCGGTGCCAATTTCCAGTACCTTGTTCAGTTCACCCCGGGCCAACAGTTCTTCTGTCATTTTGGCCACAATATATGGCTGGGACAGCGTCTGATTATGACCAATCGGCAGTGCTGTGTCTTCGTAAGCACGATGCGACAGCGCCTCATCGAGAAAAAGATGACGGGGAATGGTGCGAATGGCATCCAGAACCTTGCCGGACTGAATACCCTGATCCATCAGGCGCTGGATCAGCCGCTCTCTGGTGCGGCGTGACGTCATACCGATACCATCAATTTCAAGATCCCTCATACACAGGCTCCAAGCCAATCCTCCATCAGTGATAACGTTGCATGGCTGGTCTTATCGTATTGCAATGGGGTAATGGATACATAGCCAGAAGCCACTGCATGAAAATCAGTCCCTTCCTCAGCAACCTGGGGCTTACCAACACCGCCGATCCACCACACCGTATTGCCACGGGGATCGGTGATTTTTACCGGAGGCTTTGACGGGTGACGATGGCCGAGCCGGGTAATTTTCATTCCACGGATCTCTTCATAGTCACAGGCCGGGACATTGACATTGAGTATCGTGCCTTCTGGCAGAACCTGATCCTCAAGGCGCAACATCAAATCGTGCAACACCCTGGCGCTCACTTCCAGGTGGTGATCCCCTTGACCACAGGATGAAATAGCGATTGCGGTTTTTGCCAGCATGCGTCCTTCCATAGCCGCAGCCACAGTCCCCGAGTAGAGCACATCATCGCCCAGGTTTGCGCAACTGTTAATACCGGAAACTACGCGTTCCGGAAGGCGGCCAAACAGCCCACTGACGGCGAGGTTGACACAATCTGCCGGTGTCCCGTTCACGCTGAAGAACCCATTGTCGTGCTCTTTCATACGCAGCGGCCGGTCCAGAGTGAGGGAATGGCCCTTGCCAGAACAGTCATTATCCGGAGCCACTACCCAGCACTGACCATGCGATTTCATGGCGGCAAACGAAAGGGCCAATCCCCTGGCGGTAACGCCATCATCATTGGATAGCAATATGGTCATAGTCCCTCAATCCTGAATTAATCCAAACTTTTCTTAAGCCCACTGTCGTGAACTGCATGACTCATTTCACGACCATGCTTCATGGTTCTTTTTCATAACAATCAAACAACTCCCTGAGCACAGAAGTCGCAAAACAGCCCTTTGGCAGCCGGAAGCGCAATACCAGTGAACTTCCTTCCGGACTGTTTTCCCACACCCAGGTGAACTGCTGAGGTATCAGGCGGTTAACTCTGCGCTCCTGCAGCAAACCGGCCTTCTCAAGTCCATCACAAAACTGAGGATATCCGACAGTGACCGACTGTTCAAAAGTCAACACCTGGTCGGTCACTTTCGATGCCCCCCTGCCCCACAGCGGCGAAGTCGGACTCAGCTCACCATTCCCCAGGCGGGTCATCATGGCTTCGTCCGGCGCTGCAAAAATCAGGCTATTACTATCTGGAAATCCTAATGCATCTCCACAAAGATACTGGTTCCAGACCCCGGCAATAACCTTTTGCGACAGAACCCGGTTAAACAGCCAGGATCGGGCTGCAGACAGATAGACCGATCGTTTATTACGCTGAACCCTGAATTTTCCAGCCAGCATATCGACGGCTTTGTCAATATTACGCCCCTCATGACCAAAGCGCTGTTCACCGAAGTAATTAGGCACCCCTTCACGAGATATCTGCTCTAACCGGGCATTAACCAGTGCAGGATCAGCATCAACACTCCGCAATGTGATACAGAAGTCATTTGCCTTCAGGGCACCGGTTTTCAGTTTTTTCCGGTGGCGAGCCTGTCGAATGATCCGTATGGTATCACTCTCCAGCCCACTCCAGTCGGGATCAGCCATACCAGGCAGGGAAACACAAAACCATTGACGTGTAGTTCCATGGCGATCTTTTCTCCCGGCATAACTTACCGACTGTCTTCTGACTCCTGCATGTCTCGCCAGAAGCCTTGCAACCCAGTCGGTATTCTCACCTTTTTTTTCAATCAGCAGAAAAAGGTGTTCACCTTCACCTTCCGGCTCAAAAGGCAACAGCTCATCAACCAGAAAATCTTCATGACAGGACTTGAAAAGACAACCACCTAAAGGACCACCAAAGGCATAATACCAATCAACGGAGTAATCGGCAGGCATCGGTACATCTGCATCCATGATGCGCACTCAACAAAGCAAAAATTAACAATAAACAATACCGCGTTTGACGCAGTTTTTGAAAGGAAATACCGAAAAATAACCATGGGTGGTGGGCCTTCTTGTCCAGAAGACTCCACCCTTTGAATCATGATCCCAAATCTGTCAACAGAACAACGGCGTGAACTGCGATACCCTCTTTTCTACCGGTATAGCCCAGCTTTTCAGTGGTGGTCGCTTTGACATTCACCAGAGATGGGTCAATCCCCATGTTTTCGCTGATATTCTGCCGCATCTGATCAATGTGCGGTGCCATTTTAGGAGACTGGGCAATGATGGTACTGTCCATATTGACGGGAACCAGGTTGTGCTGCTCAAGCAGGGCAATAACATGACGCAGTAACTTGCGACTATCAATGCCAGCATAGCGTTCATCAGTATCCGGAAAATGCTTGCCAATATCACCCAGACCTGCCGCTCCCAGAAGTGCGTCGCAAAGGGCATGAAGCAGCACATCGCCATCAGAGTGCGCCACCAGCCCATGGGTGTGAGGGATTTTCACTCCGCCCAGAACAATATAATCACCTTCACCAAAGCGGTGAACATCAAACCCATGACCAATACGCATCAAGTGACCTCAATAAGTTTCGACTGCTGTTCTATATATAGAGTGGCCAGAGCCAGATCAGTTCCCCGGGTCACCTTAATATTATCGGCATGTCCTTCCACCATCACGGGCTGTTTGCCAGCGTATTCAATGGCACTGGCTTCATCCGTTACCGGCATCTTATCCGCTATCGCTTTTGCCATTGCATCGTGCAGCATTTCGAGACGGAACATCTGCGGTGTCATGGCATGCCAGAGTCCCTGACGGTCTACTGTTTCAGATACAACATCATTGCCCCCGGCCCGCTTGATGGTATCGGTAACCGGGCAACCCAGCAGACCTCCCACAGGGTGGTTATGGAGCTGATTAACCAGCCACTCCATATCAGAACGGCGAATGCAGGGGCGGGCCACATCATGAACCAGTACCCAGTCATCAGGGGAACCTATATCCAATAGCACTTTCAAACCATTAAGTACCGAGTGGTAACGCTCATCCCCCCCCTGGGCCAGGAGAATTCTTGGGTTGCGGAGTAATTCAATGGATTGGTGATACTCATCATTATGATCAAGCACCACCACGATCTTTTCCAGACCGGGAAAATCCAGCAACCGCTCCAGAGTATGCACCACCAGGGGCTTGCCCTTGATTTCAAGATACTGCTTGGGAATATCGATATTCATTCGGCGGCCAACGCCTGCTGCCGGAACAACCGCCCAGTACCGAACCGTATTCATGGTTTCTACGCTACTCACTCTGTCACCCTTAGTTTGAACATCCAGAAGCCCGCTCAGAAACGGCTCCTGACCAATACAGGATTTAATCGTAAGTCAAAAAGAACGTTTCATCACTGCGGATCATACCCAGCTCCTGACGCGCTCTCTCTTCAACCGTTTCCAGCCCCTGCTGCAGCTCCACAACCTCTTTGGCCAGCAGACGATTACGCTGGTACAAACGTTCATTCTCCAGCCTGAAACGCTCAAGGTTATCTTGTTGTGTCAACATTTCAGCCACACTGCCTTCACCAATCCAGAGCCTGGTTTGCAGGTAAACCAGCAGCAGTGTCAACAGGGCTATTGCCAGTTTTTTCATCATCAGTTCCGCTTTAAACCGTCACTATCCAGCAGCAGGGGCAGCACCAGAAACAGGATGCAAAAAGCTGGGGCAGTAATAGAGACTTAACGGTGAAGTTTAACAGGAGTACCCGTGGTTTAACATATGACCAGTTATTTGAACTGTTTCACATTAATGAAGGTCATTAGAAAAAAGCCAGACATCAAAATAAGCAACTCAAATAATCGCTCTTACTATCCTGGGTATTTATGAACGAAAGACACCCAAGTTGTATTACCTGTTGAGTTCAATCTGGTACTGGCTACCTATCACCCGCAGGCTAAAAACCCGGGAGTTCGGAATATGCCGACTGGCGATCCCATTGGCAGTACCAACAGCTATATACCCCCGACTGCCACCCCCATCCTGCCCGTGGAACACAGAACCAATAACCGAATCACCGCCGTTTCCAGCCCAAGGCCGTTGCTATTGCTGGATCTTCCAGAGCAACCCATAAGGCACATACTGGGTTTTTTAGGGGATCGTGATATCAAGGCCATGGCACAGACCTGTTCGTCTTTGCTGGCTATCGTCCGTGCAGAGCATCTGCCCGCCAGGATCTGGTTTAAACAGTTCGAGCCACGGCAACAGCAGCAATTCATCCAGATTGCCAAAAACATCAGCAACCAGGAACTGAAAGCCTGGCTGGGGCAATTCACCGGCAATGAAACGCTGATCAGCACTATTTGCGGCCAGTCAGCCGGGGAAGTGACAGACAACGACATACCGCCACGGGAACCACAAAAAGGGAAATATTTCCCGCAAATCCTGTTTTACACAGTGAACCAGTTGATGGTTAACTGTCGTACTTTCCAGCCGGAATTGGCAATATCCATCGATTGCATCCCCTTTACGGCTGCATCAGCCACACTCAGCGGCGATGGACGCTTTCTGGCGACCAACAGTTACGCGCGCTGCGGTGCGGATTACGGCAGAACGGAAATCACCACAAGGCCCACAGAGATAGCCATTGCCCATGAAGACAGAGTGCGGCGGATTACCTTCAGCACTGATAACCGGCATATATTGAGCTACACGGCTTCAACCGCAAAAATCACCAGCTGCAATGCCGACGGCAGCTGGACAGAAAAACTCATCATCATTTCTGATAGATTTATCAGCTCGGCAACTTTCAGTCCCGACAGCCGCCATGCAGTGATGGCCAGGAGTGGTCGCAGGGCCATAATATGCTCAATAGACCAGACTGGCCGCTGGGCAGTAACAACAACAATGGGACACAAAGGGAGGATTTTTTCAACAATATTCAGCCCTGACAGCCGCTTTATAGTCACCACCAGTGACGATCACACGGCGAAAATCCATGGCCGTGACAGCAACGGCAACTGGCTGGAGCTGACCACCCTGAACCATAATGGCAAGGTCAGTGCCGCTGAATTCAGCCCTGATAGCAAACATATAATCACCATTAGCGACAAAAATAACCAACCTGATCGTACCGCAACGATTTTCAGCAACACCGATAACGGTTGGGTAAAAAAAACCTGTATTAACCACTCCCAGGAAATCACCTACATTTCATTCAGCCCTGACAGCCGCCATGCAGTAACGGAGAGCTACGAATATGCTGCCAGAATCCTGAGCTTTGATACCCGCGACAACTGGCAACATAAAACCACGATTAAGCATAAACGACAAATTTCTTCTACTAGATTCAGTCCCGATAGCCACTATTTAGTCACGGCCAGTAACGATCATACAGCAAAGATCTACCGGTATGATGCAAACACCAGGCGCTGGTCAAAACAACAGATTATCGTCCATGATGATATGTATATTACCTCAGCCACGTTCAGCGCTGACAGTCGGCATATCCTGACATTTTCCCGCAATTACTCACCAATATCCCTACCTGTATGCAACGCCAGAATCCACACTTGTACGGCCGGTGGCAACTGGATAACCAGCCTCAATTTTACGACAGCAGGCGGAGTTTACTCCGCCAAATTTAACCACGATGGCTCCCATATTGTCATCGAAGCCAGAAATGATGACGCCATCATAATCTATGGCCTTACGGCAGACGGCAACTGGTTACACAAATCGACGCTGCACCAACATTACAAGCTTGACCTGGTAACATTCAGTGCCCACGGGGGACATTTAATGACGATCAGTAACGACGCTCAACTGGTGCAGGTCTGGCACCTTTATAAGGAAGATTTAGCGCCACATCCCCAGTGCTCTTTAAATAAACTGTCGCCACCCCCTGGCAAAAAGGCCCGAAAGTCTGCTCCAAAAGTTCACAGGTAAAGGGCGATCGACGGATTGACTTTCCCCCGGTCGGGGCGGCTCAGGCTTCTTTGCGCCTGACGGGTTTGCCCGCTTCGCCGGGCAAACAAAAAAGGGAGGCTTAAAGCCTCCCCTTTCCATCAGCAGTGACTGCCAATCAGGCACGCTTGAATTCAGCAACACCACGGTAAGGCGCTTTGCCTTCCAGCTGCTCTTCGATACGGATCAGCTGGTTGTACTTGGCTACACGGTCAGAACGGCACAGAGAACCGGTCTTGATCTGGCCAGCACAGGTACCTACCGCCAGGTCAGCGATGGTAGCGTCTTCGGTTTCACCGGAACGGTGAGAGATAACGGCAGTGTAGCCAGCGTCTTTGGCCATCTTGATCGCATCCAGAGTTTCGCTCAGAGAGCCGATCTGGTTGAACTTGATCAGGATAGAGTTGGCGATGCCCTTATCGATACCTTCTTTCAGGATCCTGGTGTTGGTTACAAACAGGTCGTCACCAACGATCTGGATCTTGTCGCCCAGCAGTTCAGTCTGGTACTTGAAGCCATCCCAGTCAGATTCATCCAGACCATCTTCAATGGAGATAATCGGGTATTCTTCGGTCAGACCTTTCAGGTAGTCAGAGAACTCATTGGAAGTGAAGACTTTGCCTTCGCCTTTCAGGTTGTACTTGCCATCTTCGTAGAACTCGGAAGCTGCACAGTCCATAGCCAGAGTGATGTCGGTGCCCAGAGTGTAACCGGCCGCAGCAACGGCTTCTTTGATGACCGCCAGAGCGTCTGCATTGGAAGCCAGGTTTGGTGCAAAACCACCTTCGTCGCCCACGGCAGTGTTCAGACCTTTGTCAGACAGTACTTTCTTCAGAGCGTGGAATACTTCAGCACCCATGCGCAGCGCTTCAGCAAAGTTTTTGGCACCAACCGGCTGGATCATGAATTCCTGAATGTCAACGTTGTTGTCAGCGTGCTCACCGCCGTTCAGGATGTTCATCATTGGCACTGGCATGGTGAACTGGCCAGCAGTACCGTTCAGCTCAGCAATGTGCGCGTACAGAGGCATGCCTTTATCAACGGCAGCGGCTTTGGCAGCGGCCAGAGACACCGCCAGGATGGCGTTAGCGCCCAGTTTGGCTTTGTTGTCAGTGCCGTCCAGATCGATCATCTTCTGATCCAGGCCACGCTGGTCATTGGCATCAAAACCAAGCAGTGCTTCACGGATAGGACCGTTAACATTGGCAACGGCTTGCAGAACGCCCTTGCCCAGGTAGCGGGACTTGTCACCATCACGCAGCTCCAGAGCTTCGCGGGAACCCGTGGAAGCGCCGCTGGGAGCACAGGCAGTACCAAAGGCACCAGACTCAAGAATGACGTCAGCTTCAACAGTGGGATTACCACGAGAATCGAGGACTTCGCGAGCCTTGATTTCCTTGATAGCGGTCATGAGATACTCCGGGTGAAGAATTCGGAAATTTCAAGTGAGAGGTAAGCAATACCGTAAAAGAGCAGTGGCATTGTTACGGGAGCGGCAACTATACCACCGGAAAATCCTGTGTCAAAGCCTTACAATTTCGCTGGACACCGCGCCAACATTGAGCTTCGTGGATTTCTGATCGTTACTGTTAACGACTGTTAATCGCCTGTTAACCATCGTTTAAACCAGGCATCAATGATCAAATAATCATCAAACAGCCATAACAATAATAAGTAAAATTACTACCTGAGATACAATTCAAAAATCAGTTTTTCTGCTGTGCAGTCAAAATCAAACATGGCATCAATAGTGGCACTGCCCTGATGGAGATTCACCGTTTTCTTTACCTGACAGTGGTCAGAAATACTGTTGGCCAGGGCTTCCATCGTTGCCATCTGGTCGTTTGCCTGTTGCTCAGTATCCCCCTTTATGGTCAATTCGAGGTGAGTATCTCCGGGTGCAATCACCTGGCCAATCTCTAGACAGTGATCGGCATCAACTTCCAGTTCAGCGGTGGTATTGTCCATATCAGGCCTCCTGTTGAATGCCAGATGATGATATGCAAGGAATGGTTTTCTGAAAAAAACCAACAATAAGATAGCACAATGGCCTTGAAAAATGAGTAAATAAGAAAAATCGGAAATAAAATGGAACCATATTCCAAATTATTGGTCGAATAAAAGTAAGAATCACATCCTGTGAAAAAGGATTGGACGCAAAAACAGGAAGAACCGAATCAAATTAAAAAATTCTTATTTATAAACGAAAGTTATTATAGAGCACCCAATGTCTAATACAGTATCAAATTTAATGGATTCAAAATACACTGGCTATCTTCAAGATAACTGTATTTTTGCCAGTTTTCTGAGCATCCCGGTTACTGTCGCCAAGGCTTTATTTCCAAGCTTACTTTTGTCGTCTGAAGAAAGCAGCCTTCAACCAGAAAAAATTTCTTCATACAATATATCAGTTCGTAGTGTTGACGGTTATATCTTAGTATCTCTTCCTTCTGACAAGGATACTCATCCCGATAAAACCACGACAATGCCTCCTCCATCAACAGGAGATTCTGACGAATTAGAATGCCGTATTCCCGATAATGATGATGATCCGCGACGATACTTTTCATTCTGGTTTAATGCCTCACCGGGCAAATCCACTGATCACGCGTCCACATCATTAATCAAGGATTCATTATGTGTGGCTATTGCGGATGATAGCGATGCAGATGATCAATTTTTCGAAAAAACGATGCCTGTTAGTGGCCCTGATAGCATAATCCCTCCCATAAGTCAGCACTGCTTTGAAACTGACAGTATGATTTACATTCATAACGATTCAGAAAAACTGGATATTCATACTGTTGACATCATTAAGGGCAGTGAGCTTGCCAACCAGCTTGGCATTTCGGGTAAAATCAACGTTGACAAAGTGTTTTATCAACCAGGAACCGGTGCTATTAACGCCCAGGTAACGATCAATGGCTTAGAACAGTTATTGACTCTTTTTTATATCAAAGTAGAAACCAACATCAAGCTTCCGGTCACTCAATATCAGCTGGATTCTTATCTCTCAGAGACAAAAAATGAGTATGCTCCTCACTATAAATTTTTCAGGGAGGAATTAAAAAAGCATCTCAGCCCAAAGGTCATGGGAACGGACAAAATAAAAGACGATAAAGACAATGAAGACAATAAAATTGAAGAAAATAAATTACGAATGAAATCATTAAGAATAACGATGCCAACGTATATGCATCCGAAAACCATAGAACAGGAAAAATATTTTTGTTGCAATCAGGGTATCAGCGCCGTCACTAATAAAGAAGGAACTGACGTCATTGAAGCGGTCAAGAGGAGAATGTACCAGCAGGAGGAGAAATTAGTTAGCCTCAGAGGGCCACGGTTGGAACACCCGAATATAGATTCAGCACTAGAACACGTCAAGCAACAAAAAATCGCGCTGCCGGCCAGTCAGCGTGATGCTAAAAATCTGAAAATACACTTTGACAAGCCACAGAAGGTTACCTTGTCCCAAAGACAACTAGAAACAGTCAATATGCTAAATCAAAGGAGGCTTATGCATAAAAAGGAAGGGATTGATTTCGGAGCCCCTAAGGATACTCCAACTGAATTTCCACATTACTTACTGCCCAGCGACTCCCCCAAAAAATTGATCAAATCTTTTGATTAATAGCGATTAAACCAAAAAAAGACTGCGCATTGTGTTTAGACATTCCCTTAAATATCAATAATTTTGCCTATTTGCGGGAATCGCTGCTTACCTCTTATCATTTAGCTATGGTGATTTGGGAAGCAGTTCCGTAAATAGAGCCGCTTCACCTCACAAATGAAAAATCCTAGACTTCTTCAGGTTCAGGTTCAGGTTTAGGTTCAGGTTGCATTGCGATGGCATCATGTGTCGGAATATGGCATAGCCGTTCATATGCCGGAGTGTGGCATAGCCGGTCATAGATTGATTTACATCCGTTATACATCTTGCACAAGCTACCGCTGGCAACAAAAAAAGCTGTTGATGTTACTGCTATCTCTGTCAAAAAGAGCGGGGTAAACGGAGTTAGTTCTCCGTACTCATCAGACTCAGCAAGGGACATATTATTAAAACAATGCTCCCTCAAAAAGACTTTACCAGGATCATTCAGTGGTGAAACGACCCGATTTTTTACAAAGGTAGTACACGTCCCAACAGCAATTGAATATAAGGCACGAAAGATCGTTGATGAATAAAAATCATTGCGTTCTCGCTGGGTTGAATTATCAGGTGGATTAGTTACAGCCTCGGATTCGGGATTGCCTGGCATTGATGATCCAGCGTTAAAACCGGCTAAACGAGTTGTTGGAGTCATTCTTAATATCCTCACTGGTTGACATTTTTAAGACAATATCAGGAGGTATTTCGTTCAATTCTAATCAACTTTTTTTTAATTATTTTTACTATCAATGGTTAATATTTTGATGTCGATGGAAATTTTCCCGGTTTGGTTTTTCAGGTTAGCTTCGGTTTATTTTACCTGCCACGGGCAAATGGAATGGGAAAGCGCTGGAATGGCGAATGGTCATCCCGGATAAGAGATGACCAGAGTCGTCCGAAAACCATAACACCTGTAAAGCATTATGGCTGCTATCTGGTCAGGAATTCAGACAAGGGAAGCGACTTAGACTTCATCATTAACTTATGGATAGTCTTCTGCAGGTTGATTTGCTGCGACATCAGGCCCTGAAAAACAGGTGCATGCCCGGTCATATATAGATTTACATCCCTCATACAATGTGCACAGGCCACCGGTGGCAAGAAAAAAGGATGTTGACGCAACTGCCACCTGTGACAAATAAGCCGGAGCATACGGAGTTAGATCTGTGTACTCGTTTCTCTCAGCACTGGACAAATTATTGAAACAATGATAGGCCAAAAAATCATCGCGAGGTTGATTCAGTGTTGAAACCACGAATTGGTTTACCAGGGTAGTATACGATCCAAAAGCTATTGCATAAGCTGCATGCGTGAGCGTGGATTGCAAAAGATGTTTGCCATTTCGCCGGGTTAAATTATCAGGTGATCGAGTGGTTGCATCCATATTACCTGGCAGCACTGGTCCAGTATTATTAGTTGCACTGTTTGACATCATGTTAAAATCCTCATTTGTTAATTTTTTTTGTGGACACTATCAGAAGGTATTTCGTTCAATTTTTTTAAGGCAGGTGCAGGCATTCCCGGTCTTGGCCGTGCCCCGGGTGAAACCATGGCAGCTGCTTTTATTATTGGCGGCACCAACCGTATTGAGGCATCACTGAATTTATGCCAGCCAACTTTATCTACTCCACCATTGCCCAAAAGTTAATGAGACTACCAATGAGCGTCGCTACCACCATTTCTACCCCTGACCAGGTCACAAATTCAGCCTAAGGAAGCTGCTTAGGCTTAATCACAGTCTCCTGCAGGTTGGTTTGCTGTGGCATCAGGCGCTGAAAAATAAGTGCATGCCCCATCATATATAGTATAGATTTACATCCGCCACACAATTTGCACAGGCCACCGGAGGCAAGATAAATGGCTGTTGACGTTACTGCTAACTGTGATAAGAAAAGCGAGCTATGCGGAGTTAATTCTCTGTATTCCTGAAACTCAGCAAAGGTCAAATGATCCTCCAAAAAATCATGGCCAGGTTCATTCAGTTTTGCAATAACAACCCTGTTTACAAAGACAGTCCACGTTCCAACAAATACTGAAGCAGCTACGTGCATGAGATTGGGTAGTAAATGATCCTTGCCATGGCACCGGGCCAAATTATCAGGTGATTGAGTCGTTGCGTCCGTATTGCCTGACATTACCGGTCGATTATTAGTTGTACAGTTTGGCGTCATTTTAATATCCTCGCTTGTTGTTATTCAGACACTATCAGGAGTTATTTCGTTCAATGTTTAATTGAGTTTTTGCTGCTTGATTTTAACTATGAAAACTTACTATTTTGATGTTTGTGAAAAGCCTCCCGGGATTTTTGCTGTGTGCTTTTTTCTGCCAATGGCTAATGGATTGGGAAAGCGCTGGTAACATAACCTCAACGTGTGAACAGACTGTCATACTTCTGCAATATACAAGTAATATTTCTGTAACATTTCCCCTCTATTCTCGCCCCCATCGAACACAAACACACTCAAAGCGTTTTCGGGGGAAAAGAACCATGACGTTCTTAAAGTCTGTTGTTGTATCCTCAGTTTTAGCCGCCGCCACTCTTTCCGGAGTAGCCAGTGCACAGTCGATCAACGGTGCTGGTGCCAGTTTTCCGCACCCTGTCTATGCCAAGTGGGCAGAAGAGTACAACCAGGAAACCGGCGTAAGAATTAACTATCAGGCCATCGGTTCCGGTGGCGGTATTCGTCAGATCACGGCCAAGACCGTTGATTTTGGCGCTACCGACGCACCAATGGATCAACAGAAACTGAATGATGAAGGCATGATTCAGTTCCCGATGGTGATGGGTGCCATTGTTCCGGTGGTCAACATTCCGGGCATTGAACCAGGTGCCCTGAAACTCACCGGTGACATTGTTGCTGATATCTACATGGGCAAGATCAAAAAGTGGAATGACGAGCGCATTACCAGTATCAATCCGGATTTGAAGATTCCGGGACAATCCATTTACGTGGTACACCGTTCAGACGGCTCCGGAACCACCTATAACTTCACTGACTACCTGAGTCAGGTCAATGAAACCTGGAAAAACGACGTCGGCACCAACACCGATATTTCTTGGCCCAAAGCGGCTACCACCATTGGCGCTAACGGCAATGCCGGTGTGGCCAATTTTGTCCGCCGTACCCGTGGTGCCATTGGTTACGTCGAGTATGCTTTTGCCAAGCAGAACAACCTGAGCCACACTCAGCTGGCCAGTGCCGAAGGCAAGTTTCTGCAACCAACAATGGAAACTTTCCAGGCAGCCGCAATGAACGCTGACTGGAAAAACGCTCCCGGCTTCCGCCTGCTGTTGAATAACCAGCCCGGCGCTGATTCCTGGCCAATGACTGCTGCCACGTTCATCCTGATGCACAAAGATCAGGTGGATGCCGGACGGGCCAGAGAGATCGTCAAGTTCTTTGACTGGAGCTATGAGAACGGTGACGAGATGGCGGAAAAGCTGGATTTCATCCCCATGCCAGACAGCGTCATTGAACTGGTTGAAAACACCTGGAAAGAGCAGCTGACCCACAAAGGCACAGCCATCATCCAGTAAACCTGTGACGTTTATTTAAAAAAGTAGGAAGGATTTCAGGGCAATGAGCTTGACGGCTCATTGCCCTCCCGACAATTATGCATTCCACCTCCAGTGCTCTCACATTACGACCTGGCACAATCAACGGCGATTCGATTTTCCATCGACTCAGCTTTGCCAGTGCCGTATTAATCTTCCTGGTGCTGATCGGCATCATTCTCTCCCTGATTGACGGTGGCTGGCAGGCGCTGGCCAAATTTGGCCCCGGCTTTATCTTCAATAACACTTGGGATCCTGTCGGTGGTGAATTCGGTGCCGCAGCCGCTATTTACGGTACCCTGGTTTCCTCGCTGATCGCTATTGTTATCGCCATTCCCGTTGGGCTTGGAACCGCCATCTTCCTGGCTGAACTGGCACCACAGTGGATCAGCAGGCCCGTGGGTATGGCCATTGAACTCCTGGCTGCAGTACCCAGCATTATCTATGGCATGTGGGGCCTGTTTGTCTTCGCCCCCTGGTTCTCTGAAGGTTTCCAGTTCTGGGCGCTGGAGAACCTGGTTAATATCCCCCTGATTGGCCCCTGGTTTGATGGTCCTCCCATCGGCATCGGCCTGCTGACGGCGGGTATCATTCTGTCGTTTATGATCCTGCCCATTATCACCGCCCTGACCCGCGATGCCCTGAAAACCGTGCCGAATGTTGTTCGTGAGGCAGCATACGGCATTGGCGCGACACCCTATGAGGTCATCACACGTGTACTGTTGCCTACCATCAAGAATGCTGCTGTCGGTGCGGGTATTCTCGGTCTTGGCCGTGCCCTGGGTGAAACCATGGCGGTTGCTTTTGTTATTGGCGGTGCCAATCGAATTGAGACATCACTCTTTATGCCAGCAAGCTCTATCTCCTCAACCATTGCCCAACAGTTCAATGAGGCCACCAATGAGCTGCATATTGCCTCATTGATCAGCCTGGGGCTGGTGCTGTTTATCCTGACCTTTGTGGTTATGGGTGCAGCGCGCATCCTGTTGAGAAAGCGTTAAGGAGTTGGTGATGTCATTAAGAAAACTCAAAAACCGGGCGTTTATCGGTTTCTGCATACTGTCAGCACTGTTTGGCCTGGTCGTATTGTCCAGCGTACTGTCCAGTCTGGTGGGCAAGGGCATTGCCGGCATGGGACTGCATATTTTTACCGAATTGACCCCGGGGCCCGGTAGCCATGGCGGCCTGAAAAACGCCATTGTCGGCAGCTTGATGCTGACCACCCTGGGCATTGTTATTGCCACCCCCCTGGGCATTCTGGCTGGCACCTGGTTATCCGAAAGCAACAAGTCATCAAAGGCCGCAGAGATGCTGCGCTTTCTGAACGGCATGCTGATGAGCGCACCCTCGATCCTGATCGGTCTGTTCGTTTATAACATGGTGGTGGTGACCACCGGTTCATTCTCTGGCTGGGCAGGGGCAACCGCCCTGGCAATTCTGGCACTACCCATTATTGTCAGTACCACTGAAGAGATGCTGCGACTGGTGCCAACTACCCTGAAAGAGGCAGGCAGCGGCCTCGGCGCACCCCGCTGGCAGGTCATTACCAAACTATGCTATCGCGCTGCCGGCCCCGGCATTATCACTGGCGTACTGCTGGCCATGGCCCGTATTACCGGTGAAACTGCCCCGCTGTTGTTTACCGCACTGAACAGCAATTATATGACCACGGACATGAGCCAGCCCATGGCCAACCTGCCGGTGACCATTTATCAGTACGCCATGAGCCCTTATGAGTCATGGAATGAGCTGGCCTGGGCCGGTGCCCTGCTGATTACCACTTTTATTCTGATTATCAATATTCTGGCCACCGTGTTACCTCGCTGGCTGAAAGCAAGAAAGGCTGCCAAATGACCATGAATAAAAACGTGCATGTTTTTATGGAAGAACGTCCTGAGCATATCGACAGTGTCCAGACAGTATCTGACGTTGCCATAACCGGACTGGAAAGTGCTAACCCGATGCCACGGATGGAAGTTAAGGGTCTGAATTTTTTCTATAACAAAGGCGCTGAGCCCGCGTTGAAAAATATCAACATGCCCATTTATAACAACCGGGTTACCGCCTTGATCGGCCCATCCGGCTGTGGTAAATCCACACTGCTGCGAACCATGAACCGTATCTATGACCTGTACGGCACTCAGCATGCCCAGGGTGAGGTATTACTGGACGGTGAAGATATTCTCAAGAGCCATGTGGACTTAAACGCATTGCGCTCCAAAGTCGGCATGGTGTTCCAGAAGCCAACGCCCTTCCCCATGTCCATCTATGACAACATCACTTTTGGCCTGAAAATGCAGGGTGGTCTGTCAGCTCCACAAATGGCAGTACGGGCCAAAAAGGCACTGAAACGTGCTCACCTGTGGAAAGAGGTAAAGGACAAACTGGATGCCGATGCCAGCAGCCTGTCTGGCGGACAGCAGCAGCGCCTGTGCATTGCCCGTACTATTGCCCTGAAGCCCGAAGTCATTCTGATGGATGAGCCGACATCCGCACTGGACCCTCTGGCCACGGCAGCCATTGAGGAGCTGATTTCCGAGCTGCGGGAAAAGTACACCATTGTGATTGTCACCCATAATATGCAACAGGCGATGCGTATCTCTGATTACACAGGCTTTATGTACCTTGGGGAGTTGATGGAGTTCGGCCCTACCGAGAAGATTTTCCATAATGCCGACAACCAGAAGACCCGTGACTATATTGCCGGCAACTTTGGCTAACGTGCTTTCTTAGGATAGACATTAAGCGCCTACTCCTCTGCAAGTTAAAGATGGAACCACGAAGGACACGAAGAGCACGAAGGAAAAGAATAGCTCTTCTTTGTGCTCTTCGTGTCCTTCGTGGTTCCATCCAAAACCCCAATGAAAATGGAGGGATAAGCTTAATGTCCAACCTAAGAACGTGCTTTATCTGACCATCCATGGGGCTGTTGACGTTTCGCGGAACTCGTAACGACGCGTCAACGGGCCCTGATATTCTTTCTTGCACTTCCTTTATCCTCTGCCAGAATTCCATCTCTTACTTTTCGACAAATCCAGCCTGCCTGACACAGACTTAAAAGGAGTTCACATGAAGTTTGCATTTATCTATGCCATGCCCGGATTACAGTCCTCATCCATCCAGGAGAATGTTACTGAAAAAGCCCACTTTTATTGTGTATCCGTTGATATGAACCACAGGGAAACCGCCGCAGATATCGCCAGAGAACTGGTTGAGAAAAACGGTGTCCAGATGATTGAACTTTGTGGCGGGTTAGCCAGCGCTGAAATTATTGCACTGGTAAAGGAAGAAACCGAAAACAGGGTGCCTGTTGGCGCAGTATTTTATGGGCCTGAATGTAGAAAGCCACTGATTGAACTGATGGGAATTTAGCCATTTGAAAAGCCTTTATCATAAGCCAGCAAGAGTGAACAGCCAGACCGACGAATACGATCAGATGTTCTACCAGTGCTTTCGTCTGAGTCATAATAGACTCAGACAATGTGTTATGAGATCCGGGAGTATCAATCACCAGGCTATCATGTTCGTTAACACCCAAAAAGTCATTTTATCCACTACGCGGAATGTAATTGAGATTGCTCCGGGGAACTATTTGCCAGCATATCATTCAGGATTTTAATATAATTAATGGCTCCCCTTAATATTTCAATATCCTTTATTTTCACATTACGTGTCTCTTCAGGGAAATAACTTCCACAGAGCACTCCTTTTAAGTCACCCATTGCCCCCCTGACTATTTCCATACGGTTCCGTTCTCGCTCATTAGCCAAGCGTCGTTTCTTACTGACTCCTGTCAGGCATGCCACCTTGCGTTTTCTCTTCTTGACAGCCTTCTTATTGTTAGGTTCGACAATATTACTCGATGATGATTCAGTATCATCAACTGACGGCCGGTTGTTTTGACTGATACCTTCGAATCTGCTTTCGATAGCAGGAAGTGACTTTATTGCTGCCTGTTCCAGGGGCATCTTATCAGTACCCGCCAGGCAGTGGTTCAATGGCCCGCTTTGAGGTTTGTCCGCATTATCAGTATTTGTTGCAAGAGAAACTGCAATTTCATTAAATTCCAGAGGGCAATGCCTGTCAGGATCTGTTTTAACAGTACTGATTTTGAAACTGGATAATTGACTATCAGCAAATAAACCAGGCTGTGTTGATTGGCTCTCAGGATACAATGCCGGTTTATCTTCGACTTTGACATTCTGAATTGTACGCCCGGCGAATAAAGGATTTGGATAGTTATCATCCAGGAAATCACTCAAGAGGCTAAATTTACGTTGAGAACCATCTGTAAATATATTGAAGTTGCTCGCACCGTTCATAAATGTGCTCCAGATTTATTTTATTTCTAAATACATGACCAATTTTAAAAACAATAGTTCACTAAAAATGACTAATCTGAAACAAGCCCTATTATAGGTGGTGAAAGAAAAAGGTTAAGGTTGATATGTACAGTTCGATTTACTGATAGTTAAAAACAGCCATCTCATTAGCACCTCACGTAACAGAAAAAGCTCCTTTTTCATCAAATAACCTCCCGCTTCTGAACAAAAACAGGAGGAACTGAGTAAAACAGCAGAACTTAGTGAGTATTCAGTGCTTCAAATGATTTAACCAGCTCATCCAGTGCTTTCATCTGAGTCAGGAAGGACTCAAGCATAGACAGACGGAGTGCTGAAGGGCCATCACAGCGGGCATTATCAGGATCAGGATGAGCCTCGAGGAACAGTCCTGCCAGGCCAACCGCCATACCGGCACGGGCCAGTTCAGTCACCTGGTGGCGGCGGCCACCGGACGCGGACCCCATTGGATCACGGCACTGCAGCGAATGAGTCACATCGAAGATAACCGGAGCACCGCCGCTCACCTGCTTCATGGTATGAAAGCCAAGCATATCGACCACCAGGTTGTCATAGCCAAAGTTCACACCACGCTCACAGAGGATCAAACGGTCATTGCCGGCTTCACGGAATTTATCGGTAATATTCCCCATCTGGCCGGGGCCGAGAAACTGCGGCTTCTTGATGTTAATGACCGCACCGGTTTTGGCCATGGCTTCTACCAGGTCCGTCTGGCGGGCCAGAAACGCTGGCAACTGAATCACATCCACCACTTCCGCCACAGACTGGCACTGATGAGGTTCATGGACATCAGTAATCACCGGAAAGCCAAAGGTCGCTTTCAGCTCCTGAAAAATCTTTAACCCCTCATCAATGCCCGGACCACGGTAGGAAGCGATTGACGAACGGTTAGCCTTATCAAAGGAAGCCTTGAAGATATATGGAATACCGAGTTTTTCGGTAACCCGTACATACTCTTCCGCCACTTTCATGGCCAGGTCTCTTGATTCCAGCACGTTCATCCCGGCAAACAGGACAAACGGCAGGTCATTAGCGACCTGAATGCCATTGACATCAACAATTTTGCTTTTCACAAACGTTCCTTCAGGCGTTCCAGAAAAAAACCTGCAAAAGCAGGTATCAACGATTGGCTTCAGTGAGAAGCGTGCTTAAAAGCCTGCGCTGCATGAATAAAGGCAGAAAACAGGCCATGGCCATCCCGGGGCGTTGAGGTAAATTCCGGATGGAATTGACAGGCGACAAACCATGGATGATCGGCAACCTCAACGATCTCCACCAGACTGTTGTCTTCTGAGCGACCGGCAATAACAAGACCAGCGTCTTCCAGTGCCTCAACGTAATGGTTATTCACTTCATAACGATGACGGTGGCGCTCGGTAATAACATCCTGACCATAGGCTTCACGGGAGAGTGTACCGGCAACCAGGTTACAGTTCTGGGCACCCAGACGCATGGTGCCGCCCAGATCAGAACCTTCGTCGCGCTTTTCAACCATACCGTCAGCGTCGATCCACTCAGTAATAAGACCAACCACCGGATGGTCCGCCTGACGATCAAATTCCGTACTGTTTGCCCCTGCCAGACCGGCAACATGGCGAGCATACTCAATGACCGCCACCTGCATGCCAAGACAGATACCCAGGAAAGGAATCTTGTTCTCACGGGCATAGCGCACGGTCTGGATCTTGCCTTCCACACCACGGTGACCAAAGCCACCGGGCACCAGAATAGCAGACACCCCTTCCAGGGCAGAAAGACCATCCTGCTCGATGGTTTCAGAGTCAATATAACGAATATTAACCTTGGTACGGGTTTTCAGACCGGCATGCTTGATCGCCTCAATCAGCGACTTATAGGCATCCAGCAGTTCCATGTACTTGCCCACCATGGCGATGGTGATCTCTTCGGAGTAGTTAAACTCACGATCCACCACATCGTCCCACTCAGAGAGATCCGCTGGCTGACAGCCCAGGTTGAAGCGATCCACAATGATCTGATCCAGACCCTGCTCGTGCAACATCCGCGGAATTTTGTAAATGCTGTCCGCATCTTCCAGGGAGATAACCGCACGCTCTTCTACGTTGGTAAACAGTGCAATCTTGCGGCGGGCCGAGGCATCAATGTACTGTTCGCTGCGACATACCAGAATATCCGGCTGAAGACCAATCGAGCGCAGCTCCTTAACGGAGTGCTGGGTTGGTTTGGTTTTGGTCTCACCGGCGGTTTTGATGTAAGGCACCAGGGTCAGGTGCATCAGCATGGCACGTTGAGATCCCAGCTCCACCTTGAGCTGGCGAATGGCTTCCAGAAATGGCTGGGATTCGATATCACCAACAGTACCACCCACTTCCACCAGGGCGATGTCCGCATCGCCCGCACCATTAACCACCCGGCGCTTGATCTCATCGGTGATGTGGGGAATAACCTGTACCGTACCACCCAGATAGTCGCCACGACGCTCTTTACGCAGAACATCCTGGTAAATCCGGCCAGAGGTAAAGTTGTTACCCTGCTTCATGGTGGTACGGATAAAACGCTCGTAATGCCCCAGGTCCAGGTCAGTCTCGGCACCATCTTCGGTAACGAAAACCTCGCCATGCTGGAAAGGGCTCATGGTACCCGGATCGACGTTGATATAAGGGTCCAACTTGAGCATCGTCACCTTGAGACCACGTGCCTCAAGAATGGCGGCGAGAGATGCCGATGCGATGCCTTTGCCTAACGAGGAAACAACACCGCCGGTGACGAAAATATAACGCGTCATGCTTACCTGCTGTGAAAATAATTAAAGCGGGGTGAAAAGAGAGTCTCAAGATGGGATATCAGGATACCAAAACCGGCTGTAAACGTAAAACCGTTATTACATCAATACAATACCCGCGCAACCAATGCCTTACAGAATGACTCGTGCCAATTACCGGGGCGATCACTCACTCTGATATCCGAACCACTAACACTCATTTATCAGCGCCGGGGATAAAAAACCGACAGTTTATGGTCAAAGCAGCAATAGCACAAACACTCATAATTTCGCTGAGGTTGATTTATGTATCCCCCACAATTTGAAGACACGAATATAATACGTTACGCCACCCACGGAGCCACGGGCCAAAATGGAGCCTGCGGTGCAAACGGTGAATTCGGCGGTCATCCGGGGCAGCACGGCACCCGGGGAAAATGCGGCCAAAATGCCCCCGCATTGAATGTTGCATTATCAACCTACAATGGCATAGTTTTTGCGCAAGGGAACCAGGCGTCACATACGTTCGATCTGTCCAATAGAAAAGTATCAATCATTCTTGAAGCCCGGGGCGGTGATGCGGGCGATGGTGGCAACGGCGGTGATGGGGGCAAAGGGCTAACCGGGCGCAAGGGAAGAAACGCCACCCGATATCGGCTGGGTGAAAACGGAGGTCAAGGCGGCCCCGGAGGCAAGGGTGGCGATGGCGCACGAGGTGGCGATGGTGGCAATGGCGGCGAAGTAACCCTTACATTAGCACCTTCGCAAACCGATCTGCTCATGCTAACCAACATCCCTGACGTTCGGGGTGGTGCCAGGGGAATGGGGGGAAGAGGTGGAAACGGAGGCCCGGGAGGAGACGGAGGAGAAGGCGGGGATTCATGCTGGTATACCGATACCAGTAGCTACACCACCTCAAGCGGGCAGACCCGAAGCACCCGTACATTACATGTTACTCCGGGAGGACATCGTGGCCACTGCGGTCCCCCGGGACAAGACGGGCGAAACGCCCCTGATGGACGTCGCGGAAACCCTGGCAGTTTTCATATCGCTGTGGGCCATAATCAGTATCCCGGGCCTTATGACCTGTCCGTTACTGACTACAGACTGCGGCTAAATAACCCCGGCGACGATGGTTTTTTCGAACCCGGCAAAGCGGTCTCTGTTGATCTCTCCGTCACTAATACTGGTTACATGCCAACACCAAATACACAACCAATCAGAATGAGCCTCGTGGGTAATAAATGGGTCAGCATCAACCCCGGTTCTGTTTTCAATCTCCCTTTCGAGATACCGTCTGGCAAGACAGTTCACCCGCAGGAAAGCCTGGAATTTACCATTAACAGGCCTCCAACCATACCCACCGGTGAGCCCCTGAATGAAACGGGTATCGCCAACTTTAGCGCCACTGTCGGACGGATTGAGCGACAGTTCTCAAAAGTAGCCTCACAGAAAATAAGCTTTCCCGTAAGATTTCCAGCGAATATCGATGCGATAGAAGGGAACAGATCAATCAGCCGCACTGAAGAAGCTTTGCTGTGCGTAAAAGTGAACAATATTTCTCCGAAAGCCCTTGGTTTGCAGGGCAGCCAACAGAGATTGCTCAAATTGAACTTTAAAGCAGATACCAATAATGACCAGACAAGAAGCGAAGACGTTACTTTTTACAGCAGAGATGGAGCAGCCTTCAGCGGCAATCAGGGGCTCACGAAATCGATCGATGACCTGCCTCCCTATGGCCAGGGCGGACTTTCAGGTTCGATCGCATTCAACAATCCTGCACAACCCCTTTACTCAAAAGTGACACTATTCGCAGAACTCGAACTGGGACGTTTGGATTGCCCGACAGATCCCCGGCTGTCAGAAGTGGTACACCGAAGAGTATTTGAAGTTCAGCTTGCCGAAGGTTACCAGTACAATCCTGATGCAGACTTTCTGTTAGTTACCAACGCCGACACTTCTTTGCCAGAATGGAATCAATGGAAAACTCTGGCCGATCGGCTTGGACTGACTTTTGCCACCTGGAACAGCTCGCTCAACAACGGGATAAGCCTGTACCATGAGCCGCAATCCGGGGAAACGGAAGGGCATCCACCCCATCCGGCTGTCGAAACCGACACTTCACCATTGCCCGCGCCCGAAGTACCAGCGGATAGCAACGTCACGTTAGTTGATCACTTCAAAGACAAAACCATTATTTTTCTGGATAATAACCCCACCTGTGTACGCACCCTGAAGCCCTGTGATTTATTCCGGTCTGCCAACAGCGGAGTCAGAAGCTACATCGTGGGGCCAAACCCGGTCAGGGAAGACCTGTTTTACCCAGAAAAAGATCTTGCTGCAAACCTCAGCGGACGTGCGAAGAAAACGGTAGTAGAGAACTACATCCGCACTATGAACAGATCATCCGGGGACAAGCTGGTAAAAGCAGCAAAAAAACAGGCAAAAAAATTGCAGAATAAGTGGCCTGAAAAAAGATTTACCGTCGTTTATAACTACGAAGATCTACCGCTACCAAGAAATAGCCTGCCCATTGTCGGAACGTACGGACCCAAAAAACATCAGATTGGTACACTGACCTCCATTCTTTCGCCGACGAAACACATGTTTACCAATCTATCCAAACAACCTGACGAAAGCGATCGCTCTGATTACGTCCTTGACCCAAGTAACGTCTACGGCTTACTAAAAAGTCTGTCCCTGCAGAAAAAAATTCAGCTGGTGCAAAACAATATCACTGAACACCGGGATACCTTGAAAAAAGCCATACTCTCAGATCTCGTGGATGAACATAAAGCGTTCAGTCAAAAAAAGTGGGCAGGCAGTATCGGTAAGAGCGCATTGAAGAAGCGTTTGACCTGTTTACAACAAGTGGTAAATGCCAGCTACTCTGAGCCCGGAAGTAAAGAGCTGATACAAGAGATACTCATTGAATTTCGTGCTTTTGCCGCCCAGATGCCCGGGCTCTGGGATAAATTATCCCACAGTCACCAGCGCCAACTGGCCACAGTAACCAAAAAAATGATCGATAGTTTCAAGCAACAAGAGGATATTGACACTAGCAACTGTCTGGAAAATTACAAAGCAAAGAAACAGAGTTTTACCACGATTCGCCGAAAGGATTTATGGCGTCACTATCAGGACTCTGACGTTTTGCCAGTCCCTCAAAATGTTCTCAATGACCGGAACCCCGTGATTGATTTCAACGAATTACAAAATCCATACGAAGCTGAGAGGGTGTCCCGGGTTGCTGAAAACAGGCGCTATTTCACAGACCATAGAGAACGTTTGCGGGCATTGGAAACATTAGAAAACGGTAACTCAAACGACATTAACCCATAAAATAAAGGCGGATGGCTATTACCAGTGGAGAGTTAAACCATCGCTCTCGCTGGCATAATAGCCATCACACACCCAAAGATCGGATTTAAAAGAAAAGGAATCAGAATAAAAATTAAACTTTCAGTTAATTTGCTTGTCTAAAAACAAAATCTTAATTTTTATAATTAATTATAAATTGGAAATCAAAAGCTAAAAAGCTAAAAAGCTAAAAAGCTAAAAAGCTAAAAAGCTTTTATTTACATAGATTTATATAAACGCGAGCAACGAAAAGGAGTTTATCAATGAATATAACTACTAATACTAACAATATTGACCAGCCCGGTTCCATTGGCAATACAACTGCCGGATTAGCTCATGACGGATTAGCTCAAGAAAAGAAAAGCGCGGCATCATTAGGCGGCCACGTCGTTTCTGTTCATAAAAGTCTGCCCCAGCTTTCAAGCCAGGAATCCAATGGTCCTGAAGAGCATACTGGTCGCTCGAACTTTGCCATTCAAATGCATGCTCCTCAAAAAAAGACCATCAATCTGAATCCGGAAGCCTGGGCGGCTCATCTGGAGAAAAAATATCACCCATCTGTATTTATTAAATTTGAAAGCGATCTTGTTAACCATTCTGTTGTCGGATGTATGGATTTTGAAAAGTTATTGGAGGTCGTCATCGATATTCAAGCAACCAAAGAAGGTTCTGGTTCTATTGGTATGCATCCTGGAGTGTCTTTGAACGGTAAAACGGACGCCAGAATTAAAGTGGCGGTGGAAAAAGAGAAAACGATCTTTACGATTTTAGATGATTATGGATGTTGGTCGGCAAACCTCCATATTGGTAATGACTATTGGGAATATAATTCTTTCGACATACTGATTGATAAGTATAAAAAATACAAACTCATTTCGACCGAGGTGAAATGGCAGGAATTGAAATTGCAGATGGAGAAGGACAATTTTACTACTGTGTACCTCTGAAATACCAACGCCTGCCTGCATGATCGCAGAAAAGGGCTAATACCCATTCTTAGGGTGGACATTAAGCATTATCAATGGCTTTGGATGGAACCACGAAGGACACAAAGAGCACAAAGAAGAGATTTTCTTTTCCTTCGTGCTCCCTGTGTCCATGTCGTGAAAGAAAAATTGCCACGGAGACACAGAGGCACGGAGACAAGATAAAGTTTTACCTCTGTGTCTCCGTGGCAAATCTTTCATACCAGAGGGTGACGAACCCGACAGGCTCCCGGGAGGCTCTTACCAATGGAGAGCTAAACCATCACCCTCGTTGGCATAATAACCATCACATACCCAAAGACCGGGAGCCGCCACCATTTGATCACCATCAAAAACCAGGGGCAGATATTCTCTCAGCCACGGTGGCACGTTATAGTCCTGCAGCCATTTTTTCAGGGTTTTGCGACCTCGCCGACCGGCAATGGCAAACTTTTCATCGCCGGATATATGGCAACGGCGTTTCAACAGTAAGGTTTTTTGTGGCAGTCGTATGGCGCTACCATTGTGCTCCTGTTCGGCACTGCAGATCAGCGACCGGTCTCCCAACACCACTATTGGCTCTTTCTGCCAGTCCCAGATCATGGGTTCAAATGCCAGCAGGTTCACTTCTTCATCCAACACCACCAGCATTTGTTGGTAGCGAGTCAGGGTAAAGCGAGTTGAAACTTTCAGCAAAGGCTCGGCGTCGATTCGAGCCTCAATCACTTCATCAAAGGTCTGTTCAAGGGTTTCTCTTGAAGGGGGTTGTATTCCCTGCAGTTTCAACCATTGGCGAACCACACGTCGCCGGGAGCTGACATCAAGGGATTGCAGAGTTGTCAGGTTAATCAGCGGTTGCTGGCCAGGCAGCCATTGCGGGCGATAATCAATACAAGCGGCCAACTGTTCGGCAGTTTGTTGCTGAACGGTCTGATTCATCTGCCCCACTTCCCGGGCAAATTCAACCAATCGTTCCGACGCACCCGGCCAGCGCTCTTCCACCATGGGCATCAGTCGCTGACGGAGAAAGTTGCGGGAGAAGCGTTCATCTGTATTACTGTCATCTTCAATAAATCGGAGGTTATTTGCCCGGGCGTAATCTTCAATGGATGATCGGGCCACATTCAGTAAGGGCCGTAACAACAGTCCATTACCCAGGGACCTTTTTTCAGGAATCCCCCGAACACCATCAACACCGGTCCCGCGGAATAACCTGAGCAGAACCGTCTCTGCCTGATCATCACGATGATGCCCCTGCAACAGACAGCCACCCTCTTCCACGGCATTGCTAAATACCTGGTATCGCGCATCCCTGGCCGCCTGCTCCAGACCATAGCCGCCATTTTCCAGAGAAACTCTGGCGATGGTCAGGGGTATCTGCCACTGTTCACATACCGACTGACAGTGCTCAGCCCACTGATCAGCGTAGCGGCTCAAACCATGATGAACATGAACAGCACACACTTCAGCGATATCTCCCCGGTCACGCAGGCAGGCCAGCAAATGGAGTAAAACAGTGGAGTCAACACCGCCACTGAATGCCACCGTTAAAGGGCATTCAGAAACCGGTAACTGCAGGCTTGAAGATAGTTGATCAAGCACCCACTCAGAGCTGAGTGGGTGACAGGAAGTGATCTCTGCACTGGTTTTTGCCATCGTTTTCGCAATCAAAGCGCCCCAAAATCCCTGATTTTCTGGTAACGATTTTCCAGCAGGGTATTGCTGTCCAGTGCCGAGAGGATGTTCAACTGATCCACCAGCGTTGCTTTCAAACTGGCAGCCGCTGCTTCAGGATCCCGGTGCGCACCACCCAATGGCTCTGCCACCAGGGTATCCACCAGACCCAGCTCTTGCAAACGACCAGCGGTTACCCCCATGGCTTCAGCAGCAGTGGAAGCGTACTCGGCTTTTTTCCAGAGAATGGAGGCGCAACCCTCAGGGGAGATAACAGAGTAGGTTGAATACCCCATCATCACCAGATGATCACAAACCCCAATGGCCAATGCGCCACCGGAACCACCTTCACCGATCACCGTGGAAATCACAGGCACTTTCAAGCGGGACATAACCGCCAGGTTGTAGGCAATCGCCTCACTCTGCCCACGTTCCTCGGCACCAATACCGGGGTATGCGCCCGGCGTATCAATAAAGGTCAGGATGGGCATATTGAAACGCTCTGCCATTTCCATCAGGCGACAGGCTTTACGGTAACCTTCCGGTTTGGGCATCCCGAAATTCCGGCGTACTTTTTCTTCGATCTCACGCCCCTTCTGATGACCAATCACCATCACCGCCCGACCATCCAGTCGGGCCATGCCACCCACAATGGAAGGGTCATCGGCAAAATGGCGATCGCCATGGAGTTCATCAAACTCGGTAAAAATATGGCGAATATAGTCCAGCGTATAGGGCCTTCTGGGGTGTCTGGCCAGCTGGGCCACCTGCCATGAGGAGAGGTTGCTGAAAATGGAATCCGTCAGACTGCGACACTTATCCTGCAGTGTGGCAATCTCTTCAGTAATATTCAGCTCTGCATCGCTGCTGACCAGTCGAAGCTCTTCTATCTTGGCTTCCAGTTCAGCAATTGGCTGTTCAAAGTCCAGGTAATTCGGGTTCATGAAGTCCACTTATCATGGCCAGATAGTAAATAGGGTTCAAAATACGTAAACACCGCCAGAAAGTCGAGTTAAAAAGCGTAATCGCCTGTAAACAAATCAACGGTATTGTTGCCCTCAAGGGCAGTAGAAAAACCATATAAGAGAAAATAACACCTGTTGAAAAGGTGAAATTAACAAGGGACAATATTTGCAGGAAGGAACTCCGCCGCGTGAACATGAGGACATTCAGATCCCGGCCAATACAACGTTAGCCTGCCGGAAAATTGTGAGCACTTTTGGCGTCCACATCAAACCTTGGCGCAAAAGCCTGCCCCGAATGATCAGAAGTTACTGCGGGCAACGGGACAGAAAAAATGGTGGAGAACAGACCTGCTATTACTCGTCATTCCGCCTTACCCAGCTGTCCAAAATGGCTTGCTCGCGATCATATTCAGACGGCGGAATTGCTATGAGTTGTATCAAATTAAACATTCATCAGCCTTCACCATCCACTCCAGGTATGAGTCTGGGACTTCAGCCTGTCTTTCCGGGACTTCAGCTTGTAAGCCCAGGTCTTCCGGTTTTTGCGCTTCGAGAAGCGTGCCAAAAGCGTCAGCCCCAAATCCCAGCAGCGGCCTGATGAAAGTCGCTATGTCGGAGCCTTTACAAGCCAGTTCAAAAACTGCCAATGCTTGTTCATAGGTCTTTCCGCAATAGAGAGAATAAGGGTGGGTATTAATGCCGACTCTCATGTCATCAGGACCTCGATACTCGATTTTTTGGTGATGAGCATCCAGTTGAAAAAGCTG
Source organism: Salinisphaera sp. G21_0 (assembly GCF_017744115.1). Lineage (GTDB taxonomy): Bacteria > Pseudomonadota > Gammaproteobacteria > Pseudomonadales > Endozoicomonadaceae > Endozoicomonas. The sequence continues at coordinate 77,118 of NZ_JAGHQW010000003.1, read as the reverse complement.
ATCACAATAGTCAGGCCTCAGCATCTTGAGGAAAAACATACCATCATCAAGTTGACCTGCATGTATTGAGTCAGGGTAATACAACTCTCTAAACCTTCTTCCTGAATCTTGATGATATTCACCTTCATAAAAATTATTGAGATCACAAACACCTGTAACCTCCCTGATGAAATCTGCGCATTCGGTGAAATTGGCCTGGCCCAGTGTTCCATCCGCACACAGAAAGTATTTCACCATATTGCAAGTAATGAATTTGGGGTTCTGGATTTTAAGTTCTTCCATATTCCGAAAAACCCGTGAAGGCGAACCTGTTGCTGCTATGATGGTATCGGACTCCACCAGGCTGGGTGAATATTTACTTAACAACTCTGATCCGGACCGGGAGTTATCAAGCTGTGGTATCGTGGCAGAAGCCACGGGAACAACGGTAGTGGTCAAGTAGTTAAACGTTCCCTGATCGGCTGTTACTGATTTAAGCTTTGACGCTGCTTGAGCTGTTTCGCAAGCGGTAACAGGAGTCATAAAAAAGCACCTCTCATAAGAATTTCACTAAGCACATGACCATTTTCTTTTCAGTCAACTTTGAAAACTGGTACAGCCTGTGAGCAAGAAAAAGAATTTAGATTTTATCTGGTCATATACTCAGACCTCATATCCCAATGTAAGTTCTAGGACAGGTGATTTTCCTTTTATCCAGACTTTCAGGCTGCCGGTGTAATCATCCCCATGAACATTGGAGCATTCAGGTCCCGGCCAATGCAACGCTGGCCTACCGGTAAATTCTGTGCACTTTTGGTGTTCAAAAAATCATTGGCAAACCAGCCTGCCCCAAATGACCAGGACCACGAACAACGGGACAGGCAGGCTGACTGTTTACCAGCGTCGGATCAGGATAAAGATTCATTCATCCCAATCCACCATCATCTCCCAGTCTGGGTCGGGAACTACCTGTGACATTTCCATGGCTTCTGCCTGTAAACCCAGGACTCTCGGTTGATGCCCTTTCATTATGCCGATAGCGTCAGACCATCCCAGCAGCGGCCTGATGCGTTTGGCTATGTCGGTATCTTTGCAAGCCAGCTCAAAAGCGGCCATTGCCTCGCCATAGGAGGTTCCGAAATAGAGGGCAAAATGATCCTCAAGCTTCACGGACTCGGGTGTGAAGTCATCATTACCCAGGTAATGGATTTGTTGGTTAGCGGTATCCAGTGTAAATAGCTGATCACACATTTCAGGCTTCAATGCATGGAGGAAAAACATGCCATTATCAAGTTGACCCGCATAGATTAAATTAGGGTCATACAACCCGGTACAGCCTCTACCCCAATTCAGGTGATAATCACTGAAGAAATAGTTTTCGAAAACAGTAATTCCGGTAACCTCTTTCAGGGTATTGCCGGATTCAGTGAAATCCACCTTGTCCAATGTCCCATCTGCGCGCCGGAAGTATGCCACCGGTGGGACAGGCGTTGATTCAGGATTCTCGATGTTCGGCTTTATCATTTTCCGAAATATCAGATCAGCCGCAACTGTCTGCGCTTTAATGGTATCGAGGCATAGCTGCTCATTATTGGCTGGCAGAACCTCAGTCTCCTCTGCCAGTATTTTGGCAATTTTACTGGCCAGTAGTAGCGGATCGCCCATAGAGTCCCCTGGCCTTTTTTGGGCAGTTACGACGGAACCCGTCAGGCCAGATGAATATTTGCCTGACACCCCTGATGTGAATGGGGAGTTATAAGGCGGTATCGTGGCAATGTTGACACTATTATTGCTGCCAATGACGGATGGCCCTGTTTTCACCCGTTTCCCTTCTGCCAGTTCAGTAACTGAGATGTCGCTCAATGGCCTTTTTCGTGATTCAGCCATATTGCCATCATAAGTAAAACCAGGCACCTGACGTATCGTGGCAGGAGCGCCAGTAACAACGGTAGTGTCCAGATGGCCAAACTTTCCCTGACCGGCTGTTGTTACAGCCTCTTGCATTGCTTGTCTCGGCAACCCTGCTAGCCAAGTGTTAACAGGAGTCATAAAAAGGTTCCTCTCATAAAAAATTCACTAAGTACATGACCATTTGCTTTCAGGCAGCCCTGAAGCCCGGTGCAGTCTGCGACCGGGAAATAGATAATTTCACCTGGTCGAAAAGTCAGACCTCATATTCCAATGAAAGTTCCATGAAAGATGATTTTATTATTCCATCCAGTTTGACTTATTCCCGAAACAGGAAAGCTGCACAAGACTCAAAGTGATCATTTCATACCTCAAATCCACCAGCACTTTCTCAGGCATACTCAACGTTAGCAGCATTTTTGCCAAGCCACTGCCTGAGTTCCAGCACTAATTCATCACTGGGGCTCACCAGCCATTGCTCGCCGAGCATCAGGCTGGCACGGGCATCGTCACGATGGTAATCAATCCTGACCGGAAGCCGCCCCGGCTGCCCGCCCAACATGGACGACAGTTTTCGTTCGAAATGACCATCAATCTGCTCATGGGAAACCTCAAGAACCAGGCGACGGGCATAATGGCTGCGGGCATCCACCACTTTCATCACTTTTTTCGAGCGGACCTTCAGGCTGCCAGAGTAATCATCAAAGGTGACCTCCCCTTCCACCACCAGCACGGCATCTTTATGCAGCAGGTGTTGATACTCGCCAAACACATCGGCAAACACCGACACTTCAATCCGTCCGGTGCGATCATCCAGGGTAACAAACGCCATTTTGTCCCCCTTCTTGTTTTTCATCACCCGCATATCCACCACCAGCCCGGCAATATTCTGGCTATCGCCCCGGGCGGGCTGCAGGTCTTTGATACGGTTGCGGATAAAGTGCCGGATTTCACTTTCGTATTCATCAATAGGGTGACCGGTCAGATAAAGCCCAAGGGTATCCTTCTCGCCACCCAGACGAACCTTATCCGTCCATTCGCTGGTTTTCAGATAAGTGTCGTAAACAGCCTCTTCTCCGGCGGGGACCAGGGCACCAAACATATCCATATGGCCGGAATCCAGGCTCTTGGCCGCCTGATCTGCCGCTTTGATCGCCTCAAGCTGGCTCGCTTCCAGCACGGCCCGGTTGAAATTCAACTGTTGCGGCTTTTGTGGGACCGGCCCAAGCAGATCCAGCGCCCCGGATTTGATCAATGCCTCCAGCACCCGTTTGTTGATGCTTTTGGCATCCACCCGCTCACAGAAGTCAAACAGGTCCTTGAATGGACCACCCTCTTTACGAGCCCGGACAATCGCCTCAATAGGGCCTTCACCCACGCCCTTGATGGCCCCCAGTCCATAGACAATATGGCCATCGTCATTCACGCCGAACATATATTCGCCGCTGTTCACGCTGGGTGGCAACACAGTCAGCCCCATATCCCGGCACTCCTCGATAAAGGTCACCACCTTATCGGTATTCTGCATATCGGAACTCATGACCGCCGCCATAAACTCCGATGGATAGTGCGCCTTCAACCACAATGTTTGATAGGAAACCAGGGCGTAGGCCGCCGAGTGGGATTTGTTAAAGCCGTAACCCGCGAACTTCTCCACCAGGTCAAAGATCTTCATGGCCAGCTCACCATCAATCCCCTGGCTGATAGCGCCCTCTTCAAAGACTGCCCGCTGCTTGGCCATTTCTTCCGGCTTTTTCTTACCCATGGCCCGGCGCAGCATATCCGCACCACCCAGGGTATAACCGGCCAACACCTGGGCAATCTGCATCACCTGTTCCTGATACAGAATAATGCCGTAAGTGGGCTGCAAAATAGGCTGAAGCCACTCGTGCTGATACTGGGCATCCGGGAACGAGAGTTCCTCCCGGCCATGCTTACGGTTAATAAAGTTGTCCACCATCCCGGACTGCAGCGGACCAGGACGGAACAGGGCCACCAAAGCGATAATATCTTCAAAGCAATCGGGCTGGAGACGCTTGATCAGATCTTTCATCCCACGGGATTCCAGCTGGAAGACTGCCGTCGTTTCCGCCCGCTTCAGCATGTCGTAGGAGCTTTTATCTTCAAGATCGATGGCTTCAATGGCCAGAGGCTCTTCACCCCGCTGCGCCCGGCGGGGGTTAATCAGTTTCAGGGCCCAGTCAATAATGGTCAGCGTTCTCAGGCCCAGAAAGTCGAACTTCACCAGACCAGCGTATTCCACATCATTCTTGTCATACTGGGTGACCACCCCTTTACCGTGCTCATCACAGTAGAGCGGAGCAAAGTCCGTCAACTTGGTGGGGGCAATCACCACACCACCGGCGTGCTTGCCGACATTTCGGGTGATCCCTTCCAGCTTCAGCGCCATCTCCCAGATTTCCGCCGCCTCTTCATCGGACTCCAGAAACTCCCGAATGGCTTCTTCCTGTTCAAAGGCCTTACTGAGGGTCATGCCGATTTCAAAGGGGATCATTTTGGAAAGACGATCCGCCAGACCATAAGACTTACCCTGAACCCGGGCCACATCCCGCACCACCGCTTTGGCAGCCATGGTACCGAAGGTGATGATCTGGGAAACCGCATTGCGTCCATAGGTTCGGGCCACATAATCAATCACCCGGTCCCGCCCTTCCATACAGAAGTCAACGTCAAAGTCGGGCATCGACACCCGCTCAGGGTTCAGGAATCGCTCAAACAGCAGGTCGTATTTGATCGGGTCCAGATCGGTGATTTTCTGGGCATAGGCCACCAGGGACCCGGCACCGGAACCACGCCCCGGCCCCACAGGAATACCGTTATTTTTAGACCACTGGATAAAGTCCATTACGATCAGGAAGTACCCGGGGAATCCCATCTGCAAAATGGTGTTCAGCTCAAAGTCCAGTCGCTCCCGGTAGATTTTTTCGGTTTCCGGAAAGTCCGGTGCCGAGGTATCAAACAGAAACGCCAGACGCTCCGTCAGGCCGTCATGGGAAAATTCACGGAAAAACTGATCCATGGTTTTCCCTTCTGGCACGGGATATTCCGGCAGAAAGTACTCACCCAGTTTGACATTAATGGAACAGCGCTGGGCAATGGCCACGGAGTTGGCCAGGGCCTCGGGAATATCCGCAAACAGCTCGACCATCTCATCTTCAGACTTCAGGTACTGCTCTTCGCTGTAGCGATGTTCCCGGCGGGGATCATCCAGAACCACACTTTCGCCGATGCAGACCCTGGACTCATGGGCTTCGAAATCATCCCGGGTCATAAACATCACATCATTGGTGGCCACCACCGGACAGTTGAATTCTGCCGCCAGAGCCACGGAACCATGAACGCACTCTTCATCCCCTGCCCGGTTGGTGCGGTGCAGCTCCAGGTAGAAGCGATCAGGAAACGCCTCCATCCACTCCTGCAATATCTCACCCGCCAGTGGCTTTTTGCCCGATAACAGTGCCCGGCCAATCTCACCTTCCCTGGCACCGGAGAGCGCAATCAGGCCCTCTGACTGAGCCATGATCCACTCCCGTTTAACCAGTGCTTTTTCATGGTGTTGATTTTCCATAAACGCCCGGGAGATCAGCTCGGTCAGGTTGTGATAACCCTGCTCATCCATACACAGCAGCACCAGACGAGACGGTGCATACTTGTCCGTCGGATTTTCCACCCAGAGGTCAGCACCACAAACAGGTTTGATACCCGCCCCCATGGCCCCGGAATAAAACTTCACCAGCGCACAGAGGTTGGACTGGTCGGTCACCGCCACCGCCGGTGTGCCAGAACCGGAAATCGAGCTGATCAACGGTTTTATTCGCACCAAACCGTCGCTGAGGGAAAACTCGGTATGCACCCGTAAGTGGATAAATCGTGCAGTCATGGGAGAAGGAGGTCCTGAATGGCAATCGGGTAATGATAACAATGAAGGGATGCACCTAACAAATTAATATTTAATGCAATATTTAATGCCAATTAAAAAACAAGTGTTAAATTCCAACATCAAAAAAGTACATTCAAAAAAACAGGGAATTCTTTAACCTCAATTTCTCGCAATCCTCGCTACGGATGCTTAAGTCCGACAGTCTCTATTTAGTAGTAACTCATAAATCGACTTAAAATTCACCGTATTCAGGAATTCCCTGGCAATGGTGGTTAATTCCTCAGATTTAAGCACCAGCGCATTGTCCGTGTTGTGTGCCTGACTCAAATAACGGGCCTTAACAGATTTTTCAAGAGCAGAATTATTCTGTGTTTTCGTCATCATGGCATACAGCTCTTCCGGTGAGGATACTTCATGGGCACCATATCTGTTGGAATACCTGCGTCCGACAGAAGCCTCAAGAAAACAATAAGTTAAACGACCGCCCCTGGTTTTTGTCATATGATACAGGTAATAAGTGAATGCCTGGTAAATAGCCTGTTTAACCATAGCGTTAGGGACACTTGAATTGCCATTACCCGGCACATGGAGGGAATTTATAATTGGCTTGTACCTTGTCCAGATTTCCTTGGTTTTTTTATTATACTCTTCAGACTCTTTTTGATTTCGACTGCCTTCTCGCTTCGCTGGAAGACGGGCAGACCTGTGAGTTTTATTGGTATCTCTTCTGGGTACTTTACGAACTTCAGCGAAATATTGAGTATATGTCAGACTATGCCTGAAGTTTGTTTCCATAACCTGCCATGGTTCTGATGGATAATGGGCTTCAACTTCATCCGCGATAACTGTGTAGGCCCAATCAGGCTTACCCAGTATAATAACCGGGCGAATGCCAGTCTTACTGGCGTTAAACTGTGGAAAAGCGGGCTTTCTCACCAACATTCGCTCAATGTCCGGAATGCCCTCAGGGTTGTCCGTCCAGGACAACTGTAAAGACGAACAGTCGATTTTTTCTACCAGGAATGGCGAAACCCCATTAAAGCTTTGGGTTACAAAAAAATGATTGTCTCCTTTCAGTTCCCAATCGTAATAACTCAGCCACTTCTGGCTATTCATTCCCGGAGTCAGCAATGCTTTATACCACTGTCCCAAGTAATTGACGGCCTGAGCCTTCAATTCCTTTACAGTTTCCAGACGTACCATCAGGTCATGATACTTACGAGCTGGAATAATATCGGTATAGCATCTTTGCGGGGGTCTTAGCCAACCCGCCTTGAATGCTTCAACGGCAAACTGAATGACTGGGGGGTGGGCTGAATTACTCTCTGTCAGTATATCCACAATTGAACCCAACCAATGATCATGATCATTATAACGGTTGTGAACAATCGCTTTTGAGTAGAGCGCCTTGAGCAGCCCGCTCACCTGATCTTCACTACTGCTGGACAATATTTGACTCACCGCCTCAGACATCGGTTTATAGTAGGTACAGGAATTCCTACAAAACACCCTGCCAATCAACCCAGATTCATCAACGTTCAGTGTCTCTTTCTTTTCCAGGATTGAGACGCCCAGAGAAAAACCGGTTAAGTCTTTTTTTTCCCAAAGCCTTCTTACCACCTCGCTGGTACTTGGCACTTTACTTGGTAATGCACAGCCTGCCTCAAGGGCTTTGTGCAGATCTTTGATACTCCAATTATAAGCTTTGGCAAGGCGCTGCTGTTGCTCTGGATCAGTACTTTCCAGAAACGCCTTAATCTTCTTTGACTCGGTGCTGGAACCACCTCCCTGCCTGAAAGGCTGAAAGTCAGGTTCGATTCGTTTTACATGTTTTACAGGAGCGCCTCCGAGATCCTCTGGCTTCCAGCTCATGCCGCCATCCAGTGAATACTCCGGATACAGGTGGTATTTAGCTCTTACTGCGCGAGCAGGAATTCCAAAATAGCGGCAGAGCGCCACAAATATGGGCGTTCTGTGTTGACAACTGCCCTGTTGACGCCACAGCAGAAAGCGAAAAAAACCTTCACCACCTTCATATTTCTCTGAGCCTTTAAAATTTTCGCAATACTCTGCTATTGCAGCAATACGATCTTTCAGGGTCTTTGCCGACTGAATACAATGAATCTGTTTCTTTTGATTCTCTGGCATATCAGCTGCTGCAAAGCCGTTAAAGAATTCAGTTAATTGTAACTTCATGGGATCAGAAACAGTGCAGTCTAACCTCGCATCGCCAGATTGCTGCAATAAATCCAACGTTTCGACCGATAGTTTTTTACACGAACTTTTTGTCACTCTTTTTTCTACAACGTAGTTAACTGTTATTTCCTGATCATCCCCGACATTTGGAAAACGCACCATGTGAAGGCCTGTATACCTGTCTTTTATCAACCGGTAATCCAGAGACGGTTTTATTCGCCAAGCCTGGATAGTTTCATCCGGGTTCAGACCTGGCAGGTAAAAATACTTATCCTTGTCTACCCACAGGCAATGAACACCCAGGCTCTGCCCACTGCCCAGGGTTACTTCTCCATCAGGCAGAGCGGAGGGAAGCACCACCTCAAAACCGAGCGCCCCGGGGCTGAAACTTCGTAGTTCAACATTACCCTTATTATTCAAAGCCACATCAAAGACCTCCAGGCGATACATCCTGGGGCTTTCACGAGAGGAAAAAATCTTTCTCTCCACCAACTGAGGTAACTCTCTGTGTTCATAAGCGGTATCAACATCCAAATGCAGAATCGTTTTGGCGGGTAACTCTGCCTGTTTATCAAGAGGCAGGGTATAGTTTGCGGAAATAGTGGAAGCCTCTGTTTCGCCATTTTCCCGTGGTGCAGATTGAGCAGCTGAATGGTCAGAGAGTGGCTTTCCCGGAGAGTTGTATGTATCGCCACTTTTTACTGAAACAGCACCAGGATATTGTCCATCAATAACTTCCTCTTTTTTTGCCCGTTTCTGGTCTATCGCTTCTGCGCCGGAACTGTGAAAATCTGACCTTTTTCGAGTACCCTGCCTATTGCCACTGCAGGAATAGTGTCTGACGGGGTTTGAGACTATCCGTGAGATTTTCTGCCAAAAGGCAGGCCACAAAAAAACCTTGTTGGCATCCCATGCACTTATCTGTTTGTCAGCTTCCCGGAAGTATGGCTGGTTAGTGGATATTTTCAGTGTTTGCTTTTGGGCATCCGTCAGGGTAAAGACTGTATTTGCCTCCACCCCAGTGTGATTAAACCTGTGATCAAACCAACAGTGCTGCCAGTATCGATAAAGAGTCTGGGTCAGAGTATCATCCGCATCTTTCGGTTTCGGGGAGAGATCCGAAGCCAGCCATTGGGCCTGAGCCACACGCTTGATGATTTCCGTTCGGGCCTCTGCATCACCCAGGTCAGCCTTGATTTGTATTTCATGGTGCTGTTCATCAATATGGTTGAGATTGCTGCGACGTATCAACCAGGGGCGATCAGAGCCAAGCTTCGTGTGGTGAAACCAATTGCAAAGTATAGGATCAATCCCCCACTGGCCAATGGGCACAGCCGATAATTCCGGCAATTTCTCCAGGGTTGCTCTGACCGCTATAAAATAAAGGTGATAGTGATGATTGATGTGTTGACGGAGCGTATTTTCGGTAAAGTCTCCTTCTTTAATGACGGCCCTGGCCAGATTTTGTAAATCCAGGCCGGTGGGCTGCAAGGGCAGGCCTTGCTGTTGCAAACAGGCCCTCAGTTGACAGTGCCACTGTGTCAACAATTCAGCAGCGGACTTGCCCTTTGGCGTTTGTGGCAACACTTTTTCAACAATGGCCTGCAGTTCCGCCGGATTATATTGTCGGATAGGCAAATGGCGGAAACGTCCTTTCAACGCCGGTGATAACGGTTTTCGTCCACTGTACCGGGGAGGATTGGTGGTGGCAAACAGGTGGAACCCCGGATGAGCGTCACCGGCCAGAATATCATTGAGTTCCCCTTCCAGGTGCTGGCTATCAATCAGATTCAATTCAGAAATGACTACGATGCCACCGTTGACTTTCGCCCGCTGGATGGCTTCGCACACTCTGTCCCAGGGACAATCCCCGGCATTGCAATAAAATACCTCCGGCATGGATTCTCCCCGCTGTGCAACCTGCTGTTTGAAGCTTTCAATCAACAGGTTCAGGGTGACATCCTTACCCCGCCCGGCAGGGCCTTCAATCAGGGTAGCCTGACGACCATGATGTTTGCTGACGTGATGATGCGCTTGCTGACATCGGCTTAAATCCTGACCAAGCCGTTGCACCAATTCACTGACCGCTGATCCGGAGGTATCAAACTCCGGCCGGGTTTGTAACGTCGCCCGGATAAAAGTGTTTCGTATACCCTCCAGGACCTGAGTATGTACCAGGTCTCTCAACGTGTTGTCTACCCGGTCATGGGCAGAAAACCAGAGTTCCAGTGCTGTCCTGGCATCCTGACTCACCCCGGGAATTTCTGAGCCCAGTACATCCTGAAAACTCTGCAAGATCAACCCATCCACCCGTTCACGGGTAACGCTGCCCTGTCTGTGCCCATTGGATAATGCACGATCCAGATACCAACCCACCCAGCTGCAGATATCGGTCAAATCCCTGGGAGTAAACTCATGTTCCGGCAGCAATTCCGGATAGTATTGCCAAAGCACCATCATACGGTCACTGGCGCTTCGTACAATGTCGTCTGTTTGCGGTTCTGGCAAATACCGTTGTAACTGCCTTAGCAGAGCAGGTTCAACCACCCGGTCCCTGAGATAAGCCCGATTTAAGGGAAGGTAGTATGCCCCGGGCAGTTTCTCCTTCAGCACGGGGTCTAATTGGCGTCCGGCGTAATGGACCGGGTTCCCGGTCAAAATCACTCTGTGCTGAGCAGTCACCTTAACCGGGTGACCGTTAACATAGATGCACGGTGTCGGCTCCCATAAACCATTCAGTGAAGCCTGCAATCCGGTATTGGCCAGATTGGCCTCATCCAGAACCACTGTGACATAATGACCGTCAGCGGCAGGTTGAGTATTGGCCCATTCCAGTAATGCCCTCTCTTGTAATGCCATATAACGATCACCACCGGTGCCGGTATTTTCCCGCCATTGCCAGCGTTTCATCAGGGTCTGTTCGCTGTCGCAGGGGCCAAGAGAAATCAGCGAAGCCAATCCAGACGCCTCGGCAGTTTTGGCGGCAAAATAACTTTTGCCAGTCCCGGTTTCTCCCTGCAGGAAAATGACGGGAGAATCCTCAAGCCGGTCATAGAGCCTGGATAAACGACGAAGTTCCCGATCCTTCTGGTTAACCGAGCCGTAATAAAGATCATGGGCCAGCGCCTGAAGCGGAGCCTGAGCGCAACCTTGCCATTCAAGTGATTGCGCCAGCAGGTGCTCCAGCCGCGCAATGCGCTCCGGTTCATTTTTTCTGGCTACTCTCTCCTGGCTAATACGATAACAATCCGTCGCCAGAGTATGAATGGCATCCGATCGGGTCTGTACTGAATATGGACGTAACTGCCAGCCAGAAGCCAGCGCATCTTCCAACCGCCTGATCTGATTTTGTGGCCTGATTGTTAACTGTTGGTACTGCTCTGCCAGCAGTGGATCAACCTGCAGCTGAAAAGCCACCGAACTTCGCAGCATCCGGGGCGTTTGTGCGACAATCAAGGCGCAGAGGCAATCCATACATTCGTCGGACATGTAGGCTCGAAATGGACTTTCATAGAACAGTTGTGGTTGTTCAAAAACAGTATTGGCAAATACAGTCGGGCCAAAAGCCCTGGCCAGTTGCCACACATTGAGCCTGACAAAACTCCTGTCTAACGGCTGGGCGCTGCTAATGACAGCATTCAACCGCTCAGGATCCACCCAGGCAGTTTGCGCTGCATCCGGTAATAACTGCCTGCAAGCCACCTTCATAAAATCACGAACTGACGGATTCTGCCGGGTGCCATGACTGAATACGCTATTGATGGCTTTGCGCCAATGGCAGGGTTGCAGCTGTGGTGCATGGTCAACCTGCTGTGCCCGCCGGGCAGCCAATATCAGGTTATTCAACATCCCTTCTGTGATTTCAGGCAATGGATGACAAAGGGTGGCAGGTACGGTTTTAAAAGCTTCGCAGAGTTGCCTGAGCACCTGTTCCGGGAGTTCACTCCGGGACATACCATGATGTTCGGCGGTGATATTCCAGATATCTACCGGTGGACATGACTCTGCGGCGGCGATCATTGCGCTCCATACCGGGGATGGGCTTTGTGCAAGCCCGGGCCAGAGTACGGTAATACAAGCTTTCGGGTAAGCCTGTAATGTGCCGTTAACCAGCAGAGGTTGTCCATATACCAGGGGCTCAAGCAGCTGCTGAAGCTTTGGATTGCTCTCCAGCCCGCGGAATACAACGGGCTTTCCCGTGCTCAAAGCTGCCTGCAAGCCGCTCTGACAGCGGCCAAAATGCGCCTTTTGCTCCGAGGTGATAAAGATATTGTCAAACAACTGGCTGAAGCCGGTCTGGTTATTGATCTGTATCACCAGGGGCGTTCCCTGATGACCATTAATCCAGTGATTTGCCTGGGCACTGTGCTGATAAGTCACTGTGTTAACGGGAGCGTGCCCCCCGGTATTATCTTTACAGCCAATGTAGCTGGCCAGTTCCGGTTGCCCGGCTTTTTCTGTCAGCCCAAGTGATTGCGGTTGCCGCTGTGAATGATCGACCTGAAGCTTCGGTTTTACCCCTGTGGTCTGGTGGATATTCTGCAGTGCACCCAGCAAAAGAAACCAGAGCGCTTCACTGAGAGGTGAAGTGACGGTCACCACGTCACCGGCCTTAACCTGGTCCAGCAAGCTGGTGTTAGGAAACGCAAAACCCTCCTGCCCGATACTGATTGGCCCCAACCATTCCGTAATATTGCTATGGTTAATGATCAACAGGTTTTGTGGCTCGTTACAGGCAAGTCTTGCATCCCCCCAGTTAGCCATGGTTTGAAACAGCGATAGCAGCTCGTCATCTCCCACCGGCATCCGGTAAAACTGAATATCTTCTGGCAGAGTACAGACAGCCCCGTTGCTCTCATAACGCTTTTGCGCCAGCAGTTGGCGAATGGTCTGTTCAAATGCCAGATTATTCCAGTCGGCTCCTTTGAGAATCACCCGTTGCCCGACTTGCAATTGCTCAAATTTGCCAGACAGATGCCGGATACGCCCCTGCTTATCCACCGCGGGTCCACCAAAAAACAGCTGTCGCCAATTACTGTGCAAATGACAGTGGATAATAACGGTATTGCCATCATCCATAGCACTGTCCGGGGGGAGTTCAGCCAATACCGGTGGCACATCACCGATATCCATTGTCTGGTCATTGCCATTGTCTGCGTCAAACTGCCAGGTATTGCCCGGTCGATTAATTCGTCGCCAGAAATCCGCACCCGGTGCTTCGTCACTTTTCCCCGCCATTGCCAACTGCCCATGACTGGCCAATACCAGCAGCGAAACATGTTTACCCAGAGCACGTTTTTTCTGAGTGACTTTGTCAAACAGACAAGGATTATCCGGATCCAGCAAATCATTAAGTTTTGGCAGCTCTTCACTGGTGAGCGTTCGGATATCGATAACCAGGGTCAAAGGCTCGTTATTTTCAAATAGCTTGCCCGGTTTCAAAGAGTGATGACCGGTCCCGGCAATACTCAAGCGGCTGAGCAGGTTCCCCTGCGAAAGATCATCCGGATGCGAAAGAATGACTACGTCTTGCTCATGGGTTTGAGCAGATAAAAGATGTCGAACCTGATTATTATTAGCGACAAAACGAAAATCAAAGGAATGGGAAGACCTCAGGTCTGGTGAAACCTGTAAGCATACAGTTCTCGCATTGTCAGACAGCGGAATCCGGGGTGACGTTAAATGCAGCCTGGATTGTACTTCATCGCACATATCCACTGGCTTTAACGGTTGCTTCAATTTTGCCTTTTTGGCCAACAAGTTACGCTCTGATTCCAATCGTACATTGTTGCCACTATTTTGAATGTTCATAGATCCCGCTACTCCATTATCCATAAGGTTCTTTTTGGATTACAGACTGCTGAACTATTCTTTGCAGAAAAAAACACCCGGTATCAGAAATGACACCTATCAAGAAATACTGATTTAAAACTGAAAGTTGTCAGGTAGTTTAGAACACAATTGGAGTTGTTCAGGCGAGGATTTGTGGCTAAAAGGCAGTTCATAATCGGAGCCTGAAGCGGAGTCGAAGTGCGGTACTCCGCTGCAGGTTGAGCGAGGTATACGAATATTAACGCTTTTCTGCACCAGGAGTTATGTACTACTGCTCCTCAACGGTCAGGTAACCCGCCTTGGCGTGCTCGACCTGTCGCTCCGGAAGCGGCTTAAAGCACGGGCAGTCATCTATGCAGATACAGACGACAGCAGTACCACAAGTAGCAGCAGCACAAACAGGTAGGCCGGTACCGATAACTGCAGCTGTTTTCCAGCTGGAAAGAGCACCACCAATAAGAGAGGCTAAACCGGTACTCCCCGCGATAAGGCCAACAGTCGTGACAGCATCTCTTTTAACAGTGGCGTTACAATTAAGGGTATAATCTGATATACGATATTTCTCAGGTTGTGGCTGCGTGGTCACGGGCGGAAAAGGCTTATATGGATTCATACCATTCATATTGAAATTCATTCTTATAAACTCAAATTTTCTGTTGCTGACACAACAAAGTTCCAGATTCTTTCTTGTTTTCAGAAAGGCTTGAAATACTCAGTGTTAGTGAGCTTGTTATTAGAGTGAGTTATTAAGCAAAAGTTCCTTCAGAATTATCACCATTTGGTCACAGCAGGCATGCCGGTTAACTGCCCTCCTGCGCTACGCAATGTCTCTCGTAAAAGTACCAGCTCCTCACAGACACTGTAAATCTGACCTGACAACGCCCACATTGAAATGACTGTATTATTGCGCCCCAAAGACCTGCACAGGCCAAGCCTGGCAGGGCTTGTTGCGCCGGTTGCTTTTTATTTCAACTGACCACGTCAGCCAGGAGCTCACGAACCGGCTTGAAGGAACGACGATGGACGGGAGCTGGCCCCAACTTTCTTAATGCTTCAAGGTGGACTTTAGTAGGATAACCTTTATGCCCTGCGATGCCATAACCCGGCCACTCCCTGTCCATAATCAACATTTCCCGGTCGCGGGTCACCTTGGCAATAATGGAAGCGGCAGCAATCTCAGGAACACGGCTATCGCCTTTTACAATGGCTTCAGCACGACAGGAAAGCGTTGGACAGCGGTTACCATCGATATAAGCCAGTTCGGGCCTGACCGATAATCCCTCAACGGCACGCTGCATTGCCAGCATGGTGGCATGGAGAATATTCAGCTGATCAATTTCTGCTACTTCAGCCCTGCCCAGTGACCAAGCCAGGGCGTTATGACAAATAACGTCAAAAAGTGCATCCCGCTTTTTCTCCGACAGTTTTTTGGAATCATTCAAACCTTCAATCGGGCGGGCAGGATCCAGGATGACAGCAGCAGCAATCACCGGGCCACACAGCGGACCTCTGCCCACTTCGTCAACACCGGCAACAATGATTCCTGTGTCACTGATGTCACACCAGCCAAATTGATTTTGCTTCATTGACTCTCTACCCGCCGCCTGGTCTGCTGAATAACTGATATCACCGCTTCATAGGCCAGCCTGCTGGCATCCTGCTTCAGTTGATGGTGAATCTCCTTAAAAGACTGTTCCAGAGCCCCTCTGTACGCCTGATCCTCAATGGCCTTCCTGATCAAAACCCGGAGATTTTCAGGAGTAGCATCGTCCTGTAACACTTCAGGCACCAGCGCTTTGTCCGCCAGAAGATTGGGCAGTGAGACATATTTGACCTTAACCATACGGCTGACTATGGCAAAACTGAGCGGTGCCATTTTATAACTGACAACCAGCGGCTTTTTATGCAGTGCAGCTTCAAGAACAGCGGTTCCCGAGGCGATCAGAATCGCATCCGAGGCGGCCATAACCGATTGCGCCTGACCATCATAGACCGTTACGTCCAGGTCTGGAAACTCACTGACAATGGGTAGAAGTTGCTTTTTTCGTCGCTCATTGGCACAGGGAATTAAAAAGCGGGCATCCGGGAAATCTTTTCTGAGCAGGCGGGCGGTCTCGAGAAATAGTTGACCAAGTTTGGCTATCTCTGGTTTTCGGCTGCCTGGCAAGAGCCCGATTACCGGCCCACCGCCACGACTGACACCCAGGGTATGTCTGGCTGCGTCCTGATCCGGATGCATGGAAATCTGGTCAGCCAGGGGGTGGCCAACGAAGGTCACAGGTACACCATGATCCCTGTAATAGTCCGCTTCAAACGGGAGCAGTGCCAGCATATGGTCTACGGAGTGCCGGATTTTTTTCAGACGGCCTTCACGCCAGGCCCACACCTGGGGGCTGACATAATGCACGGTTGGAATACCGGCAGCTTTCAGCCTGCGCTCAAGGGCCAGATTAAAATCAGGGGCATCAATACCAATAAATACATCGGGCTGGTCGGCAATCAGCCGCTCCCGCAACTGTTTGCGAATACCCAGCAGTTCTCGCAAACGACCCAGGACCTCAACCAGCCCCATCACCGATAACCGCTCCATGGGGAACAAGCTGTCAAAACCCTCTGACTGCATCAGGGGACCGCCAATACCATAGCAGTAAGCATCTGGGTAATGTCGTTTGATTTCCCGGATCAGCCCGGCCCCGAGAATATCCCCTGAGGCTTCTCCTGCAACCAATGCCACACGTAATGATAACCCCGGGGAAGAAACAGCCGACTGCATCACCGGGTAATACCACGGCTTGATGATTTCAGAGAGTCAATCAGCAGTTGAATTTCCGGTAACGGCTCCATACTCTCGAGACGATCAATCGCTTCAGCCGTTCTCAGCCCCTGACGGTAAATGATCTTGTAGCACTGTCTCAGTTTGCTGATCAGTTCAGGCGCATATCCCCGGCGACGCATGCCTTCAAAGTTCATACCATGGGCTTCAGCCGGATTACCGCTGGACATGATAAATGCCGGCACATCCTTGAACAGTGCCGTATGGGCAGCGCTCATACTGAAAGCACCAATCTTGCAGAACTGATGCACCGTCGTGTAACCACCCAGGATGGCGCTATCACCAACCATCACATGACCGGCAAGTGCCACATTGTTGGCAATAACACAGTTGTCGCCTATAACACAGTCATGGGCCACATGCACATAGGCCATCAGCAAATTGTTACTGCCAATAGCAGTCAGCCATTGATCCTGAATGGTGCCACGATGGATGGTACAACCTTCACGGATAATATTGTTATCGCCAATCACCAGGCGAGTGGGTTCACCAGCGTATTTTTTATCCTGACACTCTTCACCAACACTGGAAAACTGAAAAATACGGTTATTTTTCCCGATCACCGTCGGGCCCTTGATCACTACATGAGAGTGAATACGGCTACCCATACCCACTTCAACACCCGGCCCAATATAAGTCCATGGCCCAACTTCAACATCTACACCAATACGGGCACCCGGTTCGACAATGGCCGACGGATGCACTTTGGCGGTTGGATGAATATCGGCTTGCAACGGGCTAATGGTTTCAACCGCCCCGGCAGCTTCAGAATCAGTAACGGAGAGTGTGTCGCTCAAGATTTTATTTCCTTTCTTGCACACGTAACTTCTGCATTGCAGACAATATTACCATCAACCACCGCCTCACAGGCAAATTTCCAGATATCCCGTTTCAGTGCCAACAGTGTTGCCCGGAGAATCAGCTGATCACCGGGAACCACCGGTTTGCGAAAACGGACCTTATCCGCTCCGGCAAAAAAATAGATCGTGTCGCCATCCGTCTTGCGAATGTGGTAACCGAGAATACCTGCCGACTGAGCCATCGCTTCAATAATCAACACCCCTGGCATCACCGGATGCTGTGGGAAATGACCATTAAAATGCGGCTCATTACTGGACACATTTTTAAGACATTCGATGGTGCCATTTTCTGTATCCACATGAAGAACCCGGTCCACCAGCAGAAAAGGATACCGATGGGGCAGGATCTCCTTAATGACCTCAATTCGTCTCATTCACCTTAAACTCTAAAACAGAAAAAGGCTGGACAACCAGCCTTTCCTTTACCGTAAAAATTCTTACCCTGGTAGCAGCCAGGTTTCAGTGGACTTATATCAGTCTCACTGTTTCTCCAGCTGTTTAACCCGCCTGGCCAGATCATCCAGTTGCCGGAAACGAACCACGTTTTTCCGCCACTCACGACTCTCCATAAAACCAGTACCGGAAGAGTAGGAACCAGCCCTGGTAATTGAGCGCGTAATCATGGCCATGCCACTGATAAACGTCCCATCAGCAATGGTCAGATGACCGGCAAAACCGGCGGCTCCGGCAATAGTACAGTTTTTACCAATCTTTGTACTTCCGGAAATACCGACACCCGCGGCAATAGCTGTGTTCTCGCCGATTACCACATTATGAGCAATCTGAATCAGGTTATCGAGACGGACACCACTGTGTATTTCCGTATTACCCAGGGCACCACGGTCAATACAGGTGTTGTTGCCAATTTCGACATCACTGCCGATCACCACACCACCGATCTGGGCGATTTTGTACCAGCGGCCATCTGCGTGTGCATTACCGAAACCATCACCACCGATCACCGCTCCGGAGTGGATGATGGTTCGATCACCGATGGTGACACCATGGCAGACCGTAACATTGCGATGCAGGTGGACATCGGCACCAAGCACGGAGTCGTGCCCCACCACAGTACCGGCATCAATGCGAACACCGGCGGCAATCTGAACGCCTGCCTCAATAACAACGTTGGCACCAATGGCAGCGGTCGCATCAACAATCGCTGTCTCATCAACCACGGCACTTGGGTGGATACCTGCATTGCCACCACGGTCAGTATCGAACAGGGAGGAGAGCCGGGCATAACCCAGGTATGGGTTATCAAGAACCAGGGCATTTCCGGCAAACCCATTGGCGGAATCCGGGCAGAGAATAACCGCACCGGCCTGAGTGGTTTCCAGATATCGGGCATAGGCCGGATTGGCCAGAAAGCTTAACTCATGCCCCCGGGCATCCTGAAGGGTAT
Organism: Salinisphaera sp. G21_0; assembly: GCF_017744115.1. Taxonomy (GTDB): domain Bacteria; phylum Pseudomonadota; class Gammaproteobacteria; order Pseudomonadales; family Endozoicomonadaceae; genus Endozoicomonas. The sequence goes on along the minus strand of NZ_JAGHQW010000003.1, from coordinate 58,204 downwards.
TCAGACCTGAGACCTGCTTATCCCCATTTCCCTGCAGTCGGGCACCACACTGTTCTGCCAGTTGGGACAAAGTATAAACATCAGTCATGATTCATTATTTCATCTGGTTGAGGCTTTCGATGACCTTGCGAGTGATATCAATACCAGGGCTGCCATAGATGGCCATCTGACGATCAATGACCAGATCCAGCTTTAATTCACTAATAACGGTATCGATGGCAGTCTGCAGTTTTGGCCGTAGCTTTTCACGCTCAGCATTATCCGCTTCTGCTTTGTCAGTCTGATACTGGCGTCCTTTCAGTTGCAAATCTTCATACTTGCGCTGCAACTCCAGCTGGCGAACTTTCAATTGCTCGGCGCTCAAAGTCGGGCCATCTTTTTGCAGTTTTTCCTGCATATTACGAACTTCACTCTCCAGCTTCTGCAGAGCCACTAACTGAGGCTTGAACTTGGCTTCAGACTTTTTGGCGTATTGTTTGCCTGCATCGGATTCACTTAACACCATCACCGTATCAAGCACACCCACTTTAGTGCCAGTAGTGGCTGCATTGGCCAAAGGGGCTAGCATAATCAGGGCCAGGAATGCCAGTCTGATGGATTTCAAAATAAATCTCCTGAAAACGGTAAAAGGAGGCATTATAAAGAAAAGGTGCCTGATAGCACCTTTTAATTACGTAAAATACCCTCTTTCAAGAGGGCTTTGCTTAGAATGGAGTACCCAGAGAGAACTGGAAGGTCTGGGTTTCATCCCTGCCTTTGGCATTCAGAGCCTTAGCCAAACTGAAAGTCAGCGGGCCAAGGGGGGTAATCCAGGTCAGGCCCATACCAGCACTGTAACGCAGCTCGCCCAGGTCCGGCTTGTAACAATCAACCACCTGTGAGCTGCAGCTCGTATCAAACACATTACCATAGTCAAAGAACACGCTGGTCCTTAATGAACGCTGATCCTTGACAAAGGGCAACGGGAATAGCACTTCAACCGTACCCTCAAGCAGAACATCTCCACCCATGCTGTTAAAGTCATCACCGTTATCCCGTTGCGCAGCCTTGGGCCCAAGGGAGTTATCATTGTAACCCCTTACAGAACCAAAACCACCGGCATAAAAGTTCTCAAAGAACGGCATTTCTGAAGTGCTGCCATAGGCACCGCCATAACCCAGGCGGGTGGCAAAACGCGCCGTCAGACTGCGGGTAATGGGCTGGAAGTACTGACCTCGATACACCAGCTTATAAAACGTAGTGGTTGAGCCCGGCATCGCGGCAGACAGCGACAAACTCTGGGAATAACCCGCCGTTGGCAGTAGCCCACGGTTCAACTCTGACTGCGACCAGCCCAATGACGCCTTGATATTGGTAAACTTGCGTCCTTCTTCATCCAGATAATCCAGGATAACCTGGGGAGTGCCGGAACCGGTGGTAATTTCCGTACCATCAACCCCGAGACTGAAATTAATGGACTCTGTTTCAGACAATGGATACCCGAAACGAACGTTACCGCCAAAAGTATCAGCCGCATAACTGGAGATATCCGAATCACTGTAATCGTAGGTTCGATAGTAAATATCATAACCACGGGATACACCGTCAATGGTGTAATAGGGATCCATAAAACTGAAATTGTAGAGCTGGCTGACATCACTCTTGTTCAAACCAACAGTGACCTTGTTGCCGGTTCCCAGAAAGTTATTCTGGCTGACCGAGCCACCAAGCAACAGACCATCAGACTGGGAGAAACCAATACTGGCCGTGACACTGCCGGAAGGCTGCTCTTCTACGGTGTAATTAACATCAATCTGATCGCTGGTTCCCGGCACCGGCGGCGTTTCAACATTGACCTCCTTGAAATACCCCAGACGCTCGAGCCGCACCTTGGACTGCTCAATCTTCTGGGTATTGGCAGAAGCACCCTCCATCTGGCGCATTTCCCGACGCAGTACCTCATCATCGGTCTTGGTATTCCCGGAGAAATTAATCCGTCGGACATACGCTCTGCGGCCCGGATCAACAAAGAAGGTCAACTCAACGGTTTTGTTGTCATGGTCCGGTTTGGGAATTCCAGTCACATTGGCAAAGGTATACCCTTCGTTGCCAAGGCGACGGCTCAGAATCTCTTCCGTGGTAGTAATCAGTCTGCGGGAGAACACCTGCTCTGGCTGGGCCAGCAGCAGCTTTCTTGCCTCATCTTCGGGAATCACCAGATCACCGGCCAGCTTAACGTCACTGACTGTGTATTTATCACCCTCAGCAACGTTGACCGTAATGTACACACTCTGCTTGTCAGGGCTGATAGACACCTGGGTGGAGGTAATATTGAAGTTGATATACCCCCGGTCCAGGTACCATGACCGCAAACGCTCCAGGTCACCGGACAGTTTCTCCCGGGAGTATTTATCCGCAGAACTGAAAAATTGATACCACTCGGTTTTCTGCAGCTCAAACAGGTCAATCAGTTCATCCCTGGGGAAGGCCGTATTACCCACAACATTGACATGCTGTATGGTGGCCACCTTGCCTTCCTTGACATTGATGCGCAGCTTCACCCGGTTACGGGGCTGCGCTTCAACATCGGCAGTGATTCTGGCACCGTATCGCCCCTGGGCAACGTATTGACGCTCAAGCTCAAGACGGATCGCTTCCAGTGTGGCCTGCTGGAAAATCTCCCCTTCCGCCAGACCGGACCGCTCCAGACCAGTAATCAGATCTTCCGTCTTGATCGCCTTGTTACCCTTGATCTCAATTGCGCTGATGGAGGGTCGCTCAACCACAGCAACCACCAGAACATCACCTTCACGGGCCATACGAATATCATTGAAATACCCGGTTTGATAGAGCGCCCGGGCGGCCCCGGCAATATCCGGTGATTCAATATCATCGCCAACCTCAACCGGCAGGGCATTAAAAACTGTCCCGGCTGAAACCCGTTGAAGGCCATCAATCCGGATATCTGAGACGACGAAGGCCTGGGCAGCAGGCGCGATGGCTAAAGAGCCAATCAGCAGAGACAACAGTGATCGCTTCATGGAATCCGTTCTTATCCGTGTTCATTTCGCATTAACGTGAAAAACATGCTTTTCAATTTCCACATCGCTATTCATGACGCGCAGGGCGCAAAATGCTTTTCTTTCACCTGGATGTTTGCTGGTCAAACCAATGCTGTTACCACTTCATCAGGCAGTGCGTCAGTCTGACCAACGTATCATTGGAAGAGTCGACTCAGGTCGTTATACATGGCCAGCATCATCACTCCGACAACAAACGTTACCCCGATTTTCAAACCCAGTGTCTGGGTTTTCTCGGAAAGCGGCTTGCCCCTGACCATTTCAACGAGGTAGAAAAGCAGATGACCGCCATCCAGCACGGGTATGGGGAGCAGGTTCAACACCCCCAGGCTAACGCTCAACATGGCCAGAAAATAGAGAAAATTTTCCAGCCCAGACTCAAGCGACGCGCCAGCCACTTTAGCAATGGTTATCGGACCGCTCAAGTTTTTCACCGAAACAAGCCCGACAACCATCTTCCAGAGGGATTCCAGGGTCATGCTGGTCAGTGACCAGGTCGCCCGGGCACCTTTTACCAGCGAATCAATCGGCCCAAACTGTAAATGGCGAATCATGGTTTCTGGCCAGGAAACCTGTTGGACACCTGCACCGATAAAACCGGTTGTCACCCCGTCAGTGGATCGACTGCCCGGGGTCAACGGCATATCCTGACTAACGCCATCCCGCTCAACCAGCAACTGCAGTGTTTGACCAGCATTGTCACGGATCAGTTCAACAAAGTGTATCCAGTCAATGACGGTTTCCCCATTAACCTGCAGGATTTTATCACCCGGCTCCAGGCCATCTCTTGCTGCCGCCCCATCATCCGCTATCTGACCAATGACCGCAGGGATAACAGGAGAGTAAGGCACAATACCCAGGGAACGCACGGGGTTTGGCTGCTCCTCATTAACCAGCCAGTCGACTATCGCGATATTTTTATCCCGGACAGCCCCCTCTGAGGTCTCTCCGGGCTCACCTGCCCGGATAGAGACATCAAGATTTCTGCTCTCACCAATGTAGGACAACAGCTCCATGTTCACGGCCTGCCAGCCCGGTGTTTCCACACCATTAACGGCAACAATTTCATCTCCGGGCTGAATGCCTGCAACGGCAGATGGAGAATCGGGAATCACTTCGCCAACCTGAGGCATCAGGGTACGAACACCCACCATGTACATGAGCCAGAGGGCAAAAATGGCCAGCAGAAAGTTGGCAACAGGCCCGGCAGCAACAATGGCAATCCGGGCAAGGACGGGCTTATTATTGAAGGAAAGGTGCTGCTCATCATCGGGCACTGGCCCTTCCCTCTCATCCAGCATCTTGACATAGCCGCCCAGCGGTACTGCTGCAATACTGAATTCAGTACCGTGACGATCAGTCCAGCGCCATAATGACTTGCCAAAGCCTACGGAGAAACGAAGCACTTTGACACCGCAACGGCGGGCCACCCAGAAGTGACCATACTCGTGAATACTTACCAGTATTCCAAGGGTCACTACAAAAGCAAAAATGGTCTGTGCTGAGCCAGCGATCTCCGACAAGAGCGATTCAAAAATCATGCAACACCCTGCATTTGTGAAACCTGTTTCCGGGCCAGATAGCGGGCTTCCCTGTCAGCTTCCAGCACTTGATCTATGTCGCCGGCATTCATGACCGGTAAGGTCTGCAATGTGGCATTAATAACTTCAGGTATGCGATCAAAACGCAGTTTACGTTCCAGAAATGCATCAACGGCAATTTCATTGGCCGCATTGAGCATAGCAGCCGCTGTACCACCGCTGCGCGCCACGTCCTGGGCCAGCTTCAAACAACGGTAACGCATCATGTCCGGCGCATAGAAGTCCAGTCTGGCGATCTCGGTCAGAGACAGGGGAGCAACGCCGGATGCTATTCTTCCCGGCCATGCCAGGGCATGGGCAATGGGCGTTCTCATGTCCGGATTACCCATCTGGGCAAGTACCGAGCCATCCTCATAATCCACCATTGAGTGGATAATGCTTTGCGGATGAACCACCACCTCTATCTGCTCGGGACGGGCATCAAACAGCCAGCACGCTTCAATAAACTCAAGCCCTTTATTCATCATCGTGGCAGAGTCCACCGAAATTTTACGTCCCATACTCCAGTTTGGATGGGCACAGGCCTGTTCAGGCGTCACAGCGACAAAACTTTCTACCGGAGACTGTCGGAATGGACCGCCGGAAGCGGTCAGCAATATTCGCCTGACCCCTACCCGCTCAAGCCCCCTGTGGTGATCAGCAGGCAGGCACTGAAAAATGGCGTTATGCTCACTATCAATAGGAAGGAGAACAGAACCAGATGCCTTAACCGCATCCATGAATAAGGCACCGGTCATCACCAGCGTTTCCTTGTTGGCCAGGAGTATTTTTTTTCCGGCACGAACCGCAGCCATGGTTGGCGATAACCCTGCAGCACCGACAATGGCCGCCATAACCACATCGACATCGCCATCCGCCGCCACCTGGTTCATGGCGTCCAGGCCGGACTCAACGGAAATGCGCAGACCTTCAGACTGAAGACCTGCCCTGAGCTTATTGGCTGCCTGTTCATCCGCCATAACAATATACTGCGGACGAAACCGACGTGCCTGCTCCAGCATAACATCCGCATTTCTGCCCGCTACTAAAGAATGCACGCTGTATTGGTCCGGGTTCCGCGCAATAACATCCAAAGTACTTTTGCCAATGGATCCCGTGGATCCCAACACACAAACCCGTTGTCTGTCGGATTGAGAGCATAATGCAGTCATGACCTATATACCCCTGACTATCATGACATAAAGAGTAAATATCGGAACGGCTGCAGTCAGGCTATCAATTCGATCAAGCACACCACCATGACCTGGCAGCAGGCTTCCGCTGTCCTTAACCCCCCGGTAACGCTTCAAAACACTTTCCCAAAGATCGCCCAGAACGGAAACCAGAACGGTCAGTATGGTGAGAATCAACAATGATACCCCCTGAAAAAAGCTGACACTGCCAAACAACGTCACAATACTTGCAATCAGCACTGAAAACAGCAATCCCCCGACCAATCCTTCCAGCGTCTTTTTCGGGCTGACCCGCTCAATAAGCTTTGTTTTACCAAAACGCTTGCCCGCAAAATAAGCGCCACAGTCTGCCGCCCAGACCATCACCAGGAGAGTAACGATCAACCAGGCTGAGTCTGGCATTTGCTTGAGTTCATAAAGTCCCAGCCATGGGGGCACCAGAGTCAGCAACCCCATCAATAATCTAAGGGGCCTGCTCTCAAGCCAACACCGGCTCTGGGGATATTGCCTGACAAGGATGAAAGCGACCAGCCACCAGACAACAGCCAGACCAAGAATCAGAGAGGACGGTAAAAAAAGTGTCAGAACACAAAAAACACCAATAGCCAGCGCATAGAACAGACGTACAGATCGCTGTTCAAAACCGGAAAGGTTTGCCCATTCCCAAGCCGCCAGCATAATAATAGCGGCAATAAACAAGCCAAAACCGGTTAACGGTAATAAAAACACGCCTGCCAGCGCCACTGGTGCCAATATGACAGCAGTTATAATTCTTTCTTTCAGCACAGTGTTTCAGCCTCCACTTGCTCGCTGGTTTTGCCAAACCGTCGCTGGCGACGGGCGTAGCTCAGCAGGGCCTGCTGTAATTCATTACGGCCAAAATCCGGCCACAGGGTGTCGGTAAAATAAAACTCACTGTAAGCACATTGCCACAATAGAAAGTTACTGATTCGCTGTTCACCACTGGTACGAATCAATAGATCAGGGGCAGGCAAACCCGACGTACTGAGATGCTGTTCAATGGCAAACTCATCAATATTTTTAGCATCAAGCTCACCACGCGCCACTTTTTCAGCCAGTAGCCTCGCAGCAGAAGCGATATCCCACCTGCCGCCATAGTTGGCAGCAATGACCAGGGTCACTGAATAATCATTGGCAGTGAGCGTTTCTACTTCTTGAATATACTTCTGAATTTCAGGACTGAATCGGGTAATGTCGCCAATGACCTTCAACCGGATGCGTTTTTTCTGCATCCGTCGAGCCTCTCGCTTGAGAACCCCCAGGAACAGGCGCATCAGGCCATTCACTTCAATGACCGGCCGACTCCAGTTCTCGCTGCTAAACGCAAACAGCGTGAGCACTTCAACACCCTGTTCATCGCAGGCTTCAACCACCTCACGAACCCGGTTAACACCCGCGCGATGTCCGGCGAGTCCGGGCAGGTGTTTCCTTTTGGCCCAGCGGTTGTTCCCATCAAGAATGATAGCCACATGGCGCGGCAGCCTCTCTGGCGGAACTCCCTGAATGCCGCTTTTTCCCTGTAACGATGTATTGGCCATGGATTAAGACGATCTGAAAATTGGCAGGTAAAAAAAATGTAACAGTAGAACCTTGCAGGAGCCCGCCGTAAAAAGCAAGCTCCCACAAAGCATCATAAGACAGCTGACGCCTGAAATATTGCAGTCATTACCACCTGGATTCTGCCTGACATACCAGACAAGACAATAACTGCAATTCAGTACAGCCAGCCATTAGATCGCCATTAAATCTTCTTCCTTAACAGAAAGATTTTTATCAACTTCAGCAATAAACTGATCAGTCAGCTTCTGAACATCATCCTGCCCACGACGCTCGTCGTCTTCGCTGATCTCTTTTTCCTTTTCCAGCTCTTTAATATCAGCCAGTGCATCACGGCGAATATTGCGGATAGCAATGCGGGCGTTTTCCGCATCCTGACGCGCCTGACGAATATAGCCCTTGCGGGTCTCTTCGGTCAGCGGTGGCAGAGGAATACGAATAACTTCACCGGCAGTCGAAGGGTTCAGCCCCAGGTCAGACTTCAGAATCGCCTTTTCAACATCAGGCACAATCTGTCTTTCCCAGACACGTACTGCCAGCGTACGACCGTCTTCAACAGAAATGTTAGCCATCTGACTCAGTGGTGTTTCTGAACCGTAGTAAGACACCTTAATGCCATCCAGAAGACTTGGATGGGCACGACCGGTACGAATCTTGTTGAAGGCAACCGTCAACGATTCAATGGTTTTGCCCATACGCTCTTTGGCATCATCTTTAATCTCATTGATCATCATTAACCCCCGTTTACCAGTGTTCCTTCATTACCGCCAACCACAAGATTTAACAGAGCGCCGGATTTGTTCATATTAAACACCCGGACAGGCATCTGCTGGTCGCGCACCAGGCAAATCGCCGTTAAATCCATAACGCCCAGCTTGCGAGCCAGGACATCATCATAGGTCAGCTGATCAAATTTAACCGCATCAGAATGCTTTACCGGATCTTTATCATAGACACCGTCAACCTTGGTGGCCTTGAGAACGATATCAACGCCCACTTCAATGCCTCTCAGACAGGCCGCAGAGTCAGTGGTAAAAAATGGATTTCCGGTACCAGCAGAAAAAATCACCACATCGCCAGAGTTGAGGTACCGCACGGCACGACGATGATCATAATGCTCCACAACACCACTCATGGGAATGGCTGACATCACCCGGGTATTGATATTGGAGCGTTCCAGGGCATCACGCAGGGCAAGGGCATTCATCACGGTTGCCAGCATGCCCATGTGATCACCGGTGACCCGGTCCAGGCCTGCGGCACTCAGCGCAGCGCCACGGAAGAGGTTTCCACCGCCGATAACGATACCAACCTGTACACCGATCCCTACTAACTGACCAATTTCCAGGGCCATTCGATCCAGGACCCTGGGATCAATACCAAACTCACCCTCGCCCTGCAGAGCTTCACCGCTGAGCTTCAGCAGTATACGTTTATATTTCGGTTGACTATCACTTGCCGGCATGTTCAGTTTCCGAGTCTGGTTGGCTAAATTACACACATCCCGCAAATGCGCTGCCATCTGGAGACCAGCCATGAAAGCTGCATTCGATGAACCGTCTGGACGAAAATGATCTGCTCTGATCAATCAGCCAGCGAGTTGATGTGTTCTGACAGTTGACATTCTTGTCCATGAAACTTTCCCATGAAGAAAACCTGAAAATCAACCATCAGCTATGGATAGACATGAAAAGGCCAACCCAATGGGCTGGCCCGGGAGGCTCCTGGTTATTACAGTCCTGCCTGAGCGCGGACTTCAGCAGCGAAGTCCACTTCTTCTTTCTCGATACCTTCACCCACTTCGAAACGTACGAAGCTGGATACAGTAGCGCCAGCTTTCCTGGCCAGTGCACCAACAGTGGTATCAGGATCTTTAACGAAAGGCTGTTCAACCAGGCTGCTTTCTGCCAGGAACTTGCTGATACGACCTTCAATCATCTTCTCGATGATATTGGCTGGCTTGCCAGACTGTTCAGCCTGAGCCTGGAAGATCTCTTTCTCTTTCTCTACCAGTTCAGCCGGCATATCTTCCTTGTTAACCACCTGTGGGTTAACAGCCGCAACGTGCATGGCGATATCACGAGCCAGTTCAGTATCACCACCTTCCAGTTTGGTCAGAACAGCGATACGGTTGTTACCGTGAACGTATGAGCCAATCACGCCGCCTTCAACGATAGCGATACGGCGAACACCGATGTTTTCACCGATCTTCTGAACCAGCGCCTGACGGGCTTCTTCCAGCTCGCCTTCCATCAGCGCGTTAACGTCAGCTTCTTTACGGGCAAAAGCAGCGCCAACCACCTGCTGAACGAAGTTCAGGAAGTTATCATCACGGGCTACGAAGTCAGTTTCACTGTTGACTTCAACCAGTACACCAAAGCTGGCATCGTCAGCCACTTTAACGGCTACAATACCTTCTGCTGCGATACGACCGGCTTTCTTGGCAGCTTTTGCCTGACCGGACTTACGCATTTCTTCGATTGCTACTTCAATGTCACCCTGTGCTTCAACCAGTGCTTTTTTGCACTCCATCATGCCCAGGCCAGTACGCTCACGCAGTTCTTTTACCAGTGCTGCACTAATAGCTGCCATGGTTGATTCCTCGCAAATTGACAGTCTTTTTATGCCACCATCAATAACAGCGGCATAAAAGAATAGTTATCTGTACATCGGAAAAAAAGGGGGCAAAGCCCCCTTACTCTTTTCCAAAATCGGCAAACAGTATCTGTTATTTATGCAGGACAATCCCTAAGTCTGCACTCCAGTCATAAGACCAGCTAAATCAGATACTGCCTGAAGCCGGTTCTTCAAAAGCCTCAGGCTTCTTCAGAACCTTCTGCTTCTTCAGACTTGGGAGCTTCCTCAGCCTTTGGTGCTTCTTCGACTTCTACGAACTCGTCTTCAGCACCGGTGCTCGCACGGGCACGACCTTCCAGAATCACATCAGCAGCAGCCTTCAGGTACAGCTGGATAGCACGGATCGCATCATCGTTACCTGGAATGATGTAGTCCACACCTTCAGGGCTGGAGTTGGTATCCACAATACCAATAACCGGAATACCCAGCTTGTTGGCTTCCTGGATGGCGATGCGCTCATGCTCAACGTCGATAACGAACAGAGCGTCTGGCAGACTGCCCATGTCCTTGATACCGCCCAGGCTGCGGTCCAGTTTTTCCAGATCACGGCTGCGCATCAGCGCTTCTTTCTTGGTCAGTTTTTCAAAAGTACCGTCGTCACGCTGGCTTTCAAGATCACGCAGACGCTTGATGGACTGGCGAATGGTCTTGTAGTTAGTCAGCATACCACCCAACCAGCGGTGATCAACGTAAGGCATGCCACAGCGAGCAGCTTCTTCACGAATGATCTTGCCAGCAGCACGCTTGGTGCCAACAAACATGACCTTGTTCTTGCCTTCAGCCAGCTTACCGATGAACTGCAGAGCGCCATTAAAGGCAGGCAGGGTGTGCTCAAGGTTAATGATATGAATTCGGTTGCGTGCACCAAAGATGAACTTGTTCATCTTCGGGTTCCAGTAACGGGTCTGGTGACCGAAATGCACGCCGGCCTTGAGCATGTCACGCATAGTGACTTGAGTCATGGGAATCTCCTGATTCAGGGTTATGCCTCCAAACACCCCATGTGTTCGACCAGATCATCATCCATTTAAAGGATTGAAAACTGGCACCCGGAACCATGTGTCGGTGAATGTGAGATCTTTTATCAACCTTAAGTTTAATGAAGTCCATGCTGCCAGTCCTGAGACTAACCGCCATGTACCCCATCTTGAAATCGCATCTCGAAATCAAGTGGCGCTTTATACCATACCCGAACAATTTTCGAAACTTTTTCTGCCATCAGCCAAAACGCTGGTTATCCTCTTCCACCGCATCATAAAGTCGCTCCAATATATCCGGAACAGCAGACATAACCCGGTTCCAGCTGGGAATAAAGGGACGCTCCATGGGGTTTTCCAGAAAATGCTGACCAGCTTCCATGATATTCCTGGCAAACAACTCCACAGCCCGCTCTTCACTGTCACGATCCACATGCAAACCATTGATCATGGCGTCATCATAGTAGGATTCAATAAAGTCCAGGGCCACCCGGTAGTAGGTCGCCTTGATGGTCCTGAAGGTCTCGGTATTAAACTGAACACCATTGGTGGCCAGTTTGCGGAAAATCGCCTTGATGATGTCATGACTCATTTTCGACAACCCACGACTGACATCCCCTTCAGACAGCGGCTGATGCTTATGATCATAAATATCCGCAATATCCACCTGACAGAGCCGCTTACTGGAGTAATTGCGCTTAACCTCCGATAACACGCCAATCTCCAGCCCCCAGTCACTGGGAATCCGGATATCGTTAAAGACACTGGTTCTCATGGAGAATTCACCTGCCAGGGGATAACGAAAGCTATCCAGATATTCGAGATACTCCATCGGCCCGAGAATCTTTTTCAGCGCCCGCAAAAGGGGCGTAACCAGCAGACGGCTGACCCGGCCATTTAACTTATTGTTAGCGATTCGCGCATAGTAGCCTTTGCAGAAGTCGTAGCTGAAGGCGGGATTAGCAACCGGATAGAGCAGCCTGGCCAGCAGATCCCGCTGATAGGTCACAATATCGCAGTCATGGAGCGCCACGGCTTCTGACTTTGCCGATGCCAGCACATAGCCGTAGCAATACCAGACATTCCTACCCTTCCCGGGCTCTTTCGGCGCCAGCCCCTTTGCAGCCAGCAGGGCATCAATTGCCTGCAACCTTGGCCCATCCTGCCAGAGAATACGGTGATGCTGATCCAGCCGTCCAAAGAAATCCCTGGCATAGGCAAACTGCTCCTGATCAGCGCGATCAAGGCCAATCACTATTTCAGAGAGATAGCGCACCTGACTCAACTCTTCGACAATATGCCCCAGGGCAGGCCCTTCCAATTCTGAAAACAATGAAGGCAAGACCAGTGACATGGGACGCTGGCGGGAAAATGCCAGCAGGTCACGCTCCATATCGTCGGTTGACCGAACTCTCAGATTGTGAAAATTGGTAATTATGCCATTCTGATAAAAGTCACCCATTCCCTACCCTTTTTCTACTCTTGAAAGTGATTTTATGACTTGCCAAACAAGTCGAGTATGGTCTGATTCCAGCCCTGAGGGCCGACGCTGCGGGTTTTGACAACATTCACCAAATGACTCACATCCGGTGCCTGACCATGCTCCGACCGGATAAGCACCGGATAATCGGCCGCCTCCAGCATCGGCAAGTCGTTTATCCCATCCCCAAGCGCACAGGTTTGCCAGGTCTCTTCCGGAAATTCCTGCTGATACCTTTGCAGTAATGCCTGCAAAGCCAGCCCTTTACTCCCTTTCCCGGAAACATGATAAAAGCGCCCTCCTCTGGTCAGATAAAGCCCTTGCGATTCAAGCAACCTGACAAACTCCCGCAATTCTGCATCACCATCACGCCAGATCACCGGCTCACTGGCCTTTCGGGCAATGGCTTTACCAGCCTCATCGATTGATAACCCGGTAACTTCTGCCACCTGATCCTCGGTCAGATCACCAAAGCCGGTAAACCTGAAACCATGTTGATGCCGGATATTGGATAAAATTCGCCGTATGCTGCGATAAGGCTGACCATGAAAAAAGTGGGTACGCTCACAGGAATCCCGAAAATAATCCGCCGGGATCGTCGTCACCATGCCATTTTCACTGATAAATGGCTGATCAATTCCCATCTGTCGCTGAATAACAAGCACCTCTTCCAGCGTTTTACTGGTGTTAAAAATCACCGGTATTTCACGCTCAACCAGCAATTCCAGGGCAGGTTGAGCGGCTGCCCAGCCATAGTCATGATGATCCAGAAGGGAGCCATCAAGATCGGTAAAAATCAGTATTCTCGGCGCTGTTGCTGCCATCAATAAACCATCCGCTCAGCCAAAACGTTTTTGATAAATGGCATTAGTGGCCTCGACAAAGCCACCCATACTGCCACAGTCAAATCGCCTGCCCTGAAATTTACAGGCAATCACACAACCACTTCTGGCCTGAGACAAAATGGCATCTGTCAGTTGTACCTCACCGTTTTTTCCCGCCTCGGTGTTGGCAATAATGTCAAAGATATCAGGGGTCAGAACGTAACGGCCAATCACCGCAAGATTACTGGGAGCCTCTGAAGGCGCAGGTTTTTCCACCATATCCGTCACCCGGATCAAATGCTCATCCAGGGCCTCCCCGGCAATCACTCCATACTTTTCGGTTTCTGCCGCAGGCACTTCCTGTACCGCAAGAATCGTACACCGGAACTGTTTATAGAGATTGACCAGCTGAGCCATCACCGATGGACCTTTATCGTTGACACAAAGGTCATCCGCCAGAATAACACCGAAGGGCTGATCACCTATCAATGTCTGGCCACAGGCAATGGCATGCCCCAGCCCCAGCATCTGATTCTGCCGGGTATATGAGAAGGTACAGGCAGACATCACATCCCGGATCGACGACAGTTTCTCCTCCTTGCCACTACCGGCAATCTCCGCCTCCAGTTCATAGTTAATATCAAAGTGATCCGGTATCGCCCGCTTATTCCTGCCATTAACAAAACCGAGATCCGTTAATCCTGCTTCCATCGCCTCCTCTACCCCGTATTGTATCAGCGGCTTATCGACAATGGGCAGCATTTCCTTGGGCATGGATTTGGTGGCTGGCAAAAAACGTGTGCCATAACCGGCAACAGGAAAGAGGCATTTTGTAATCATTCAATAACTCCGTTTATCACTTGATCTTGAATGCGTTAATACGATGCAGTTCCCATGCCAATATTACAAGGCACAACTCATGTCAAGAAGGTAAAGAGTGTGAATCAGAGCTTTATTGCTATTTCAGGAGAGGCATTTTGCAATAGCAGGTTCCGGTTTGCTTCTTCCGAAGCTTTCTTAATAGTCGACCCAATCATTGGGCGGAACCTGCTCTTATCTAATCTTAGGGTTTTGGATTAGATTTAATACTTATACCCATTCGCCTTTTGTGGTCAGGGTCAGTAGATGTACAGATTATCAACATACCTTTTTGGAGGTCGTCTTCATTGCGAAAAAAGACGAGCGGATTGTAGCCGGTTATGGCATTTGCCTCTCTCAGGTGTTGTATCACACTTTCATGCCGTAAATTTCCCATGACAACTAACCCAGCTGCAATGAAAAAATCTTCCGCAAGCAGACCGGAATGTTTGCCCCAACCTTGTTGATCGTCATTAGATTCACCCGTTACTTTACTTATCCAGGGATAATGCTGCTTACTAACCAGTTGTTTCACACTTTCGATAACTTCAGCTATTTTACAGATTTTGATATCTACACGATTATCTTTGTCATAGAAATGAGTTAAATCATGGCCTGATTGCTCTGCTTCGTCCCGGCTATTGACCTCCTGAAATTTCAACCGCGGGTATTGATAGATAACCTGATGGATAAATCTTACAAGAAAGTCTTTATTACTTTCGTTCTCTGCCTGTGTAATATAGAGAGGCTTTCCAATGGTAGCGACTCCCAGGTATTTGGATATCAGACGCTCAAACAATGCTTGAACACTCAACTTTTCTTCTATATCACCTTGGTGAAGTTTGATATGACTCAGTTGTTTTGTGACCAGGCTAACCAGGCCTAACCTGCTGGGAACGGCTTGATCATCATCTGGAGGAGGGGATTTATCGTTAGTATCAACATTTGGTGAACCAGTTGGTTTGACGTTCATTTTTTCTTCCTGTTATCGGGGTCGCAATACACAAAAGTTAAGTGCTGCAATTATGGCAATTGCCTTGAGCATATTACAAAAATTGCCAAGCGTGATTATTGACCACTCTGACAAAAAATAGTTCAAAACCTTAAAGTGATATATCGCAAAAAAGTTGGAGATAGCGGGGGATGTCACTATCATCATTCCGTAAAGGCGGGGTGAATAATATGCCAATGTTACATGGCACAACTCATGCTCCTGATATTAAGAATGTGAATCAGAACTCCATAACGCTGCTATTTCAGGAGAGGCATTTTGCAATAGCAGGTTCCGGTCTGCTTCTTCCGAAGCTTTCTTTATAGTCGACCCAATCGTTGGGTGAAACCCGCTCTTATTAATGACTTCTGCTTGATAGATCGAATGAATATACCCATTTCCCTTTTGGGGTCAGGGTCAGTAGATCTACAGATTATCAACATACCTTTCTGGAGGCTGTCTTCATTGCGAAAAAAGAACAGCGGAGAGTAGCTGGTACAGGCATTTGCCTTTTTCAGTCGTTTCATCACCCTCTTATGCGCTAAATCCACCACGTCAACTGATCCGGCTGAAATGAATAAATCACCGTTAAGCAGACCGGAATATTCGCCCCATTTGTGTTGATCTTTTATTAAATGATCGATCCAGGGATATTTGTACATACTGGCCAGTATTTTCACACTTTCGATGACTTCAGATATTTTACAGATTTTGATATCTACACGATTAACTTTGTCATAGAAATGAGTTAAATTATGACTTGATTGCTCTGCTTCATCTCGGCTATTGACCTCCTGAAATTTCAACCGCGGATATTGAGTGATAACCTCTACGATAAATCTTTTAAGAAAGTCTTTATGACTTTCGCCCAGTGCTCGTGTAATACAGAGCGGCTCTTCAATAGTGGCGGCTCCAGGGTATTCGGATATCAGACGCTCAAACAATGCTTTAACACTCTGCTTCTCTGCTTTGCCACCATAGTCAAGTTTAATTTGCCTCAGTTTTTCCATGACCAAACTTACCAGGCCTGACTTACTGCGAACGGCTTGAGCTAGTGGGGCGGATTTAAGGGCAGTATCAAGATGTAATGAACCTGCTGGTGAGACATTCATTTTTTATTCCTGTTATCGGGGTGCACAATACACAAAATTTAAGGGCTGCAATCATGGTAATTAAATGAAGCATATTGCAAAAATTGCCAAGTATGATTTTTGACCATTATTACAAAAAATAGTTCAATGCCTTAAAGTGATATATCGTGAAAAACATTCAGATATTAGGGTATGTTACTATCATATACCCGTAAAGATGGTTGAATAACATGCCAATATTACATGGCACAACTCATGCTCTTGATATTACGAACGTGAATCAGAACTCCATAACGCTGCTATTTCAGGAGAGGCATTTTGCAAAGCTATCCCCCTATCTTTGCGTCATTTCATCAATCGCTATCCAGGCTTCTTCACATCCCTTATGGCGATCAATCGGATGACCTCGCCAGTATCATCGTCCGTCGGGTTGAGCACTATCTGCACAACCATGAACCGAAAAGTTTTGATGCCTGGTCAGAGCAGGATATCTATCTGATCACTTATGGCGACAGCCTCACAGAGCATGGGAAACCACCACTGAAAGTACTCAGTGAATTCCTTGGCAGGCACATCCGGCAGCTGATCTCCACCGTGCATATACTGCCTTATTTTCCCTACAGTTCTGATGATGGATTCTCCATCATTGATTATCTACAGGTTAACCCTGCTCTTGGTGACTGGAATAACGTCAGGGCCATCGCTGAGCGCTATCGGTTAATGACCGACCTGGTTATCAACCACGTATCCCGGGAAAGCCTGTGGTTTGCGGATTTTGTCAGCGGCATCCAGCCTGGGCGGGACTACTTTATTGAGGAAGATCCATCCACAGATCTAACCATGGTCACCCGCCCCAGAAACTCCCCCCTGCTGGTTCCCACCCAGACACGCCGGGGAACCCGCCACGTCTGGGCCACCTTCAGTGAGGACCAGATCGACCTTAACTTCAAAAACCCGGATGTACTGATAAAAATGGTCGATATTGTGCTTTTCTACCTTGCCCGGGGCACCAGCGTAGTGCGTCTTGATGCCATAGCTTTTCTATGGAAGAAGCTCAATACAGCCTGCGTACATCTGCCAGAAACCCACGCCATGGTAAAAGTAATGCGGCTGATTATTGAACAGGTCTGCCCCGGTGCATTACTGATAACTGAAACCAATGTACCTGACCCGGAAAACTTCAGCTATTTCGCCCGGGGCGATGAGGCGCATCTGGTGTACCAGTTTGCACTGCCGCCACTGATACTTCATGCACTAAACCGGGGCACAGAAAAATACCTGGCGCACTGGGCAAGGGCATTACCGGAATACCCTGAGGGTTGCACAACACTGAATTTCACCGCCTCCCATGATGGCATTGGGCTGCGACCGCTTGAAGGGCTCGTTCCCGACAGTGAAGTCGCTGAACTGGTGGACAGCATGCACCGTTTTGGCGGGTTCGTCAGCATGCGCACACTACAGGATCAAAGCGAAAAACCTTATGAGATCAATATCTCTCTATTTGACGCCATGAAAGGCACACGCCGTGGTGAGGATCACTGGCAGGCACAACGCTTTCTCTGCTCGCAGATCATTATGCTCGGCATGAAAGGTATTCCGGCCATCTATATTCATAGCCTGCTGGCGACTGGGAACGATATTGTCGGCGTTGAACGATCTGGCCGCACCCGATCCATCAATCGCCGTAAATGGGATATTGAAGAGCTGCGCACAGAACTGGAAAACCCAGTCTCAATGCAGAGCATGGTCTTTAAAACCCTGAAAACCATTATTGGAATTCGCCGAAAAGAACGCTGTTTTCACCCGGACTGCCCTCAGCAAATCATTGATATCGCACCGGGCATACTGGCCTTTTCCAGGACTGAGCCCAAAACGGGCAGAAGCCTGGTTGCCATTCATAATCTGACGGCAACTTATATGGACATAAATGCAAAAAAATACCAAGGTTGTCTTGACCTGCTTAGCGACAAGACCTTTACCTCAGAACATTTAAAGCCCTATCAAACTCTATGGCTGGTTTCAGGCACCCGGTGATCTCATGGATCGTTCGGCACGGTGAGTGCGTTATCTGGTCATCCCGCCCGGCACGCCCGCGCACATCAGTTTCCTGGTAATGCAGCAGATGGCTCAACTTCAGTAGAGGCTAAAGCCCCTGATAAACCAGTAGTTAATAAGCTAGCCCGGATATTTCATAAACTGCCCCGAATCTCGCACCCGACCACATGGATGTGGGAGTTAGTGCGACGCAGGATGCTAAAGCCGAGGACTTTGTCGCTCTAAGGGATTTTGTGAGGGAGCGCCGTACCGGGGAGTACGGTCGACTGAGCAAAACTCCCTTAGAGCGGCAAAGGACAAGCGAGATCGGGAGCACGTTTATGAAATATCCGGGCTAAGGATATCAGACTCTACTTGCCCTATCAGTGGAGTCCAGATCAGAAATTTTAACCCGGGTGTTGAAGACCTCTGATTGACTCGATGCCACACTGATTGATCTGCTTGCCAGAGAGTTTTGCTGTATTGTGCGGCGGCGTTCATCGAGTAAGAAAATAATACTCCCTGCTAAAAAGCCTATGGTGGCCCCCATAATTGGCTGCGGAGTATCATCCGTGTACGTTGGTATAACCCCATCCCGTTTCCAAAGATAATTAATCAGTGACTCACCACCTATCCCCAGGGCTACACCAGCGGAGATAATGGTTAGCCCCCGCCAGACAGTTTTTGCCTTGTCTGTTCGGTACCAGGGAGTAGCAGTCTGGCGTTCATTGCCAGAACCACTTGCATCGTTTGCTCCCTCTGATGTGCCAGAAATATCAATTTGTGCACTGCCAGTGCCGGTAATATGGGTTACGGGGTTCATAATGAACTCTCAAAAATTAGAAATTTATAGTATTAAAAAGATTTTTTTTATTATTGATCACACATTTTGACTTTGGATAATTGAAAAAGTTCACTAATGAACTTAAGGGAGCGGTAAAATCGTACTAACTGAACGTCAATAGCATCACTGCCTGCAGAAAAGCTGGTACGGATATTTCATAAACTGCCCCGAATCTCGCGAAGGACTTTGTCGCTCTGAGGGACTTTGTGAGGGAGTGAAGTACCGGGGAGTACGGTCGACTGAACAAAACTCCCTTAGAGCGGCAAAGGACAAGCGAGAGCGGGAGCACGTTTATGAAATATCCGGGTTAACCCCAATTGAGGTAAAGCCCCTGATAAACCGGCGCAGTAATTAACGAGCTACAGCCGGCGGACCATCACTGTTTACTTCCAGACTCAACGGGACGCTGATCACCAGAGATTTCATCCTTGGCGGTGATGACATTTGGCTGACCTGGTACCACGTTGATCGATCTGTTCTCAATACAAGTATGAATTGTAATATACGCCTCAGTTAAACAGGCCTGAAAAACCCCTTGAGCAAAGCCCAGGACTGATCCTCCCAAGAATGGCTGCGATATATTGAACGGGTACAATGGCAAATGCCCATCCCGTTCATCTGCGAAGTAACTACTCAGTGCCTCACCGCATGCATACATTGCTGTATTCACGGAAACAATGAACAGTCCACGCCAGAGGGGCTTTGTCGCTATGGTTCTGATAAAGGCTGTAGCAAGGCTTTCATTGCCAGAGCCACTTACATCGAATTTACCCTCTGGACTGGCAGGAATAACAGTTTGAAGGTCACGTGTAAAAGAATGACCGGGTACAGCATTGTTCATAATGAACTCTCCAAAAATTATAAGTTTTAAATATTAAAAAAGATCAATCTAATATTGATTGAACTTTTGGACTTTGGGCAATTGAATAAGTTCATCAATCATCATGAGAAAGCAATTAAACCGTACCATCTAAATTTGGACAACACCTGAATAGCTCTTTAACAAAAAAGATCACAACCAAAAAAACGGAACTATATTCTTTCACCATGGTCAATATACCAGTTGAATAATTTTTAACTTTTCAGAGCTTTTAAAATGAACAGAGCTACTGGCAGCATAATATGCTGCGCAATATGTTTTGCTTTTACGTCTTTCGACACTGTTTCGGCAAGCAGTTCCTCACGGAGTGACCCGACCCGGTTTGAGCAATACCATGGGCAACAGGTATCTCCCGGTCACTATTACGAACAGACTCCAGGATCTGACGCTGATGCAGTATTCCCACCGGTTATCAGTGTCACTCCGGAAAACAGTGACGAATTGACTATCAACCTTGCCAACAAAACAGAAATCGAGAAGCAGTACATACAGGCCTTTTATTTGAGAGGTGAGCGTGATGGTGACATCCTGCTGAAAACCATTAACGATCTTGGCCGCAGCCTGAGAGACTTAACCACCGTTGCCTCAGAGCTCCAGAAAATTTCTGACGAGAGCATCCTTCAACCAATACCCGTCAGGGAATTTCTTGACCATGTGAGAACCTTCACACAGGAATCAAACCTGTTCCTTCAAGACGTTAATAACCTGGAACATTTCCCCACCCTAAGGCCAGACATAACTGCCGATCCCGACAGTGAGGTTGATATGCTCCCGCTGGTTCATCAATACCAGTCAACCTTGCGCAGGCTTGATACCCAAATGAGCGAACTTCATTTCAATATCGTCCTGCCCAATGGCGTCCTTCATCAGCAGCTCGGCATCAGTAGCGACCAGCTCAAGTCGATGTCACTGTATACTGCAGAACAGATCGCTGATATGAAACGTAATGCCTTGCAGCTACGGGCCATGCGAACCCAGGATAAGCGAGTCATTGATGAAGGGATCAACCGTTTTACCAAAGATGCCATTGAAACCTTTATAGATACCTTCGGTACGTCAGAGAGATACAGAACCATTTCCGACCGGGAAGGCAGCAAAAGAGCCAAAGAGATGTTGATCGATGCATTCTGGGCAAGATCTTACATTCGTGCCACCTATGGTATTCAAATTGGTTGCATCCCGGTTGAATATGACAAGCGTATTTTCAATCTGGATTACTACCTGAATGATATGACCGTTGGTGCTGCACCCATTTATGATCAGAATAAGCTCATGCGTTACGCCAATCTCGCTCATGAAGCAATGTTAACCATTGAAAATTCCGCCAGCAAAAAGTGGTTATCTGTCAGTTCATGGGTTACCTGGTTGGGCGGTAAATCCAATGAGATGGACACCAAATATTTCATTATCGCCCTGATTAAAAAAGATATTGATGAAGAACTGGCCATCAGCCGCTCAGGCGGCCTCAGAAAGGTTCGTGACGGATATCGTCAGCACTACCTCAGTTCAGACATGGCAAAAGCCCTCTACCAGGCAAAAGCAAAGCAGGTTTTCAGCTCATCAGAAGATGACGATGATATTGAGAGCGACGTCATGATGGTTGAGGCTGGCACACTCAAAGGAGCTGTTGCCATGTGCATCAACGCCCTGGAAAACCAGGAAAACCGTCTCGATGAAGCCAGAAAGCTGCAAAGCGTGGTTGATATGCTGACCAGGGACAACGTCTTTGCTGATCGCAGAAAAAGACGACAGCTCTTTTAAAAACATCAATACAAAGCAATGAGTATCTGTGACGGGATACTCATTTTCACAATAAATTCATTAAACGTTTTTGCAGGTTGATGTGATGGCTATCAAAAAGCAACTTTTGTATGTGGCTTTGCTGCTCATACTTTTATTTTCAAAGCCATACACCTCTTTTGCCGTGCCTTTTCTTATTAACAACCATTGCTTGCAAGTGTCTGCTCCGAGGATAACAGCAAGCCAGTCATGTCCCGGACACGTTATCCCTGCCCATCAAACCCGCAACCTCCACTCTGAAGAGTTAAGATGTTCTGCCAACCACCATACCCATGTTCGCTTACCGGAAACCTTTGACGAAGAAGCATGGCAGGACTTGAAAAACATCAGCCGCCACGAGGCGGCAGATATTTTGCGGCAACAGCCGTCACCAGCCTGGACAGGTGTTATTAACTATCGTACATACCTTCACTGGAATTGGCAGGAGTGCCAGCTGGTCACCGATGCACAGCACTGTGGCTCCTACCATGTATGTGAAAAGATATTCCTGCCCACCTCGGACGGTGGCATGAAACAAGTCGAACATTGCCATTGGAAGCCAAAAACCTGTTACGCCGATATCACCATGCACGAAAGCCGGTACTGTCAGGATGGTGAGGGAAAAATGGTCTTTGACGTGGAGTTTCTGAAAAAAGATAAAGCCCGCTGGAGCCCCGACTCCCCCGGCTTTATTGACCGTCTTGCCAATGGCTATGACCTGCTACCGGGTGAAGAGGAAGTGGTCACTGTCAGCAATCTGAAAAACACCGTGCGAACCTCACAATCTGCCAGATTAGCGCCAACCCTGTTTATTGAAGATCCTAAAAACGAGTACATCTTCAACGAGTATATCCACAACCCGCAACCTGATAGCCTTTCCTGTCGCTTCAAGGGAGAAGACGAAGTCAGCTTTACCGTAACCACACGAAAAAGAATTGCTTCAGGCTCTCCCAACGCTTTTTCGCTTCCCAAAACTTTTGACAACGAGAATATTGACCCACTGGTATGGCAGTCTGCCCCTGGCCTTGATGGCTCAAGGCAAGAAAAAGGCTATCCATTTATCATGAGAGCCCAGGACTTCTCTGCCGCAGCACTCAACGAGGTATCAGAAGATGTCACTGAAAAGCTGAAAAATATCATCGTCAGAGTTCAACTCTACGAACCATCCATATTTGGCAACAGACTGAAGTCCACTATCTATATCGATGAAGCAAAAGGTATTCAGCAAACATTGAACGCCATCTCCAGCGACCAGAAAATTCGACGCTCCACGCTTTGGGAGTTCAAACTGAAAAATGGTGATAACCCTGACAAAAATATTTACCGGAGTTATGTGCCCACACTGTTCTATTACCCCGGAAAAATTTTCCTGTCCAACGAGGCCCTCAGTTACGACGACCAGCTGGCTCCGAACACAATATACACACTGAAGTTAACGGTTTATCAGAAAAACCTGCCTTTCTACAATCAGTCCTGCGAATCCGATCCTGACGCCTGGGATTGCCAGTGGTATACCTTGTGGGGCCTCTTCAGTTCCAAGCGCTATGAAGATAATTATTTTTCAAAGAAAAGCCTTGATGTCAGGTTCAGATCAAACCCCAAGGTAGACCAGAGAACCTGGCTATCTTCCTTCTGGCACTTTGTCAGATATGCTCAAATTGCAGTACCGTTAGGGGCAGTGGCTTTATCGGCATCTTACCTGCTATAGGTGCCTGCCGGACTTAAACGCAGAAGTCACCCCTCGTTTTGAGCAACACCTGACGGATATAATATTGTTAATACTTCGCTTGGGGATTCTGGTAAGATAACACGAATTATCATTTGACTTTCGCATCTTTAAGCGGCCTGACCTGACAATGAATGTAACCATCAAAACCCCTGAAGAAATTGAAAAGATGCGCATCGCTGGCCGTCTGGCCGCTGAAGTGCTGGAAATGATCGAACCCCATGTGCAGCCCGGCGTCTCAACCGGCGAACTGGATAGCCTCTGCCATGATTATATTGTCAATGTGCAGAAGGCAATCCCTGCCCCATTACATTACGGCGCAGCCCCGGGCAGACCCGGCTTCCCCAAGTCCACCTGCATTTCCATCAACCAGGTCGTTTGTCACGGCATTCCCAGTGATAAAAAATTTCTGAAAAGCGGTGACGTTGTTAATATCGATATCACTGTGATCAAAGATGGCTACCATGGCGATACCAGCAAAATGTTCCTGGTTGGTGATGTTCAACCATTTAACCAGAGGCTGGTACAGGTGACCCAGGAGTGTCTCTACCTGGGTATTGAGCAAGTGAAACCAGGTAACCGTCTAAGCGATATCGGTCGTGTAATTGCCAGACATGCCCACGGCAATCATTTCTCGGTTGTTGAAGAGTACTGCGGCCACGGCATTGGCAGAGTGTTCCATGAAGACCCACAGGTCATCCATTATGAAGGTTATAACGATAGAAATGACTGTGTCCTGCAAGAGGGCATGACATTTACTATCGAACCAATGATCAATGCTGGCAAGAAAGGGACCAAACTGCTGGGCGATGGCTGGACAGCGGTAACCAGAGACCGGCGCCCTTCTGCCCAGTGGGAACACACCATTGCTGTAACCGCTACAGGCTATGAAGTGCTCACCAAACGAAAAGAAGAAAACTTCTAAAATGAGCAATCCGTTTCAGAAAATCCCAACCTCTGTTCAGGACCATCTTTTCAACAAGAGTCAGTTCCGGGCGGACCTAACGATTTCCAAAACCCCGATACCGGCCTATAAGAAATGCCTGAAGGAAGCCACATCCAAAATGGATCAATGGTTTCTGGATGGTATGGATATAGAGCAACTGGTATTTGCCAGGGCATGGTTGATGGATCAGATTCTGCGGCTGGCCTGGGAACATCTGAACTGGAGTGACAGCTGCCCCATCACCCTACTGGCCGTTGGCGGTTACGGCAGAGGGGAGCTGCACCCCGGATCCGACATTGACATTCTGATACTGCTGGAAAAAGACCATTACCATGAGCACCAGGATGCGATCGAACATTTCCTGACTTTACTCTGGGATATCGGATTAAAAGTCGGCTCCAGTGTCCGCTCCCTTGATGAGTGTGCCAGCCAGGCCGCTGACGATCTGACCATCATCACCAACCTGATAGAGTCCAGGGTTATATCCGGTCCGGCATTTCTGCACGAACACCTGCTGGACCTGATTGACACTGAACATATGTGGCCCAGTCAACGGTATCTTCAGGCGAAATTCGATGAACAACGTAAACGACACCGTAAATATAATGATACCGAATACGATCTGGAGCCAAATATCAAGGGTTCACCGGGCGGTCTTCGGGATCTGCATATGCTTGGATGGGTGGCCCGTCGCCACTACGGGACTCATGATCCCGCTGAGCTTCTGGAGCTTGGATTCCTGAGCAATGTTGAATATCAGCAGCTGCAGAGGTGCCGGGCATTTCTCTGGAAAATCCGCTGGGCACTTCACTCCCTGACCGGACGGGGAGAAGATCGCCTGTTGTTTGACCACCAGCGAACACTGGCCAGCCAGTTTGGTTATCACGACCACACAGGCGCTTTGGCGGTAGAGCAGTTTATGCAGAGCTACTTTCGCACGGTCATGATTGTCAGCCAGCTAAAAGACCTGCTGTTGCAACATTTTGACGACGATATTCTCAGCGCTGGCATCGTTCATAAAGTTCATGCCATTAATGAACGCTTCCAGGTATGCAATAACTACATTGAAACCGTCCACGATAGAGTCTTTGCCGAACACCCGCCCGCGATTCTGGAGATGTTTGTGCTGCTCACCCGGGATCAGACAATCCAGGGCCCCACCGCTGAAACCATACGACTGCTGAGAGATTACCGCCACCTGGTAGACGGTACTTTTCGCAAAGACCCAAGATGCACAAGGCTGTTTCTGGAACTCATGCGTGCCCCCTATGCTTTAACAGCGTCGTTAAAAAGGCTGGCCCGCTACGGCATACTGGGTCGCTACCTTCCGGAGTTTGGTCGAATCATAGGGCAGATGCAGTATGATCTTTTCCACACACTCACAGTGGATGCCCATACCCTGTTATTAATAAAGTACCTGAGAAGTTTTTCCTATCAAAAGAGCCATCAGCAGTTTCCTATTGCCTCAAGAATCATCCATCGAATACCCAAACCGGAATTACTTTATCTGGCAGGCCTTTACCATGATATCGGTAAAGGCCGTGGAGGCGATCACTCCCAGCTCGGTGCCGAGGATGCACAGCAATTCTGTCGTGTTCATGGCCTGAATAAGGAAGATACTGCGCTGATTGTCTGGCTGGTGCAGGAACACCTGACCATGTCCGTCACCGCTCAGAAAAAAGATCTGTCCGACCCGAAAGTGATTCAGGACTTCGCCCGACGTGTCGGTACCCGGGAACGACTGAAATACCTTTACCTCCTGACAGTAGCGGATATTAATGCCACCAACCCCGGGCTTTGGAATGGCTGGAGAGCCTCTCTGTTGCAACAGCTTTTCTCGCAAACCCACCAGCTTTTGAAACGGGGCGTCGATAATCTGCCGGAAATGAATGAGCAGATCGCCAACACCAAACAACGGGCAATGGCTCTGTTAATCGAAAAAGGCTTGAAAGAGGAAGACATATCCTATCTCTGGGATCAGTTTAATGATGAGTATTTTCTCCGTCACCAAAGTGATGAAATCAGCTGGCAGACCGAAGGTATTCTCCAGCATGACTCAGAAAAGCCGATGATCGTGATTCCGGAAATTGCCGATGGTTATGAGCACCAGGGGTCAAGCGTGTTTGTCTATACCCATGACCAGTCCAATCTGTTTGCTGCCACGGTAGCGGCGTTTCATCAGCTGGGACTGGCCATTCAGGATGCCCGTATCATTACCTCCAGAAGTAACTACAGTCTTGATACCTATACCGTGCTTGAAGAAGATGGCTCTGCCATCGGGCCCAATGCCGAACGGATACTGGACATCAAAACGCACCTGCTGAATACCCTGTCTGCACCAGACACATTCCCGGACCTTATTCGCCGTCGAACACCACGGCAACTGCGCTATTTTAACCGGGAGCCTGCGGTGCTGATCAGCAACCAGATTGAACCCAGGCAAACAGTGCTGGATATTACCGCAACAGACCGCCCCGGACTGCTTGCCCTGATCGGCAAAACCTTCGCCAGACTGAATCTGCAGGTACACGGTGCCAAAATTGCTACCTTTGGGGAAAAGGTCGAAGACAGTTTTATCATAGCTGACCGTAACGGTGAGGCCATTCAGGATGCTGCGAGCTGCAACGAGATATGCATTGCATTAATCCGTGTACTGCGTGAAGCTTCAAGCCATGATGCCATTACACCTTGATACCTGAGTTTCATGGTGCATGGCGGTTGGGGCACGATTCGGCTCGCGATCCGACCTGTATTGAGACCGTTTTGCGGGTGTAGCGCCCCCCGTAATCAGAGCGTTCAGCCCCGTCACTTTCCTTATACTACCATGCCAGGTTATTAGCACCTGACACATTCCCACTATCCTAATAGAAGTCAATTATCGTACAATCCCTCTCCTTTTTTTGTTACCAAACGGTGCAACCCTCTGAAATCTGAAATGACAATATCCTCCGTTGTTTTTTTTAAATATTCAGGGTCTGGTCGTTCAGATAGTTTAGTGGCTGGCACTATGACTTTGAGTCGGCCAATCTATTTCGTTATCAATAAGGCAGTAACTATGATCTTTGCCTATAGTGCTCAGGATAACCAATTTTCCATTGACCGGGTGACGCCAGATTTCCCGTCGGGCAAGGGCACTATATGGCTGGAAGCAACAGAGCCGGACAGTGCTGAGCACCAATGGTTAACAACCCACTTCCCGGGCTGTCTGCCCGAAGAAGAAGATCTGGGAGAGATTGAAATTTCCTCCCGCTACTTTGAAACCGAAAGCGGCATTCATATTCGCTCCCTGTTTCCCCACAGGTCCGGCCACGAGCTGAGAAATATTAACGTCGCATTCAACCTCAGACCCGATAAACTGATCACCCTTCAGGATGAGCCCACCGGTTTATTCAGGCTTATGCGCAAACACCTTAAAACCCAGCATATCAAGGCAACAACGCCTCTGGAGGTGATCATTGCCCTGTTTGATGCCAAGGTTGAATACCTTGCTGATACTCTGGAAGAAGTTTACGAGGATCTGGAAGAAGTCAGCAAGAACACGCTGTCAGAGCAGTATAAAGATGTTGATGAGCAGCTGCGCACCATCACACTTCAGGAGGACCTGAATGGCAAAGTCCGGTTGAATCTGCTGGATACCCAGCGCTCACTTCGTTACCTGATGCGCGCATGCAGCCACATGCTCAATGATGAACAGAAAGACAATATCAGGGATATGCTTCGGGATATTGAATCCCTGACACCACACACCGGCTTCCTGTTCGAGAAAATCAACTTTCTGATGGAGTCCACCATGGGCTACATCAATCTTGAGCAGAACAACATAATCAAGATTTTCTCAGTGGCCGCCGTTATGTTCCTCCCGCCGACACTGATTGCCAGTATTTACGGGATGAATTTCAAAATCATGCCAGAGCTCTCGATTGAGTTCGGCTATCCAATTGCACTCGGACTTATGTTGTTGAGCGCGTTAGCCACCTTTCTGTTTTTTAAACGTAAAGGCTGGTTATAATACTGATAGCCCCTGAAATACAACAATCAGCGGCTATACTCTTTTCACCTCAAGCCAAAATTTACTGGGGTGATTTCTATCATGAGCATTGCCAACACAGTTTACGATTACCTTGCCAGGCAGCATATTCCCTATCAAACCATCCGACATCAACCCAGCAAAAGTTCAGTGCAGAGCGCCATCGCCGCCCGGATTCCATTGCACCAGCTGGCCAAGGCAGTGGTCCTGAAAGATAGTCTTGATCACTACCTGATGGCCATTTTACCAGCAGCCAACCGGGTCAATATTCACCAGGTGAGCCAAATCACCAACTCAAAACTGCAGTTCGCCACAGAACACGAACTTAACTCCAGGTTCAAAGACTGCGAACCCGGAGCTATTCCCCCCTTTGGCGAGCCCTACAATATGCCAGTGCTCTGGGACAACCGGCTGTGCCAGAGCCCGGATGTTTTCCTGGAAGCCGGTGATCATGAAACCCTGATCTGCCTGTTGCAGGAAAGCTTGCAACAAATCAGCAATGATCAGCCCCATGATGACCTTTGTTCAGCACCACCGGGAAATCATTAAATGATTGACGTAGCGCTTTTTCGGACTCTTCGATTGCCCTGCTACCACTTTCACAGATAGCGTCCATACTGATAGCAGGCAGCTGGTTATCTGTCATCAGAAAGGCTATTTAATTAATGTAAAAAAGGAGCAGATCCCGGTAAAACTTCAATAATCGGGGATTCTGGAAGCTGAAAACATGAAACAAAAACTGAGTTTACAGAATATTGTCGGTATGGGGTTTATGGTATTTGCCATGTTTCTCGGGGCAGGAAACCTGATTTTTCCACCCATGGTGGGGCAACTTGCCGGGCAGGATATGTGGTATGCCGCTGCGGGTTTCCTACTTACCGGCGTAGGCCTGCCACTACTGGGCATTGTTGCCATCGCCAGAGTGGGTGGCGGATTCAACGAAATCAGTGGCGAAATGCCCAGAGCCCTAATCATCGCCCTTGGTTCCTGCATTTACCTGATTATTGGCCCATTGTATGCCGTTCCAAGGACCGCCCTGGTCTCTTTTGAAGTGGGAATCACACCATTTTTGGCCGAGCCCGACAAACCCAGCCAGCTGATATTCAGCCTGATCTTTTTCAGTATCTCCTGGTACCTGTCTATCCGGCCCGGAAAACTGCTGGAGTCGGTAGGCGAACTGATTACTCCGGCGTTAATTGCCCTGCTGGTCATTCTCGGTCTCTCACCAATTTTTTCACCTCTCGGCGTTCCCGGGCAAGCCATGGATACTTATACCGAATCACCGGTTATCAAGGGATTCCTTGAGGGTTATATGACCATGGATGCCCTCGCGGCACTTATGTTCGGCATTGTCATCATCACCAATCTTAAATCCCATGGTATTGAAGATAAGTCCAGCCTGTTTCATTACAGTATCATTACCGGCATCATCGCAGCGGCCGGACTTGCCCTGGTTTACCTCTCTCTATTCTACCTGGGAGCCACCAGCCGGGAGGTCGCCCCCGATCCGGACAACGGCGGGCAAATCCTGACCATTTATGCCGAGACATTGTTCGGAACCACCGGGATAGCACTGCTCGCGGCTGTAGTCACATTGGCCTGCCTGACCACGGCCATTGGCTGTATCACCGCCGCCAGTGAGTACTTTGATGAAATGTTCGAAAGGGTCAGCTATCGAACCATCGTCACCATCATAAGCATAATCTGTGTCTTTTTTGCCAATATGGAGTTAAACGAGATTATTGATCTTTTTATTCCAGTACTGCTGATTCTCTATCCAATCTCCATAACATTGATTTTCCTTGGGCTTATTCGCGACTGGCTACCCAGACCCGTCCTGACTTACCGGGCCACACTGGCGGTCATTTTCATCTTCAGCATCATTGATGCTCTGCGCATAAAAGAGTTTGCAGCGCTACAGCCTGTTTTACAGCCTTTTAGCATGATTCCCGGCTATGAAGTACATATGGTCTGGCTACTTCCGTCTCTGGCTGTATTAATCATTACCGTTCTGATTGGCTTGCTCACCAAACCTGCATCGAACTGTCAAACGCCATAATAAATAGTCAAAACTCTCAGGGTAGACATTAAGCTTTACCCCTACATGTTCAATGGGTTTCGGGTGAAACCACGAAGGTCACGAAGAGCACAAATGCCCATGACTGAAAATATTTTGCGCCACCCTCAGGGATGAAAAATGGTTACGCAAAATATTTTTCACGGGCAAAGAAGAGCTTTTCTTTTCCTTCGTGCTCTTCGTGTCCTTCGTGGTTCCATCTTTAACGTCCTATCCGGGCAGGCTTATATACCGCTACAGACATACCCGTCTCAAATGCAAACAGATCCTTAATAACAAAAGTTATTTTTCAACACCCCCTGTTTCTACTACAAGCCCCTCTGGACATAAACATTCGGCTCCTGACACATCTCAGAATTTAACAATTGGCAAGCGAAGGCAGATCAAGTAAGCTTCCCAGCTTTTAGTTGCCAATACTTCAGCCACTATCACCGGACTCCTTTAGGCTCTACGGTTTTGTTGATGACAGGCAACCGCCATGGCTGCACGCATAAAATGCGAGAGCCTTAAATAGTCCCCAAAAAACGTAGTGCTTGTCACATGTTTCGCAACTTGGCTCTGCCTGCTTTATTTGTTTTAACCATGATTTTAACCGGATGCCAGACAGCTTTTTATAAAGAGCGTCCTGCCAAGGACGATTCTCGTATTACCCAACCCATTCCGGTTCCGGAAACGTCGGAACACCCCATGGTGCCAGCAAGGCCCGAGGCACAAACAAAGCCTCCTGCCGATACCCATACGATTACCATTCGTGAGCAGACCATCCAGACACCGGCTCATCAGGATGGCCTGCTCGTTCTTGGCATCAACGAAACCGCTACCCTGCCAAACCTGAACCTCAAAATGGAGGCAAAGCTGGATACCGGCGCAGAAAACAGTTCCGTGGATGCCAGAGAGATTCAGTTTTTTGAGCGTGATGGCAAAAAGTGGGTCAGGTTTGAGCTCCATCGTACGTCCAAAGGGACTGAGCTGATGGAGTTACCGCTGAAAAGTGTCACCCGGATCAAACGTCCGGGGCTCCCATCGGTGGAGCGCCCGATTGTCATGATGACCATAACCATCGGTGACATTACCCAGTCTGTGCCTGTTTCACTGACTGATCGCAGCAACTATGAGTCACCGCTGCTGATCGGGCGCAGCTTTATGCAGGATCTGGCTGTTATTGACGTCAATCAGAAGCATATTGCCTCTAAAACGGTGATCAGCTCCAATAACCGTAAAGCCCTGGTTCCCGTTACCCAGAAATCCTACACCAGGGCTATCATCAAACCGGTCAGCATTAAAGGCCTGGTCACCGTGGGCGCTGTTGAACATATGACGCTGCCTGATGCCGATACGGTCCTCAAAGCCCGAATTGATACCGGTGCCCTGACCTCATCCATAGATGCACGGGATATTGAGTTTTTCGAAAAAGATGACAAAGACTGGGTTCGCTTCCGGTTGGCAAACTCCACAGGTGATCTTATATCCATGCAGGAGCCGGTCACCCGGTTTGTTCGGATCAAACGTCATGGAAAAGAGCCTGAACGACGCCCGGTGATCACGTTGAACGCCAGCATTGGTGACATCCTTGTGCCGACACAATTCACTTTGCGCAGCCGTGAAAACTATGAATTCCCGGCATTGATCGGTGCCCGTTTCCTTGAGAAACGAGCGCTTGTGGATGTATCCAGAGAATACACATCGGATACCAAACAGCCCTGAGCAGGTGTTGCAAAAGCGATAAAAGCGTTGAACCACAAAGACACCAAGGCACAAAGGAAGCCTTTTTTGTTTGCTGAGTCCAAAAAAACTCTGTGTCTTTGTGCCTTTGTGGTTCCCTTCTTTATTAAGGCCGTTGGCAACATCACCCTGAGCGGCAAAAAGCCATTAGCAGGTTCAGTAGAAAATAAGGCTCTTCCTATCAACTGAACCCGAGACAGACAGTTAAAAGCGAGGAAAAGAATGAAAGGTCGTTTTCAGCTTGGCCTTATGATTGCCGGACTGATTGTCGCCGGCCTTGGATTAACCCTGTACAAACACTTCGCACTGGGTTTTCCGCTATTGGGCAAGGATGTCTCTACTGTCTGGAGTATTGAAGCCTGGGTGAGCTTCAAAGCCCGGGGACAGGCTGCCCAGGCAAGCCTGACCCTTCCGGATCAGCAGCCCGATGTAAGAATTCTCGATGAATCCTTTGCCTCACCCGGCTATGGCATTAACCAGACCAACGATGGCGGTCAGCGCCGTGTAGCCTGGAGTATCCGCAAAGCGGATGGTCGCCAGGATCTGTTTTATAAGGTTAAGATCCGTCTGGAGCCCGGCATCAACCCCAGCGTGAATGACCAGCCCGAACCGTTCATTGCGCCGGTGCTGCCCGAGCCCTATCAAACCGCGGCCAAAAGCCTGTTAAAACAGGTGACTGAACACTCAGCAGACACGGTCAGTTTTGCCGGCACCATGATCAGCCAGTTTAATGCCAAAGAACCCGGCCAGAACACCAATATGCTGCTCGGTATGGTGGAAGAAGGGGTCAAGCTTCCGGACTTGCTGGTCAATCTACTCCATATTGGTAATATCCCCGCTCGCATTGTCCGGGGCCTGCACCTGGAAGATGGCCGACGCAGACAACCCATTATCGACATGATAGAGGTGTATGATGGCACCGAATGGCAGCTCTTTGATCCCAAAACCGGTAAAGCAGGCAACCCGGACGCCTTCTTTCTCTGGCAGCGCGGGGCCAAATCACTGCTGGATGTTATGGGCGGGGTTAACTCTGACGTCAGGTTCTCTATTATTTCCCAGAATGCCCCGACCCGGGAGCTGGCACTTACTCAGGCAAACCAGGATGGTGCTGCCTTAATAGACTTTTCCATCTACTCCCTGCCATTGGAAGTCCAGAATGCCTTTAAGATCATTCTGTTGATACCGATCGGGGTATTGGTTGTGCTATTTATGCGCATCATCGTTGGTCTGCGCACCTCCGGTACCTTTA
This sequence comes from Salinisphaera sp. G21_0, assembly GCF_017744115.1. GTDB lineage: Bacteria > Pseudomonadota > Gammaproteobacteria > Pseudomonadales > Endozoicomonadaceae > Endozoicomonas. The sequence goes on along the minus strand of NZ_JAGHQW010000003.1, from coordinate 24,652 downwards.
TGCCGGTGCTGATTTCCATGGCTTTCCTGCAAACTCAATTAATACCCGGGCTGGTGATTTTCATCTCCCTGGTATCCATTGGTTTATGGATACGATCTTTCCTTAGTCAGCAAAACATGCTGCTAGTGGCAAGGCTGGGGGCTGTCATCATTGTTGTCATTCTGATCATGGCCGCCATGAGTATCTTCAGCTGGAAGCTGGGCATCACCCAGGCACTGACGGTCACGTTCTTCCCGATGATCATTCTGGCATGGACCATTGAACGGATGTCCATCCTCTGGGAAGAAGAAGGCCCCGGTGATGTCGTGAAAGAAGGCGGCGGCAGTCTTCTGGTAGCCACCCTGAGTTATCTGTTAATGTCCAATCCCGTTGTTGAACAGCTCACCTTCAACTTCCCTGAACTGATGCTCACCTTATTGGGCATTGTTCTGCTGCTTGGTCAGTACACTGGCTATCGACTGCTTGAACTCAAGCGGTTCTACCCACTGGTTCATTCGGATAAGTAGAGGTCGGTTTCCATGGGATGGTTAACAAGCTTCGTGCAAAACATGCTGGCAAAAAGCTCAATAACAACTCCTTCCCGGCTCAGGGAGTCCGGGATACTGAGCATGAACAGTCGCAACCTGAATTATATCTCCCGGTATAACCCCAGACGCCTCCTGCCCCTGGTGGACGACAAACTGACCACCAAACGCATGGCCGAGAAAGCCGGTGTCGATGTACCAAAACTGATTGGCGTGATTGAATACCAGTCCGATATCCGCAAGTTAAAGGGCATTCTGGAACCACTGGATAAGTTTGTTATCAAACCGGCCAAGGGCAGTGGCGGCAAAGGCATTCTGGTGATTACTGGCCGTGATGGTGATCGATACGTCAAGGCCAGCGGCGAAAGTCTATCCTTTGACGCCATTAGCCGTGATGTGTCCAATATTCTCGGCGGTCTCTACAGTCTGGGCGGCAAATCAGACGTTGCCGTTATCGAAAGCCTGATCGTCGCTGACCCCATTTTTAATGACTACAGCTTTGAAGGCGTACCGGATATCCGGGTCATTGTGTTCCGGGGCTTCCCGGTTATGGCGATGATGCGCCTGGCCACCCGGAAATCCGATGGCAAGGCCAACCTGCACCAGGGGGCAGTGGGCGTCGGCCTGGACATGGCAACCGGCAACAGCCTGAGAAGCGTGCAGCATGATTTGCCGGTCAGCCTTCATCCGGATACGGGGCACAATTTCTCAACCCTCAACGTGCCTCACTGGCATAAGATCTTATGCCTGTCTGCTGCCTGCCATGAGATGACCAACCTGGGCTACCTGGGTGTCGATCTGGTGCTGGATAAGCATCTTGGCCCTCTGATTCTGGAGCTCAACGCCAGACCGGGGCTGGCGATTCAGATTGCCAATGGCCAGGGGATCGAGCCCAGGCTGAAAATGATTGAATCCCTGCGCAAGCATGACCTGGCTATTGAAGAACGGGTTGCTTTTTCACAGCAGCATTTTGGGGCAACTGTCTTGAACACCGCAGAAAACATCAATAGTGATGCCTCCGGAAAAGTAGCAATACCATAGTGGCTATTGCTATTGCTATTGATAGTTAGAACCCACAAAGTCATTTTGTGACCATGTTAGCAAGGTTTGAAAAGCCACCTGTGAAACCAGTACAAACGCTTCACAGAACTCCTGCGACTGTGTAAGAATGTCTTAAATGCTCTGCTTCTCCAGGAAGGAGGAAGCTCAATTGCTATCCACGATCAATGGACAACAGGCAGTCGATCTGAAACTTGTATCCTCGTTAGGGAAGACGATATTGCTGTTTCCGAGACAACACTTACCCGAAAAAAATCATAAGCGCCGGGTCATCCATCACCCTGCCAGCGGCCTTCGCCTGCTTTTTCTGGTGTTATGGCTGTCGCTTTCCGGCTCATTAATTGCCGAGCCCATTTACCTCAGTGGTGATGATGCCATCACCAACCTGCCTCTGGTGCCGGTAAATCCACCGTCTGACATTTTTCAAAGCTCACTCCCCAATGAAAATACCCCCCTGAACTGGTATCGCCTGGATCTTGAACTGTCACCCTACTCCCCCCATGACTGGCTGATGGTATTCCACCAGATTCCCCATAAAAAGCTGGATGTTTTTATCCCGGTCAACAACGGGTATCAACTGACAAAAATGGGGATTGACGGTGCACTGTCAGGCATGGTGCCCAACACCCTACAGCTAACACTCAAGCCCGGGGAAAGCAAAACCTGGTATCTACGTCATGATCCGGTAGCGCTCAATCAGCTCAATCCTGAGTTATGGCCATCTCTCAACTACTATAAAGCGCTGAGTGAACAGCAAACCGTCATCGGCTCGATTCAGACGCTGTTGATCGTCGCCTTGATTTTCATCTTTACCCTGACCATCCGGAATCGAACCCCTGCCTTGTATCTACTGATCAGCCATCTGCTTGCTGCCAACCTGATGATTCTGATGTGGAAAGGCGACATTTTTCGTGCTGTCTCATGGCCGGGGGAGCCGGGCCACTGGCTTATTCTGATAACAGCGGTGGTGCTGGTCACCGGTATTGCCAGCTATCGAAGCCTGGCACTGCTGCCGGTCTACACCCCAAAAATGAATCGAATGATTCGTGCACTGAACATCGTTGCAATGGCGCTCGCGGTTTATGGGATCACCTCTGCCAGCAATGCATCAGTGGCAACCCTGAAACTCGCCGCCTACACACTTCTGGCCAGTCTCACCCTGGCTGTGTTGGCCACCGCCTACTGTCTCTATAATGGCATTCGCCCCGCAAAAGTGGCCTTTCCTTCAGCACTGACCATGCTCATTTTACTCTCATGGTTATGGTATCCCAACGCAGAGTCAGGAAGCCTGACAACCTACCCTGAGATTATACTCCTCTCGGTTCATGCAGCCCTGCTGCCTCTGTTTTACTGGTACGGTCACCAGCAGAACCTGAACCACGCCATGTCGATTAATGCCATCGCCCCTGCCAGCAAAAAACGGCGTATCTTTGAGTCAGCACTGCGTGAGCACCTGCAAACCCCGGACTCACCACTTTCCGACAATGAGCTGATCCAGAAAGTATTGACCACCTTCGACCAGGTATTACCTAGCGTTCCTGCCATGGTGTTTTGCCACCAGCAGGATGAATGGCACTTTTCCCCCGGGGAAACCTCTGACTACTTAAAAGCCGCTGAAAATTTAGCCAGGCAGCTTCCAGATATCGAAGAGGACTTGCTCAGCGTTATCGCTTCAGGCATCGAAACAAAAATCAATTTTAAAGACCGGTTTGGCACCATCTATTGGCTATTCCCACTGAATATAGATGCCGGGAATAAAGTACTTATGGTACTGGCCCCCTCCAGATATCACAGGAATGCCACTACCTGGCAAACCGCCAGCGATATCAGCAACCATGCATGCACCCTCTTTCAGGCAAACCGACAGTCGCTCTTCTGGCAGCAGCAGGCCAACCTTGACCCACTGACCGGCTTGCTGAACCGGCGAGCCTTTTGTCAGGAAGCAGAGAATATCATCCAGACTGCTCTTGACTCTGACCCAATCCGCCCCTGCTGCGCCCTGTTTATGGACATTGATAACTTTAAGCAACTGAATGACCTGCTGGGTCACAATGTCGGTGACCAGATACTTAAAACCACAGCTGTTATATGCCGTAAGTCTCTCCGACATCAAGACCTACTGGGGCGTTACGGGGGTGAAGAGTTTGTTGCATTATTGCCCGATACAGAGCCCTGGCAGGCATTTCATGTGGCTGAACGAATGAGGAGTGCCATCGCCAGTGAACATGCAAAAAACAATCAATGGGCGAACAATCAGCCCACAACCGTGAGCATCGGTATTGCTGCCCTGTCCAAAGATGTGAACTCCCTGGACAGACTGCTTGAGGAGGCAGATACGGCAATGTACCAGGCAAAACAGACAGGTAAAAACCGGACATCAATCAGCACAAGCCTGAACGATGTTCGTTTGCCAGCCACATAAGCACCCTAAAAAGAGAGAACAGGGTTACCACCTCAACCACGAGGTACCTCAGAACCCTGGTGTTGCTGTTTTTTTGCCTGCCTGTGGCTTTTGCGAAGTGCTTCCGAGGCATAATAAGCGGGCGCTGCAACAAACGGCGATATTGACTGCTTACCCGGTACCGCATTATTAAGTGTCTTGATAAAGCCAAGCTGGCTCTGCAGATTTTTCTCGTATTTTGCTCTTTCCTGGGCGGCTGTCATCATCAAGCCTGATTGCTCCCATTCGTCCGGCGGCAGTGAATGATAATTAACCAGCAACTCCTCCCCGACAGCGATATCCCTTTCGGCAAAATAGACAGGGAAGGTAAGATTACCAGAACGGGTATTCACTGAAACAAACGACATGATGACATTGTTATCTTTGACCCTGTTGGCCGCATTCAGAAAATGCATCGGTGTATAACGCTCGTTATCCGGCAAAAAGACAACCGTGTTCGTAGAATCTGAAGAAAACCCCGCCATTGTGTATTTTGAGAGCGTTCGCTGCGTTTGATCCTTACCTCTAAGGCCTGCCATCAGGGTCCGGTAGTAACTCATGAAATCCGGCATTTCAGCAGTCACTTTCTGATGCACATGCTCAGGCTTCCAATCGTGGTTATAATTGGCCCACTCCCTTTTGTTGAGCACATAGCCAATGCCAGAATAGACCCCGATCAACTCCCCCCCCTTAACTGGTGCGCGGGCAAATACCGCGTAATTTTTTTCTGGCTCTGTACCCGAAGCATCAGAGCAGTTAAAGCCATAATCAACAAAACGGTATTCAAATCGCGCCTGAAAGTATTGCCGGGCCTCTTGCTCAGACATTATCAACTGGTCAACCAGACGGGGTAGCAAAGCTTGATTCAACTGAAATTCCGGCAGCAACTGACTGCTGGCCAGACGGGACATCCAGAAATAAGGCTGGTAAGTATGCCCGGGAGGAAGTTCAGAGTCTGAAATAGCCCGGCTCCCCAACGCTCTACTGGCCATGCCCTGCCTATTGCTGCCAGTGGCGAAGGCCTGGGGAGCTGAATGCCGTGAAGGTTTGTTCAGTAGCGACAGAAGCATTGTTTCTGTTATTCCCCGACTGAATATGCTGGTGTCTGAAAGTGCACGTATATCTGCTGCCAGCTGCTCCGGGGCTACTGCATGATCACTGTCATGTCCGGCGCGGTTGGCAGAGGTGGAGAAAACTTCTGATGTCGCCACTCTCGAGGCTACAGATGAAACTACAGACGCAGTGGTTAAATCGTCAGTTAATGGACTTATCTTTGATTCAAACATATTTCCGGAAGCGGTTGCTGCAACGCTGTCAGAACCTGAGTGACTGAGACTCGGCTCATCACTGCGGGAAGCGGCAACACCACGGGCAAAGGCCACGACCTGACTTTTCCTGCCACCACTCGATTCCCGTTGCCCATCACCCGGATCAGGGGGATTTACAGCCATTTTTGACGGTAACAAGGTATTCGGTTCCATAAGTTCCCTATTGTAAACTTGCAACAGCCCTCTCCAAAACTTTGACAAAGTGCATGCCCAAAAGTTCAACTCACTGCAAAGCCAAACCCTTTGCCCATTAAAGCAACGAATGCCCTTCCCTGACGTCTGATTCATTTAAACAGACATAATCCAACGTTTTTCAGGGGCACCTGCCACTATCGTAGATTTACATATAGGGATTTACGGTTAAGGCTGATTAGAATACCTCACAAAAGAGCACTCCCCGCCGCAGGTTCACGCCAACATGTCGAATGCAACCGGCCTTCATAACACTGCTCCCGATAACCAGGAGCCACAGAAAAAAGAGCTGGACAACGTTGACCTTAAACTGGAAGGCCGTGACCTTCGCTGGCTTGAAAAAGTGGCCAGAGCCCCGCAACAGGAGCCCTGGAGTGTCATCATTCTGCAGTACGCATGGACGGCCGGCCCGGTCACCCTGATGGCCGCCTACTTTGGCTACTATTTTGCCTATGGCGAAATGATGCCGATTGAACGGGCTTTTTATTTCCTCGGCTACTCGGTTATCGCGGTGGCACTGGGTATGGGCTACCGCCTGTTTCATAACATGACCCACGGTCGGCAACAGGTAAGAGAACGGATAGGCCTTCTGAACCTGATCGACCAGATTTCCGAGCTGATCTACCAGGTTCGCGACCTTGGCCAGGCGAATATGACAGAAGAACAGCGTCGTATACATTCTGCGGGTATCCTGTTGCGCAAGCTTGATCTCGGCCCCGAGTGGGTTGCTGCCGCAATAGAAGACCTGACCGGTAACCAGCAACTGGCAAAACAGGCAGAGCGCATTGAAATATTCCGCCGCGCCGGACTTTATAACCGGATGCAGGACATCATCCATGAGGCCAGAGACGAAGCCGATAATGCCTGGCTCGCCCTCAATGAGAACCACCCACGAACCGCTGAGGCCCTGAAAAAGCGCCTGAACGGCATTGTAGCCCGCCCCCATGATGGACAGAAACGGGAACCCCTCTTTATTGAGCGGATTCTTTCCGCGATTGAGGAAGGCAATGAAAACCTGATGACCCTGCACGACGTGGAGGAGATACTCACCCTCTGTTTTGAGCTGATCTGCGGCCGGGAAATTGCCTACCTGAAAATTGAGTACACCGGTCACTGGGATCTTGCCAGGGCCCTGGATAAGCTTGAGGAAGAACGCAACGATCTGCGCATCAGCCGTGCCAGGGTCTATTCCCGCCTGAAGGCATTAACCACCTACCTGAACAATATCGGGATTCCTTCGGACATTGGCAGCGGTAACGGACTAAGCACCCACAAACTGCTGGCCACCGCCACAAAATCCCTGGACAACCTGAGCCTTCAGGTACGTGAAGCCCGTCAGCTGACCCTGTCCAGCCCCCAGAAAAAAACGGCAAAAAAACATCTGCTGACGCTCACCTCAAAAAGCCAGCAGCTGGAAAAAGCGCTCCAGATCTACAACGAAAGCCGCAGGGCCTACCTGAAACAGGGACGGGACAGCCTGCAATTAAAGCGAGCCCTGAAGAACTGGCAGAAACTCTCCAGTAAATATCAGTATCAAAATAATGAAAATCTGAAGCGCAGTCTCACCATCTCCGAACAAACCATCTTCCTTGATGTGGAGGCTAAGGCAGAAGTCACACAACGTATTTTGCACTACCTCAATGAGTCACCCTACTTACCCAAAGCCGTGCATGAAACACTGTCGACTGACGACAACAGCCAGATTAACTCAGTAAAGACCGACGCCGGGAACCTCCTGGCCGAAACCGGGGCCCGTGATATCGCCATTGAGATAGCGACCATTCTCGATCCTTACATTCATCTACATGATCCACAAATCCAAAGGGCCATCGAAAGTGCCAATGCCACCAGTCTGGCCAATATTGAACCGGGAATGAGTGCCCGGACCAAAGCCGCCTGGGGAGAAGCGATGGCCGGTGCCGTGGCAAAGAACCTCGCCGCCAGTGCGGAGAAACTGGCGCAAAACCTGATCCGTTATTACCGGGTGCCACTCAGTGACCAGACCATCAACTTTCTGGTTAAAACCTATAGTGCCAGCCTTGAAAGGCTTCAGTTTATTGCCCGTTATGAAACACCATTGAGTGCTTCCTACTCTCTGGACAATGTCTCAGCCATGGAAGTTCCGGGGCCAAAAGATACCTGGCAAATTGATCTGTACAACGCAAAAAAAACGATCACCCGCCTGAGCCTGAAAGGCATGGCATAAGCGGTGATCCAAAGCGACCAGCCGACCGTAGCAACCTGAACAGAGCAATAAGTCAAACAGTATGCGGCATACCGAAATATACCTATTTTCTTACATAAGATACTATCTCTCGTTGATTACTTATTGCCCAGACCCGCTATCAAAGGCTCAATGATTTCACCGACCGTGTCTTTTCATACAAGGCCGCCGGATCCGGAACGCCCTCCGGTTCCTGCTATCTTGTTGGGAGCCGCTGGCTGAAGCCACATTTACGTTCTATGATGCAGGTAGCTGGGCGTTACTCCAATTTTATCTATGGAGGAGTCGTATGATTCTGGAAGAAGTCATAGATCTCTCGCGCTTTCAATTTGCCATTACTGCGCTCTATCACTTTTTATTTGTGCCACTGACCATTGGCATGACCTTTATCCTTGCCATTATGGAATCCGTCTATGTGATGACGGGTAAACAGATCTACAAGGATATGACCAAATTCTGGGGCAAACTCTTTGGTATCAACTTTGCCGTGGGTGTCGCCACCGGTCTGACCATGGAGTTCCAGTTTGGTACCAACTGGTCCTACTATTCCCACTACGTAGGCGATATTTTCGGCGCACCACTGGCCATTGAAGCCCTGATGGCTTTCTTCCTGGAATCTACTTTCGTAGGCATGTTCTTCTTCGGTTGGGATCGCCTGAGTAAAGTACAGCACCTGGCCTGTACCTGGTTGATGGCCATTGGCACCAACCTGTCGGCACTCTGGATTCTGATTGCCAACGCCTGGATGCAGAACCCGGTGGGTGCCGAGTTCAACTTTGAAACCATGCGCATGGAGATGACCAGCTTTGCCGACCTGGTATTCAACCCGGTGGCACAGGTTAAATTTATCCATACGGTAGCGGCTGGTTATACCACAGGTGCTATTTTCGTCCTGTCCATTTCTGCCTACTACCTGCTGAACCATCGTGATATCGGCTTTGCCCGCCGCTCCTTCGCTGTGGCTTCAGGATTTGGTCTGGCGGCAATTCTGTCCGTTATCCTTCTGGGTGACGAATCCGGCTATGAGCTGGGCGATGTTCAGGAAGTAAAACTGGCCGCCATTGAAGCGGAATGGGACACCCACCCGGCACCGGCCAGCTTCACCGTGATCGGGATTCCTGACCAGGAAACCATGCAAACCGATTACGCCATCAGAATCCCTTACCTGATGGGCATAATTGCCACCCGCTCACTGGATGAAGAAGTCACGGGCATCAAAGACCTGATTGAAAACAAGATGGTCCGTATTCAGAGCGGTATGGAGGCCTATGAACTGCTGCAAAAACTGAAAAGTGGCCAGGATACACCACAAAACCGGGCAGCCTTCCTGGAAGTGGTGGATGACCTCGGCTACGGTCTGTTGCTGACCCGCTACACCGACAACATTCCTGCGGCCACCGATGTCATGATCCGCCAAGCGGCTGAAGATGCTATTCCAACCGTATGGCCACTGTTCTTTGCCTTCCGCATCATGGTTGGCTGTGGCGTCCTGATGCTGCTGCTTCTGGTGACGGCATTTGTGAAAACCGCCCGCCGTAATGAATACAAAAGTCGCTTCTTCCTGAAACTCTGCCTCTGGTCGCTGCCCCTTCCCTGGATTGCCAGTGAAATGGGCTGGTTTGTGGCGGAATTCGGCCGTCAGCCATGGTCGATCTCCGGTATCCTGCCCACCTATCTATCGGCATCCACCCGGACGGTCACCGATCTTTACCTGAGCATCGCAGGCTTTACGCTGTTCTACGGTATCTTTGCCGTCATTGAAGTCTGGCTGCTGGTGAAGTATGCCAGACTGGGCCCAAGCAGCCTGCACACCGGACGTTACCACTTCGAACAACAACAGGCGTTAACCGATGCTGTGGTTTCTGACAGTCCCCTCCACGGAAAAGCATAAGGAGCGATGACGATGGATTATGAAATTCTCCGATTTATCTGGTGGGTTCTGATCGGCGTCCTGTTTATCGGTTTTGCCATTATGGATGGCTACGATCTCGGCACTGCCAACCTTCTGCCATTTATGAGTAAAAACGACACTGAGCGTCGAATTATGATCAACGCGGTTGCGCCCCACTGGGATGGTAACCAGGTTTGGCTGATCACGGCCGGTGGTGCCCTGTTTGCCGCCTGGCCTACCGTCTATGCGACGGCCTTCTCCGGCTTTTACTGGGCAATGGTTCTGGTGCTATTTGCCCTGTTGATTCGCCCCATGGCTTTTGACTACCGCTCAAAACTGCCTGACCCACGCTGGCGCAACGCCTGGGACTGGGGACTGTTTGTCAGCGGTATTGTCCCATCCCTGGTGTTTGGCGTTGCCTTTGGCAACATCTTTGTCGGCTTTGGCTTTACCCTGGACGACTTTATGCGTTCCAGCTTCTCTGGCTCATTCTTTGATCTGCTCAACCCATTCTCACTGTTGTGCGGTGTGGTCAGTGCAGCCATGTTGACCATGCAGGGCGCTGTCTGGCAGAAAATGCGTTCTGGTGAACCCATCCGTCACCGTGCAGCAATGGTCGCCCGCTACTCTGCCCTGCTGACCATGGTGGCATTTGCCGCAGCCGGTTTCTGGGTTGCCCATATCAACGGTTACCAGGTCACCAGCATTCTGGATACCAATGCGCCATCCAACCCGCTGGAAAAAACCGTCACGCTTGCTCAAGGAGCCTGGCTGAATAACTACAGCCAATACCCCATCATGATCATTGCCCCGGTACTTGGCTTCCTGGGACCCCTTGGCGTCATGATCTTCTCCGGCACCAAACAGGATGGGCTTAACTTCACCTGCTCATCCCTGGCACAGGCCGGTATTATCATGACTGCGGGTTTCAGTCTGTTCCCGTTTGTACTGACCTCAAGTACCGACCCATCCTTCAGCCTGACCCTCTGGGACGCAACCTCCAGCTTTATGACCCTGGCCATCATGACCGGCGTTGCCGTTGTGTTTGTTCCCATCATCCTTGGCTACACCATTTGGTGTTTCTACAAACTCTGGGGTCGCATGACCGCCGAACGCATTGAAAAAGAAAGTCATTCACTTTACTAGAGAGGGAGCTGAACAATGTGGTATTTTGCATGGATCCTGGGTGTACTGCTGGCTTGTGCGTTTGGAATTATTAATGTGATGTGGTATGAATTTCATTCGGACAATTTTGATAATGAAATCAATGAGTTAGACTGATCGAAAATTTTTCAGGTTGCAATTTGATTGTAACCTGAGCCTCAAAAACGGTACCAAAGCGTACCATCAGCGCATTTTGCGGTGAAATTCGTACTGGTAAAATGGTACCGTTTTTGTATCTTTTTGGTACAGCTTGGTTTTCCCATAACCTGTTGTTGACCTTTTCAACCACTCCATAAAAAGCACTCTCAAGACCTGCCGTTCTTCACGGCCAGTTTTGTCGCATGCAAACCGTTTTTGCAAAATTTTTTCTTGTTACCACTTCGCAATACCCGACTACCGCCCAACACCTTACATGCGTACAATCACTATCTTCCCAAAATTTACCTCTGAGCTATCTGGTCCCATGCTCCCCGGCGTCAATAAAAGACAATGGTAAAAACCACGGGCGGTAGCGTACCCAGTTAAAACAAAATGGAACTGTAGCCGTGCTTCTGGACAACAAACAGAATGGCAAGGTGGGCGAAGAACTACGCCGACACCTGACCAAAGGAACAAAGCTGTCTGTACTCTCTGGCCTGTTCTCCATCTATGGTTTTGACTCGCTGAAGAAAGAATTATCTTCTGTAGAAGAAACACGCCTGTTGCTATCTAAATCACTGCAAGCAGAGGCAATGCACAACACTCCTTTTGCTGAGTTAACCGGTGACCGCTTTGAACACCGGCTCAGAAATCAGCTCAACCAGATGCAAATCGCTAAGGAATGTGCCCGATGGATTGAGCGCAAAGTAGAAGTACGCTCCACCTGCATGGCCAATCAGAATATCTTCCATATCAGTCAGGCAGATAACAGTGATACCGCCATCCAGGGTAGCTCAAACTTTACCAGCACAGGGCTTGGTTATAGTGAGTCTGATCATTTTGATATGAATATGTGCCTCACTGATAGCACGGCCACTCAAGGGATGCTGGAGTGGTTTAATGCTATCTGGGACAGCCCATCAGCCAGCGATGCCAAACAGCTACTGCTGGATCAGCTCAACCAGCTGACTCAAGATCAATCGCCCCAGTTCATCTACTTTCTGACCCTTTATCATCTGTTCAAAGATTTCCTGGAAGAGATTGACGAAGACAGCATCATCAAAAGCAAAACGGGTTTTAAAGATACCCTGGTCTGGAACAAGCTCTACAAATTCCAGAAAGACGGTGTGCTTGGTGCCATCGACAAACTGGAACGCTACAACGGCTGCATCATTGCCGACAGTGTGGGCCTGGGTAAAACCTTCTCTGCCCTGGCAGTTATCAAATACTACGAACTGCGTAACGACCGGGTACTGGTTCTTGCTCCCAAAAAGCTGCGGGAAAACTGGACCGTTTACACAGTGAACGACAAGCGCAATTTATTGGCGGCAGACCGGTTCAACTACGATGTACTTAACCACACTGACCTGACCCGCACCATCGGCAAATCCGGTGAGATCAATCTGGAAACCATCAACTGGGGCAACTATGACCTGATCGTGGTTGATGAATCCCATAACTTCCGTAACAGCAGCTCCGCTAAAGAGGGTCATACCCGCTACTCCCGGCTGATGGATGACATCATCCGTTCCGGGGTAAAAACCAAAGTACTAATGCTCTCGGCAACACCGGTCAATAACCGGATGAACGACTTGAAAAACCAGGTCGCCTTCATCACCGAAGGGCAAGACACCGCCTTTGAAGCGCAAGGCATCAGCAGCATAGAAATCACCCTGAAAAAAGCCCAGACCCAGTTTAATCAATGGCTAAAGCTGGACGAAGCGCAGCGCAGCACCGAATCGCTTTTGGAAGGCATGAATTTTGACTACTTCAAGCTGCTCGACCTGCTCACCATTGCCCGCTCCCGCAAGCATATTGAAAAGTACTATGACATCGCAGAAATCGGTGCCTTCCCGGAACGCCTGAAGCCACTCAATATCAAGGAAGACATCGATTCAAACAGCCATTTTCCACCACTTAAAGAGATCAACCGCATCATTCGGCGCTTAAACCTCAGTGCTTACGCGCCACTGAAGTACGTACGGATGGAAAAACGGGCAGAATATAACCGCAAATACGATGTTCAGGTCAGCGAAGGCTCAGTGTTCAAAATGGTGGATCGTGAGCAGAGCCTGATTCACCTGATGCGGGTAAACCTGCTGAAACGAATGGAAAGCTCGATCCACTCCTTCGCACTGTCCCTGAAAAAACTGCTCGGGGCCGTCGACCTGCTGCTGAGCAAACTGGACAACCATGCCAGCGATGAGGTTGAAGAGCTCAGCATTAACGATATTGAGGTAGACTCCCCGGAGTTTGACGCTTACCTCATTGGTAAAAAGGTCAAAATCCTGATCAAGGATATCGATCACATCCACTGGCGCCAGGACCTGGAAGAAGATCGCACCCGTCTGCAACAACTACTAACGGAAGCTCAGGCCATCGATGCAAAGCGGGATGCCAAGTTGCATCGCCTGCAAGCCATCATTGAGCGTAAATGTCAGCAGCCTCTGAACCCTGGCAATAAAAAGGTGATTATCTTCACCGCCTTTGCGGATACCGCCCAATACCTTTACCAGCACATTGCGCCGTGGGTCAGCCAGCAGCTTGGGCTGCATACGGCACTGGTCACCGGTGCAGGCAGCAACAAAAGTACGCTCGCTGGGGTCAGCAGTGACCTGAACAACCTGTTAACGGCCTTCTCGCCCGTCTCCAAAGAGCGAAGCAAAGTGAATGATAGCCCTGGAGATGAGATTGATATTCTGATCGCCACCGACTGCATCTCCGAAGGTCAGAACCTGCAAGATTGCGACTTCCTGATCAACTACGACATTCACTGGAACCCGGTACGTATTATTCAGCGATTTGGCCGGGTAGACCGTCTGGGCTCAAAAAACAGCACGATTCAGCTGGTCAACTTCTGGCCCAATATGGAGCTGGACGAATACATCAACCTGGAAGCCCGGGTCAGTGGTCGTATGGTGCTGCTGGATATATCCGCCACCGGTGAAGAAAACGTCATTGAGCAGGACAGCGGTAAACAGATGAACGATCTGGAGTACCGCCGTAAACAGTTGCAGGAATTACAAGACAACGTGGTGGATCTGGAAGACATCTCCGGCAGCGTCTCCATTACTGACCTGACCCTGAATGACTTCCGAATGGATCTGTCCGGCTTTATGAAAGAGCATCTGGGCGATCTGGAATCCGCTTACACCGGGTTATTTGCCGCCAGTACCATTGATCCTGCGTTTATTCGCCAGACCGGTGATCACTCCATTGAGCCAGGTGTGCTCTTCTGCTTAAAGCAACTCACCGCTCAAGAACCATCGTCATCCGACGGCTATGCGCTGGCTCCGCACTATCTGGTCTATGTCACCGACGACAATGAGGTGAAGTACCCATTCAGCCAAACCAAAAAGATGCTGGATATCCTGAAAAAACAGGGGCTCGGACATCACCTGCTCAACCAGGAAGCCATTGAGTCATTCAACGCCATAACCCGACATGGCAAAGACATGGAGCATTATCGGCAACTGCTGGAAACGGCGATTAGCAGCATTATTGGCACCCATCAGGAAAAAGGCATCGACAGCCTGTTCAGCCGTGGCGGTACACGACTGAATCAGGGGCGCTTCCAGGGCATGATTGATTTTGAAGTGATCAGTTTTCTGATCATACGGGAACCGGCTCAGGCTGCAGCCTCATGACCCTGAACGACTTTTACCAGCAACTGGCCATACCCGATAGCTGCCAACTGCAACAGCGCATCTACAAAAAACAGCTGTTTAGTAACGTCGCCTTCAGCAAGAGCGACCAAAAACGGATCAATGAGCAGATCGATACGCTGGCGCTTCGTTACAGCCTGAGCCCGGAGACCATCAATATTTCCAGATACGAAGACCCACAACGGGAATATCTGGAAATAGCGCTGCTGCAAATCACCCTGAAAAAGCTAATCAACACCGATAAACAACCGACCAAACTGGCAGAGCTGATCCAGAAAGCGATTCCCTACCCCACCATTCTTGTATTTGTCCGGGAAAGTCAGATCGCCATCTCCCTTGCCCACAAACGGATCAATCTGGCCGACAGCAGCAAACTCACGCTTGAGCGCAGTTTCGATACCGGCTGGCTGAATTTATCGCAGCTCACCCTTAACCAGCAGGCGTTTCTTGCGGATTTTGCGCTACCGCGATGCAGCTTTATCAATTTCTACCAGTGCTATCAGGATCTGGTGCGCCGGGTGGTGGCACTGAACTGCGCCGATTTGACCGGTCACTACACACTGACCAAAGACACAGAAAACGAACGGCAAGCCCGACTGGACCAGTTACGCAGCCATCAGCAACAGGTGTCGCTATTGCGAGCTGAGCTGAAACAGGAAACCCGGTTTAACCACAAGGTTGAACTGAATATGCAGATTAAACGGCTGGATCAACAGATTCAGACGCTGAAAACCCAGCTGTAATTCATTAACGGATAGAGATTCCCTCCATGGAAAAAATCACCCAGGGCCATCACGGCAGCCTGAGCCTGGATATGGTTCAGGACAACATCAGCAAACTGAAACAGCTTTTTCCGGAATTGATCACGGAAGACGCCAGCGGCACAAAAATTGATGTGGATGTGCTGAATGAACTGGTGGGCACTCAGGTGATAGATGGCGATAAGGAACGCTACAACTTCACCTGGCATGGCAAAGCCGCCGCCCGTCGTCTGGCGCAGACACCCTCTACCGGCACCCTTCGCCCCTGCAAAGAAGAATCAAAAGACTGGGACACCACGCAAAACCTGTTTATTGAAGGCGATAACCTGGAAGTGCTGAAGCTGCTGCAAAAGAGCTACCACAAAAAAGTGAAGATGATTTATATTGATCCGCCTTATAACACGGGGAAGGATTTTATCTACAAAGATAACTTCAAAGATAATATTGCCAATTATAAAAAAATAACAGGACAAATCGATGATGAAGGAAACCCATTAAAAACCAATCCAGAAACCTCAGGACGTTATCATACTCATTGGTTAAACATGATGTATCCACGTTTAAGGTTGGCACGAAACCTTCTAAGAGATGACGGTGTTATTTTCATAAGCATTGATGATGGTGAAGTCTCCAGCTTAAGAAAAGTATGTGATGAAGTATTTGGTGAAGAAAACTTTATTACAAGTGTTATATGGCAAGGTGGTAGAAAGAATGACTCAAGAAGATTCTCTGTAGTTCATGATTACATTTTGGTTTATGTGAAAAATGACAGTCATCTTTCAGAACGAGAAATCAAATGGCGTGAACGAAAAGAAGGACTAGACGAAGTTTATAAAAAAGTTTCAGAGCTAAGAGAAAAATTCGTAGTAGATCACGAGAAAGCTTCCAAAGAGTTGAAGAAGTGGTTTAACAGTCTTAGTGAAGGCAATCCTTCAAAGGAACATTCACACTACACAAAAATTGATGCGAAGGGAGTTTATTACGGTGATAATATTAGCAGTCCGAATTATCGTGAAAACCTAATTTTTGAATACAAAGGCTATCAACCTCCCAAAAATGGATGGCGTTACAACCGTGAGGCAATGGCTCGTTTAGATAAAGAAGGTCTTTTGATCTTTCCATCTTCGAAAGATAGCCGCATACAATTCAAAAGATATCTGCACCATACTGAAACTTGGGCACCAAGTTCATTATTTTACAAAGATCGGCGTGCAGCATCCAAAAGTCTGACAGAGCTAATGGGAGGCGATTTTTTTGATTTCCCCAAGGATACTAATGTCTTGGCTCGTCTTATAGACACTTTTACAGAAGAAAATGATCTCATATTAGATTTCTTTGCTGGTTCTTCTTCCTCGGCGCATGCATCGATCGAATTGAATGTGAGAAGAGGCAAAGAAAATAGATTTATTATGATCCAGTTACCCGAAGCTACAGGTGAGAATACTGAAGCGTTCAAAACCGGTTACATATCGCTAGCAGACATCAGCAAAGAGCGCATCCGCAGAGCCGCCGCAAAACTCAAGCAAAATAATCCCGACTACCAAGGTGACCTAGGCTTCAAAGTTTTCAAACTCGACTCCAGCAATATCAAGCCCTGGGATGCCGATTTCGACAACTTGGAAGATATGATTGCCGCAGCGGATGACAGCCTGAAAAAAGACCGCACCGCAGACGATGTACTCTACGAAATCCTGCTGAAATACGGCCTCGACCTCACCCTGCCCATTGAAGAACACATTCTGGCCGGTAAAACCGTGCACAACATTGGCTGCGGCGCTCTGATGATCTGCCTGGATGATGAAATCACTCTCGATGTCGTCAATGCCATTGGTGATCTCAAGAAGGAACTGCAACCGGAAGTCATGCGCGTGGTGTTCAAAGACGCTGGCTTTGCTGACCCAGTCGTTAAAACCAATGCCATTCAGGTGCTCAAGCAGTTTGGCATTGACGATGTGAAAAGTATCTAAGGACGGGGTAAAACATGAAGATTCAATTTGATCCCGATCTGGATTATCAAAAAGTGGCCATCGATTCGGTGGTCAGCGTCTTTGAAGGCCAGGAAACCTGCCAGACCAACTTTTCGGTGCCGGCTTACAGTGCCCCTGCTGCTCACCAGGCTGATCTTTATCAGGGGTCGGAATACGATGATCTGGGTGTGGGTAACCGACTGGAACTGCTGCCCGATGAGCTGCTGGATAACGTACGGCAGGTGCAGCTGAACCAGGGCCTCAAACAATCCAAAAAGCTGAACTCCATGGACTTTACCGTGGAGATGGAGACCGGCACCGGCAAAACCTACGTTTATCTGCGTTCAGCCTTTGAACTGAATCAGCGCTATGGCTTCACCAAGTTTATTATTGTGGTGCCATCGGTGGCCATTAAGGAGGGGGTGTACAAGTCGCTGCAAATTACCGAGCAGCATTTTAAAGAGCAGTACAACAACGTTCAGTACGATTACTTTGTCTACGACTCTCAAAAGCCGGACCAGGTTCGCAGCTTTGCCACCAATGATTACATTCAGATCATGGTGATTAATATTGACGCCTTTCGCAAAAGCTTTACCGATCCGGATAAAGAGACCAAAGCTAACCTGATCCACCGAACCCACGACAAACTCAGTGGTATGAAGCCCATCGAGTTTATCCGTTCGACCTACCCGGTGGTGATTATTGATGAACCTCAGAGTGTGGACACCACCGCCAAGTCCAAAGAAGCGATTGCTTCTCTGAATCCGCTGTGTACGTTCCGCTATTCTGCGACCCATAAAGACAAGCACAACCTGCTGTACAAGCTGGATTCCATTGATGCTTACGAGCAGAAGCTGGTGAAGCAGATTGAAGTGGCCCATATCGATGTGCGGGATGGGCACAACAAGGCGTACATCAAACTGCTCGACACCAGAAGCAATAACAGTGGCATCTCGGCAAAGATCGAAATGGATATCATGCAGTCCGGCAAGGTCAAGCGGGTGGTTAAAACCGTCAAAGCCAACGATGATCTGTATGAGTTGTCTGGCGGTCGTGATGTCTATGAAGGCTATGTCATCAACGATATTTACTGCAAAACCGGCGCTGAATACATCGACTTTACCAGCAAGCCCGATGAGATCCGCAAAGGCGAGCTGATTGGTGGTGTCGATGACGATGAGTTTAAGCGTCTGCAAATCCGCAAGACCATTGAAGAACATCTGGAAAAAGAGCTATTGCTGATTCCCATGGGCATTAAGGTCCTCAGCCTGTTCTTTATCGATAAAGTCGCCAATTATCGCTTTTACAAAGATGGCGTTGCCCAGCCAGGCAAGTACGCCAAAATCTTTGAAGAAGAGTATGTCAACATTGCCCGCAAAGGGAAATATCGCAGCCTGTTTGAAGAGACCTCGCCAGAGGCTTTAGTGAGCCAGCTTCATAATGGTTACTTCGCCATTGATAAAAAGAAGGACAGCGCTGGTGAAGCACAGTTTAAAGACTCCAAACTCTCGGCCAAAGGCGAAGGCGGGAAAACGGCGGCGGATGAAAGCGCCTACAACCTGATCATGAAAGAGAAGGAACGGTTGCTGAGCCTGGACTGCAAACTGAAGTTTCTGTTCTCCCACTCGGCGCTGAAAGAAGGCTGGGATAACCCCAATGTGTTCCAGATTTGCACCCTGAACGAAACCGCCTCGGTGATTAAAAAACGTCAGGAGATTGGTCGTGGTCTTCGCATTGCCGTTAACCAGCAGGGCGAGCGGGTTCATGGGTTTGAGGTGAACACGCTGACGGTGATGGCCAATGAGTCCTATGAGGATTTTGTCGCCAGCCTGCAAAAAGAGATCGAGGAAGAAGAAGGCATTCGCTTTGGCGTGGTGGACGACCATCTGTTTGCCAATATTGTGATCCGACATGAGGGAGAAAAACCGGAATTCCTTGGCACTGAGAAGTCAGAGCAGATCTGGCAACACCTGCTGGATGCCGGGTATATCGACAAGAAAGGCAAGGTTCAGGATGATCTTAAAACGGCGCTGAAGGAGGGCAACCTTGACCTGCCTTATGATGTGATGGCCCAATCAGAGCAAATTCAGGCAGCCCTGAAAAAGGTAGCGGGCGGCCTTAACATCAAAGACAGCAGCAAGCGGGAAACGGTAAAACTGAATAAGGCTGTTTTCCTGGGTGAAGAGTTCAAGTCGTTGTGGGAGCGCATTAAATACCAGACCACGTACCGGGTGGATTTTGATCACCATGCCCTGGTAGAAGAATGCGCTAAAGCCATTGAGAAAGACCTGGTGGCCGGTAAAACCAAGTTTGAGTACGCCAAAGGCACCGTCGCCACCAAACGCAGTGGACTAGAGGTAACGGAGAGCAAAACCCAAACCTATACCTATGACGTCAAAGACTATAAGTTGCCGGACATTGTCAGTTATTTGCAAAACGCCACCAACCTGACCCGTCGTTCAATCGTCAGCATACTTACCCAGTGCAACCGTCTTGATGCCTTCCGAAATAACCCGCAGAAGTTCATTGATGAAGCCACTAACATCATCAAACTGGTGATGCGCCGGTTTATTGTGGACGGCATTAAATACCAAAAGATTGGTGATGATCATTTTTACTGTCAGGAGCTGTTCCAGGATAAGGAGCTGAAAGGCTATCTGGGTAAGAACATGCTCGAATCCGGGAAATCGGTGTATGATCATGTCATTTACGATTCCGATGTAGAGCACGACTTTGCCGAAGCCTTTGAGAAAAGCGAAGAGGTAAAGGTTTACGCCAAACTGCCAGACTGGTTCAAAATTGAAACGCCGCTGGGTACCTATAACCCGGACTGGGCGGTACTGGTGGAGAACAATGGCAGTCAGAACCTCTATTTTGTGGTGGAAACCAAAGGCTCCCTGTTCAGTGATGCCCTACGGCCTACAGAGCAAGCTAAAATTGACTGCGGCCGGGAGCACTTTAAGGCATTGGGTGAGAATGTTAGCTTTGCCAAGGCTAATAATTTTGAGTCTTTTATTGATCAGATAGCTTGAAGTTATTGTGGGGCATGTTGTTTGAAGCAGTTCAAAAATCATGCCACGTCTTCAGGAAAGCAACCCCTCTTATTTCCATATTTAAGTTCACAACATACTTTTTCGGATGAATATTTAAACAATCATCTTCGAACAAGCAATTTCATTATAGAATCTCCTTTAGATAGCTCCAAAGCCCTAAAGAGTCAAATGAAAAAATCAAAAAAAACCTTCCTATTATAGAAGCTATATATGACCATTAGTGTTTTTTTAAGTTACAGCCACGCCGACGAATCCTTTAAAGATGAATTCAGAAAACATGCCTCTTCATTAAGAAGAAATGAGATAATCTCATCTTGGGATGATAGAGAAATATTGGCAGGTCAAGAGTGGGAATCAGAGATAATTACAAAGCTGGAAACAGCAGAACTCATTTTACTAATGATAAGCCCTGACTTTTTAGACTCTGATTTTTGTTATGAAAGGGAAATGAAAAGAGCTGTAGAGCGACACAATAGTGGCTCAGCCATCGTAATCCCTATAATCTTAAAAAATTGTGACTGGGGAGACACCCCATTCGCAAAGCTACAAGGTCTCCCTAAGGACGCCAAAGCTATTTCCACATGGGAAGATCGAGATACTGCTTGGCTAGATGTCATAAAAGGAATTAAGAAGAGTATAGAAGAGCTAAAAAAAAAAGATAACTCCCTAACCAAGCCTACACCTAACACTGAAAAAATCATCACTGATGATCATGAAAGATGGATAAACGACACGGAAGTTGAGTTTAACCATAGAAACAAGGTAAAAATCATCCTTCCAGATATATATGTAGCTCCAGATCTGAAAATATTGAGAGGTGACCTAGACAAAATATCACAAACAACAAGTATCAAATCATTGATTAATGATGGCAAGTACTTGGTATTTGGGGATGACCAGTCTGGAAAAACATCCCTATCAAAGAAGCTGTTTGCATCATTACTTAATTCTAACTATATGCCTATAGTTTTAAATGGCACCAACATTAAAAGCTCAAACCTGAAAGACATAATTGAGATCGAATTAAAAAAGCAATACAAGCTAAATCGCGAAGCTTTAAGCAACAGAAAACCTGCCATCATCATTGATGATTTTTCAGAAATAAAACTAAATAAGAAAAACATCGAAAAACTGGTTTCTAAGTTCAAGTCAGAGTTTGATATATGTATACTAATATCATCAAATACATATCAATTTATTGCACAAGACGTTGAAGAGCTAGATGATTTTTCATGCTACGAAATAGTCCCTTTTGGTAATTTAAAAAGAACTGAGATTATTGAAAAGTGGGTTTCGCTTGGAAGAGAAGAAATAATAGAGGATAATGAGCTTTATCAATTGTCAGACCAAATAAAGCTTAAAATAGATCCAATGGTAAGGAAGCACATTATCCCTCCGAAACCGATTTATATTTTAACGCTACTACAAATGTTTGAGACTTATACCCCACAAAAATACGACTTAACCTCTCATGGCCACTGCTATCAATACCTGGTATATCAATCATTTGATAAAGCAAAAATCAGAGGTGACGACATTGACAAATATCTTAATGTAATGACTGAGCTTGCATGGTTTATATTCTCAAATCAGAAACCAAAATTAAACCATTCAGATTTGGAAGAATTCTTTACAACTTATGAAAAAAACTTTCTTCCCGTAAATAGAGATGAAATAGTTGAAGTTCTTATCAAAATCCATATATTATTTCAATCTGATGGCTTCACCTCCTTCAAATACAAATATATATATTATTTCTTTACTGCAAAAAGGATGGCTGAAAATTTTAGATCTAACAACGAAACCAAAAGTGCCATTTCAAAACTACTTCATAATTTACACAATGAAGACTGCTCAAACATTATAATATTCCTTACGCATCACACTAAAGATCAATGGGTTCTTGATGAAATACAAATAACTCTAATGGAACTTTTTCAAGAACAAGAACCATCTAGGTTGGATTCGGAGTCGCTGGGATTTATGAACGAATTCATCAAGGAAATACCGGCACTTATAATTGAAAAAAGAAAAATCAAAGAAGAGAGAGAAGCTCATGACAAAAAAATGGATGAAATCGAAAAGCCAAATCCGTTGCATGAAGAATATATTGATGACCTTGAGCCATCAGACACTTTAGCCCAAATCAATAAAACTTTTAGAGGTATTGAGATTGCTGGGCAAATTGTTAGAAATCGGCATGCATCGCTAAAAAGGAATGATTTATATTCTCTTGTTCATGAGGGCATAAATACTGGGCTTAGGTTTTTAGATTACTTCCTAGGATTCGCCAACAAATCAAAATACGAAGTTATTAAAATTATTGAGACGATTTTAAAAGAAAACCCAAGTTTAACAAACCAACAAATTGAAAAAGAAGCCAAAAGTGCTTTTCTATTTCTAACCTATGGTGTTATCTTTGGCGTTATACGAAAAATCTCTACATCAATGGGATCATCTGAAGCAGAAGCAATTTACAAAGAAATTGAAAAAGACTTTGATACAAACTCAATTAACCTAATAAATCAAGCCATTGATCTTCACTTTCATAAAAAGTTAGACTTTAGAAACATTGAACTTCTGAATGATAAATTTTCATCGAACCCGACATGCGCGAGAATTCTTAAGGAAATTATCATCCAACATATCTACATGTTCCCTGTGGAATACCAAGATAAACAGCGGATTTCAAGCACACTTGGAATTTCTATGAATACCCAGAGAAGACTGGATCAAAAGAAACAGCTAAAATATTAAGATCACCCTATTTACTATAGAAGTTCAGATCTTACAGACTCCTCAAAAAAATCATTAACTGTCTGGTCTGATCTTCTATAAGTAGCCGTAATGACTGGACTTCTTCTTTTGTAGCAACAGCTAAACTTCTGCCTCATATTGCTTCAACTGAGGGGCTATTCCCTTTACTATACCCTCCTGAATAAACACCTTCTGCCCAGCTGAAAGAAACCGGGGTCGTGAAAGAAACCGGGGTCGGGTCTTGATTCTTGATCTGATCGTCTCACACTTCCACTTCATACTGCGCCAGATTCGGCGCAGCTGCCTTTACCTCCCCGTTCTGAATAAACACCTTCTCTCCAAGGAAACCGCTCTCCAAGGAAACCGGGGTCGGGTCTTGATTCTTGATCTGATCGTCTCAGGAAACCGGGGTCGGGTCTTGATTCTTGATCTGATCGTCTCACACTTCCACTTCATACTGCGCCAGATTCGGCGCAGCTGCCTTTACCTCCCCGTTCTGAATAAACACCTTCTCTCCAACGCTCACAGACTCCCCCTTAACCGTAATAACCGAACCATCCCGAAGCTCAGCCTGACTTGTACCATTGTTATTATTTGCGGTAATGGTAGCAATAACTCTCACTCCTTCAGGTATTAATGCCTTGAATTGCTGCCAGATATTCGTGGTAGCCATTTCTCAACCTCCGTAATGACGTTCCAAGTCAACCGATTGCATAACGGTTCCCACGCCACTGGCACTGATACTGGTCGCCAGACAGAGGGCTTGCCAGTCTCCCGTTAAATCCTGAACCTCGACCAGCATACCCGGCTCAATTAACCCGGGTGCTGTGTTGGTGTCGGTCAATGGCAGTTCGATGGTAGTAATGCTCTGATTGCCACCCTTGGCGAGCTCATTACGGCCCCGCTCGGTATTGACCTGCGTTTCCGTGAGCCAGTCTTCCAGAATATCGGGAGCCGGGTTGTCCCCATTGGTTCCCGTTCGTTTGACGTTGACCGCCACGCCTGCATTGGTCCCGGAAACATAGACCGCATTGTAAGCCTGCTCCGGTCGCCAGTTGGCGCTCAAACTGGGAAGGTAAAATTAAGCGGTTGCTGCGGAAAAATATAAGCAGGGCTTTTTCTTTCGTTGGCACCATAAAGATCAACCGACTGCATCCCCTCCGATACATTGCTATCCCGCTCCAGAAGATGATTCCATGGTGAGGCATGATTACGATCCTGCGCCTCAATGGTTTTATCCCATGCACTCAGCTTGTCGCTATCTTTCCACTCAGTCTGCTGCCAACGGGTTCCTGCTGTCGCTTCTTTCTTCTGGCTCTGCCTGTGACTAAAACTGACCTTAGCTTGCTTTTTAGCCACCGATCCCCAAAACAGCCCAAGCGGTGAGGCTTCCACAGGCTTTGCCTGCTGACTACTTTGCCTCCGGGTAATGCTAACAGGCCGACTGGTAGAATAGCCCGCAGTAAAGCCCTGCTGGCGACTAAGCGCA
>NZ_JAGHQW010000039.1 GCF_017744115.1 Salinisphaera sp. G21_0 | reverse complement strand
CTAGAGGTCCCTGAAGAGCCGTTAAAGACTATGACGTTGATAGGTTGGGTGTGTAAGTGCTGTGAGGCATTGAGCTAACCAATACTAATGACTCGTGCGGCTTGACCATATAACGCCAAAGCGATTTAAAAGACAGTTGACAGTGGTCAGTTGTAGCCATACGCAAGAGTGTACAGCAAGAAAGCTTGATGATTGGATTCCAGGGCACGGACAGCTTAAAGCTTCCGGCTCAAAAGTTTCGCCTGGCGACCATAGAAGGTTAGAACCACCTGATCCCATCCCGAACTCAGCAGTGAAATGACCGATCGCCGATGGTAGTGTGGGGTCTCCCCATGTGAGAGTAGGTCATCGCCAGGCACCATTTTTACCTTGAGTCCGCTCAAGGCTGCAAACCCCGATAGAGCAATCTGTCGGGGTTTTTGCTTTGTGGAGAAAGATTGTTACGGTTGGATCAACAGCTTCACGTGCCTGAATAAGGCTACCAAAGTTGCTATCGGTATGGGGCCAGCCTGTCCAGCATTCGATCAACGGCTTCAAGTGCTCTCACGAGGCGACCGAAGTGGCCACCGGTATTACCATCTGCCCAGCATTCCTTGCCCTCATCCTGGCAGGATGGAATGTAGTCCTGGCACATGACGCTGGGCGTTGTATGAAAAGGGGTGATATCCATATCTAAATACCCCTCGGGATGAAAAATGCGTCCTTTGTATATTCCCTTCATAGCCACAAAACCTTGGAGGTGCTTATCTCCTGTTACAAGGTCTGGTGGAATATCGTCATGTGAATAACAGGCAATAAAACCATTGACGTCATGTTCATATACCTGGATTACTGGCATCCCGCCCCTGCCGATTCGTCTTGCTTTACCTGTTTTCCATGGTTGAACCGTCTCAGCAAAGCTGAAAAAACTAATGCAGAGTAGTGTTGCAATGAATACTTGCAGGTGCGTTTTTATTGGCATGGGTGTGATCCTCAGTAGGTTTTCAGAGAGTTTGATGCGAGGACAGTACCTTTTGTTCCCTGCAATGGTGATAACAGATCGGTCAGTGGTGCTAACATAATCATTTCGTTTTTTTGGGGGGCATAGTTATTTCTCCTCAGAAGCAGAAATTTTTATCCTCAATGTCTCGCAATCCTCGCTACGGGGTCGCCTGGGACGCTTAAGTCCAACAGGCTCCTGGCAGATATTTATAGGTATTGGGTAAAATATGAACTGGGCGTCACTGGCTGAATCAATGGAATGAAACTGGTTCTAAGCTCTGAGGATTGTTGGGGAAGTATGAAGCTTTTCGTAACCGGGTTGCTCTGTTTGACGCTCTCCACCTTGGCGGTTGCAGATACAATGTCGAATGGAATCTTTCAGTTAATCAACCAGCGGTTGAACTATATGCAGGATGTTGCCTTATTCAAAGCCAGGAACCGCAGTGCGGTCGAAGACCTGGCCAGAGAACAGCAGGTGCTTGAGAAGGCACTGGTCGATGCTCAGCAGGCAGGTTTGCAACCGGACTCTATTGCTGATTTCTTCCAGGCACAGATGGATGCTGCCAAGGCGATTCAATATCGCTATATGGCTGACTGGTTATCTACACATCCTGAAAATAGTGAGTATCGGGATTTAGCTTCTGAGGTCAGGCCAAAGATTTTGGCGCTTGGTGATGAAATTGTGGTGAGAATCAGCGAATACCTGAAAGGTGGAGGGGCTTTTGACAATAAACAGCAGAAAGACTTTGTCAGAACAGTAAATACCAGGCATCTATCGGAAAACGATAAAAAGAAAATGTTTGAAAGCCTTCAGATGATACGTCTAATCAAAAACTAGTGCTTATCAATAACAAGTTCCGTGTAGCCTGTGGATGAATCAAAAGCCCTTGAGAAGCTCAGCTGTGGATAACTGTGAATAATCATCTCAGCAGTACTGTCAACGATATTTCCTTCTAGCAGGTGCCCTCCAAAAACATGCCCTTTAGCATCAGCCACAGCCATGTGGATATGCTGATGATCCGGTGTCAGTGTTCCCATTATAGAGACGATTTCAAACGAACCTTCGGCCGCTAACGTAGTTTCTGCGCCAGCAAGACGAAGGTTTATTCTGGACAGACTGCCAACACAGGATACCAGTGAACCTGCAGAAATCCGGTGCTTGTTAACCAGTTCCTGTACGGCTGTTTTCAGGTCAGCGCCCTGAGTAAGGCGATTAGCTATTACGGAAATGCTCATTGATTTATTATATCCCCCGATCTCTCAATCAACTTATCCTTTTCAGGATTTATGTAAAGCCCCGTTAAACGGGGCTTTGCTTTATACACAGGCTTTTATGCAGCCTGTTGAGAGTTCATTTGGATGGGTACATTCAACCTGTTCACCAGGAAGTTTAGCAACACCCCATACATAGGCAGGAAGAACAGCATGCTGATGGCCAGCTTGTAGCCGTAGTCCACCAGGGCAATTTCCATCCAGTGTGCCGCCATGAAGGGGTCTGATGAACCGGCAAAGGCCAGACTGAAGAAGCTGAGGGTATCAATCAGGTTGCCAGCAATGGTTGAACAGGCCGGTGCCACCCACCACAGGGCATTTTGGCGCAAACGGTTGAAAACGGTGATGTCCAGGATCTGTCCAACCAGGTATGCCGCAAAGCTGGCAACGGCAATTCTGGCAACAAAGGTATTAAAGCTGGCCAGGCTTGCCAATCCCTGAAAGGTTCCATCCACGAACATGACTGACACCAGGTAGGAGATCAGCAGGGCCGGGAACATGGCGGTAAATATGATCTTCCGGGCCCGCTCAGACCCGTAGATTCTTACGGTCAGGTCTGTGGCCAGGAAAATAAAAGGAAAGGTGAATGCTCCCCAGGTGGTGTGCATACCAAAGAATTGAAACGGTATTTGTACCAGATAGTTACTGGCAGTGATGGTCACGATATGAAATATCGATAATAAAAGCAGAATGTTCAGGCCGCGATTGCTGGTTTGCATGGCAAGTCCTTTTTAGTTGAGGTGAGGGAACTCAGGCGCAGTACCAATTATTAGTACGTTAGAACCATTAAAAATGAGCAGTATTCTATCGGGATTTACAACGTTGGACCAAGTGATAATTTTTGTATGATGCTATTTTGATCAGGGCTGACGATGTATCTGGAGCATCTGTATGTGACCAGCGTCTCTCAGGTATGGTTTTAGGATTCCATGGGCAGCCAGGTAAAACTGTGCTATTTTGCCAGCCTCATATAATAACAATAATGGAGTAGTATCGATGCTGATCTGGTTAAGGAGAGGCTTCTTTCTCCTTGTATCAATATCTCTGTTGATCATTCTTACGGCGTTTGTTCTTCTTCGCCAAAGTCTCCCCATGTTGGAGGGGGAAGTGAAGGCTCCCTTCCTGAATGCTTCGGTAACGATTGAGCGGGATGCTCAGGGTATTCCCCTGATATCCGGCAGTGATCGTACGGATGTTGCCTTTGCTACTGGTTATCTCCATGCCCAGGAACGATTTTTTCAGATGGATTTGAATCGACGCAACTCTGCGGGTGAACTGTCTGAACTGGTGGGTGAACTGGCGCTGGATCACGATAAACGTCAGAGAAAACATCGTTTCCGCAAGGTTGCTCAGCAGGCGGTTGAGATTATGAGCGCTGAGCATCAGGCTCTTTTGAATGCCTATACCGATGGTGTCAATCATGGTCTGAAAGATCTTGGACAGAAGCCTTTTGAATATCTTTTGCTGGGTGTGGAGCCTGAGCCCTGGAAAAACGAAGACTCTTTTCTGTCGATCTTCAGCATGTATATGGATCTCAATGATGATGAAGTAAAACTGGATAACCTGAAAGGCTTCCTCAGTCGTGTAACCGTACCTGCTGTTATCGATTTTCTTTCACCACTGAAAACCCGCTGGGACTCACCAATGCAACCTGGTGAGTTGCCGGATGTGCCAACCCCGGGGGCAGAGCTGGTTGACCTTCGCAGTAAAGAGGCAGAGCTCTATGCCAATCTGGGTGGAACGACGCTGGAAGACAGTCTTATTGGCAGTAACAACTGGGCGGTATCCGGAGAGTTAACGGACCATGGTGGAGCCATCATTCAGGATGATATGCACTTGAGCCATTGGGTGCCCACCATCTGGTATCGGGTTTCTTTGAGTTATCCACACCCGGACCAGCCAGAGGACAGGGTCAGTATTACCGGAGTCACATTACCGGGCACACCGTTTATTGTGGTTGGCAGCAATACCCATATCGCCTGGGGCTTTACCAATACTGCTGGTGACTGGGTTGATCTGGTGGAGCTTGATATTGATGATGGCCAGTACATGACCAATGATGGCCCGAAATCCCTTGAACGCTGGACTGAAACCATCAATATCAAAGATCAGGAACCGGTTGTCGTTGAATATTCAGGCACCCATTGGGGGCCGGTGGTTGATTCGGCCTACGACGATACGCAATATGCCCTGCGCTGGACTGCCCATCGTCCGGAGGCGACCAATGTCAATTTGGTGAGCCTGGAAGTTGCCCGCAATGTAGAACAGGGAATGGCCATTGCCAACCGCAGCGGAATTCCACCCCAGAACTTTACGGTGGGTGACCGTGAAGGGAATATTGGCTGGACCGTTGCCGGACAGATTCCAAACCGTTCAGGTATCGATTCCACTTACCCACTGCCCTGGCAGCAGGCTGATGATAACTGGGATGGCTGGCTTCCGGATGTGCATTATCCCCGCGTATATAACCCTGCGGATCAACGGGTCTGGACTGCCAATGCCCGTATCGTAAGCGGAGCAGACTACGACAAGATGGGCAACGGGGGTTATGCCCTCGGACCTCGACAGATACAGATTCGTGATGCGCTGATGGCACTTGAGCGTGCTGATGAACAGGCGTTGCTGGAGATTGCCCTGGATCATCGTGCTCTCTATATGGATAACTGGCGGCGGCTGTTGCTGGATACACTCACTGAAGACGTGGTGGCAGGGAACCTTTCCCGGCAGACGTTTTATCGTTATGTGAACAACTGGTCTGGCAAGGCTGCCACTGACGACGTTGGTTACCGTTTGGTACGTGAGTATAAAGATGCTCTTAAACTGAAGATCATGTCATCACTGGGGCGCTACTTTCTGTCCCTCTCTCCAGAAGCCAAAGAGGATGTAGAAGATGGCTTTATGCAGAAGTTAAACCATGAAAGCGAGATGATATGGCGTCTTCTGGAAGAACGCCCGCTACATTGGCTGAGTCCTCAGTACGAAAATTGGGATGAGTTGCTGATCGAAACCGTGGATCAGGTAGTGAGTGATCTCGGTGGCGAAGATCAGCTGGGCAATGCCACCTGGGGACAGAGAAATACCGCTGATATCCGCCACCCATTGAGTGATGCCATTCCTGTTTTTGGCAAACTGCTGGAGATGCCCGCCGTACCTCTCTCTGGTGATGTCTGGATGCCCAGGGCCCAGCGTGCCGATCAGGGGGTATCTGAGCGGTTGGTGGTGTCTCCCGGGCGTGAAGATGAAGCAATATTTCATATGCCGGGTGGTCAGAGTGGTCACCCGCTCTCTCCTTTCTTTAGCGCAGGTTATATGGACTGGGTGGAAGGGAAGGCCAGTCCGTTCTTACCGGGTGATGCAAAATATACCCTGACTCTGACGCCTTAAATCCCCTGAAGCTTGTCCTGATAACGGTCTTTCCGATGAAGTGAAAGACCTATCAGGGCAAAGCTGGCGATTCAGTTTTGAAATTAGATGGATGTCAATTTTGCTGAGGGAAAAATGAAGAGGGTAGCACCGCCACAGTGTAGCGGTGCTGATTTATCAGTCTGTAATCATCAGTTGCTGGCGATCACCTGCTCCCGGGGAGCATAGGTTTTCTGAACATACTCTTCGATCAGTTTCTTATAGTCTTCAGCGATATTCTCGCCTTTCAATGTGGTGAACTTCTCACCATCAACAAATACCGGGGCAGAAGGTGCCTCACCGGTACCGGGCAGACTGATACCGATGTTGGCATGCTTGCTTTCCCCCGGACCATTAACCACACAGCCCATCACGGCAACTTTCATATTCTCCACACCAACATACTGGTGGCGCCAGTTCACCATTTTACTGCGCAGGAAGCCATCCACTTCATCGGTCAGAACCCGGAAGAAGGTGCTGGTGGTACGACCACAGCCAGGACAGGCAGTCACTTCCGGAGCAAAACTGCGAACGTCCAGGGCCTGAAGGATCTGCTGGGAGACAATCACCTCTTTATCGCGGGAGGCACCGGGCTCTGGCGTCAGGGAGGTGCGGATAGTGTTGCCAATACCATGCTGCAGGAGAATGCCCATGGCGACACTGGATGCCACGATACCCTTGCTGCCCATACCGGCTTCGGTCAATCCAAGGTGCAGGGCGTATTCACACCGATCGGCCAGCATCTGGTAGACGCTGATCAGATCCTGTACCCGGGAGACCTTACAGGAGATAACGATTTTGTTGGCTCCAAGGCCACGCTTAACAGCAGCATCGGCACTGGTCAGAGAAGAAAGTACCAATGCTTCATGGAGGATTTCCTGGGAAGACTTTGGGTTGGCGGATCGGGCATTTTCATCCATCAGCTGGGTAGAGAGCTCTTTGTCGAGGCTACCCCAGTTAACTCCGATGCGCACCGGCTTATCGTATTTGATGGCAACATCAATCATGGCATTAAAGCGGTCATCCTTCTTATCGCCAAATCCGACATTACCAGGGTTAATTCTGTACTTGTGCAGCAGCCTGGCGGTTTCATCGTACTTGGTCAGCAGGAGGTGACCGTTGTAATGGAAGTCCCCGACAATGGGTACATTGCAATTGTGCCGAGCCAGACCATCATAGATTGCCGGAATAGCGGCCGCAGCTTCCTCTGAATTCACCGTTACGCGAACGATTTCAGAGCCTGCATCCGCCAGCAGGCGAATCTGGTCAATGGTTTTCTGGACATCCGCAGTATCGGTGTCCGTCATTGACTGAACCACAATGGGAGCATCACCGCCAATGGTGACGTGTCCAACCTGAACAGCATGGGTTTTATGACGCCTGTCCATAAACGTTGTTCTCCAAGTAATAAAAATTAGAAATAATCAGTGTATCAGAACCTGAAGACTTTTCCTGAGCGGAAAACCGAAGCATCCTGTCATGGTTGCCCATGCTCTCTCTGGGCAATGACCTTGGACTCCTGCAGGTTAAGACTGAGGGAGGCCATCTCCTGAGATGAGAGCATACGTGCAGGCTGGTCTTCCAGCAGACTGTAAATCACGCGATAAGCCATGACATTCTGGACGTACTTACGAGTTTCATCGTAGGGAATGGTCTCAATCCAGATATCCAGTGGCAGATGCCCTCTCTGCTTCTGCCAGCGTTTCACCGGAGTACTCCCGGCGTTGTATGCCGCTGTTGCCAGAATTCGGCTGTCTTCAAATCGTTTGGACAACCAGGCAAGGTGGGTAGTTCCAAGTGCGATGTTAATTTCTGGTTTAAACAGTTCTGACTTCTTTCTATACGGTATTCCGGCCTGTTTCGCCGCCTGCTTTGCGGTTGTCGGCATCAACTGCATTAACCCCATGGCACCAGCACTGGAGCGCGCCATGGGATGGAAAGCACTTTCCTGACGGGCAATGGCCAGAACCCAGGGATAATCCAGCTTACGTTTTTCTGCCTGCGCACTGAAAATATCAGCGTCCGGTGTCGGGAAGCGGAGGCTAAGGTCGTCCCAGAGTGTTGCCCGGGCAGCCGCCATAATCGCCTGATGGTGCCATTCCCATTGATGGGCGAGATAGGGAATTAACTGTTGCTGGGTTTTATCCAGGCTTGGGGTTATCCGGTTCAGCTCCATCTGGGCGTTATAAAAGCGCTTATGGTGCAGCCACTCACGAATACGTTTAAAACCCGGGTAATATTGCTTGAGCTTGTGCAGATCCTGCTGGTGAATGGCTTTTTGCTGGTGGTTCAGTTGAAAGGGTTGTCCTTTCAGGTCTGCCACCAGAAAAGCGTAAAAGTTCCGCTCCTGGCCCAGCGCGCTCAGTGTCGGTGTTTGCAGCAACGCGGGTTTGCTCGGCAGAGCCATCCCGACCAGCTGATAGCTTGCCTCCTGAAACTTGAGCAGGGCGACTTCGTTCCAATAGCGCCAGCGGCTGCTGTTTCTGATAGTCGCGGGCAGATGTTCTAACAGTATCAGGACTCTTTCCCAGTCCTGATCAGCCAGTGCCAGCCTGATTCGCCACTCGGTGACCTTTTGATAATGGAAATCGGGGTCAATGCTGGCAATAATTTCTTCGGCGTTGTCCACAAAGTTCTTGGCCGCTTTCATCGCGATTCGCTGGTCGACAGCGGATCGCTGTTTCGGGGAAAAAGGATAGTGGTTGCGCATTGGCAACCAGGTGCTGACGGCAAGGTCCAGATCTTTGGCAATCAGTTTCTTGATGCCATGAAGCATAATGATCCGCTGATGTTCCAGGTCACCATTAAAGCGGGCGGTATGAAGCAGTTCGGGATGTTTGTTGACCTCCCAGAACAGCTCTGTTGATACCTTGAAAGACGTATCTTTAATTGACTTATTCAGGTAGCGGGCAAGGGACAGGTTGTTTTGCTCTGCAGCCATCCAGAAGCGGGCAATAATCAGGCTTTGGGTGAGTTCGCCAGAGGCTTTCCAGCTTTCGAATAACGGATCGCAGGCCTTGTGTTGTGACTTGTCTTTCAGCCAGAGACTTTTTGCCTCCAGCCAGGCCTGTTCGGTCTGTCCCAGTGCTTGCAGGGCTATGCCTTTCAGGCACTGATAGCGGCCGCCATCATCCTGCTGATAGGCAGCAAGATAGGATTGCCAGCGCTGGTTACTGGCCAGATGCCGCAGCCATTTGTACTGGAGCTGGCTGGTTTGCGGTAAATCGGGGTATTGGCTGGCAAACTGGTCAATATCGCTCTGGTTGATACGTTCGAGATCGTTGGTGAGGCTGAGGTACTCAAGGTAGGGAGCCAGAGGGTAATCACTGAGTTCAGATCGATAACTCTCGTAAAGTTTATGGTCCCCTGTCTTCAGTGCTTTTTCAACGCGCTTGAACAGCATCTGCTGCCGTTCTAACTCGTTAGCCAAGCTGTATGTGGGGAGCAGAAGTGATGTGGCCAATGAAAAAAGGAGTAAGCAATGAGATAATTTGTTCAACATAACGAAAGCTTCAATCTCTATGATCCCTGTTAGTGACTGCGTAAAACGTCCTGTTTTACTTTTGGTGTGATAAAAGCACTGGCCGTGAGTCACTTACCCTGCGAAAGCATTGACGGAAGTTTGGTGAACGTCTCATGGCAACTCTTTATACATTGTTATATTTTGTCAGCTTAGAACAGTCAATCGGCAGATTGATAACAGGGTGTAGCGGCTGCGCGTAAAGTAGCGCTTTCCCGCAGCATGGGATGTTTTTTATAATTTTTATTGTTTGCAGAAATATTCCAGAAAAGATGCATGAGGTGCAGTGATTATGGCAAAAGAGACTACTGTCCGGGCACGAATTGATGAGCCATTAAAGCAGGAGGCCGAAGAGATTCTGCGCCGACTCGGGCTAACCACTTCCCAGGCCATTAATATCTATTTCAGTCAGATTGTGTTGCAGCGGGGTATGCCTTTTGACGTGCGTCTGCCAGAAGAGCCCGGAAGAAAATAAGGTTGACCAGACTTGTCGTAAAGCCATGCAAACCGGTTTGGCAGGATCGGGTTCAGCCGGGCGACCATATTATTATCGTCTTTGACATCATGGTGAAGTAATGATTCGTTTGTGTTCTATCGATGAGCTTCAGGATCCCGGTAGCAAAGGCTTCCGTAATGAGCGTGGACATATCTTTGCCGTACGTAAGGGCGATCAGGTATACGTCTACGAAAATAGTTGCCCGCATTTTGGTATTAACCTTGAGTGGCAGCCGGATCAGTTTCTGGATTCTGAAAAGCGGCTGATTCAGTGTGCCACCCACGGTGCCCAGTTTCTGATTGAGACGGGGGAGTGTATAGCAGGACCTTGCCCGGGAGACCGGCTGACTGCCCTGGAGTGCGAAGTCATTGAGGGAGTTGTTTACCTGAAATAATACCCATTTAACATGCCATCTACGTTACTTGTGTCCCGTGGGTATCGTGCTGGTGATATGAACGACGGCATTACCCTGGAGTGTCTCGCAATGCCCGAAGATACAATTGGCTGGATAATGCCAGCACCCCTGGATTGAAAATCGGCAGCTACCCGAAACGAGTCCATGTCACTTTTTGCAGCTTGTACGATTTGCCAGTGACTTGCTCTTTCTTCCATTCGATCACTTCAACATTATCAAGAAAACGATCGCATATCGGGCTGGGCATTTCGCCATACGTCCAATAATCCTTAAGACATTTTTTTTTCCAAATCGATTCAATAGCCAATAGATCATGTTTGAAATCATCAGCCCAGGGTTGCAGGTAACTGTATGCGAGAACGCCAGCGTTCGTTGCCAGTGTTGCCAGTGTTCTGGTGGATATGTTTCTGCCTTCCCGGATGCATTGCACCAGACTTAAGCTGGTGCCCAGGGTGCTAGAAAGAGCCATGACAGCACGGGTTCGCCACTTTTTCAGAATAGAAGAATTAGCAACATCAGTACTGAGACTGACGGCCGCTGCCAGACCAACCCCTGCCAAACCTGTTGCCATATTGCCAATATTCATGGCGTCTCCCGTTTTCATTAATGACACCTGGTCCGACACTTAAACACAGTAAAAGGTTCCTAAGACCAAATGTTTTATGCATCAATGCTCCTGATCAATTATTTATCAAGGCCTTTGTGTCACACTGAGGGAAAATGATTAGAAGAGATGGACCATGAATTTAGACAACAACATGCTGGTTTCTGATGCCATGCGTAACAGTGTTGCCGGACAGATCGAAGCGCTCAAATCACTGGAAGCCAGAATCAATGGTAGCTTTACTGCTGCTCTGGAGTTGTTAGCCGAGTGCCGTGGACGCGCTATCCTGTTTGGTATGAAGCAGTCTGGCCTGGTGGGACAGAAAATCGCTGCAACGCTTTATGCCACAGGCTTGTCTACGCACATACTGAATGCCGCTGAAACCTGGGAAGACAATCTGAGTATGATTGGTCCCGGTGACGTTATTATCATGTTGTCGTACAGTGGCAGGACTGGGGAGTTGCTACGGCTTTATCCGGCAATTCGGCAAATGGGTAACAAAGTGATTGCCATTACCGGTGATCCGGCGGGTCCGGTTGCTGAGCAGGCGGATATCGTGCTGGATGCCAGTGTGGTTGAGAGTCGTGAAGAGCGGGAGCAGGCCCCCACGACCTATACCACGGTTCTGCTGGCTATTGGCGACCTGTTGGCTGAAACCCTGATTCGCCGACGCCTTTTCAGTTCCCCGCAAGCGCAGCAAAGTGACCAGAAAATGGTCTGGGTCCGTGATGTGATCCGCCGTGGTGACCTGGCAACAGTAACCCCGGATTGTAGTCTCACGCAGGTCATGCAGACCATGACCAACCATCGAACCAACCTGTGTCTGGTCATGGAAGGCGATTTACTGTGTGGCATTATTACTGATGGTGACTTGCGCCGTAATCTGGCGGGTGTTGAGAATCTTAAGGGTATCAATGCAAGAAATATTATGAATGGTGCACCGGTCTGCGTTCAGGAAAATATCAGTGCTGAAGAGGCCCGGCTGTTAATGAAAGAACAGGGAGTTCATACGCTGGTGGTGAAAGATCGTGACCAGAATGTGGTGGGTCTGCTGAATGGATAAAATTGACCGTGACATATTACGAGAGTTGCAGGAGGATACGACTCCCTCGTTGGCTGAACTGGCTGAAAAAGTCAGTCTGTCTCCAACACCCTGCTGGAAGCGCATTAAGCGTCTGGAGGCTGAAGGCTATATCACAAGGCGTGTCGCCCTGGTCAATCCTGACAAGGTTGGGTTAGGGGTTTCTGTTTTTGTTCATATTAAAACCCGTCATCACAACAGTGAATGGCTGGCATCTTTTAGCAAGGTGGTGGCCAGCTTTCCGGAAATTGCTGAGTGCTATCGAATGAGTGGTGAATACGACTATTTACTCAGGGTTGTCGTAAAAGATATTCAGTCGTTTGATCGCTTCTATAAGGCACTGGTCAACAGCGTGGAGGGACTGACCGATGTAACCTCCAGTTTCGCCATGGAACAGATGAAGTTCACCACTGCGCTTCCTCTGTAAAGGGAGCAATACGGCTCCCATTATTACAATCTTTGCAGAGATCAGAATCGACAGGCGTTCACAGAGACGAGTTTACCAATCTCCAGGACGGCATCGTCATAATGCAGGTTTGAATCATAAATCATATTATCCAGTTGAACACGGTAATAACCGTTGCTCTGCTTAAAGAGACGGCAGTGTGGCTGTTTCAAATCACTGGCTACATTGACTCTCAGGTTGTAATAGCCCCGACCAAAAAGTTCAACGAAGCTAATGAATCTGTTGTCACCGGGCTTGAGCTGGATGGTATACGTGGAATGGGCCACGGAATCTTCATAGCTGGGCGGTAAATCATTATGGTAAGCAGGTGCTGCAAGGTCAAAAGCCCCGGCTGACAGTACAGTAGTACAAAGTATCAGGGAAAATAGCCTGAACAGTGAGTAGGTGAGTTTCATGGAATCAGTCCTTGTAAATTATTCAATTAGTAAAAATTAAAGGGTTTTCACTAAAAATCAGACTGATAAATTGGAAAATAGTTCCTTATTGAAACATTAAGAGAGTGAATGTAGAGCCGAAATGGTTTCCCGAGCCAGTCAGATTCTTAATATCAGTAATTTAATCAATAGGTTATAGCGTCCTGCTCCCTGGCCCTGTGATGAAGGGCCGGGTCAGGATTTTTTAAGCTGTGCCCAAGGACATCAAAATGTACAGGAGTTCACCGATACGAGTTTGCCAATCAATAAAACGGCATCATCGTAGCTGAGATTGGACTGATAAATGGTGTTGTCCAGTAATACCCGATAATTATCATCGTAGTCATGCTGCCTTAACAGGCGGCAATGAGGGATTCGTTCAACTATGTCGTTATGGTAAAACGGATACCGCCTGGTTGGCTTGGTTCTATTAACCCTGTTAGTAGTAGCCACTTTGATTCTTATTGACGTATAGCCCTCACTGGAAAGACGAAAGATTTCACTCATACTGATTTCCCTGTCATCACCCGGTTTCAGGTGAATCGTATAGGTAGTTGCATCTTCATAGCTGGGCGGCATATCCAGATACTGGGCAGCAATTGAGAACTGTGAAATTGAACACAGTGACAGCGTCACTATAAATGTCAGTAAACGTTTCATGGGTAGCAGACCATTCATTAAATGTGATTGAATCAGCGGCCACCACAGCAGGGAATAGAACCCCGTATCACAGTCCAATTGACTTTTTATGCTGCAGCAGGAACGCCGTTAGAAAAGTAGACCATTTGGGGAGGGTCTGTTTATTTGTTTCGGTTGAAAGGTTTCCCAAGTTGATTGTCAGTATAACTTGCCGCCTTGTCAGGGCAGCGGGACCAGGGACAAGCTATATTCAGGAATTTTGTTAATCGGATGTAGCCGTGAATTCGTCACTGTCTGTAAATGCCCTGACCAGGCGATCGATGGGTAGGGGTGGCAAGCGACCTCCTGATTCTCCAGTTTATTCATCCATTCGAGCTAACGCTGTTCGCAACCATTTACCCGGTTGTGCTAATGAGTCGCCCAAAATAGACATTAATCAAACCCTGTTGGGTAAGAGGAAGGTTGATACTGCGGAGAGTAGCCTGTCCGAGAAGCTGGGTGCCATTCCTGTTATCCGGGTGGGGCTGGCCGAGAGTCCCGGCCAGGGAGACCATTCGGCTGCATTCAGTATCATCGAAGGGCTGGCTCACCTTGGCTTTAAAGGCAGGGTTGAGCTGGTTCTGAAATTTAATGGGGAGGATGAATGGCAGCGGATGAAGGATAAGCTCCGGTTATTCCTGCCAGAATTTAACCCCGGGAATGATGGCGTACAGACTTTGCATTATTCTGGCCTGGTGTGTGAGTGCATTCCTTTTAAACAGTTGGCGGATCATTGCACTATTAACCACAGACCTTTGGAGCAACCCCTTGGTTTCTGGGCCATGAACGGTAACCGCTCATGGTTGGTGTCAAAAGTGGCGATTGTTATCCCGCCCTTTAAATGGAGCAACACGACGCCCAGAATCGAGCGGTGCAATGGCATGCATCAGAACCTGGACCTTCCGGCGCTG
The DNA here is from genome assembly GCF_017744115.1 of Salinisphaera sp. G21_0. Classification (GTDB taxonomy): domain Bacteria; phylum Pseudomonadota; class Gammaproteobacteria; order Pseudomonadales; family Endozoicomonadaceae; genus Endozoicomonas. The sequence continues at coordinate 44,009 of NZ_JAGHQW010000039.1, read as the reverse complement.
GCAAACTATCAGACCGCTTATTTACTGCAAAAACCGGATATCCCGGCGCTAATGAAGGGCGACTCAAGAGCCGCCAGCCTGATAAAAATCCTGAGAGAGACGGAAGCCGGCAGAATTCATTTGCTGCCACTTTATGGTATTCACCATCATGCCCTGGAGCCTGCCCATGACGTGATTATCAGAAGATTGCTGTCAGGGGTCGTGAAAAGCCATACCTCAGAGTTGGAGAAAACGGTTGTTTTGGTATTGAGTCCACTGGCAAGCCTTGAACGGCTCCGGGTATTACAAAAATCGTTGCAGGTGCCATTTTATGATTTGCAGAACAGGGAATGGGAGAACTCTGTTCATGAACCTGTCGAGCTTCTGTATTGTGGCCCGGTACCCAAACCATTATTTGAATGGATCAGCAGTGTTGATCGCCCCCTGATTCAGGAAGGGGCTAACAGCGCTACGTTTATGAATCTGCTGGGCAAGGCTTATCTGCCTTTGCGGCCTGATGGCGATACTCCGCTGCCTGAGCTGCCTGGCTCACCCCCAGCCAAAAAGCAGTATGCTTCTGCCGTGCATAACCCTGTTGCCAGTGTTGAGCGAGCAAGAATTGAGCAGCTTGGCAGAAGCCTCACCCATGATTTGCAGGCATACAACTACTATTCTGTCGCTCTGGACCTGTGTAAAAAGCTAAGGCCATTGTTATCCCCGATAGCAACTCAGGATTTGGTGTCCGGGTTTGCAGGAATGGTTGGCGCAAATCATTTTGCTGAATCACACTTTCGTCCATGTCTCCTGGAAGCGATCACGTATAGCCGTGGGTTGTTGAGCGAAGACCTGCAGGAATGGCTGGCATGCCTCTCTCTGGCCAATAGTCTGTTACCCGGGGCGATTCCTGAAGCCCTTAAGGTAAAACTCATAGGGTGTGGCAAAGAGTTACGAAGAAACAACGTGAATTTGGAGAAGCTGATTGCTTATCGCACTTCAGGTTTAAATATGCCCGATCTCAGATCGCAACTTGCCCCCCTGTCTTTCAGACGTTTTGATGTTTTCAGGGCAACGACTGTTGAGTGTCCTGTGAGTACGGAAGATGCTGGACGTGATATAGATGTGAATGAGTTGGTTGGTGATATTTGTGATAATTTTTCACTCTTGATTCCCACTTTATTTCAGATCCTCAGGGCGGATTTTTCGGATGATGCCTTACTGGCGTCATTGTTCAGGGATGGGGACGGTCGGCAAAGTCTGTTGGATAAAATTATTGGGCAATTGTTTTATGGGAACATGACTTATGATGCAGAGATAAGATCGCTTCTTGAGCCAAAGGCAGGCAGCCCTGATGATGACCTGGCGTTGTTTTTGCGAGGTGAGTTTGGAGGGACTTTCTTCCAACAGGTGCGTGAACTGATGATGGAATCCAAAAATAATGCAATTTATTGCGGCCTGGCCAAGTTGACCGGAAAAGACTGGAATCTGATATTATCCGAAGGTGTTGCTACAAATTCAGTCAGTTCTGATCAACTTTAGATTTTGATTTAATGAAGAGCCACTGATTGCTTTTCGTAATTTTTTCATGTTCTCTTTTAACTACTTATGCATCAGCGGATACTTCATAATCGGGCTCCTGAACTTTAACTGCAGCGGGAAGTTTCAGAAACAAATTTTTGTATTCCTTATGCAAATGATTGTGGAGTTTTGAACAATGATCCATAACAGTATTGCCTTGTTTGTCTTTGATATGCATCAGCTTGAAAAATGTTTCAGGACCAAGTCTATGAATTAACAGATCACCGATTTCATCACGGGAAGCTTCACAGGAAAAGAATTTGTGTAGAGGTGTGCAGCCGTCGTTGTCTTTTAGTTTAAGTAACTCAACTAGCGGAAGACCATTTGCAATTAGTTGACATAGCTGCTCCATAATATACTTTTGTGATTTTGGAAACATACTGCCCAAAGAACGTGTTGTTTTTGGGGGAGTTACCAAAAGTACGTGTAAAGGGGTTGAGCCATCGTTTTTCAAACGACCTTGCAAAAATGAGAGTAGTTCATAGTTTTGATTCAGCCATTCAACGGTATTAACGAGTTCGTTCGGATCTATATCTGTACAGTAAAAAAAGTCAGCTTCAAACAGGATATGCAATAAATTTCCACCGGTCGCAGGATTTATTTTTTCAAGAAAGGAGCTGCCCGAATCACCCAGGGTATCAACGATAGCTTCAAGGATATTTTTACAACCAAGCAGATGTAGAGAACGCTCATCCTTTAAAGATAATAAGAATTCCTTTATTTGTTCCTCACTCATCATGCTAATCATTCCCTGGAATATCTGCTTATTCAAGAGGGCTTCCTTTTTTACGGTTTTCTTATCTCTAATGTCTCGGAATTTATCAGGAAAATTTATTTTGTGGTAAGCTATGTCAAATCGATTCAGGGCTGTGGTTAGGGGACACTTTTTTTCTTGTTGCGGTCTTGTAGCCCATTTAACAAAAGTATCTTTATTGCCTGATTCCTTCTGCAATGTAATCAGGTGAGGAAGTTTTTTCGTCAAGGTTTTTTCATTGTAGAGACTATGTTCAAGTGTATAGATAACAGATTCTGTGCATTGGGATGGAGTTTTCTGACTGAAAAAATGTTCAATATCCGCCTTTGTTTTCTTACCAATATTCAATAAAAAATATTTGCGATTATTGTCGAATAGGTCGCGTTTTAATTCTGAATCACTTATTTGTTTGAAGTAATAGTCAGCATCGTCAAAGCGTCCGGCTGCTAAGGCATGACTGTTCAATTCAGCAGCAAATGAGTTTCGCAAGGCCTCGTTAAGGGTGTTCTCGAACCTGTTTTTGATGCATTGCCACTGGTCCTCATCATCAAGCATGTGCTGCAACAGGGTTGACTGGTGTTTGGTTTTGTAAAGCAGTAGTTTAATTTGTAATTCCGGATCCGCAATCTTGTTCCAGAGAAATTCAGCAAAGCGCATATCATCCCTGTTCATGGCATCTACAATTGGAGTTTGCTCTTGTGCCCGTGTCATGTATTTATGTTTGGTACTGTCGGTTGTCTGATCCCAAATAGATCCATCACCAGCAATGATCAGATCCTGTAGGTTATCATCCATATCACGCAGCATGTACTCTATATTTTTTTCATCAGAGTCAAGATGCCACTTTTGAAAGAAGGAGTGACCTTCCAATGTGCAAATCGAAAACACCTGCAACCTGTGTAATGGATTACAGAATGCCATACAGAATTTGACAGCGTTATCAGGCTTCTCAAGTTCAAGGCACTTTTGTATCAGTGAATCACCCGTTTCCGCTTGCGCTGTAAAAAGGTCAGCTTTCTGACCATCATCCAACGTTTCAGTTAATATAAACATCAATTCATCACTAGAGTAGTGTTGGTTTGAGCAGGCCCATAGCAAAGGCGATTTATTGGATTTTCCGGTAAAAAGTAGAGCGTCAAAGCGTTCCTGACTGGTCAGGGTATTTAACAGGTATGTAATACGATCATGGTATTCTTCTTTAGTGAGCTGGAACTCTCCATAGGGCTGTATAAGATCATTGCACATGAACTGTAGTAAGCTTTGATCCATGTCGGGACTCCCCGTCAGGAGTTTTTTTATCAATTGCTTGTTTTCATGAATGACGGTCTCCAACAGATAGGCATTTTTGTTATAAAGACAGGTAAATGCAAGGGGAGAAGCAAGATCATTAATGGGTTGGGTGACCATCTCCAAAAGGGTTTGCCTATCTAATTTCTCTTCCAGCTTCCTGAATAATGGCTCATCCATAACACAGCTTACTGAATGTAATAACGTTAATTTGTCATTGAAAGATTCTAAAAGTGCATGCCGGAGTTCTTCCGAGGGTAGCCGGTCAAATAAAACCCGGTAAAAAATACTGCCTGCCTTTTGGGAGGTGCAGGCCAATTCCAGAAGTGAATCCGGATATCCACACTTCCCCCCTGATTGGGTGGGGCGGGTAACAGTGAACAGGCTTTTAATCTGAGCAGCACTGAGATTATTTAACTGGGCCTCAATGTTCAGGGTGCTTTGTTTCGCAAGGGAATGATAGATACACTCGAAATGATCACTCCATGGAAGCATTTTGCTGGGATTGTTGTTTTTAGAGTAGAAAAAAGGTGTGAAACTAGTGACTGACCTGCCATTGATTTTCTCTTCAGGGCAGCATCTGACAGCAGAGTTTAATGATTGCTGCTTGCATGGGGTCGGATCATCTGAGGCTCCTACCTTCAGTACCCTTTTTGAGCCTTTAAATGTAACCTCTGCTTCTGAATTCGTAACCTCTTCTGATCCAGTATATGAATTAACCTGGAGACATGGAACTAAGCGGGGATCCATAAAAACTTTCCCTTTGACTGTTACACAATGATTAATTAAAAAATCTGATAAAGGTAGAATATGTAATGAAATATCACTCAGCTGAATGGGCTAATCTAATGATTTATAAGCTGATTTAACAATTAGTTAGAGTTATAGACTCTTAAAATCGAGAATGGTTCAATGAAACCAATAAAGAACAAGGTGAAGCAGTCTTTGCTGATTGGACAAGATAAAGCGGTGGATTTTGCCAGGTCAGCAGCCAGTTCCCTGGAAAATGGCGTCGACCGGCTGCTTAACCGGCGAATGACACTGGGAGTGACCGGCTTCAGTGGCAGTGGCAAAACTACCCTGATCACCAGCCTTATTCATCAGTTACAGCACTATCCTGATGCCCTTCTGGCTGCCTTCCCCCCGGTTCTGCAGGATCGGTTATTGGGGGTAAAGCTGTCCGCTCTGAATGGTGTCACACTGTTTCCTTATCACCGGGGTATTGACGCTTTGTCGAGAGGGCGGTGGCCGGAAGCTACAAGGGATGAGTCTGGCTGCCTGCTGGAGATCAAGTTCCGTCATCCACCCGGGTTATTTCGCCGGGGAAAACCGGGGATCAGTCGTCTTTATCTGGAGATTCGTGACTATCCGGGGGAGTGGCTGCTGGATCTGCCGCTACTGTCTATGGATTACCGTGCCTGGTGTGGGCAATGTCACGCCCTTTTTGACAGTGCCATGCGCCGGTCTGTTGGCCAGAGTTTTATCGAAAAGCTGAAGTCCATTAATCCTCTGGAGACCATTTCCGAGCTGGAACTGCAAGTACTGTGGCAGGAACAACTGACCTTTCTCAAGGCTTGTCAGCAGGCGGGCTTGACCATGATTCAACCCGGACGCTGGCTGCATGCCGCACCTTCAGGTGAAGAGAGTAAACTGCCGTTTATCCCCCTGCTGGCCATTATTGGCTGTTCAGAAGATCAGTTGGAGAAAGCGGTGGAGGGCTCTTTATTCAAAGTGTGTGAAAGGCATTATCAGCGTTACCTGGAAACCCGGGTCAAACCCTTTTATCAAAATACCTTTCAGAAGGTGGATCGACAGCTGGTGCTGGTGGATGTGCTCAAGTCGTTGAACCGTGGCCAGGAAGCGTTTGATGATCTTCGCTTCTCGTTGACTCAGGTACTGCAAAGTTTCGATTATGGGCGCAACAGCCTGCTCAGACGATTAATTCAGCCACGAATCGACCGGGTCGTTTTTGCCGCCAGTAAAATTGATCAGGTGCTGCCTGACCAGCATGAAGCGGTGCGAGGGCTGACGGCAAACCTGGTTCAGGAGGCCAGGCGCAGAGCGGCGTTTAATGCGACGGATGTCCGCTGTGAAGCGGTTGCCGCCGTTCGCTCAACGACATATATCGATTATCAGGGACACCAGGCTTTGCAGGGGATGACGGAGCAGGGGCCGGGAGTGATACTGCACCCGGATATTCCGGAACAGATTCCGGCGCTGGATGACTGGCAGGCTCTGGGCCAATGGCAACTGCGCCGGTTGATGCCGCCCGGGGGGCAGCAGTTGGTCGCTGGTGGCCGATTACCCCATATTCGTCTGGATAGCATTCTTAATGATCTGCTGGGAGACCGGTTTTCATGACCCGACATCACGATCCATACTTTATCCCTCTGGAACCAGAGCAACCCCTGGAGACTCCGGAGTCCATCAGTGATGGTTTCCAGGATCCGGTGTTGCAGGGACCTGAGCTGGCTGCCAAACCACTGCGCTTTATCAGGTCGGCATGTTACGGGCTTCTGACCCTGCTGTTGATATTGGTGCTTTGGCAAACGGTGGAACTGGGCCTTTTTCTCTATCAACTGCATTGGTCTTTGGCCTTAGTGTTTGCCTTGCTTTTTCTGGCCCTGGCGGTCACTGTCGTTAAAGCCGTGGTGGAGTTTTTCCTGTATCAACGGGACTTTCGACAGATCACCGAACTACAGGCGCAGGCTGCACAGTTTCGAGGCCAGAGAACGACCGTATTAACCAGCCAATGGACCGGGCAGTTGAGTAAGCTCTATCAGGGTAAGCCCCAGCAGATGCTGCTGGAACAAGTGTTGTCTGAGATGCCGGATTACAGTGATGACAGCGAGCTGCTGGCTTACCTGGATAGCCATTTTTTCCAGACACTGGACCAGCGGGCACTTGCCTGTATTTCACAACATAGCCAGCAAGTCGCCTTGATGGTGGCTCTCAGCCCATTTGCCGCTGTTGATATGCTGCTGTCGGTCTGGCGCAGTATCCGGATGCTCGATGAGATCTGTCAGGTCTACGGTGTCAGGCCTTCATTGCCTGCCCGTAGCCACCTGTTAACCATGGTTCTGGAACAGATGGTGCTGGCTGGTGCTACAGAACTGCTGTCTGATCAGCTATCAGACTTTACTTCCAACCGGTTGCTTGGCGTGGTCAGCTCCCAGGCTGCCAGCGGGGTTGGCGTCGGTATCTATTCCGCCCGCATGGGGCTCAGGGCCATGGCGCTCTGTCGTCCAATTCCTTATGCTGATGGTCAGAAACCTGGTATTGGTCGTTTAGCCAGAAGTATTCTCGCTGCCATGGACGCCCGGTTTCGGACTATGGCTGATCCCGGAAAAAAAGCAGAATAGTTTTATTCCCAGCTCATTGAAGGAGCACCTGCAGCTACAGGTTGCTCCTTAATCTCTATTCCCAATGACGTCTGCATTTTCACTGAGAAACTGACTCTGTTCAGTGGACTATTACGGTCTAATAAAGATTAAAAAGCAATCAAAGCTATGGATAAATACGATCAAAGGGTATTATTTATTCAATATAATGATTTCGATAAACACATAAAGAGCTGTTAGTTATTAATTGATAGGATGCTGCCCTTAACTGGCATTTCCGGGGGAGTCTCAAAAGGCATGGGCCGACCAGCAACAGCAAAGATAAATCTTGATGCACTGCGTCATAATTATCGTATTATCCAACAACTGTCTGCCAGGGGCACTGGTAATGGTCAGGTGATGGCAGTGGTCAAGGCAGACGCCTATGGCCATGGTGCAACAGCCTGTGCAACCGCGCTGGCGGATATTGCCAGCGGGTTTGCCGTTGCCTTTATTGAGGAAGCCCTGGAACTTCGTGCTGCTGGCATCAAACAACCCATACTGCTGCTGGAAGGTTTCTTTGAACCTTCAGAACTGGAAATGATTGACCAGTATCGTCTGGATACGGTGATCCATCATCAGTATCAGATTGATGCATTAGTCGCCCACCGTCCCAAACATCCGGTAAGGCTGTGGCTGAAAATGGATTCCGGTATGGGGCGGGTTGGTTTTGCTCCTGATGAGTACCGCAAAGTGTGGGAACAACTCAATGACCTCCCTTTTGTCAAAGACATTGTGTTGATGAGTCATTTCGCCTGTGCCGACGAGCCGGACAGTGATCATGCACAACAGCAGCTGACAACGTTCAATACTTATACCCATGGCCTGCCTGGTGAGCGCAGTTTCTGTAACTCTGCCGGGCTGGTTGCCCTGAAAGAAGTGCAGAGTGAGTGGAATCGTCCTGGTCTGCTGCTGTATGGGGTTTCTCCATTTGCGCAAATTCATGATATCCAGCAAACAATAAAACCGGTGATGGAACTGAGTTCAGCCATCATCAGCATCAAAACCATCCCTGCCGGGAGTTCCGTGGGTTATGGCAGTCAGTGGATCGCCCGGAGAACCACCCGGATCGGTGTGGTGGCTATTGGCTATGCAGATGGTTACCCCCGCCATGCCGCCAATGGTACACCGGTGTATATTAACGGCTGCCGTGTACCGCTGGTGGGCAGAGTATCCATGGATATGCTGACGGTGGACTTAACCGATTTGTCCGATGTGCAGATAGGGGACCGTGCCATCCTGTGGGGAGATGACTTGCCCATTAATGAGGTGGCAAAGGGTGCAGGTACTATTCCTTATCAGCTGCTTTGCAATTTGAACCGTGTTCCTGTGCTATATCACGGCATTCTCATCCCTGAGCAACTGGATTTTGATCAAATGGAGATCTGATACCAATGCTATTTGCAAATTTCTGAAGCGGAACTTTTTCCCAAACCTATGCTCTGAAGGAAGGGAAAAAAGTAAAGGCATAATCATGAACGCTGCAAATGCTATTATTGATCGTTTTGTCAGTTTTTCTGATTATCAAAGGTCAAGTGAATTTGTAAAAAATCCAACAGCCAATATATTCAGTCCGTTACGAAAGGTAAGTTCAGAGCCTGCAAGAAATAATTATTTACCATTGAGTCACGACTTAAAGTTTGAAATTGCCAGATATCTTAATTTGAAGGACTTTATCGCCTTTAGTTCAATCAATGTTGATAATTATTTTTCGCTTAGATCGGACGACCTTTTGGTAAGAAGAGTTCTTGAAAATGAACCGCAGGTAGTATTGTTTGAAAGACTCAATGATTTGAAACAAAAAGCACGACAATATCCCTTCGAAATTAATGGGCCAATTAAATTGAATGAGAATCATGACGCAATAATACCGCCTGTGGCCACATCTCCCGGGCCTGCACGACTTATCTTAAAGAAAGATCCTGTATACTATAAATATCAATCAGCTAATTTTGTTAAATTATTTCAATGTCTATGTACGCTTGCCAATGATGATTCAACGGATGTCTTTTTTAGAGCACATATTTGTTCGTTAACAATAGATATTAATAACAGAATGAGTTTAAAATACGGTAAAAAAACTGAAGGTGCTACACTTCGTGCGTTATATTTTATAGAGATTGCATCAAAAGTAAACCAACTGATAAGTATTGAAGAAAAAGATAAGAAGCTACATACATTAGCCAATATGATTGAAAATAATGAAATTATAATAGCTAATCTGAGTGAAGTTTATTATTTTAAATCAGTATTAAGAAATAAGAACGAGTTTGATTGGGAAAAGTTTATTGATTATCTGCGAATAAAGAAGAATAAAAAACTGGAACTTTCCGATCTTTAGGCTGTCCACGATCTATTTTTTAGGGTATCCAGCAAAAAATAAAACTGGCGATGAAGTGGGGATTTGACTCAGGATTTTCATTGATCAATTCGAAGCGGAACTTTTTCCCAATCTGATGATCAAACCAATATGGAATTGCAGAAATGTAGGCATAAGTATGAATTTTGAAAATGCCATTGTTGATAGTTTTGCCAATATTTCTGAGTATCATAGGTCAAGTGAATTTGTAAAAAATCCAACAGCTAATATATTCACCCCGTTACGAAAGGTGAAATCAGAGCCTGCAGAAAACAATTATTTGCCATTCTCCCAGGAATTAAAATTTAAAATTGCCCAACACCTTAGTTTGAAGGACTTTCTTGCCTTTAGCTCAATCAATGTGGATAATTACCTTTCTCTTAGATCGGACGATCTTTTAGTAAAAATGGCTTTTAAAAATAAACCAAAAGTAAGAATGCTTGAAAGGTTTGATGATTTAAAACAAAGAGCAGAAAAATACCCTTTTGATATTGATGAAAAGATTAAAACTGATCAGCATCTTAATGTACTTATACCATCTGTAGCCCTATCTCCGGGGCCGGCAAGACTTATCATAAATAATATTTTTGGCATTAATGACTATCAACCATACGATTTTGTTAAATTATTTCAACAACTATGCATGCTCGCCAAGGGTGATTCATCGGTAACTGAGCACAAACGACCGGAAGATTCTACAGATGATCCTCTGCAGCCTGATAGAGTTGCTGAAATGATGACAGAAATTGAGGTTTTGTCAGTCAAAGATGAGCAGTTAGATTCTACATGCAATCCTCTACAGCCCGGTAAAATTGCTGAAGTGATGACGGAAACTGAGGTTTTACCAGTCAAAAATGTGCAGTTAGATCCAGAAGATGTCTTGTTTACAGCACATATTTGTTCATTAGCGATAGATATTAATAACAGAATGAGTTTAAAAGGTGAGAAATATGCCACAACATTTGCTTTGTCTTTTTTACACATTGCATTACAAGTTAAGAAAGTAATAAAAACTGAAGATAAAGCTGACAAGGTGGATTCATTAGCTAACATGATTGAAAATAATAGAATCCACCCGGGCAGACTGAGAAAGGCACATTTTAATAAAAAATTAATTAATGATGATGAGTTCGATTGGGACACATTTATTAATGGGCTGACTAAGTAGTTAAACCGGATATTTCATAAACGTGCTCCCGCTCTTGCTTGTCCTTTGCCGCTCTGAGGGAGTTTTGTTCAGTCGACCGTGCTCCCCGGTACAGCGCTTCCTCACAAAATCCCATAGAGCGACAAAGTCCGGCGCGAGATTCGGGGCAGTTTATGAAGTATCCGGGTTAACATCAATTTGGAACTTTTCGATTTAAAGGCTGTCCACGCTCTGCTTTTTATAAAAAGTCAGATTACCAATTCTCAAGACCGGCTATGCCTGTCACGGGAATTTGCAGGTGAAATCACGAGGTGACCGGTCAGTGAACGGCGTTTCCGGAGGTATCGTATATCCACAGGCTGCTCAACCCAGCGGGGCCAATGAAGCTTCGGCTACCCTGGCTTCGAGAGTGACTGCATTTGGGCGGCGTTGTTGTCTGAATTCTACTGTCGGGTTATTGGGTGGATATGTTCTGATGGTTAGTGGTGGTGTGGGCGGTGGTTTTCTCTATTCCCACTCCCGGGGGCTGGAGGCGAATGAGGTTGATACACAAGTTAATGTCATCTACGGTGCCCTGACCGGTTTAATGGTATATGCCGCAGGGGTGTGTTGTGTATTTGCCTGTAAAAAGGCTATTGGTGCAAGGTCTGTTGAGTCTGTTCAGGAACCTTTACCGCTGACGCTGATGGATCAAAATGGCTCACACAGCAGCTAACCCGGATATTTCATAAACATATTTGAGGTGTGAACACACGTCTTGTTCTCCCTGTTTCTGGCCACTATGTCATTGTTGCAGAAAGCTACAGGAGAACGAGCCCTAAGTCATCAGCGGCTTCCGGTAATACTTGAAAAATAAAGGAAACTCATACCAGTCACTTTACCTGCCAGGAATCGCGTGAGAGAAAATGCTTGCTAATTTTGGAACTATATTACCGATTTTCAGTCTAACTCAATTATTGGGTCTACAGTTGCCCTTAATTTGATTGCACAAATCAATACTAATTTCACGATAATTTAAGGAGGCTGAAATGGATGGTGCCATTGAAACATTCTGTGCTCGGGTAGTGAGACACAGTTCTCTTAATATGAAGGAGTGTGGCATTAATGAAGAATGGCAACAGCTGGTCTTTGGGCTAGCAGTTCGTAAAGTTGATAATGATTGCCTGCTTAAACAACTGGAAAAGTATCCATCCCTTAGGCATATAGTTGGCAAAAAGGTTGTCAAAAAAGAGGATGTGTCACGATATTATATCAATCTGGCTAATGAGACTGAACAAAGATTGCCTGGCAGGGTAACACTGGTTACTTGTAATGAGGGATTATTGAGATGGGTAGAGCGTAAAGATGACCTTGTCCCCTATGGGATAGTGAACTCTGTGGACCTGAACATGCAATTTCATAGAGGTATTGCAAAGGTTATCAAAGAAAAGTTTGGTGGCAACAATAGTAACTATGTTCAGGTGTCTCAGCAGCCCGGGAATCTTATCAATCACGGTGAATGTTTTACTTATGACTGTATTCGTGGTGACAAACCATCTGATCTCAATAATTGCCGGGCGGTTCACAATGTGTTGGTTCCTTTAGCGAATGATGGGAGGTTTGCAGAAAAGCTTGAAAAAACGTTTTTTGAGTTATTTAAAGCGGCTGATGTCCACCCGGAACTATCTCGGATTTACTGCCCTCTGCTCAGTTGCGGCCTTGCGGGTGGCACAGGAAAAGATTTGGCAGAAGCGATTTCGAAAGCCAAGGCTAAATTTGAATCAACAGGCAGGCAAGCACCAGAACTGATTCTGGTGGGCAGGTCTTCTGCAGCCAGTGACCGGACAGCATGCCGAGACTTTGCAAGTCGCTGGGATGTGCTGGCTCAACGCAATTCTGCAACAGGTTCACCGGTTCGCAGTGTAACAACGCCCGCTGCAATGAGCAGCTCCGCGGCTGTGGCCACGGCAATTAACACGGCAGCAAGCACAGGCCGTGCTGACAAGGCATCGACAGAGCTGTTTCCTAATCAGCTGGAAATAGCAATGCACCCTGATAAAGGTATGTTTGGTCGTGCCAGAGAACTCTCGAAACAAGGAAAACCATTCGATCTGGTCAATGCTGCAAATCGTGAAATGAGACATAGCGGGGGTGTCGCAGGACAATTTTCAAGTGATCTTGGCGCTCAATTTAACCACGATACCAGTATTCATAAGGTTGGAACTGGCAAGTGTTATACCACCGGGCCCTATGGATATGCCACTGATTCCACCCGTGGTTTGCGCCATTGCCAGCATATTCATAACGTGGTTGCCCCAAATAAGAAAGATTATGATTTGAGTGTTAACCGTTCTGGTGTAGGGGTAGAAAAATATCAGCGGGATTTCACCAATGCTTTTGTTTCACTGCTCCTTGGAGCCAGTGACAATGGCAGCAATACCATTGTCAGTTGTTTTATAGGCTGTGCAATTTTTGGTGGCAGTGGTGAGGATATGGCCCGTGCGCTCCATGCGGCTTATCAGGATCCTCGTATACAGAAGTTATCCAAAGTACCCAAATTAATACTCGTGGGTTGGGATAATAAGAATAATAAGGATAAGGAAGTACACGACGATTTTATTAAAGCTTTCAAGAGCCTGAACGCGGCTAAACCGGTACATTTACCCACGGGTATAACACCTGTCGGTACCCACCCGGCAGGTGTTTCTGGCACTATGCTTGCAGTAGGACATGGTGCAATCCCAAAGAAAACCGCCTCTTATTTCCAGGCAGCCCAATCGGGAGCGGTCAGATCTGAACCAGCAGTGCCCTCAAGGTCTCAGCCTCAATCCCGGGTTTCAACACCAGCCGATTCGCCCATACCAAAAAGCGCTGCCAGGCTGTTTAGTCATCCGGTTGGGGTGCTTGGCTTTGCTCGGAGATACTATGGCAATAGTGAGCCATTTTCACTGGTAAATGCCGTGCAGAAACCTGATGATCTGCTGAAAACTGATGTGGCGCTTCAGGGGGGGGCCAGAGAGGGTTATATAGAGCATATGATCGTGGACGGTGGTCAGGCTACCTTCAATAGCAAGGGGTACTATCAATGTGAGGCATGGCTATATAAAGAGACTGAGGGCTTTAAAGGCTGCCAGAAAATTCATTCGGTGCTCTTTCCAAAAGTAACGGATATAAGTGGGTTTTCGCAGCAGCTGGTAACGTTAATCATCAACGCTGCTTCGGAAAAAAGGCTGGTGTTCCCACTGTATGAGCTTGGAGGGGCTACAGATAGTGAACTCAAAGCTGTACTGAAGCAGGTTTATTCAGATCCTAAGGTATTATCGATGGCCAGGCAAGGGACGCTGCCAAAACTCTATTTTGTCGATAAATAAAGGCGAGGTGTCGTTGATGCCGGGTGATGCTTTTACACAAACGACAACGGGTTCGGGCAGAGGCCATCCAGGGAGCAGGCGTTTCTTGTCGCACGAGCTTGATGTAGCCAGACTGAGTGTGACTCAGGCTTTCGGGGTGAGGACGTCAAGCAGAAATGCACGTCGGGACAGTCCCGGAGCATCCGGGTCTGGTAAAAGTTGAGGAACGAATTAAAAAGCCGGAGTAGATCCGGCTTCTGATTATCATGCTAACTGGTGCCAAACCTTTCCAGGCTGGCCCTTCTTTCCCTTTCTGAGCGGCGCATAAACCACCAGCCAAACAGGGCTGCCAGAGAGACCACCAGAATAATCAGTGTCGCCATGGCGTTAATTTTCGGTGAGATCCCCAGGCGCACCGAAGAGAATACCACCATTGGCAGAGTGGTCGAGCCCGGGCCGGAGACAAAGCTGGCAATCACCAGATCATCCAGAGACAGGGTGAACGCCAGTAACCAGCCAGCGGCTAACGATGGGGCAATGGTTGGAATCGTGATCAGAAAGAACGTCCGCAGTGGTGTTGCACCGAGATCCATCGCCGCCTCTTCAATAGAGCGATCTACCTCCCGCAACCTGGCACTAACGACAACAGCCACATAAGCGGTGGAGAAGGTGACGTGGGCGATCCAGATGGTCAGCATGCCCCGTTCCATGGGCCAGCCGATCAGGTCGGCCATGGTGACAAACAGCAGCAGCAGCGACAGGCCGGTAATCACATCGGGCATCACCAGGGGAGCCGTCAACATGCTGTTGAAGGCGGTTCTGCCACGGAATTTGCCAAAGCGGTCAAGGGCAAAAGCCGACACAGTACCCAGAATGACCGCCATGGATGCGTTATAGAAAGCAATTCTCAAGCTGATCCATACCGCGCCCATCAGTTGTTCATCCTGAAACAGCTCCACGTACCATTTGGTTGAGAAGCCCGCCCAGACGGTCACCAGTCGTGAAGCGTTAAAGGAGTAAAACACAAGGATAAACATGGGTAGATAGAGGAAGGTCAGCCCAAGTATCAGCATGATGGTGGAAAAACCCGGTGTTTTGATTCTTCCCAGGGCGCTTGTGCGTTCAGTTCCTGTTTCTGTAGAAAGCGTCATTACAGGCTGGCCTCCAATTGATTCGCCTGCTGGCGATTGAAGAAGGCGATGGGCAAGCACAGGATCAACAGCATGATCATGGCCAGGGCACTGGCCAGCGGCCAGTCACGATTGTTGAAAAACTCCTGCCAGAGCACTTTACCGATCATCAGGCTCTCAGGCCCACCCAGCAGCTCAGGAATCACGTATTCACCCACGGCAGGGATAAAGACCAGCATACAGCCTGCGACAATGCCACCCATGGACAGTGGCAGTGTAACCCTGAAAAAGGTTTCCCATGGACGACAGCCCAGATCATTGGCCGCCTCCAGCAGTGATTTGTCCAGCTGGGTCAGGTTGGCATAAATAGGGAGCACCATAAAGGGCAGATAGGCATAAACGATGCCTATATAAACGGCAATGTTGGTGTTCAGGATCTGCAGGGGCTGGTCAATCAGGCCACACCACATCAGCAGGTTGTTCAATAACCCGTTATTTTTCAGTATTCCCATCCAGGCGTATATGCGGATCAGGAATGAGGTCCATGATGGCAGTAGCACCAGCATGAGCAG
Source organism: Salinisphaera sp. G21_0 (assembly GCF_017744115.1). Lineage (GTDB taxonomy): Bacteria > Pseudomonadota > Gammaproteobacteria > Pseudomonadales > Endozoicomonadaceae > Endozoicomonas. The sequence continues at coordinate 28,497 of NZ_JAGHQW010000039.1, read as the reverse complement.
GAAACTTTGTTTTCTTCCCGGTGCCTGAGCCATGGCGTAGGCCATGGGATAGCCCAGTAGAAGGCAGAAAAAGGTAGCAACCAGGGCCAGCCTGATCGAGGTCAGATAGGCCTGCAGGTACATCTCATCCTCGGCCAGGAACAGGTAGTTGCCCAGATTTAAATTCAGTGTCAGTACTTCATCAAAGTACTCAAAGATGGCCGAATAGGGCGGAATGGCAATTTCTGCCGATGAAAAGCTGATCTTGACCACAATCAGGAAGGGGACAAGAAAGAATAACAGTAGCCAGAGATAGGGGACGCCAAGAACGAGGCGACGTCCCCACAGCTCCCTTAAGGCGTTTAGCCTCTCTGGTCCACACGCTATCGCGGAGGCACCTTTTGTTAACAGGTTGGACATGACAGATTCCACACAATATCCGTTACCAGTGGCTTACATGTACGACGGTAAGCCTGAATAGTTTACAAAATAGAAAGCCTTCGGCTTTTAGCCAATGGAAAGCCTTCAGACTGTTCTTAAACACGAAAAATATTGAATAAGGTTAGCGGTGATTGATCAGCTATTCAGGACGACACCACTGTCATCATCCCAGCTGATATAGACTTCATCACCCCAGGTCGGGTTGTCGGCGGTCCGGATCACATTCGCCATGTTGGACTGTACAGTCATGCCCGACGGAAGCCGGATATGATAAACCGAATGTCCTCCCAGATAGGCAATGTCGTGTACCACACCCTTGCTCCAGTTGTAGTTCCCTTCCGGTTGCTCCCGGGTCACCATGGTTTTTTCAGGACGCACGGCAATCCAGACTTTGCGGTCTTCCAGTGGTGCCATGATACCGTGGCCAATGTAGATCGGCTGTTGCACCTGTTGCGATTGAATGATGACGTAACCCGCTTCTTCTTCGGTGATTTCTCCTTCAAACATATTGACGGAGCCAATGAATTCGGCGGTCATGCGGCTGTTGGGGTTTTCGTAGATATCGATAGGGGTACCCACCTGAACAATCCAGCCGGCATCCATAATGCCAATGCGCTCGGCCATGGTCATCGCCTCTTCCTGATCATGGGTCACCATAATGCAGGTGACGCCCACCTCTTCGATGATATCCACAACCTCAAGCTGCATGCGGCTGCGCAGCTTCTTATCCAGCGCACCCATGGGCTCATCCAGCAACAGCAACTTTGGTTGCTTTGCCAGGCTTCTCGCCAGGGCCACACGCTGGCGCTGGCCACCAGAAAGCTGATGGGGTTTACGGCGGGCATACTTTTGCATATGTACCAGTGTCAGCATCTCCTCAACACGATGGGCAATGATGTCTTTGGGCAGGCGGTCCTGCTTTAATCCAAATGCCACGTTTTGCTCCACGGTCATATGAGGGAACAGGGCATAGGACTGAAACATCATATTGATGGGGCGCAGATACGGTGGCAGGTGAGTAATATTCTGCCCATCCAGGAAAATTTTGCCCTCAGACGGTGTTTCAAAGCCCGCGAGCATCCGCAGTAATGTGGATTTTCCAGATCCGGAGCCACCCAGCAGTGCGAAAATCTCACCCTTTTTAATATTCAGACTGACATTATCAACAGCGATAACGTCATCGAACTTTTTGGTGACCTGGTCGATTTTGACCAGTATCTCATTGCCTGAGCGACTTTTTGTCGCAGGTGTCGAAAGCGTCGACGGCGTTGGGGAATGTTTCGGGGAGGCAGATGCTGTACTCATCTAAAATTTTCTCCAGCCCGGAATATAAAGAACAGGGTAGAACCCGGTGAGTGTGCTTTAATAGGTTCTGTTGACATAAGTTTATCGTTAGAAACTCAGGTTCGCTTGTGGCGACCATGGGTTCTTTGCTTATGAAAAGAGCCTTCAAACCCTCAAGGAAGTGAAAAGCCCGCGCATTGTCCATAAAAATGCAGGGATTGAAAATGATTTTGCGATAAACCCTGATGGAGGATATTAGTAATCCTCACTTGCAGATTCATCATTGGTACCCTAACCTCCCTCTGCTAGAAGGGGAGGTGATTTACCCATTAGATATTAGAATAACGGTTGTCTTAATCAGGATCTGTCCTAAAAAAGATGAATACAAAGCTCACTAATCCCTTATGCTATTGTGTTCCACTTTTCTTAGTGCCTGAACACGCATTGTCAATAAACGACTGAAATCATGAGAAGCCGAAAAGAAGTTGTTCGCCAGTTGGATCGTATCGATCGTAATATTCTCCGTACCCTGCAAGAGCAAGGGCGTATATCGTATGTAGAGCTGGCGGATAAGGTCGGGCTGAGTACGACGCCGTGTATGGAACGGGTCAAGCGCCTGGAAAGGGAAGGCATTATCCAGGGCTATTCCGCACGCCTGAACCCGAAGTATCTTCAGGCAGGGCTTCTTGTGTTTGTGGAAATCAGCCTCTATACCAAATCCGCTGATATCTTTGATGACTTCCGCAAAGCGGTCATCAAGCTGCCAAACGTGCTGGAGTGCCATCTGGTCTCTGGTCACTTTGACTATCTGGTCAAAGCCAGGATTTCAGAGATGGCCTCTTACCGTGAGCTGTTAGGGGATATTCTTCTGAAGTTGCCAGGGGTCAGGGAGTCCAAGAGCTATATCGTGATGGAAGAACTCAAGGAAACGCTCAGCCTGCCAATTGCAGATTAACTGTTTCCTGGCTTGTTTAAGATTGTTTGTGAGTGTTTACTTCTACTCTGATCAGCTTCAGAAAGGTATCTAACCTTCCTGAAGTTCGCCCGCTACCTGATAATCCCTTATGTAGTAGTTCAATGCGACTTCGTCCTGATCTTCGATACTGCGTAAAACAAAACCTGCGGCGAAATCAGCCTGTTCACTGACGGTTTGACACCAGACGCACTCTGCACTCATGGATACTCGATAAGCACCTTCCTGTGGCCCTGGCAAGATCAGTGTGACATTCCGGGTTTCTGATGGCCTGACACCCTGATTGGTCAGTATGCTGAATCCTCCTTTTGAGACATCTTCAAGAATGCCGATAGACAGACCGGTGTCGTTATCCAGCACTTCTGCGGTTTTTTCCAGTGTTTTTCTGGGAAATCGACGCTTTTCTTGTTGTGTTTGCGACATTTTGGCCTCCATGGATTAGAGGGAAGGAAGAACTAAGTTATCACCTTTTGTTTTCAAAATGCATCTTTTACCTGTTTTGCCAAAACAGGTTTTTATGAAAACGTGCTTTATGGCTGGTGAGATTTTAAGTCAATTAGTTGATTTAAATAGCGGCCAATGGCGGCAGAGCATGACGTTTCCTAAAACTTATTGACTGTTGACAACAGGACTTAACTTCCTCTGTAATCGAATAAGGCGTTATCAGAAAGCCTGGTTGTTGATAGAACGTTAACCGCTGACTGTGATTAAAGTTCTACCATACAAAACAACAATAAATAGCCACGTCTGCCAGCTTGCCCTAACCCCGGGATGCCGATAGACAGGGCACTAAACCAGAGCCTGCTGCTCTGCAACATACGGAGGGATCCCGTCATGTTCAGACAGATTGCCGAGGCGCGTATCAACGATCTTCATTGCAAATTTGATGAAGAATCCGGCCTCAAATCCGTCATCGCTATTCACAGTACCCGCAGAGGTCCAGCCCTCGGTGGGTGTCGAATCATTCCCTATTCTTCCCCTGACGAAGCCATCACTGATGCCATTCGCCTTGCCCGTGGTATGAGCTACAAATCAGCACTGGCTGGTCTGGATCTCGGGGGCGGCAAAGCGGTCATTATGGAACCGGAAGGAGACTATGACCGGACAGCGCTTTTCAAAGCGTTCGGGCGTTTTCTCAATGAGCTTGGCGGTCGTTATGCAACGGCTATGGACAGTGGCACAACGGTGGCGGATATGGACACCATTGCTACTCAGTCAGCCCATGTGACCTGTACTTCATCCGGTGGCAGCCCGGCACCTTTTACCGCTGAAGGGGTTTATTATGGAGTGCTTGCCTGCCTTAAAGCTCATCCTTCTCTGCCAGATAATCTGAAAGGTTTAAGGGTTGCTGTTCAGGGGCTGGGTAATGTTGGCTATGCCCTTTGTCAGCGACTGTTTAACGATGGGGCTCAATTGATTGTTGCCGATATCAATCAGGATCGTGTTGATCAGTGTGTCCGGGAGTTCGGTGCCAAAGTGGTTGCACCGGATGACATATATTCGGTGCCCTGCGATCTGTTCAGCCCCTGTGGCCTTGGCGGCATCCTCAATAGCGACACCATTGGCAAGTTACAGTGTGCTGCTGTTGCCGGCTCAGCCAATAACCAGCTGCTGACTGAGGAAGACGGTATTGCCCTCTTCGACCGTGACATTCTCTTTGCCCCGGACTACCTGATTAATTCCGGTGGATTGATTTTTGTGGCCATGACTTACCTGCAAAGCAGTCAGAGTGATATGCACCGTCGCCTCCGTGGCATTCATGACACCCTGTTAGAGATTTTCAGCCGACAGAATCAGGCCGGGTTACCCGCCAGTGTTATTGCTGACCAGATGGCCGAAGCCATTGTGCATGGTGATAACTCTTCACAATTGACGGCATAGGGAGAACAGAAATGGATTTAACAGCAAACCCTTCCCTCGCCATGGAGCAGTTTCTGGATGCTGAAGGCGAAGTCATCAAACGACTGCCAGCCTGGGTCAGTAATCAAGACATTCTCATTGATTACTACCGATCCATGGTGACCGCCCGGCAGGCAGATCAGAAAGCGGTGGCATTGCAGCGGACCGGTAAGATGGGCACTTACCCTTCCTGTCTTGGACAGGAGGCCATCAGCACGGTGTGTGCTGCCCTGCTGGAAAAAGAAGATGTTCTGATTCCTTATTACCGGGATCTTCCGGGGTTGATGCGACGTGGCATTGCTCTGAGTGATGTCATGCTCTACTGGGGTGGTGATGAACGCGGGAGTGCCAGTCCGGCCTGGGGTCAGGATCTGCCGAATTGTGTCCCCATTGCGACACAGGCTGGCCACGCGGCAGGTATCGCCACCGCCATTAAAATCCGCCACGAGGCCGGTGACCCGTTGCAAGTGGCCTTATGTGCACTGGGTGATGGCGCTACCTCGAAAGGGGATTTTGGCGAAGCCGTGAATCTGGCCGGTGCCTGGCAGCTGCCCGTGGTTTATATCATTAACAACAATCAGTGGGCGATTTCGGTTCCCAGAAAAATTCAGTCCGGTGCACCGACGTTGGCCCAGAAAGGGCTGGCCGCTGGCCTGCCGTCTTACCAAGTTGATGGAAATGATGTCATTGCCCTTCATGAAGTGGTCAGCGCCGCTATTGACCGTGCTCGCCAGGGTAAAGGCGCTACCGTAATAGAAGCGGTCAGCTACCGGCTTTGCGATCACACCACGGCCGATGATGCCAGCCGTTACCGCGCCAGTGAAGAACTCAAGGATGCCTGGCAACAAGAACCCATCAAGCGGCTCCGTAACTTCCTGCATCACCGGGGGTTGTGGGATGAGCGCAAAGAACAGGCTTTAAAAGATGAGGCTGACCGTATCATTGAGCAGGCCGTGGCAACCTACCTGAACACTCCGCTGCCTGCTATTGAAGACCTGTTTGATTATCACTACGCGAATATGCCAGCCCAACTGGAGCAGCAGAAAAACGAGGCGCTTGCCAGAGAACAGATGCGTCAGGAAAACATGAAATCAGCCGGAGGTCATCTCAATGGATAACAAACTGACCATGGTTGAGGCCGTCAACCTGGCGCTTGATCATGCTATGGACAATGATCCGGATGTTGTGTTGCTTGGCGAAGACATTGGGGTCAATGGTGGTGTCTTTCGGGCAACCCAGGGGCTGCGGGATAAATATGGCCTCAAGCGGGTGATGGATACTCCGCTGGCGGAAACCCTGATTGCCGGTATCAGTGTGGGTATGGCTGCCCAGGGGATGAAACCGGTAGCGGAAATACAGTTTATGGGGTTTATTTTTCCGGCAATGGAACAATTAATCTGCCACGCAGCCCGCATGAGAAACCGAACCCGGGGGCGGTTGGCGTGTCCCCTGGTGCTGCGGGCTCCTTTCGGCGGAGGTATCCATGCCCCGGAACATCATTCGGAAAGCACGGAAGCACTGTTTGCCCATATTCCGGGGTTAAGAGTGGTTATTCCATCGTCACCGGTCAGAGCCTACGGTTTGCTACGTGCTGCCATTAATGAACCGGATCCGGTTATCTTCCTGGAGCCAAAGCGTATCTACCGGGCAAGTAAACAGATAATTGATGCTGCCAGTGACCCTCTGCCACTGGACACCTGTTTCACGTTAAAAGTCGGGCAAGATGTCACATTGGTCAGTTGGGGGGCATCGGTTCGTGAAACAATGGAGGCAGCCGACATTCTGGAGGGTCATGGCATTTTTGCAGAAGTGATTGATGTGGCTACCATCAAGCCTCTTGATATGGAGACAATTCTGACGTCAGTCAGAAAGACCGGACGCTGTGTCATCGTTCATGAAGCTTGTCGGAGTTTTGGTGTGGGGGCCGAGATTGCTGCCGGTCTTATGGAAAGGGCATTTGATGATCTGAAGGCACCCGTTGAACGGGTGACCGGTTTTGATACGACAATGCCCTACTACAGGATGGAAGACCATTATCTGCCTCAGGTCGATGATATTGTCAGGGCATCGATCAAGAGTCTTGCCAGACACTAACCATCATTTGTTAATACCGGAATCATTATTTCAATAGCCCTGAGCGGCAAATACTGCCAGAACTGTAGGACTGCAAAACCAGAAGTAGGCGGTATTTTTATAATAAAAAGGTACATTCATGCGTTTTTTCAATTTACCCGATTTAGGGGAAGGTATACCTGAAGCCGATATTGTTGAATGGCACGTGGGAGAAGGGGATAGCATCAGGGAAGACCAGCCTATGGTCTCTGTCGAAACAGCCAAAGCCGTTGTGGAAGTTCCCGCACCCTGCACCGGAGTGATTGCCCGTCTCTGTGGTCAACCTGGTGACACTATTCTTACCGGAGCCCCGCTGGTGGAGTTTGTAACCGATGAGGAAGATAGCGGTACGGTAGTGGGTAAACTGGCCATTGATGATGCCAGCACCAATAGCGATGATGCTTTTATTATTGGTTCACCAGCGGATGGCCAGATGCAATCGTCGTCTTCAACTCACATGGTTCAAAGTGGACTGCAATCACTGGCTGAGCAATTTCAGGTGGACCTTGCTGCGGTGACCAATCATAGAACCGCTGCACAAACTGCCATTTCCTATCCCCTGGAACATCCAGAGCCATTGAAAGGTGTCCGCAAGCATATGGCCCGCACCATGGCAGAGTCTCATGCTTCCGTCGTCCAGGTAACGCTGTTTGATGATGTGGATATTGATCACTGGGATGATAAAGAAGACATCACCGTTCGTCTGATTCAGGCGATTGCCAATGCCAGTGCCGTGGAGCCTGCGCTTAATGCCTGGTTTGATGGCGCTTCCATGAGCCGTCAGCTTCACGATGCTGTTGACCTGGGACTGGCGGTAGATAGTGAAGAGGGACTCTTCGTTCCGGTGATGCGTGATGTGGCAAAAATGAAGAAAGAAGAAGTACGTGAAAGTATCAATAAGCTCAGGGAAGGGGTGAAAGACAGAAGTCTGCCAAACTCAGAGCTTCAGGGGGCAACCATCACGCTGAGTAATTTTGGTGTCTTTGCCGGAAAATATGCGACACCGGTTGTTGTGCCGCCAACCGTTTGTATTATCGGTGTTGGCAGGTTAAGGGAAGAAATCGTCAGCGTTGATGGCAAGCCTGAGAGCCACCGTACCCTGCCTTTGTCACTGTCGTTTGATCACCGCGCAGCAACGGGTGGTGAAGCAACACGTTTCCTCCATGCAATGATTCAACAGTTGCAGAAGTAGTTAAAAATCCACATTATAAATTCTGGGGCAAAGAAAAATGCGCTATCAGCTTGCTGTTAAAAAAGCAGGGCTGTGTTAATAGTGCCATGCCTGTCGGGCAGCTTTTCCAGGACGAAAAGGCTAAGTGCGAGACCATCAGAAGTTGCGAGCGATGAAGAATAATATCTCTGCCAGCATGCTGCAAGGAAGTCCGTTGTTATAAGACTGTTGTTATGAAAAGTGCATCAATGTAGGCCAGATTTTTTCGACTGAATGTTCGTATCCCGCTTTTGCCGGTCATGACACCGAGTTCTCTGGTTTGTCGGACAGGCATTTTATGTCACCTTTTTCTATAGCATTGTTGATCAGTATGAACTGCTTTTCTGGCATTCAGACCTGCTCGATAAAAGTTATAAAAAAATGTGGTCAAAGTTCTGACTCTGCCGATAGCGTATTTGAGAAGGTTAAGCTTCCAGATGAGCTATCGGTCAAACGTTCCTGGTAATGATTTCAGGAAATCAAGCAGACAAAGGTGGGTGAAGGCATGGACATCTTCAATACATATCAGCAGAGATTTCAATCAACCCAGCAGGAAGAGCTGACCATCGAAGAGTATCTGGCACTGTGCAGGCAGGATTCTTCTGCCTATGCCAATGCGGCTGAGCGCATGCTTATGGCCATTGGTGAGCCGGAGATGGTGGATACCTCAAGGGACCCAAGGCTCAGTCGTATATTTTCCAATAAACTGATTAAGCGTTATCCGGCATTCCGTGAATTCTATGGTATGGAAGAGGCGATTGAGCAGATCGTTTCCTATTTTATGCACGCTGCCCAGGGGTTAGAAGAGAAGAAGCAGATACTTTACCTCTTGGGGCCAGTGGGTGGCGGTAAGTCTTCTCTGGCTGAAAAGCTGAAGGCGTTGATGGAGAAAGTCCCGTTCTACGCGATAAAAGGTTCACCGGTTTTTGAGTCGCCTCTGAATCTGTTTAATCCTGATGAAGATGCCGACATTCTGGAAAAAGAATATGGCATTCCCAATCGTTACCTGGGCGGCATCATGTCACCATGGGCGGTTAAGCGGTTAAATGAGTTTGGCGGTGATATCACCAAGTTCAGAGTGGTGAAGCTGCATCCCAGTATTCTGAATCAAGTGGGTATTGCCAAGACCGAACCCGGCGATGAGAACAACCAGGATATATCCAGCCTTGTGGGCAAGGTGGATATACGACAGTTGGAAGAATACTCTCAGGATGACCCTGATGCCTACAGCTTCTCTGGCGCACTGTGCCGTGCCAATCAGGGCATGATGGAGTTTGTGGAAATGTTCAAGGCTCCCATCAAGGTACTCCACCCGCTGCTGACCGCTACCCAGGAAGGAAACTACAACAGTACCGAAGGTATGGGTGCCATTCCTTATAACGGTATTATTCTTGCCCACTCTAATGAATCCGAGTGGCAGTCATTCAGGAATAATAAGACCAATGAAGCCTTTATTGACCGGGTGAACATCGTCAAGGTGCCTTACTGCACCCGGGTGACGGAAGAAATTCATATTTATGAAAAGCTGCTGGCCAACAGCTCGCTCAAGGAATCCCCCTGTGCACCGGATACCTTGAAAATGCTGGCTAAGTTCACGGTCCTGTCGCGTATCAAGGAGCCGGAAAATTCCAATGTGTATTCCAAGATGCGGATCTATGATGGCGAAAACCTGAAAGATACCGACCCCAATGCCAAGCCACTACAGGAGTACAAGGATTCAGCGGGTGTTGATGAAGGCATGGAAGGTTTGTCTACCCGTTTTGCTTTCAAGATTCTTTCCAAGGTATTCAACTTTGACCCTACGGAAATTGCCGCTAACCCCGTGCACATGCTCTACGTACTGGAGCAGCAGATTGAGCAGCAGCAGTATCCGAAAGAGGTGCATGAACGTTATCTGCGCTATGTGAAAGAGTTCCTGGCACCCAAATACATTGAGTCCCTGGGCAAAGAGATTCAGACTGCCTATCTTGAGTCGTACTCCGAGTATGGACAGAATATTTTTGACCGATACATCACCTATGCTGACTTCTGGATTCAGGATCAGGAATATCGTGACCCTGAAACTGGCGATATTCTCGACCGCTCGGCAATCAATGATGAGCTGGAGAAAATCGAGAAAGCGGCCAGTATCGCCAATCCAAAAGATTTTCGTAACGAAGTCGTTAATTTCGTGCTCAGGGCCAGGGCCAATCACAATGGACAAAACCCGAGCTGGCTCAGCTACGAAAAAATGCGCACCGTGATTGAGAAGAAAATGTTCTCCAATACGGAAGACCTGCTTCCGGTGATTTCATTCAATGCCAAAGGCAGTCAGGAAGATCAGCGCAAACACAATGAGTTTGTTAAGCGCATGGTAGAGAGAGGGTATACCGAGAAGCAGGTCAGGTTGCTGGCTGAATGGTATATCCGGGTGCGCAAGTCGCAGTAACTGCCGTCCGGGTAGAGAGGCAGGGCGAATGGATTCTCGCCCTGTTTGTCATAAAGGGCACACAAGGAGCGTGTTCATGAGTATTATTATCGATCGACGGTTGAATGGAAAAAATAAAAGTACCGTCAATCGCCAGCGGTTTCTTGAGAGATATAAGAAGCATATCAAGAAAGCAGTGTCTGATGCTGTAAATAAACGCTCCATTACTGATGTGGTTTCTGGCAGCGAAGTCACCATTCCCCGAAAAGATCTTTCTGAGCCGGTATTCCGCCACGGTCAGGGTGGGCGTTATAAGCAGGTTCATCCGGGCAACAAGGAGTTTGTCAGTGGTGATCGTATCAAGCGGCCATCGGGCGGCAGTGGCTCCGGAAGCGGTAAGGGCAAGGCTGGCAACAGCGGCGAAGGGATGGATGAATTCAGCTTCCAGATCAATCATGATGAGTTCCTGGAACATATGTTTGATAACCTTGAGCTGCCAAACCTGGTTCGGAAACAGCTGGAGGATATGACGGAATTCAAGATTCGACAGGCAGGGTATACGACAGCAGGCTCTCCGGACCGTCTGAATGTGGTGCGTTCCCTGCGTTCAGCCCATGCTCGTCGTATTGCCTTATCCGGCGGTGATCGTCGGGAGATACGGGCACTGAAAAAAGAGCTCCGGGAAATGGAAGTCAGCCCGGATGAAACGAATCAGCAACGAGTTGTTGAGTTAAGAGAACGGATAAAAGAGCTGAATGCCAAGCTGAAAAGGCTACCATTTATTGATGACTTTGACCTGAAATACAACAACATGGTCAAAGTGCCTTCGCCCAGTAATAAGGCCGTTATGTTTTGTGTGATGGATGTGTCCGGATCCATGACTCAGGACATCAAAGACATGGCCAAGCGCTTCTTTATTCTGCTCTATCTGTTTTTGCAGCGTAATTATAAAGAGATTGAAGTGGTCTTTATCCGTCATCATACAGCCGCAAAAGAAGTGGATGAGGATGACTTTTTCTATTCCAGGGAAACCGGGGGAACCATTGTTTCCAGTGCCCTGGAAATGACCCGTGATGTGATCAATAAGCGTTACAGCCCGGTGGACTGGAATATTTATGTTGCCCAGGCATCGGACGGTGATAACTGGGAAGGGGATTCCAGTGTCTGCACCAAGATTCTCACCGAGCAGATTATGCAAAAGGTCCAGTATTACTGTTATGTGGAAATTACCGACCGTGCCCACCAGAATTTGTGGCGTGAGTACCAGAGTGTAGCGGAGAAGTTTAAAGATCACTTTGCCATGCAGCAGATTAAATCGCCCAGTGATATTTACCCGGTTTTCCGTAAACTGTTTGAAAAAAAGGAAAATGCATGAGCAGCCAGTTGATTTCCAGTGAGCCGGAGTGGACGTTTGAGCTGATTCAGGAATACGACAGGGAACTGGCCCGTCTTGCTGATCGCTTCCGCCTTGAAACCTACCCGAATCAAATTGAGATTATCAGCTCTGAACAGATGATGGATGCCTATGCCTCAACGGGTATGCCATTAATGTATAACCACTGGAGTTTTGGTAAACACTTTCTTCATACCCAGCAAAACTACCAACGGGGCAGAATGGGGCTGGCCTATGAAATTGTGATCAACTCAAATCCCTGCATTGCCTATTTAATGGAAGAAAATACGATGACCATGCAGGCGCTGGTATTAGCCCATGCCAGCTATGGTCATAACTCATTCTTCAAAGGGAACTATCTGTTTCAAACCTGGACCGATGCCGAGTCTATTATCGACTACCTGTTATTTGCTAAACATTATATTTCGGAATGTGAAGAGAAGTATGGCATTGAGGCGGTTGAGGAAATACTCGACGCCTGTCATGCATTAATGAATCAGGGGGTTAATCGATATAAACGGCCCCGGCCCTTATCCGCTGAGCAGGAACAGGCCCGGCAGGAAGAGAGGGCGGAGTATATCCAGAGGACTCTGAACGACATTTGGACCACCATTCCAAAGGTTGAGAAAGATGAGCAGGAACAGGAAGAGCGCTTTCCTAAAGACCCGGAAGAAAACCTGCTCTATTTCCTGGAAAAGAATGCACCGTTATTGGAAACCTGGCAGCGGGAGCTGTTGCGAATAGCCAGAAAAATTGCCCAATACTACTACCCTCAGAAACAGACTCAGGTGATGAATGAGGGGTGGGCCTGTTTCTGGCATTACCACCTTCTGCATGAGCTGTACAACGAGGGCAAGGTGTCCGATGGTTTTATGCTGGAGTTTCTTCACTCCCATTCCAGCGTTATCTATCAGCCACCTTTTGATAGCCCGCAATACAGTGGCATCAACCCATACACCCTCGGCTTCCATATGTTTATGGATATTCGTCGTATTTGTGAAAACCCTACCGATGAAGACCGGGAGTGGTTTCCGGATATTGCCGGCAGCGACTGGCTGGATACTGTTCACTTTGCCATGAAAAACTTTAAGGATGAAAGCTTTATCCTGCAGTTTCTGTCACCCAAAGTGATGCGGGATTTAAGACTGTTTTCAATTCTGGATGATGAGTCCCGCACTTATCTTGAGGTGGACAGCATTCACGATGAAACAGGCTATAAGGCCATCCGTGAGTCACTGGCCGCTCAGTATAACCTGGGTAATAGGGAACCCAACATTCAGGTTTATAATGTCAATGTCCGGGGCGACCGCATGCTGACGCTCCGTCATTACCAGCATGAAGGTCGACCATTGGGAAAAGAGACCGACGAGCTGTTGAAGCATATACACAGGATCTGGCAGTTTGATGTGGAGATTGAGTCGTTTGAAAATGGCACAGTCACTCAAAGCTGGCAGTGCAGTGAGAATAAGAAACGCAAATAAACGTCGATTGATAGCTGATACATTTACGGTAAATATTAAGCAACTATCCATTCATTTTTGAACCACAAAGGACACAAAGAGCACGAAGAAGAGCTTTTCTTTTCCTTTGTGCTCTTTGTGTGTTTTGTGATTCCCATTCAACATGATCCATATCGGAGTTATACAACTTATTCCTTCTGATCAAAAAAACAACCTGCCTGATTTCGGATTAATAACCTGACAGTTTTTACTATCAGTGATTCACATTATTTTTAAAATTTATATAATGGTACTTCCATCTAAAAAAATCTTGCTGTATAAAGTTCATCGAATTGAACATCTTTATTCCTAAGTAGGAAGTTCTATCAAGACCAAGGAGTCGTAGAGTAAATGAATATTTTTGAAGAAGTTCTGCATCGCCTCAGCAGCAAAACCCGTATTCGCTCACTGTTTAAAGATGTACACGCGGAAGATCTGGAGCGTATCATTTCCCGTCTGAACGATGTGCTGACTGAGAAGCAGGAAGCTCGTGCCAAAGACGAAGAAAAGCGTAAGAAGAAGCAGGAAAGCATTGAAGCCATCAAGCAGATTATGGCTGACCGTGGTGTTTCCATGAATGATCTGGGTCTGGGTAATCTGGAACCGGAAGAGACAGTACAGAAGCGTCGCAGAAATATTCAAAAGTACACTTTTGAATACGAGAACGAAGCGGGTGAGCGCATTAAGTGGGAAGGTGCCACTACTGGCCGTCTGCCACGTGATTTCCAGGCGTACCTGGAGCGCACTGGCAAGAAGCGTCTGGACTGCGCTCTGGAACAGATCGAAGAGTAAGTTTTATTTGCTCTGAATAAAAAAAGGGTCTTGCAGACCCTTTTTTTATTTTCATGAGTTTGTTTTGGCAAATACGGCGTTAATATCACCATTTACCGGAAAGATCGTGTTCAACCGGTCTGCTATACGTTGACGACGTTGGCTTGCTTGATTCTCGACAAGGGAAAGTGACAAATAAAACGGCTACCTTTTCCCGGATGGCTACTGATACTGATACGACCTTCATGCCTTAATAAAACATGTTTTACAATCGCCAGTCCAAGACCTGTGCCCCCTGTCGCATGACTGCGGCTTTTATCCACCCGGTAAAAACGTTCAGTCAGTCTTGGGATGTGAACAGGGTCAATGCCAACACCATTGTCCTGAACCATCAGGTGTCCACCTTCCTTATCCTGCCACCACTTCACCTGCACCTTTCCTCCAGACGGGGTATAGCGGATAGCGTTATAAACCAGGTTAGAAAAGGCACTGCGCAGCTCCACGGCATCCCCCGTTAATAAGGCATCATCGTCGCATTCAAGTTGTAACTGGTGCTGATTTTCACCGCTCAATGCTTTGGCGTCGTTAACGATACCGGCAAGCAGAGAATTAAGCGTCACTGATTGACTTATTCTTTCGGGTTCCGTTGCTTCAAGCCGTGAAAGTAACAAAAGATCCTCAATCAGTCGCTGCATTCTGGTTGCCTGCTCCTGCATTTGACCAAGGGCACGATTAAAGATGGGCGGTGTATCCGGATTCATTGCCATACCATCACTCATGGTCTCCAGATAACCGGAAATCACGGTTAGAGGTGTTCTCAATTCATGGGAAACATTGGCAACAAAATCGGTTCTCATGATTTCAAGCTGATGCAACCGGCTGACATCCCTGACCAACAGAAGTCGATTGCCCTGCCCATAAACGGTAATGGCTATTTGAAGCTGCCGACTCTCATGCACCGGTGAATCGATCTTAATGGGCTCTTTGCCGTGGCTATTGTCCATATAGCGGGCAAATTTTGGATTTCTGACCAGGTTTGTCAGGAGCTGTCCCTGGTCATCGGGCATTTGCAGGCCCAGTAACTCTCCGGCGGCACGGTTCCACCACTCAAGGGAACCATTCTGGTCGGCCATGACGATTCCGTCGTTTAATGCTGCCGTTGATTCCTGTATGCGTTCTATCACGCTGGAAAGTCGCTGTTTTGAGCGGTTGTGTTTGCGCTGAATTCTATAAATACCGTCAAAGATCTCACCCCATACGCCGGTGCTTTCCGGAGGATCCAGCTCTTTATGGGCCGCCTTTTCAAGCCATATCAGCAATCGGTGCAGTTGCTGGTGGCTCCAGAGAAGGTAGAACAATGTGGCAAGAAAAAGCCCCAGAAAAATCCGGTCAGCCAGCCAGCCGACCAGTAGCCCGATGGCAAGTATTGACACTATTCTACCGGTAAACCAGGATCGGACAGAGGTGGTCACAGGCAGTTCCGCAGTTTGTTGAGCTTATGGTGATTGATCCTGACCATCATTCTTATGTCATCAGGCGGTGATGAGGAAAACGTCACTGAAGCCATTTTCATTGAATTCCAGCATTCTACGCTTTAGTGGAAAAACGGTAGCCAGTACCTCTGACGGTTTGAATGTAATTCTCATAGCCACTGCCCAGCGCTTTTCTCAGGCGGCGAATATGGACATCCACCGTTCTCTCTTCAACGTACACATTGCCACCCCAGACCTGGTCAAGCAACTGCCCACGGGAATAGGCTCGCTCCTGATGAGTCAGGAAGAACTGCAGCAGCCGGTATTCCGTTGGCCCCATTTCGGCAGGGTTGCCATCAATACTGACCCGGTGGCTGACAGGGTCCAGTTCCAGCCCTTTGACGACGATAGCCGACTGTTCGTCCATTCCATGAGTTCTGCGCAGTACGGCCTTAAGTCGGGCAGCGAGCTCGCGGGGAGAGAAAGGCTTGGTGATGTAATCATCCGCACCGGTTTCCAGCCCCTGGATTTTATGGTCTTCTTCCCCTTTGGCGGTCAACATAATGATCGGAATTTCTGCTGTCAGCTGGTCACGCTTTAGTCGTCTGGCCAGTTCGATACCCGAGATGTCCGGTAGCATCCAGTCCAGAAGGATCAAATCGGGTCGGTTATCCACCACCAGTGAGTGCGCCTGTCTTGCATCGGCTGCTTCCAGGCACTGATAACCAGCCATTTCCAGCGCCATAGCCACCATTTCCCTGATGGGTGCTTCATCATCCACAATTAGAATTGTTTTGCCAGACATGAGAATACCCCGGGGTTGAATGAGAGAAGATTGCTTTGGTAACCGTTTATCTTTATGACAGGTATTACAGCGAGGGAATGTTACAGAAAAATGACGTTGAGGAAAATTTGATGGACTTTTTGCTGGCTGTCCAACCCATGAGCTGCTGTTTTCCTGTCGTTGAAGTGATAAAGGGAAGGTGAAGGTTGAGCACTTTCTGCTCAACCTTCAAATTCAGGTGTTTCAGCCGGTCACCACAGAGAACAGGCCAGACCGAGAAATATGGCGGCACCAACCCAATGATTAGAAAGAAAGGCTTTAAAACAAGGGTCCCTTTCACGGTTGCGGGTTAACCATTGCTGGTGGGTAAAACCTGCGGCTGCTGCAACAAGGCTGGCATAGAATGGCCAGGCTAATTCCAGCTGTAACCCCAGCATCACCAGGGCTATCAGGGTAAACGTCTGAAAACAGGCAATAATCAGATTATCCATTTCGCCAAATAAAATGGCGGTGGACTTAATGCCGATCTGCAGATCATCGTCTCTGTCCACCATGGCATACTGGGTATCGTAGGCGACAGTCCATAACAGATTGGCGATAAACAACAGCCATGTCTGGGTGGTCAACGTGTCGGCCTCAGCGGCAAATGCCATGGGGATGGACCAGCCAAATGCGGCACCCAATACCACCTGCGGCAGATAAGTGTGTCGTTTGGCAAAAGGGTAGGCTGAGGCGAGTAGCAGGGCGGCAAAGGAGAGATAGATGGTCAGGGCATTGGTGGTCAATACCAGCAGAAAGGCCACGAAAAACAGGCTGGCGGCGTATATCAGGGCTTCTTTCGGGGTTATCTTTCCGGTCACCAACGGACGTTGCCGGGTTCGTTTTACATGACCATCAAAATGTCGGTCAGCATAATCATTAACCACGCAGCCAGCGCTGCGGGTCAGCACCACCCCAAGAATGAAAACCACCAGATTACCAACAGAGGGTATGCCTTCGGCCGCGAGCCAGAGCGCCCAGAGTGTTGGCCATAGCAGTAGATAAATGCCGATGGGGCGATCAAGGCGAGCCAGTTGAATAAAGTCTTTCCAGCGTGGTACGTGCTGATCCAGCAGCTCTGCACATTTATCAGCGCCTGTTATCGATTGTATAAATTTCATCTGCGCCCTTGGCGTTCTGTGTTTTGGAAATATAGTCAGGGCCTTCCAGCCGACACATGTTTTGCCGATAAAAAAATGATCAGCCAGGCTGCCATGTGTCCAATGTCTATGTAGTCTTGTCGGCCTGCCAGAGCAAATTGCTTATCGCGGGAGACTATCATGTTTACAGAAGACTTACGCCCTCTTCAAGAACAACTTTTCCATCACTCCATCTACCAGAAAATTACCAGTGTGGAGACGTTGTCGGCCTTTATGGAAGCTCATGTCTTTGCTGTATGGGATTTTATGTCGCTGGCGAAAAGATTGCAGCTTGAGTTTACTTCCATGCCGCTACCCTGGGTGCCAGTTACGGATGCCCCGTCTGCCCGCTTCATTAATGAAATTATTCTCTATGAAGAGACGGATAAGGATCTTCATGGCACGCCCATGAGTCACTTGGAAATGTATCTCGCAGCCATGGGTGAAGTATCTGCAGACACCAGCAAAATCCAGCAGGTAATCTATAGCATCAGGACCGGTGTTCCCTGGCAGCAGGCCCTGGTGGTTGCTGAGGTACCGGAATACATTCAGGCATTTGTTGCGGATACCATGAAGGTAGCCCAGTATGGCTCGTTACCGGAAGTGGCCAGTTATTTTCTTTTCGGACGTGAAGATGCCATTCCGCAGATGTTTTCTTCCCTTTTGAATCATTGGGAAATCCCCCCGGAGTCCGTCCCTGCCATGACCTACTATCTTAAGAGACATATCGACCTTGATGGGAATGAACATGGCCCGGCAGCAGAGAACCTGCTGAAACAGTGCATTAACGGGGACAAAACGGCAGAAATATCTGCAGTTGCCAAGGCGAAAGAGTCTATTTCAGCACGAATAAAATTTTGGGATGGTCTAGAGAAGCAATTAGACGAGGTCACCTCTGAAGAGGGGCAGGGGGCTGTTCATAAAGCAGAGACTAGACTTCCCGGTTTTATTTGAGACATTGCGTTTTTTCAATTCAAGAAGGAACTTTGGCTGATAATTACTGTCAGAGTATTCATATGTGATGGTTTCTGAGGTTTCCAGGAAAGTTCTAGTCCGAAATTTGTATATTCCAGTCAAAATAATATTTACGGGATTATAAACAAGTTTTTGTTCAGACACCTTCTTCATCACATTACAAATGCTCATGATCGACTCTGCCGGGCATTTGTATTCGATAAAAATAACCATTGATGGAGATTTTAAAATGCAGGCAACAAATACTTACCCTCCTCAGCTACCGAAATATGATAAATCTTCTGATGCAGATTTAAATAAACAAACTAAAAGTGATCAACGTTTTGCGGATTCCATTGTTGCAATTACCGAAATTCCGCGACAAATCGCAACACAAAGCTGTGCTCCGACATCTCCCACTACTCCCATTGCTGGCATATCCTGCAAGGTTATCAATTCAGGTGACGCTGCCTCAATCGCTGGCAGGAATGCCTCCGAATCACTGAAGAGGCCATTCATTAACGATTCAGACGATGAATCGACACTGTGTGAATTGATGAAAAGAGAGTCTATTAACTCCTCTGCAGACCGCACCGAACAGGGCAGTTCTATAAAAACGCTGTTAACGGCGATTACCGACACTGATACTTCCAACGCCAAAAGATTAATATCCGAACACGGTGCCACTAAACTTTCCGGGTGTCGATGCTCGTTTTCCTTTGAAGGTACAACTTACCTTGACATCACGCCTTTTGCTCTTGCGTGCAGACTTGGCAAGTTGGATTTGGTCAAGGAGCTATACGTCAATCCGGAACAACTAAACCAGACATTTGATACCACAAACGAAGGTGTTGGACAAACATCACTCATGTTAACTACTGTGAGCGGGAATTTTGACTTGATCAGGCAATTATTAATGTGGGGAGCTGAACCTCAATCTCTTGATAAAGATGGCAATGTGGTTGATGAAATGGGTGAAGTTCTTAACCAGGGAGATACACGTGAAAAAATCAGAAATTTAGTAATAGAATATTATAAAGAAAATGACCTGATATCTTGTAAAGATTCCCCTATCCGCCTTGGTTACAATGAATTCACTGATGAGGATGGTATAGGTTGTATGAATAATGAGGAGTTTGCTTATTTAAATCCTGACTACAACAAACTTCAAGAAGGTTCCCATAAGCTCGGCCTGTTCGCCAGGTTATTCTCCAAATAAAGCGACTGTAGAATTTACTGATACTCTTCAACATGCTTACATCTGAAATTAGCTATCAGCCATCAGATTTTGGTGGTACGACCGTTAAGGCTTCTTCTCAAAAACCGCAGGATCATGTGGCACAAAGAGAAGGTAAAGGCTCTGGCAATAAAGCTTACTTTGGTATATTCAAGGTCAACACAGCACTCCTTGAACATCTTTATCTGCAACGATTTTATTTATACGAAGGTGACCAAATACCGTTTGTCAGTCAGATGCACGAACGGCGCTGTATGCCGGTACTCAATGAGCAGTTATTGGACAATCTGGTGAAGGCGCTTATAGACGCTGTAAACAACAATGATACCTCCAGGGCTGAAAGGCTGATATCCATATACTGTGCCAAAGAACTGGCCAGGTACCGATGCTCATTTTCTTTCGAAGATAAAACTTACCCTGATATCACCCCTTTTGCCCTTGCCTGCAGATTCGGTCAGTTGGCGTTAGCCAAGGGGCTTTATGCCAACCAGGAACAAGTAAACCAGGCATTTCACTGCGAAAACGGGACTCATGGACGTACTGCGCTCATGTTGGTGGTTATGTACGGGCATATAGACGTAGTGAAGCAATTATTAGGGTGGGGAGCTGACACTGAAATTCTTGATGACCATGGCATGGTGGTGGATGAAATTAATTTAGCTTTTAACGAGGGAGCTAAACAGGCCCTTATCAGCAATTTATTAAGGGAATATCGTGAACAAAGAAATTATGAACAATTTAAAAAACCCGATTTTTGTACCTGTTTCATTAAAGGAGTGCCTGGAATGGGGCTTTATGTAAATCCTGAATCCATAGACAATTTTCTTGATAATATCCTTAATCCAGATAAGTTTATTTACGTAAACTGCAAGTTAAAGCCCCGGCCTGGTAGCGTTTGCTCTTAGGGCATTAGCAGCGAAAAATTTACCGGCTTACTGGAATACCCCTTCACATGCTTCGGGGAGGTAAACATGCGCTATTCTCAGACAGCCTCTCTGAGCTCTCACATTCCGGCAAAAAAACCTCACAAACAGAAATAGGTTTCTCCCGCAAATAAAACAGGGATCGTCTGGCCCAGGCGATTTCTGCGGTAAATTCCACATCAAGGTGTGCGTTAAATTCACTGGCTTTTATATCGGCGACTTCAATCGGTCCACGGCGCAGGCCGGGCTGACTGAAAATGTATTCACCTAATGGCCGGTCTCCCAGTTCCAGAAGTATTTTATTCTCACCGGACAGACTGGACTCCGGTAACACACTGCGGGCAAAAACCACCGGTTGACCTGAACCAAACAGCAGGACTTCTCTTATACTGGCACGCTGATCATCGCAATGAAGAAAGGCTTTCTCTGATGCATCCGGCTCCTGCCAATCATGGGAGATGACCCGGACAAAAAAATCGTTGTTGTGTGCCTGCTTCAGCCGTCGGGTCAACGAATGTTGATCCAGTATCATGTCACGCAGTGCGCTGGGTATCGCTTTGGCATCTTGGGCGGGTTGCCAGTTCATGTCAGCAAAGGGCATCGGCAGTACATCCTGCCCGGAGCCAAACCGATGACTCCGGGATCTGTCAATCAAGTGAGGATCAGTTAGGCAAAGAGCCTTCAACACCCTCCACATACCAGTTCATGGACAGAATATCACCATCGTTAAGCTTTGTACCCTCTGAAACTTTAATGGAACCATCCTGTGCCTTGATGGGGCCTTCAAAAATGGTAAAGGTGCCATCGGCAATCTGTGCCTTGAAGGCTTCAACCTGGGCCACGACGGTTTCAGGAATGGCTTTGTTATAAGGGGCCATTTCAACCATACCTGCGGAGAAGCCACCCCATACATCTTCTGCCTTCCACTGCTTATCCAGTACCGCTTTGGCGGTGTCGGTATAGAAGCCACCCCAGTGAACCATGCTGCCGGTCAGGTGGGCATCGGGACCAAAACGTGTCATGTCCGTATCATAGCCAAAGGCATACACCCCTTTGTCCTGGGCGGCCTGCACCGGAGCGGGAGAGTCGGTGTGCTGGTTGATGATGTCGGCACCCTGGGCAATCAGTGACTCAGCCGCTTCACGCTCTTTGGCTGGGTCGTACCAGCTGTTGATCCAGACCACTTTCACGGTGGCATCCGGGTTGACACTGCGCAGGCCGAGGGTAAAGGCATTGATCCCCTGAACCACTTCAGGAATCGGGAATGAACCCACATAGCCAATCACATTGTTCTTGGTCATGTGTCCGGCAATAACGCCCGTCAGGTAACGGCCTTCATAGAAGCGGGCAGAGTAGGTACCAACATTCTTGCCACGCTTGTAACCCGTGGCGTGCTGGAACTTAACGTTGGGAAATTGCCTGGCCACTTTCAGTGTTGGGTTCATGTAGCCAAACGAGGTGGTAAAGATCAGGTCGTGTCCCTGTTGTGCCAGTTTACGGATGACACGCTCGGCATCGGCACCTTCAGAGACACTCTCAACATAAGTGGTTTCGATATTCTTGCCCAGCTTCTCAACCATCTCCAGTCGGCCTTCATCATGACCATAGGTCCAGCCGGCATCACCCACCGGGCCGACATAGACAAAGCCCACTTTCAGCGGCTTTTCAACCGCCGACGAGAGTGTCGACAGGGTCATCAATCCGGCCGTTGCCACACAGACGAGGGCCTTTTTAATCAGGGATTTCATGGGATGATCAACTCCTTACAGGTCTGTTTTATCGTTAGAATAATGGCCCGGGTTCCCTGTCAGGCCAGAGTGAAAACGTCAATGACTACCCCGCCGGATGGTAGGGTTTGCCAAGGGACATTGGTGCCAGCAACCGGCTTCTGGACTGGTTGCTTGATAGCAGTACCAGCACCACAATCGTTGCCAGATAAGGCAGGGTCGCCAGCAGATTGGATGAGATGGAGGCACCCATCCCCTGCAGTACCAGATGCATAATGCTTGCCAAACCAAACAGCCAGGCCCCCAGTAATACCCGCTCTACCTTCCAGCTGGCAAATACCACCAGGGCCAGGGCAATCCAGCCGCGCCCTGCAGTCATGCCTTCCGCCCACAGTGGCGTATAAGCCAGTGACAGATAAGCGCCCCCGAGGCCAGCCATGGCACCACCAAACAGCAAGGCCAGCCACCGGGTCATTATCACCGGTAAGCCTACGGCCGTGGCTGAATATGGGCTTTCCCCGATGGCTTTCACCATCAGGCCGGGACGGCTGAAGCGGAAGAACAGCCAGATAGCCAACGCGATACCCAAAGAGCAGTAAACCAGAATGTCCTGACTGAACAGGGCTTTGCCCAGAATTGGTATGTCTGATAACAGCGGGATCAACATTGGCTGGAAGCCTGCCAGTGCCTGACCGATGTAGTCAGTGCCCACATAAGCGCTCAGGCCTGCACCAAAAATGGTCAGGGCCAGGCCGGTGGCCACCTGATTGGCCCGTAACTGGATCGCCAGCAGGCCAAACAACATAGCCATGGCCATGCCAACCAGCAGGCTCATTATCACCCCGAAGATCAGGCTGCCTGTGGTGAGTGCGGCAATAAAGCCGATCACCGCGCCCATCAGCATCATGCCCTCCTGCCCCAGGTTGAGCACACCGCTCTTTTCACAGACCAGTTCCCCCAGGGCGACCAGCAGCAGTGGCGTGCCGGTTCGAACCATGGCAAACAGAATGTTAGTAATCAGGTCCATATCCATTAGCCGTTGACTCCTGCATGATGTCCGTGAGCCGGGGGTTGATGAGCAGAGATTTTCAAGCGGTAACTGATCAGAAAGTCACAGGCCAGCAGGAAGAACAGCAACATCCCCTGAAACAGGCTGCCCATGGCCAGAGGCAGGCCAAGATCAATCTGACCCATCTCGCCCCCCATATAAACCAGCGCCATCAGCAGGCTGGCCAGTAAAATACCAATAGGGTGCAGGCGACCAAGAAAGGCAACAATAATAGCGGCATAACCGTAGCCGGGGGAGACCGATGGCACCAGCTGACCAATCGGGCCACTGACTTCCGAGATACCGGCAAGCCCGGCCAAAGCACCGCACAGCAACAGACTGAAATACACCAGTCGGCGCTCACGGAAACCGGCAAAGTGCCCGGCACTGGCATCCAGACCAATGACCTTCAGCTGAAAGCCCAGAAAGGTCCTGGTCATCAAGACCCAGATGCACACCCCGGCCAGCAGTCCGAAGGCCAGGCCAATATGCAGGCGGCTTCCCTCCAGCAACAGTGGCAGCGTAACCGCATTGGTAAATAGAGCGGATTCCGGGAAGTTAAAACCATGGGGATCTTTCAGGGGGCCGTGCACGGCATACAGCAGCAGATTCAGGGCAATATAGTTCAACATAATGGTGGTGAGGATTTCATTGGTATTGAAATGATTCCTCAGCACCGCAGGGATCAATGCCCAGAGCAAACCGGCCACAGTACCGGTTATCAGTACAGCGGGGAGTACCCAGACGCCTTCTGAATCCATCCAGCTCAGGGCGGCCCAGCTGCCCATTAGAGCCCCCATCAGTAACTGTCCTTCCGCGCCGATGTTCCAGATATTGGCTCTAAAGCACACCGCCAGACCCATGGCACAGAGCAGTATCGGGGCGGCTTTGACACCCAGCTCGGACAGGCCATAGCTATCGCTGACGGGCAGAATGAAGAAGGTATATAAGCCGGTCCATGGGTCCTGCCCCTGCAAGGCAAAAATCACACTCCCGGCCATCAAGGTGAGCAACACCGCCAGAACGGGGGATAGATATTTCATCAGGCTGGAGTCTTGTGGCCGTCTTTCAATGGCAATCTTCATCAGGGGGTATACTCCTTTGCCTGTCTGTCAGGTTCCATTGCCATCGGTGCTGAGGCTGATTTTTCCGGATGATCAAATACACCGGCCATCCACTGACCCACTTCGTTAATGGAGGTTTCCCTGACCGGTTTCACCGGCGACAGTTTGCCGTGGCAGAGTGCACCAATTCGGTCCGAAATCTGGAACAGCTCATCCAGGTCTTCAGAAAGCACGACGATGGCCGTGCCCTTGTCCCGCAGAGCAATCAGGGACTGATGGATCAGGTTGGCGGCACCAACATCAACGCCCCAGGTAGGGCTGGCACAGATTAGCAGTTTGGGATCTTGTAAAATTTCCCGGCCAATGATGAACTTCTGCAGATTACCGCCGGAAAGGCTTTTGGCATCCGCTGAGTTGCCGTGGGCTTTTACCCGAAAGCGGCTGATAACGTTGTTGGCAAATCCGTGAATTCGTCGCTGTCTTAAAAAACCCCCGGACACAAGGTTTTGTAAAAAGCCGGTGAGCAGGCCATTTTCTGACAGCGACATATCAGGCACCGCTCCGCGACCAAGGCGTTCTTCCGGCACTACGGCCATGCCCAGGCGTCGTCGTTTACCGGGAGTTAACTGGCCAATGGCCTGGTTATCCAGCGTGATAAAGTCGGGTGAAGTAGCCAGTCTCTCCCCACTGAGCAGTTGAATTAATTCTCTCTGGCCATTGCCAGCAACACCGGCGATGCCAAGAATCTCCCCGGGTTTTACCGAAAAATGGATGTCGTGCAATGGAGCGCCAAACTCACCCATTGCCGCTTCCGTCAGCCCTGTGACGGCGAGGCGTTTATCTTCATTCTTACTGGTGGAAAAACTGTAGCGCTGACCCAGTGTCGTCTGGCTGCCCACCATCATACTGGCCATATCCTCAGTGCTGGTGGTTTTAGGGTCACAGGTTCCGGCAATTTTTCCGTGTCTCAGCACTGTGGCGCTATCACACAGGGCTTTAACTTCCTGAAGCTTGTGGCTGATAAACAGCAGACTGCAGCCTTCAGCGGCCAGCTTTTTCAAGGTGACAAACAAGCTGCTGACTTCCTGTGGTGTCAGCACCGAGGTGGGCTCATCCAGAATCAAAAGACTAATGTCTTGTACCAGACAGCGAATGATCTCAACCCGCTGGCGTTCTCCGGTGGATAAACTGTGCACATGGCGATGAGGATCAATGGGCATGCCGTAATGGCTGGAGATTTCCTCGATGCGTCGGGCTAGATCCTTCAGTTGGCCTGCTGCTCTTTTATCCATCGCCTTCCCGTAAAAAGAGAGTGCAATGTTTTCCACCACGGTTAAGGTTTCAAACAATGAGAAGTGCTGGAATACCATGCCGATGCCAAGGCGTCTTGCATGGGCTGGAGATTTAAGGGTGTGCTGCTGGCCATCAAACCAGATACTTCCGCTGTCTGGCTGCGTCACACCATAGAGAATTTTCATCAAGGTGCTTTTGCCTGCACCATTTTCGCCCAGCAGCGCATGGATTTCACCGGGTTGGATGGCAAGGCTGACCTGGTCATTGGCAACAACCCCGGGATAGACTTTGGTGATTCCTGCACAGCGAATACGGTAGCAGCGGTCTCCACCGCTGCGGTTGTCAAAAACAGCGCCTTTACTGTCCAGGCGGTGTGACCGGCTGGATTCCGGCTGGTGACTTGCGGGCATGATGATCTCTGATGACGTATATTTATTCTTCTTGGTGAATCCGTTTATCACTGGAGTCTGTTTGATACAGCGCTTTTTTGATTTTTTTTGCTAAACATAATGTTGCTGGATCTCACGGTTTGCACAGTTTAATCGCTCGTAGGCAGTGCTCTGTTCAGAGCAGAAATGCAACAGCCAATAATGCAAAACTCAGGATGGGCATTTTGCCAGAAGATCACAGTTTTTTACTACCAGAAAAGATTTATGCTGGCAGTTGCAGTGTGAATCTTTGTTTATGGATTTACCTGTTGAGCATTTGGGGTGTTTTTAAATGCACAAAACGTGCCAGAAATAAACAACGATTGGCATGTATGAACCGGAGAGAATGATGAAAAAGTGGCAGTGTATCGTCTGTGGTTTTGTTTATGATGAGTCTGTCGGTTGGCCTGATGATGGCATACCTGCCGGAACTGCCTGGGAGGATGTTCCGGAGGACTGGCTCTGTCCGGATTGTGGAGCCAGCAAATCTGATTTTGAGATGATGGAAGTCAGTTAATTGATCGAAAAACCCGGATTTCTGACAAAAATCTTACAAACAGTTGGTCCAGACTATTGCCCTGAGAGCAGCGGTGTTTTAGTCTGTTTTTGTCTGTGAGCCATACACCTGCAGTCAAGAGCTGTTGCAGTCCTTGCTCAGGAAGCAAAAAACCCTTGATTCAAGGGAAGAAACAAGAAAAACAAAACGGAGTGTATTACCTATGCGTAAACCCGATCTGGTCAATGTCATCGCTGACGAAGCGGATATCAGCAAGGACAAGGCTTCTTTGGCGCTTAATGCCATACTTGAAGCCATCACCGGTGCCATGAAATCAGCAGACTCTGTCAACCTTGTTGGCTTTGGTACTTTTGAACAGCGCAGCCGTGCAGCCCGTACCGGTAAAAATCCCCAAACCGGTGAAACCATCCAGATCAAGGCCAGTAAGACGGTGGCTTTCAAGCCGGGCAAAGCCCTGAAAGAAGCCGTAAACTGATAGATCTCCATCTGGCCAGCTGCCATTGATGTGCCAGAGAATGGTAAACCGGCTACAGGTTTTACTATCTTCATAAAAACTGTTTGCACAACCTCTCAGAAAGCATTTTTCCATTGCCAGCTTTTGCAAGTTGCGCCATGGGGAAGTGTTTTCTTTTTAAATAGAGTTCGGGACTGAAGTAGTGAAATTCAAATTGTTGTTATGGGCACTGGGTTTCATGATGAAACGTGCCAGTCGAAAGAAACCCTCATTTCAGAAGACGCTTGAAGGCCAGGACCTGACCTTTCAGCTCAGCAGTAAAGACGGTGTCGCCCGGCACTATATTGTCAAAGACAAACAGGTTTACCCGGTTGCCGGAACCACCACCGAGCCAACATTTGAGCTTTCTTTCTCCAGTGCCACGAAAGGGTTTGAAATCCTGACGGCAAAAAATACCCAGGAAGCCTTTATGCGTGGTGTTCAGGAGCAGAATATCGTGGCAACCGGTGATCTCAGTAAAGTGATGTGGTTTCAAACCATGACCAGAGCCATGAAGGGGTAGTAAATTCTATCCTCTTAACGCCCTGCTATCGGATGCGATGTAAATAACCGATAGCAGGATACGTAGCTTCCATAATCTTTGGTTAATCTGATTTTAAGTGGTTGACAGTCCACCCAGCGATCTCTAATATGCGCCGCATCGCTGAGATGTTGAACAGCGATGGCAAGGCCCAGGTGGCGGAATTGGTAGACGCGCTAGCTTCAGGTGCTGACGTGCCATTAACCGGTTGTCGTCTTGTTTTGGAAGAAATTTATTTCCAGAACAATGGTTTAGGTTTTTTCTTAAGTTATATGACTTTTGTCGTTTCCTAAAAAAATTCCTAAAAAAACCGGCTAAAAACATTTGAGTTTTTAGCGCCAAAGTTGTAAAAAGTTGATCGAAAATTTTGACGATGCCCAGGTGGCGGAATTGGTAGACGCGCTAGCTTCAGGTGCTAGTATCCGAAAGGGTGTGGAAGTTCGAGTCTTCTCCTGGGCACCAAACATCGTTAAAAAGTAGTAAATTGTCGTATATGCCCAGGTGGCGGAATTGGTAGACGCGCTAGCTTCAGGTGCTAGTAACTGTATGGTTGTGGAAGTTCGAGTCTTCTCCTGGGCACCAATTCTCAAAGATATGTCGTGTAATTGACGGCAAAAAAACCGGACTTTTGCCCGGTGATTGAACCTCTCATATCGCTTCCTTTTGATAGCTCTTCCTTGCGATTATCTCGTACCCTGTACTTCCTGGGTTTTCCGGATATAGATTTTCTTTGCTTCCAATGTTTTGGTACGCCCGGCATGGGCATGAACTGATGGGGTGAAAGTCCCCTGTGGGAGAACCTACATTTGACTGGCGGTAAAGACGCCTGCTGATGACAACCACTAGCTTAAGGCAAGTGCAGTCTCGCGA